>NZ_OY762899.1:3810588-4445687 GCF_963666545.1 uncultured Bacteroides sp. | reverse complement strand
AGCAATACTGCATCACAGCTATTCCTGCTCCCATGTATATAATGAGAAAAGAAATAAAGCAAGCTAATATGTAACGAAGTCTCTTCATAATTCTTTGCAAAGATAAGAAGAAAACAAATTAGCTCCTTATAAAATTAAATTTTTATTCGTCCGATTCGTTAATATGTTCTATATTTGTCGATAAACAACGGCTATGTAACAGCCCTGTAATGATAGAATAAAAAGGCATTGCCATGATAAAAAGACAATATGTAATCCTACTTGCCGTTATACTTTCAGTTAGCGGCCTTTTATTTTCGTGTGGTAACAAGGTGAAAGATACAGGTGCTCTGGAGTTTGACAGTATTCAGGTAAATGAAACAGTACATCTTTTTGGTGACACCGCCAAACCGGCGTGTAATTTAGTTATTAACTATACTTACCCGGTGAAGTCGTCGGATAAAAAATTGAAGGACAGTCTGAACAGCTTTTTTATCTCAGCATGTTTTGGCGATAAATATAGCGGTCTTTCCACAAAAGAGGTGATCAAGCAATTTACCGACACTTATGTAACCGAATATCGTCGTGATTTGGAACCGATGTACACCGAAGACGAAAAGCATAAAGAGGATGAATCGTCTGTAGGTGCATGGTACTCTTATTATAAAGGTATCGAGGGACACGTGCAGGCATACAAAGGTAACCTGCTCACCTATCGCATTAACTATAACGAATACACCGGTGGCGCGCATGGCATGTACACCACTACTTATTTGAATGTTAATCTGGCTACTCTTCGCCCCATCCATTTGGATGACATCTTTACGGGCGATTACATGGAGATGCTTACCGACTTGCTTTGGAATCAGTTGATGGCAGATAAAAAAGTAGCTTCGCACAAAGAACTGGAAGATATTGGTTACGGCTCTACAGGCGATCTTGTACCGACAGACAATTTCTATCCGGAAAAAGACGGTATTGTGTTCTACTTCAATATATATGAGTTCACCCCTTACGTGATGGGGCCGGTACAAATCAAACTCCCGTATGAAATCATGAAACATATCATGGTAACAGACAACGCCATCATCAACGAATTGAAAGACTAAAACAAGCCGATAACGGCATTAACCTGAAACCCATTCAATGGATATTATACTGAAATACTTTCCGAATCTGACGGAAGAGCAACGCAGACAGTTTGCAGCGCTATATGATCTTTATGCCGACTGGAATGCAAAGATCAACGTCATCTCACGCAAGGATATCGAAAATCTTTATGAACACCATGTGCTTCATTCGTTGGGCATCGCTCGGGTCATTCAGTTTCGTGCAGGTACTTCCATAATGGATCTGGGCACGGGAGGCGGATTTCCGGGCATCCCATTGGCCATACTTTTTCCTGAGGTCAAGTTTCACTTGGTAGACAGCATTGGAAAGAAAGTGCGTGTAGCAACGGAAGTAGCCAATGCCATCGGACTGAAAAATGTAACTTTCCGCCATGCAAGGGCAGAGGAAGAGAAACAAACTTTCGACTTTGTGGTGAGCAGAGCTGTGATGCCATTGGCCGATTTAATTAAGATTATCAGAAAAAACATATCAGTAAAACAACAGAACGCATTGCCCAACGGACTGATTTGCCTCAAAGGTGGCGAACTGGAACATGAGGCTATGCCTTTTAAACATAAAACCGTGATGCACAATCTGAGTGAGGAATTTGAGGAAGAGTTCTTTCAAACCAAGAAAGTGGTTTACGTAGCGGTGTAGTATTAATTAAGAAAAAGAACGATGAAGATAAAAAGATTTGAATTCAATATGTTCCCTGTCAACTGCTATGTGATATGGGACGAGACAAAGGAGGCGGTGGTGATAGATGCCGGATGCTTCTACGATGAAGAAAAGCAGGCATTAAAGAACTTCATCCTGTCTAATGAGTTGAACGTAAAGCACTTGCTCAACACGCATTTGCACTTAGACCACATCTTTGGAAACCCATTCATGCTCAAAGAATTCGGTTTGCAGGCAGAAGCTTGCCAGATTGATGAGTTCTGGCTGGAAAGTGCTCCGAAACAATCGCGTATGTTTGGCTTTGAGCTGAAAGAAGCTCCTGTGCCTCTGGGTAAATATCTAATAGATGGCGACATCATTACCTTTGGAAACATAGCACTGGAAGCAATACATGTACCGGGACACTCTCCGGGAAGCTTGGTTTTCTACTGCAAAGAAGAGAATTGCATGTTCTCCGGTGATGTGCTTTTTCAAGGGAGCATTGGGCGTGCCGACCTTACAGGAGGTAATTTCGAGGAACTAAAAGAGCACATTTGCAGTCGCTTATTCGTTCTGCCCAATGAAACAATCGTGTATCCCGGACATGGTGCACCGACTACCATTGGCATCGAAAAAGCGGAAAATCCATTCTTTAGATAATAATTATGAACTTAATATTTTTATTATAGACATGAAAACTGATTTATTAGCTTGCCGACATATCGGCATCAATGAAAAAGAAGCAGAAATCATGCTGAACAAAATCGGCGTGAACTCTCTGGATGAGCTGATAGAAAAAACCATCCCCTCAGATATTTTACTAAAAGAACCATTGGCCTTGCCTCAACCGCTCACGGAATATGCTTATAGCAAACACATTACGGAGCTGGGCATGAAAAATAAACTGTACGCCACATACATCGGCATGGGATGGTATAATACAGTCACTCCGGCTGTCATTCAGCGAAATGTATTCGAAAACCCCGTTTGGTACACATCATATACACCTTATCAAGCAGAAATATCGCAAGGAAGACTAGAAGCTTTGATGAACTTCCAAACGGCTGTTTGCGACCTCACTGCCATGCCGATCTCGAACAGTTCATTACTCGACGAAGCAACAGCGGCTGCGGAAGCGGTCACAATGATGCACGGTCTGCGCTCTCGTGAGCAACAGAAAACGAATGCCAACGTGGTGCTTGTTGACGAAAATATCTTTCCACAAACGCTGGCGGTGATGCAAACTCGGGCTGTACCTCAAGGCATAGAACTAAAAACAAGCAAATACAGTGAATTTGAATTCACTCCCGACGTATTTGCATGCATGGTGCAGTATCCTAACTCAGATGGCAGTGCGGAAGATTATCGCACCTTCACCGAAAAAGCACATGCGGCAAACTGTAAGGTAGCTGTAGCTGCTGATATATTGAGCCTTGCACTGCTTGTTCCACCCGGAGAATGGGGAGCTGATATTGTATTTGGCAGCACGCAACGATTGGGGGTACCCATGTTCTACGGTGGACCGTCGGCAGCTTACTTTGCCACGCGAGATGAGTTTAAACGAAACATGCCGGGACGCATCATCGGATGGTCTAAAGATAAGTATGGCAAACTGTGCTATCGCATGGCTCTGCAAACTCGTGAACAGCACATCAAACGAGAAAAAGCGACCTCCAACATCTGTACGGCACAGGCATTACTGGCTACCATGGCCGGTTTTTATACTGTTTATCACGGACAAGAAGGAATCAAAACCATCGCATCACGCATTCACAGCATAGCTGCATTCATCAACAAAGCGGTGTCAAAATTCGGATATAAGCAACTTAACGAACAGCATTTTGATACGCTTCGATTCACCTTGCCCGCACATGTTTTACCTGAACAAATACGCATCATCGCTCTGAGCAAGGAAGTCAACCTACGCTATTTTGAAAATGGCGATGTGGGGATGAGCATTGATGAAACAACCGACGTGCATGCGGTGAATACACTCATTTCCATCTTTGCGATTGCTGCCGGAAAGGACTATGCAAAAGCGGAAGAGATTGCGCAAACATCTACTATTAGCGAAGAGTTGAAAAGAGAGAGCAGCTTCCTCACGCATCCGATATTTAACAAGTATCATACCGAAACAGAAATGATGCGCTACATCAAGCGGCTCGATCGCAAAGATATTTCGCTGGCTCATTCTATGATCTCACTCGGATCGTGCACGATGAAGCTCAATGCTGCCGCTGAAATGTTACCATTAAGTCGCCCCGAATTTGGAGGTTTACATCCGCTGGTTCCCCTAGATCAGGCGGAAGGCTATGGGGAGTTGATCAGTAATCTGGGTGAGGATTTGAAAACAATCACAGGTTTTGCTGGAGTCAGTTTCCAACCCAACTCGGGTGCTGCAGGCGAATATACGGGTTTACGTGTCATACGTGCCTATCTCGAAAGCATCGGACAAGGGCATCGTGACAAAGTGATCATTCCTGCATCTGCTCATGGCACGAACCCGGCATCAGCCGTTCAAGCGGGATTCAGCGCAGTTATCTGCGGTTGCGATGAACGGGGAAATGTAGATATGGATGATCTCCGTAGCAAAGTGGAGGCCAATCGTGATCAATTGGCTGCGTTGATGATCACTTATCCATCTACACATGGTATCTTCGAAACGGAAATTAGAGATATCTGTACGCTGATTCATTCGTGCGGTGGACAGGTATACATGGATGGTGCTAATATGAATGCGCAAGTGGGCCTCACTAATCCGGGCTTTATCGGAGCGGATGTGTGTCACCTGAATTTGCATAAAACGTTCTGTATCCCTCACGGTGGAGGTGGTCCGGGAGCAGGACCTATCTGTGTGGCCGAACATCTGGTGGCTTTCCTACCGGGGCATACCTTCTTTGACAATGCTGCAAATACTGTTGCTTCAGCTCCATACGGCAGTGCCGGCATTCTTCCTGTTACATACGGATATATCCGCATGATGGGCAGCGAAGGTCTGGCAAATGCGACCAAAGCAGCTATACTCAATGCGAATTATCTGGCAGCTTGTCTAAAAGATACGTATGGCATTGTCTACCGAGGTGCCAATGGCTTCGTAGGGCATGAGATGATTTTGGAATGCAGAAAGATTCATGAAGAAACGGGCATCACCGAAAGTGATATAGCCAAACGTCTGATGGATTATGGTTATCATGCTCCTACTCTTTCTTTCCCGGTTCACGGCACGTTGATGATAGAACCTACCGAAAGTGAAAGTCTGGCAGAACTAGACAATTTTGTTGACGTGATGCTAAGCATCTGGAAAGAAATAGAAGAGGTAAAGAATGGAGAAGCGGATAAAGCAGACAATGTACTGGTGAATGCTCCTCACCCTGAATATGAGGTGGTAGCGGACAAGTGGCAACACGCTTATTCACGTGAAAAAGCGGCCTATCCCATTGAAAGTGTACGCGATAATAAGTTCTGGATAAACGTTGCCCGTATTGATAATACTTTGGGCGACCGCAAGTTGCTACCAACACTATACGGTTCGTTTGAATAGAGCGAATGGTTTTTTAATAATTCACGCAGGGAGCAATTCTTTTCAGCCTCTCTGCGTGAATTGTTTTTTTAAAGACTAAATTTCTAGGCGAATGATATGGTATCTTCTTTGCGCACTTTTACTTTTAGCGGAGAGCCGTCGGCATAACCCAAAGCAGCGCAACCAAATACTTTATGATCTTCGGGAACACCTAGCGAAGTTATGAAAGCTCGTACTTCAGGATCGTCACAAGTGGATCCAAGCTGATTGACCCAGCAAGAGGCAATACCTAACGAGGTAGCTGCTAGAAAAATATTCTGCAAGGCAGCCGCACAATCTTGCCCAGCCCACAAGTGTTCATTTTTGTTAGATACGATAATGAGTACCGGAGCGTGATAATAGCAACAGTAACTCTCGTTATGTCCCCGTTCCTGCAAATGTTTCACATCCGACTTTGCAAACGCACCTCTTATTCGTTTGTTCAGCTCTTCCAGTTTAGCTGCATCTTGCACAGCAGTGAAGTGCCAGGTCTGGTCGTTCATACCGCTAGGAGCATACGTTGCAGCATCAAGTATAGTCAGCAAATCTTCTTCCGCCACTTCCTGTGAGGTATAACTGCGCACACTGCGACGCAACTTAATTGTTTCTAAAACTTCATTCGTTTTCATCTTAAATATCACTTATTTTTATACGATTGTTTCCTTATGGAGATTCTAAATGGAGCATTGCATGCTAGGTGTTTAACCTGTGACAGTCACTTAGCACATCAATATTCTGCATACTGCAGTTGCTCCAAGAGAAGGGTGCAGTTGGAGGAACTGCACCCTTCTCTTGGAAAAGAGCACGGTTGTTTTCCTCTCCCTACTTTGTGACACAAATGTGACGATGCACAGCAACAACCCAAGTAAATGTGACGATGCATAGCGGCAACTCAAATAAATGTGATCATCATGTGACGATCAATCACTAATCCTCAACTCTTTGTGACGCAAATGTGACGATGCACAGCACCAACTCAAGAAAATGTGATCATAATGTGACGATCAATCACTAATCCTCAACTCTTTGTGACGCAAATGTGACGATGCATAGCATCAACCCAAGTAAATGTGATCATGATGTGACGATGATTTATCGCTTTACCAAACCAATCTTTGTGTTTAGTTTGAAATAATAGATTCCATTTTCACGTTCCAAAAGACCATATTTGTCTTTTACCGTAGAGCCTTTCTCAAAACGAGAGTTGAGGAACAGAAAATCCTCAAACGTCTTCTTTTCGGACTTGTGATAACAAAGTATCTCGCCACTGCCATCAAGTATAAGAAATCCCTCCACAGCAGAGTCCATACCGTTATAGATCTTTGCCGGACGCATACCCAAAGCCAAAGTCAATAGGAACTGCTTCATTTTGAACTCATAAAACCCATGTTTCACAATCAGTTCTTCCTTAATCTTAAGTGGATTAACGGTTTTCATCAGTTCGGTAAGCTCGTTGATGCGATTCATACCATCTACTTGCATTGTACGAAGCATCTCTGCCAACAAACGAGGAAAATGTAAGTCGATCATCAACAGATTGCTACGAAAAACACGATCGGCCACATCAGTATATTTCAACACCCCACCTAGTCGTTCTATCAGCATCATGCGGTCGGCTACTTCGTTTTGAGTTTCCAAGGCATTTACTTTGCTCACCGTGGGTGTGGCAAACTTCACTCCGGAGAGTTCGAACTTCAGGTTGGCAGAACGTCCGCCATCGAGCAACGGATTCATCTTCCCCAAACGAGAGCGCACATTAAAACCCGTAAGTGGTGCGTCCGAATGCCAAAAAGCAACGGAAAAATCGGTACGATCCTCTGTTTTTGCTTCTAAATCGAAGATGGAAGCTTCATCCAGAAACTCCTCTACCCCATCAGGAGAAGCTACTTCCTCTTCCGAAGAAGATTTAATGGCACTCAAAATCAATTCGGCTACTGCCAAGAAATCTTCACGAGGCAGTTTTTTATCAATCTGCTCGCCAACAATATGAATCTCTTCGCCTTCAATGTAGTAACACCTGGGACCGTCATGCTCCTCTCGTTGAATCATTGCTACCGGCCAACGCTTTTCATCATCTCTTTTCCCCTGCGGAGTGCCTAGACAAACATATCCGTCTGCCAACAGACGGAAAAAGGTATATAGTTCGCTCCACTCCTTTTTAGTTGCTTCAAATGCCATATTGATAAATAAAAATTAAAACTCTTTCCTTCAAAGATGCAAATATATGGAAATATGTTAAAACAAACCTCCAAGAGATGAACAAAATCATTTGCAGTGTGTTTCATCAAGCGACTAATTAAATAAAATCATGGACAATAAAAAAGATTTAGTTACTGTAAAAGTAGCAGCAGGTGGCCCTTATTTGATCGAGGGTGAAATTAAACTTATCGACAAAAATGGAAAAGAAAAGGTAATGAATGGCGCGCATCTTTGTCGCTGCGGACAATCTAAAAACAAGCCTTTTTGCGACGGCTCACATCACAAAGTAGAGTTTGACAAAGAATAGTCTTACTCAAAAACAATCTTTTGAAACAGCTTCTGACCTTTTTTATCAGAAGCTGTTTTCATAATAGACAAAGAGAGAGATCATCGTTCATCCTCATTCTTCGGAAAACGTATTGTTTCCACCTTTCCTAACCGCGCACGTAGTCGAGGCATCAAAGATCGGCGAATACGCAGCGTCATGGAGCAATCCATGTCATACGACTGGCTCAAAATCGTAGGTTCTTCTTCTTTCACAATACGCATCACATCATTCATAAACGGGTATTCGAACATCACGGCGATGTCATCATCTACTGTTTTTTCTATTATTGTAGCAGTAGCGATAGCCTCGGCCGCCGCAGCTTTGTAAGCTACAATAAGGCCACTCGTACCCAACTTTATTCCACCAAAATAGCGAACAACAATAATCAGAATATCGGTCAGTTCATTGGAGTTTATTTGTCCTAGAATAGGCTTCCCGGCAGTACCGGAAGGTTCACCATTATCGTTTGCGCGGAAATCTTTCCGTTCATGGCCCAACATATAGGCATAGCACAAATGTCGCGCATCATAGTATTTTTTCTGATACACATCCAAATGCACTTTTATCTCTTCGAGCGTGGACACAGGAAGAGCAATCGCAATAAACTTACTCCGCTTTTCGGTGTAGATGCTTTCGGAAAGTTCGGTAATGGTTCTGTACGTATCTTCTGCCATGTTGCAAAGATATAAAAAATGTCACTACAAGTAGCACCAAAGTTCGTACAGCCTAAAAACAAGCTGCAAAAAGTGATGTTATATGTAGTGACATTTGCAGAAATTTATTGTTTTGATGAAACACAATAAGTTCCGTATATTCACCAAAAACAGAATCAGTCTGGCATGACGGTAAAGCAGTTATACCAGCTTGTGTATCACCAATCCCGAACGAAGTTTTGGCTCAAACCAAGTGGTTTTTGGTGGCATGATGTTACCCGAGTCGGCAATGTCCATCAACTGCTTCATGGAAACAGGATAGAGAGCCAAAGCGACTTTCATCTCCCCAGTATCCACTCGTTTGCTGAGTTCACCAAGTCCACGAATACCACCTACAAAGTCGATGCGCTTATCCGAACGAAGATCCTTGATACCAAGCACTTCATCCAGAATCAGATTGGAAGAGATCGTAACATCAAGTACTCCGATAGGGTCATTGTCATTGTAGGTACCTACTTTAGCCGTGAGGCTATACCATTTGCCATCCAGATAAAGGCCAAAATTATGCAACGCATTGGGCTTGTATATTTCTGCCCCCTTCAACTCTACCGTAAAGTTTTTCTCCAGTGCAGATAAGAATTCAGCAGAGCTCAGTCCGTTAAGATCCTTCACCACACGATTATAATCAATAATGGTAAGTTGGTTGGCAGGGAAGCAGACAGCCATGAAGTAATTATATTCCTCCTTGCCGGTATGATTCACATTTTGTTTTGCCTTTTCAACCCCCACCAATGCAGCAGCAGCCGAACGGTGATGCCCATCAGCAATGTAAAGAGCCGGCATAGCTGCAAACTCCTTAGTGATGGTAGCTATATCCACGGCATCATCAACAATCCAAAACGTGTGACCAAAGCCATCTCCGGGAGCAATGAAATCGTAAAGAGGCTTCTGTGCTGTATATTTCAGCACAAGTGCATCAAGAGTCTCACTATCCGGATAAGCAAAAAACACAGGCTCTATGTTGGCATTGTTTACACGAACATGCTTCATGCGGTCTTCTTCCTTATCACGACGGGTAAGTTCATGTTTCTTAATGACACCGTTCATGTAATCCGGCACATAAGCACCCACTACCAATCCATATTGGGTTTTACCATTCATGGTCTGGGCATAGATATAATAAAGTTCTTTATCATCTTGCACCAACCATCCCTTGTCTTGAAACATCTGAAAATTTTCGGCAGCCTTTGCATACACTCTCTCTTCGTGTTCATCGGTACCAACGGGAAAATCAATTTCCGGCTTGATGATATGGTAAAGAGATTTCTCATTACCGGCAGCCTCCTCACGGGCTTCAGCAGAGTTCAGCACATCATAAGGACGTGATGCCACCTGCTCAACCAAATCTTTTGGAGGACGAATGCCTTTAAAAGGTTTAATTATTGCCATAAGTTAAATTTATAAAGGTTTTTTCTTCTTAATAAAACACCAACACATATAGACAAACCCGACAAAGATAAAGACAAGCGAGATACCCTCGCAAAAACCTTTAGCAAAATCGGATAGGCTATCTCTAAACACAATAGTCAGAGAAGAAATTAACAAGCCTATTGCATAACAGATCAGTATTATGTACGGTAATATCTTTTTTCTCACAAGTTGATCTTGTTACTTGTTCACTCTGAATTTCTCGCATCCGTCTTTCAAGAAACCTACAATCTGCTGTGCAGCTGCAATACCTGCATTGATATTTGCTTCGGCAGTTTGTGCACCCATCTTCTTTGGTGTTGAGAAATAGCGTCCTGCGTATTTTTCAGTAAATTCAGCATGAGCAGCAGGCATAATGTCCGTCACATACTTAAAGTCAGCACGTTCTTCCATCAATTTCAACAACTCAGTTTCATTAATGACCTCTTTACGAGCCGTATTTACCAACATAGCCCCTTTGGGCATATCCTTCAACAAAGCATAGTTAATAGAGTTTTTCGTTTCAGCAGTAGCAGGAATATGTAGAGAAACGACGTTACAAGTTTTGTATAATTCTTCAACAGAAGCACAAGCCGTTACTCCGTCTTTTTCTATCACCTCTTTGGGACAGAAAGCATCGTACGCATAGATTTCCATGCCAAAACCTTTGGCCACGCGAGCCACGTTGCGTCCTACGTTTCCATAAGCATGAATACCCAGTTTCTTACCCATCAGTTCAGTTCCTGAAGTTCCATTGTAGAAGTTACGAACGGCGTATACCATCATACCCAGTGCTAGTTCAGCCACCGCATTCGAGTTTTGTCCCGGAGTGTTCATCACACATACACCATGAGTTGTGGCAGCATCCAGGTCTACATTATCATATCCGGCACCGGCACGAACTACGATTTTGAGTTCTTTCGCAGCATCCAGAACGGCTGCATCAATAATGTCACTGCGGATAATGATGGCATTGGCATCCTTCACTGCATCAAGCAATTGTGCCTTTTCTGTATATTTTTCGAGTAAAGCCAGCTCAAATCCGGCTGCTTCAATTTCTTTACGAATACCGTCTACGGCCACTTTGGCAAACGGTTTATCTGTAGCAATAAGTACTTTCATAGTAATATCAATATTATTAAATGAATCACCACAGATTGCGCAGAGATATTTCACAGATTAAGTCCTTTTCTCTATCTGCGCCCTGTGCAATCTGTGGTGAAAACTTTATTTATGATTCGCTTAGTGCAGCTTCTCAAACTCCTGCATGCAGTCTATCAAAGCTTGAACACTTTCCTTGGGCAGGGCATTGTAGCATGAAGCACGGAAGCCACCTACCGAGCGGTGTCCTTTGATACCTATCATACCTTTTTCTGTAGCAAGCTTTTGGAAATCAGCTTCAAGCTCTTTATATTCAGGAGCCATCACGAAGCAAATGTTCATACGTGAACGGTCTTCCTTGGCTGCAGTGCCTACAAACAGTTTGTTGCGTTCAATTTCAGCATACAGCATATCGGCTTTTTCAGTAGCACGACGCTCCATTTCTTTCACTCCACCCTGTGCTTTAACCCAACGAAGAGTAAGCAATGCCGAGTAGATAGGTACTACAGGAGGAGTATTGAACATTGAACCATTATCAACATGCGTCTGATAATTCAACATAGTAGGAATATAGCGAGATACTTTCCCTAAAGCATCATTTTTCACAATAACAAATGTAAGACCAGCCGGAGCAAGGTTTTTCTGAGCTCCACCGTAAATGCAAATGTACTTTGAAACATCAATAGGACGTGAGAAAATATCAGATGACATATCAGCCACCATCGGAATAGGAGAATTAAGATCTTCTTTTATTTCAGTTCCAAAAATAGTGTTATTCGTCGTAATATGGAAATAATCTGCATCGGTTGGTACTGTATAGTCTTTTGGAATAAATGAGTAGTTTGCATCGGCCGAAGAAGCTACTTCTATTACTTCACCAAAACTTTTTGCTTCTTTCATCGCCTTCTTAGCCCATGTACCTGTATTAAGATAAGCAGCTTTCTTTTCAAGGAAATTAAACGGTACCATGCAAAATTCCAAACTGGCACCACCACCAAGGAAAAGTACCGAGTAACCCTCGGGGATGTTTAGTAATTCCTTAAATAATGCTTCAGCTTCGTCAACCACAGGTTGAAAGTCTTTAGCACGGTGACTGATTTCCATTAAAGAGAGGCCGGAACCATTGAAGTCCAAAATAGCCTTTGCTGTCTCCTCAATTACTTCCCGTGGAAGAATGGAAGGTCCGGCATTGAAATTATGCTTTTTCATTCGAAAGTTGGTTTTTGTTAAACAAATTCAGTTATTAGAAGTCTTAAGACAGGGCGAAATTACAAAATATTTTCCTTATGCCAAATCTTTCCCTATAAAATTAGAGCTACAAGCGCTTTTTAGCTTTCTTTTTATTGGTTTATACAGTAGATATACACCATATTGTTACGTTTAGAAGAAGAAAAAGCGCCGTATATTAGTATAAAACAATATAAATAGAACAAGTTTTGTGATCATATTCGCAAAGCAACTCTAAATCAATCTTTACAGTGAAATAATTAAATAAAACAGGATAAACAAACACTAAAACACCCTATATTCATCCATCATTCCCCCTCAGAGTGAATAAAGAGATTAAATCCAGATTCGTAAACTAAAATTAAAAGTAAGCAAAGCAGAATCACGAGCGAGAAAAGTGAAAGCGATACTGAAAGCCAAGGAAGAAGAATCACGAGCGAAGCAAAGTGCAAACGACGCTGAAAGCGAGGAGTAAAGAAAAGACCGGCCTCTTGTGTGAAGCGTTAAACGGAGACAATGCCCGAAGCGTTAAGCAAGCGATTTTGTTTGAGCGAAGCGAGTTGAATCGCTTGTAGCTTCGAGCGTTGTCGCAGTAGCTTCACACGAGAAGCCTTGACTTTTTCTTTGTTACTTTCTTTTGCGCCAAGGCAAAAGAAAGTAAATATCAATCAGCTTCTTCAATAATAGTCTTCATACCCTTAATCTTCTCTCCATGTACAAGCGTGAAAAGCTGTTTCATCTTACTACGACGAATCGCCACGAAAGCATAATGTTCCTTCACATCCACACGACCAACATCCTCCTTACCCAAATTCCCTTTTTTATAAAGGAATCCCACGATATCTATCTTGTTGAGCTTATCCTTCTTTCCCTTACCTATATATAAAGTAGCCCAGAGAGGTTTGGGTGGACGAGATGGATTTTCGGGCAAAGCAAACAGATCAATATCCTCCGAAATATAGGCAGGCACCTGCTCTTCTCCATGAAGAATGAGGTATGATGTGCCGCGCGCATCCCAGCGGGCAGTGCGACCGTTGCGGTGAGTAAAAGCTTCCTCATTTACAGGCAGATGATAATGAATGATATGCTCCACCTCCGGAATATCCAGTCCACGAGCAGCCAGATCCGTAGATACCAGCACATGGCAACTGCCATTACGAAATTTATAGAGCGCCCTCTCACGATCGGGTTGCTCCATGCCACCATGAAAAGATTCGTTGTCAAGTCCCTTTTCCTTTAACAAAGCACTCACCCTGTCTACCGCCTCGCGATGGTTACAGAACACGATGCTCGAGCTACTGCCTAGCGCACAAAGCAAAGTAAAAAGTGCATCTACTTTATCTTTGGATGAAGAAAGTACCTTCATCAAGTGCAAGCGAGATTCTTCTTGCTCACCGGTGGTGAGGTAATTCAGCTTCACAACACGATTGTTCAATCCGGCAAATTGTGGAATCTCTTCCGCATCCGTAGCCGACAAAAGCATACGCTTCTTCAATCCCGGCAGTTGCGCAATGATCTCCGCCATCTCATCATGAAAACCGTATTCAAGAGACTTGTCGAACTCATCAATAATGAGCGTATGAATATTATCGGTATTAAAATTTCCTTTCGAAAGATGATCAGTGATACGTCCCGGCGTACCAATAACAATAGCCGGATGGTTGCCCAGAATTGTTTTTTTCTCTTCCGCTATGGGGTGACCACCGTAGCAGCAAACCGTTTTCCAAGGCGTGTTCATTTCACGAAACACACTATCTATCTGCAAAGCCAACTCTCTGGATGGCACTAAAATTAGCGTTTGAACACCTTCTACTTCAGGTTTCAGTATCAATAATAAAGGGAGTAAGTAAGCCAATGTTTTTCCCGACCCTGTGGGCGAGAGTAAAATCAAATCTTCTCTACCGATGGCAGAGTCCAGTGCGGCTTCCTGCATCGGATTCAGCGCCTCGATCTTCAAGTTATCAAGTGCTGTCCGTATTGTTTCATTGTTTAATAGCATGCCACAAAGGTACGGCATTGTTTTCATTTAGCAACTATGTACAATAAAAAAAACGACAGAAGAGGTATTGTCTTCTGCCGTTTTATATTTAGCGATCTATGAGAAATCGGATGTTAACCACCAAAATCATCAAACATCAACATGTTACGTGGTACTCCCAAATCATACAGCATTGTTTCTACTGCCTTAGCCATCGGGCCCGGGCCACACATGTAGTATTCTATATCTTCGGGTGCTTCGTGATCTTTCAGGTAATTGTTTAAGATTACATTATGGATAAATCCTACAGGTCCCGTCCAGTTATCTTCGGGCAACGGATCACTCAATGCAATATGGAACGAGAAGTTCGGGAACTCCTTTTCCAACTCGCGGAAATCCTCTTCATAGAAGATTTCATTCTTTGAACGAGCGCCATACCAATAAGAGATCTTACGGTCAGTAATCTTTAATGTCTTCAGTAAATGAAGAATATGTGAACGCAACGGAGCCATACCGGCACCACCACCAATATAGAGCATTTCCCTTTCGGAATCAATGATCGGATGGAATTCACCAAACGGTCCGGAAACCATTACCTTATCACCCGGTTTCAGTGAGAAGATGTACGAAGAACAAATTCCGGGAGGAACTTTTTGGAAACCACCATTCACACGGTCGAACGGAGGTGTGGCAATACGTACATTCAGCATCACGATATCACCCTCTGCCGGATAGTTGGCCATAGAGTAAGCACGCATGGTTTCTTCTTCGTTCTTCCATTTCAGACCCCACATATTAAACTTATCCCAGTCGCCACGAAAGCGATCTTCTATCGCATAATCTCCATAACTAATATCATACTTCGGAACATCAATCTGAATGTATCCTCCTGAAACAAAGTTCAAGTGTTCACCTTCGGGCAAGCGTACCACAAATTCTTTGATGAAAGTAGCCACGTTGTTGTTAGAAACCACTTCGCACTCCCACTTCTTCACACCCAGTACCGATTCGGGCACCTTTATTTCCATGTCCTGTTTTACTTTGACTTGGCATCCCAAACGCCAATGAGCCTGTTGCTCTTTGCGAGAGAAGTGAACCGTCTCCGTAGGGAGAATCTCACCACCACCCTCTTCTATCTGGCAACGACACTGTGCGCATGAGCCACCACCTCCGCAAGCCGAAGGTAAGAAAATCTTGTTTGCAGCCAGCGTAGACAATAAACTGGAGCCTATCTCTACTTCTACTTCCTTCTCGCCATTGATGGTGACCTTTACTGTTCCCGAAGGAGAAAGATACCTCTTGGCTATCAGAAGTATAATGACGAGAAGGAGAATCACTCCGAGAAACACCCCTACACTCGCTAATATTAAAGACGTCATCGTATATTTCTTTTTTAATATTTATAACTTCAATCCAGAGAAACACATAAAGGCCATCGCCATTAGTCCTACCGTGATAAACGTAATACCCAATCCTCTAAGTGGAGCGGGAACATCAGAATAGGCCATCTTTTCGCGGATAGCTGCCAGACCTACAATAGCTAACAACCAACCCACGCCCGAACCTAGCGAGTAAGTAACCGCCTCACCAAAGTCAACAAAATGTCTTTGTTGCATAAACAGAGACGCACCCATGATGGCACAGTTCACAGCGATAAGTGGTAGGAAGATACCCAGCGAAGCATACAGTGATGGACTGAAACGTTCTATCGCCATTTCTACCAACTGAGTGATTCCGGCAATAACAGCGATGAAGAGGATAAAGCTCAGAAAACCGAGATCTACACCTTCTACTATTGCATCAGCTTTCAATACATAATTCTCCAGCAAGTAGTTCACAGGCAGTGTAACCAATAACACAAAAGTCACAGCTACACCCAAACCCAATGCTGTTTTCACATTCTTCGATACAGCCAGGTATGAACACATTCCCAGGAAGTAAGCGAAGATCATATTGTCGACAAAGATCGACTTTACAAATAAATTCAAATAATCATTCATAATTTCTTCAGAATTTAGGTTACTTCTCCTGTAATACTTTGTTCTTACTGCGCTGGTACCAGATGATGCATGCACAGATAATCAGTGCCATCGGAGGCATCAGCATCAATCCGTTGTTGATGTATCCCCATTCGTAAACCGCTTGCGGAATGATACGGAAACCAAGCAAGGAGCCCGATCCCAATATTTCGCGGAAGAAAGCTACAATCACCAGAATCTTAGCGTATCCCAAACCGTTACCAAGCCCATCGAGGAAAGACTCCCATGGAGCATTCGCCATAGCAAAAGCTTCCAAACGTCCCATCAAAATACAATTGGTAATAATCAATCCCACATAGACAGAAAGCTGCACACTTACATCGTAGGCATAAGCTTTCAGAATTTCACTTACTATAGTAACCAACGCAGCCACTACCACCAATTGAACGATGATACGGATACGGTTGGGTATCGTGTTGCGAAGCAACGAAATAATCACGTTAGCAAAAGCCACAATCACCGCCACCGACAGACCCATTACGATAGCCGGTTCCAGTTTGGCTGTAACAGCCAGTGCCGAGCAGATACCAAGTACCTGAACAGTAATCGGGTTGTTCATGCTAAGCGGAGAAGAGAATACTTCTTTATTCTTTTTAGAAAACAATTGGCTCATATTCTATTTTCCTCCTTTGTTATTAGTCGTTAAAAATTTATCGTACTGTCCCAAGCAACTCTTCAACATGGCATCCACACCTTTTGAAGTAATAGTACCACCCGAGATCCCGTCTACCTGATAGTCCGGTTCAGTCACTTTGCCATTTTTCTCTACGCCAAGGGCAACAACACCTTCCTTCAGCACCTGCTTACCCGAAAATTGCTTTTGAAAATCAGCCGTACTGATTTCAGCACCCAACCCCGGAGTTTCACCTTGGTGTGAGAAATAGACTCCGAACACAGAGTTCTTATCGTCGTTCAAACCAACGTATCCCCAGATCGGTCCCCAAAGTCCGGCACCATATAGTGGAAGTACATATTTTGTTTTACCCTCTACTTCACACAGATACAGCGGAAGTTGGCGTTTCTCCAACGGTTTAGCCAGTTCGCTTTTCATCTCAATTTTGAAGCCTCCGGTTTCTGCCACCACTTCACCGGCAGCATTCATTATTTGGTCAGCTTTTACATATTGTTTATATACCTTCTCTGCATCCTGATCTTTCGTATCCACATTCAATGCATGAAGAATCTGCTTCATCTTGTCCAGCTCCACATTTTTGTTCTGCGTGCTTCTGAGCGAAGCAGAAGTAAATGCGAGGACAAATGCCACGATAACAACCATTACCGAAGCATAAATGATAGTATAAGAATTACTATTTGTATTCATTATCTTCCGATTTTAGTTGTTTAACTTAGTAACGCGTTTCGCTCTGCGGCTGATGTTGTTCTGCACCACACAGTAATCTATCAGCGGAGCAAATATGTTCATCAGCAAGATGGCAAGCATCATACCTTCAGGATAACCCGGATTGAGCACACGGATGATGATAGCCATTGAGCCAATCAGGAATCCATAAATGTACTTACCCGTTTCCGTGCGGGCAGCCGTAACAGGATCTGTAGCCATAAACACCGCACCGAAGCAGAAACCACCCAGCGCAAGATGTTCATACCAAGGCATGTTGGCCATAGCCGTATCCGGTCCAATCGTATTAAATACGATAGCCATAAATGCTCCACCCACAAATACGGAGAACATCGTTTTCCAACTGGCAATGCCGGTAATAAGTAGCAACGCCGCACCCAGAAGAATTGCAATCACACTTGTTTCACCAATGGAACCGGGAATGAGTCCCGTCACCATATCCCATGAAAAAGCAGGATATCCATTCGGAGCGGTAGCTGTAGAAGCCATACCCAACGAAGTAGCCGCTGTTAGTCCGTCAACCGACTTACCTAAGCCAAAAATGCTCTCACCCGATACCCAAACGGCATCACCGGACATCTTGGCCGGATAAGCAAAGAATAAGAAGGCACGAGTGACCAACGCTACGTTGAATACATTCATACCCGTACCGCCAAACACCTCTTTGGCAAATATAACAGCAAATGCAGTGGCCACAGCCAGAATCCACAGCGGACAGTCCACCGGAACAATCATCGGTATCAGGATACCCGATACCAAAAATCCTTCCTGAATCTCCTCCTTCTTCCATTGGGCAATCACAAACTCAATGCCCAGACCCACTACATAAGATACAATCAGTTTAGGCAATACAGCCAGAAAGCCATAGGCAAACATTTCAGAGAAACCACCTTGGGCACCTGTATGAGTGAAATGCTGATAACCTACGTTGTACATACCGAACAACAGCGCCGGTATCAAGGCAATCACAACGATCGACATGATTCGCTTGCTATCAATTGAATCGTGGATATGCGTTCCTAATTTCGAAGTGCGGTTGGGCACAAAGAGGAACGTTTCAAATCCGTCGAACACCGAGTGAAATGCGTGGAACTTGCCGCCCTCTTCAAAGTTTGGCTTTATCTTGTCGAGATAATTTCTTAACGCTTTCATTTATCTATTTTCTGTTTATATTATAATTAGTCATTAGCACATCTCCTCACGAAGTCCGTCAAGCCCTTCGCGCACGATGCGCTGCACCGGTACCTTCGACGAGCATACGAATTCGCACAAAGCAAAGTCCTCAGGGGCAACCTCGTAAATACCCAGTTGCTCCATCCGATCGATGTCACCGGCAATGATTGCCTTCAGTAAAAACTCCGGCAAGATATCCATCGGAAGCACTTTATCATATTCGTTAGACATGATCATGTGTCTCTCTCCGCCTTTGATGCGGGCATCAAGTACGTAAGCACGTTTACCGAACAAGTCGAGTAGCCAGCTAAAGTACGAACGATTCACACTGAACTGGTTGAAGCGAGGCATGATCCATCCGGCCATTTCGTGTACCTCGGTACCTTCCGGAATCACTGTCAACTGGTTGTGAAATGCTCCCAAATATTGATTGGGAGAAATACGTTTACCCGTAAGTACGTTGCCGCTGATGTAGCGCAAATCCTTATCCTTGGTAACATTACCTACAAACACATTCGTGAGTAGCGCACCTACAGCCAGCTTGCAATAAGCGGGTTTCAGCACTTCCGAACCTGTCACAGCTACCGTACGGGTAAGGTTTATCCGCCCCGTGTTGAATAAGCGACCGATGAAGATCACCTCTTCAGCGCCAATGGTCCATACCGTTTCACCCTTGTTTACCGGAGATAGTTGATGTATCTGAATACCTACATTGCCCGCAGGATGAGGACCGTCGAATGCGGTCACCGTAACACTCTTTGCTTGCGTAAGCGCAGTTGCACTTTGCTTCACACTGATACCCAAATAAGTTTTAGCCATTTTAGCCAGCGCATCAAGTCCGGTTTGGAAGTTGGCTTCCTCTCCTTTCAGAGCAAATTCAAAGCTGGGTGCCAGCGGGCTGCTATCGAATGCCGATACAAAAATAGCTTTGGGAGTTATGTTAGGGTCTGCAATTACGTCATACGGACGCTGTTTTATAAAAGTAAATAAGCCGGCTTCCAGGAGCGCGGCTTTCACTGCATCAGCAGAAAGTTCAGAGACTTTTTTAGCCCCGAATTCTACATAGTCTTGTTCTTCAGCGGCTTGCACAGTGATATTCATCACTTTGCGACGTTCACCACGCTCTACGCTGGTAACCACACCACTTACCGGGGATACGAATTTTAATTCAGGATGATTCTTGTCAACAAACAAGGGTCCTCCGGCCATTACATATTCCTGTTCTTTCACCACCACTTTTGGGGTCACACCGGGAAAATCATCGGGCACCAGGGTGTAAAATCCCGGCTCTTTTACTAAGAAATATTCCTCAGTTGCTTTTCCTTTTAGGTTTATGTCAAGGCCTTTGCGTAACTTTATTACATTTGCCATGCTATTATAAAATAATGGTTTCATAAATTTGCCCGCAAAAGTAATAAATAATAATGTTAAATGATAGAAAAAAATAGAAGAATTAAGGATTTATTTCTTTAATTATTGTCGTTTGCGTACACAAAGGGGAATATTCTTTCTTTTGCCTTGACGCAAAAGAAAGAACCAAAGAAAAAGTCAAGGCTTCTTGTGTGAAGCTACTCCGACAACGCTCTGAGCTACAAGCGATTCAACTCGCTTCGCTCAAACAAAATCGCTCGTTTAACGCTCAGGGCATTGCCTCCGTTTTACGCTTCACACAAGAGGCCGGTCCTTTCTTCTTTACTCCACTTTGCTTCGCTCGTGGTTCTTTTTTCTGCTCGCTTTCAGCATCGGATTCACTTTGCTTCGCTCGTGACTCTACTTCTACTTTTACTTCGGCTTCTGCTCGGCTTTCAGAATCGCTTTTTTTTCGCTTCGCTTCGCTTGCTAACGCACTCTTCTATTAACTTTTTCTATTTTTACTCCTCTGCGGCAAACATGGGGTCCCATGCGGGTAGGCGGATGGGCTTTTGCTTTAGTAGTTCAAGTACTTTTGTGGTTACAAATTTCTTCTCTACCACAAGGCGAAACATGTATTCGTTGAACCATTCGTCTGTCATGATGAGGTATCCCTGATAACCTTTTGTGGCTCCCCAACTATTCTCGACCATCCATTTTTTTGATTTTCCCGCTTTATCTAAATCGACTGCCATCAGTGTCATGGCATGAGATGAACCACTGGCAAATGTCTGTATACGTTGCTTTTTATCCATGCCAAACGTCGTTCCCATCAATGATTCATAGTCGTAGTTTTTCACGTCTAGCAATCCTCGTTCCGTATTCAGAAATTTACCCACATCACATGAAAAATACATCATTGTACTATCCTTTATCGAAGCTATCGCCATCTCTTTTATCTCCTCCACAGGTAAGTTTACATACGTCCAGTTCTTACCATCGTAGCGATGACGATCATAATCGATCTCGTAAGTTTTGTAATACTCCCGGCTCGGGTCATTCATCAGCATCACATAGTTGTTGGTTAAATCCTCATTCACATACTTCTTAAAGAACGACATCGGTGTGTATATTTCTGTCTCTACAGGATTACCTTTGGCATCTTTGCGTGTCCAGGCAAATTCCGTCGGTGGCACACCCAGATTCAACGCCAACATCCGGTAGATCGTTCCCAGCATCTGTGTTTTCTTCTTCTCCAAAGTGGTTACTTTTCCTCCTTTTGCCGACTCATCACGTAGCTGCAGTCCATATTCACGAAGTTTCAGCGAAAGCAGATTGGCCATACGAGTGGTGTTGTCACTACTGTTCGTTTCCGGCATCACCTCTTTAGGTACCAACCCATATTTACTAACCAAATCTGAAATACCTGTAAATTGCCCACCATCGCTCAGTGGATTTTTGAAGAGCCACTCCACCATCTTATCATCCATGGGCTTACTACTCGTATCTATTACCCCCTGCAGAAAAAGGTTCGATTTCTCAAGCTGATCCCAGAAGAATGTGTACGCTTGTGAAAATTCAAATGCTCCCATGCCATACTTGGCAATCACCTTCGCACGCATCACGTTGAGCCCCGTAAAGAGCCAGCAGCGTCCGGACGATTCTTGATTCGTTATCCCTTTCGATTCTACCTTATTAGAAAAATAAGTATCCATCGCCTGCATATTCTCCTGATTCAGAGCCAACGTGCGGATATCACTTCCACCAATAGCATTACGAATAGCCCTATCTGCGGCCGTACCCTGATAACTTTGTTTAATCTCCCGGAGCATTTCATCACTTATTCCTCCCCTGCTCTGTTGTGCTTGTGCAGAAAACAATACACTCCCCAGAACAAAAACCGTTAATAGTCGTTTATTCATTATAGTCAGATGTTATAATTATAAAAAATCGTTCTGCAAAAGTACTATTTTCCTTAGAGAAACTGGAAATTAGGACAGAAAGAGAACAAACTTTCTTGCATATTCAATACAATTGCTTTGAAAAAATTACATCAACAGAGTTAACACATACAAATAAATGGCGTATATTTGCAACTTGATAAACAGATTACTCAACAAAACATTCATCTCAATGAACCATACAGCCTTTACATACGGCATCATCGCTCTTTTTTTGTGCTTGGGTATCAGTAGTAACCTGCATGCACAAGAATTAAAGATAAGTGACTATTCGAGTTTAAAACCCGAAGATTATACCAACATCACTCTTCCTCCACTCGATGTATTGTTTGAAAATGCAAAGCAAGGAGCCGTTTACAAACTCGCAGATGTGAAAGAACAGGTGGAACAGCGTTTACTAAAAAAAGAAAAACGGGCATGGCTTGGCTTTTTCAGCCTTAGAGGTAGCTATCAATACGGTATGTTTGGTAACGATGCCACCTATTCGGATGTAGTAACTCCTGTTGTTAATACATACACCACAGCAGCTCAAAACAGTTATACTGTCGGTGGTGGAGTTAGCATACCTTTGGATGCGCTGTTCGATCTTGGTGCTCGCGTCAAGCGGCAGAAGTTAAACATCCGCAGTGCTGAACTTGAGAAAGAAGTTAAGTTTGAAGAGATGAAAAAAGAGATTATCATGTTGTATGCCACTGCCACTGCGCAGCTCAATGTACTTAAGTTAAGATCAGAATCGGTTATTTTAGCTAATGCACAATATGCTATTACTGAAAAAGATTTTTCGAATGGTACGGTTGATTCCAGTGGTCTATCCGTAGAAAAAGAACGACAATCTAAGACTCTGGAAAGTTTCGAGAACAGTAAATCAGAGTTAAATAAAAGCCTGATGATACTCGAAGTAATTACACATACCCCTATCCTTAAATAACACAAATCAATTATGGAATATATCCTTTATGTCTCTCGCTTTCTCTACCGCATTCGTTGGTGGCTCATCATAGGAACAGTTGTCATCACGCTTGCTGTCATTTTAGCAACCCGCAACATGGGCAGAACCTACAATGTAGAAGCCACGCTCTACACTGGAGTAGTGTCCGGGTATACCATTGAGAGCGATAACGGAATTGTCAATTGGGCTACTGCAAACAATGCGATGGACAACCTGATCAACATCATTCAAGCAGAGAGCACCCTCAAAAGAGTCTCTTATCGCCTCTATGCCCGCAATATGATTCATGGTGACTTCAAGAAAGACAATGAATACATCACTGCAGCTAGTTATCGCGAAATATACAATCGAACGATCAACCGCAAAGATGGACAGGCTCTTTTGGCACTCATCGATAAAAATAGCGAAGAAAAAACCTTAGAAAACCTTTTAAAATATGAGCGTCCGGATAAAGATAACTTTGTTTATGGACTGTTCTACTGGAATCACCCTCATTATAGTTACAATGCCCTTAAAAGAATCAAAGTAAATAAAGTCGGTGCGAGTGATTTATTGGAAGTAAGTTATGCCTCCAATGATCCGGGTGTAGCCTACAACACACTCAGCATACTGATGGAAGAGTTCGTAAACGAATATCGCACTATTCGTTATGGAGAAACAGACAAAGTTATAGAATATTTCCGCAGCGAATTGGCCCGAATCGGACACGATTTAAGAATGGCCGAAGATTCGCTGACAGAATATAACATAGAGAAACGTGTCATTAATTATTATGATGAAACCAAAGAGGTTGCTGCTATCAATAAGGAGTTTGAACTTCGTGAGCAAGATATTCTTTTCGCTTACAACAACTCCAAGGTAATGATCGATGAATTGGAAAAGCGTATGGATAGCAATGTGAAGCAAATGCGCAATAATATCTCTTTCATCAACAAACTCAATGAAGCCTCCGGCCTGACCGGAAAAATCTCCGAAATAGAATCCTTTTCCACCGACAAGAGTGGCAAAGAACAGTCGTTGCAAGCTTATAAAAACAGGCTTCAGCAAGCCACTCAAGAGCTTTCCGATATATCCGATCGATATGTAACCCAAAAACACACCAAAGAAGGTATTGCGCAGGCTTCTATCGTAGACCAATGGTTAGAGCAGACTCTTCGATTTGAAAGGGCCAAGTCCGATTTGCAGATCATCCAACAAAGCCGTCAGGATTTGAATGACAAATACGTGTTTTTTGCTCCTGTGGGGTCTACCATCAAACGGAAAGAGCGGAACATAGGCTTCACTGAAGCCAATTATCTCTCACTGCTCAAAAGTTATAACGACGCATTGATGCGTAAGAAGAATTTGGAGATGACTTCAGCCACATTGAAGGTACTCAATCCACCCGCCTTTCCTATCTCCGCTGAAGCAACCGATCGAAAAAAAATTGTGATGGCAACTTTTATCGGAAGCATACTCTTTATTTTTGGTTTCTTTCTATTAGTAGAATTACTCGATAGAACCTTACGCGATAAAGCCCGTACAGAAAGGCTTACTGGTGGAAAAGTATTGGGAGCATTCCCTCTAAAACCATTATTGAAAAATCGTAAATACAGCAAAGCATACGCATTAATCGCAACCAAATACCTCAGCAGTGCCATACTCAGATTCTTCACCCATAAAAAAGAAAATTCGCCCTATGTGGTTAACTTCCTTAGCACAGAATCGGGAGATGGAAAGAGTTATTTGGCCCAACATTTGCAGGATTATTGGAGTCAATTGGGACTAAAAGTGCGCAGATTGGAATGGAACAAAGATTTCGATACCTCCTCGCGCGAATATTTATTGGCACAAAGCATTAAAGATCTCTATACTCCTGTAGGAGAAGATATCTTAATCATAGAATATCCCGCCCTCAAGGATAATACCATTTCAAACAAATTATTAGAACAAGCCGACTTAAATTTGCTAGTAACCAGTGCTACCCGTGCATGGAAAGCCTCGGATCAACAGGCTTACGAAAAAATAAAGAAGCAGATCAACGCTTCTTCGATATCTATTTATCTCAATAAAGCCACAAACGATGTTGTAGAAGACTTCACAGGTTTGCTCCCCCCCTATACTACTCTCCGCAAAGTAGGATACCGCTTGGCTCATTTAGGGCTAACTGAAAAAATAGGAGAAGAAGTCATATCCGAAAAAGATGAGTAAAAGAAAGTTTTATTGCTTACTATTCAACCATTTTATCAGCAAAAGCTGGTTGCCTCTCGTACTAATTGTGGGTTTATACTTATTCTATAAATTCACGATTAGTCAAGGCATGTCAGTCTCCATGATCTATGCCGCTTTACCCCTCATAGCTGTGGCAATCATTTTATTAGTGAAGCATTCCAACAGTGCATTCTATGCCCTCTTTGCATCTCATTTCCTTCTAGTCATAGCAGGAGGTTTCGCTGACATTAAAATAGGGATGTTTTCCCTCATTATTACGCTTTCCGTTGTTTCTCTAATGTTAATGAGAAATATTTATGAAAATATTAATTGGAAGAGTAGTCGCAATGGTATGCTGCTACTCTATTCTATTTGGCTGGCTTTCTGCATCGCCGAAATAATGAATCCAAACAATGTTCAAGAGGCATGGAATATTTCTATTACTCAATATGCCGTTTACCCCATCGTATGCGCATTATTGGTACCTGTATTCATTAAAAAGACACGGAGCGTAGAATATTTGTTAATGATTTGGTCGATATTTATACTGATCTTTGCCATGAAAGGATATTGGCAGAAGAATCATGGATTTAACGCACGTGAACTTTACTTTCTCTACGTACTGGGAGGAGCAAGAACGCACTTCATTTGGTCAGGCATTCGTTACTTCTCCTTCTTTACTGATGCGGCTAACTTTGGAGTACACATGGCTATGGGAGCTACTTGCTTTCTCTTGTCTATGTTTTATGCAAAAAACACGTGGCTTAAGGTTTATTTTGGAATTGTAGTTATCGCCGCTATTTACGGATTCGCCATATCTGGAACCCGCGCTGCCATGGCTGTTCCTTTGGGTGGACTAGCACTGTTCATCTTTCTTTCTTATAATTGGAAAACTTTCGTATTGGGCCTTCTGGCATTTCTCTCCATCTTTATTTTCTTTAGATTTACGGACATAGGAGACGATAACCAATATATTCACAAAATGAGAACTGCGTTCTCTCCCAATGAAGATGCTTCTTATCAGCTACGTGTAGAAAACAGAGAGAAAATAAAAGAATACATGGCCGATAAACCCTTTGGATATGGTATCGGTCTAGGTGGCAAAGCTGATCGCTTCGAACCCAAAGAATTAATGCCTATCCCTCCGGATTCATGGTTAATTAATGTATGGACTGATACCGGTATTGTTGGACTCATGTTATACCTCATCCTACATGGCATTCTATTCGCTTGGTGTGCTTGGATACTGAGATTTAAAATAAAAGACAAACAGCTTAGAGGACTAACTATAGCTTGGCTGTGCGTCAATGCGGGCTTCTTCCTATCCGCCTATGGTAACGATGTGATGCAATATCCCAATTCCATTGTTGTCTATACGGGTTTTGCCCTTTGTTTTGCAGCCCCTCATATCGACAGGAGAATAGCTAAAAAGTAGAAAAATGAATCCCTTAAATTATGATCAACCTGTTACAAATATTGGAAATGCTATCATTTTACCTATTGACAATATCAGTAGGCTACCTATTCGTATTCGCTGTAGCGTCCAAATTCTACCGGCACCGAAAGTATCCGCAGACTGAAAGGGTAAATAGGTTTGCTGTTTTGTTCCCTGCTTACAAAGAAGATAAGGTTATTTTAAACTCCGTCACCTCCTTTTTGCAGCAAGACTATCCTGCTGATAAATACGAGGTGATCGTCATTTCGGACCAGATGGAGCATATCACCAACGAACAATTAAGTCAGCTTCCTATCCGACTTCTTATCGCCAACTATGAGAATAGTTCGAAAGCTAAAGCAATGACTCTGGCTATGGAAAGTACTGCACTCGAGGAGTATGATATGATTGTTATCATGGACGCTGACAATACCACCACACCTGATTTTCTACAAGAGATAAATCGAGCTTGCAATGCAGGCTTGCAAGCCATCCAAGCGCATCGTGTTGCAAAGAATACAGATACCAGTATCGCCATTCTCGATGCAGTGAGCGAAGAGATCAACAATGCTATTTTCCGCAAGGGGCATGTAGCCATTGGTTTCTCATCGGCACTCATCGGATCTGGCATGGCACTAGAAGCCAGTTGGTTCAGAAAGAGCGTAAAATCCCTGCAAACAGCGGGTGAAGATAAAGAGTTAGAAACATTGCTGCTTAAAGAGAATATATACATAGAATATTTGGAACATCTGCGGGTGTTTGATGAAAAAATACAGAAAAAAGAAGGGTTTAAGAATCAGCGTAAACGTTGGCTGGCGGCTCAGTTTGATGCACTGAAAGCTGCTCTGCCTGACTTCCCAAAGGCTCTGTTTACAGGAAACTTCGACTATTGCGACAAGGTATTGCAATGGATGATGTTTCCACGAATCATACTGATCTTTCTCATAGGAGTAATGACATTGCTGATTACCATCGTTCACCCAACAGCAAGCATCAAGTGGTGGGGATTATCGCTCTTTCTACTCTTTACGCTTTGTATGGTTATTCCAAGGCAGCTATACAATAGGCAGCTATTAAAGGCGGTTATGCAACTACCATCGCTTGCATGGATGATGTTCTCCAACCTTTTCGGATTGAGAGGAGCGAATAAGAAGTTCATTCATACAGAGCATGAACATCACTCATAAGTCAGCGATAAAAACGAAAAGAGAGGGCTAGATGCCCTCTGAAACGTTATAACACGGACAGGCTTTCACCCACTCTTCCGGTTCTATTTCTCCATTGCCATTCAAATCAGGACTTAGATCTCTATGTCCGCATATATGCACGTCGGGATAGTCGATCTGAAGGGTTTTGACGAGTACTTGCAAGGAATGTTTCTGCCACAGGGTACGGGTATCTTTGGGACGCCCGTTTGCATCTAGTCCACCTTCATAACAGATACCGATGCTATGGGCATTGTAGCCCTTGGCATGTGCGCCAATTTTCTCTATCGGTCTGGTTGTTTTGATATCTCCATTCTTACGAATGTAGAAGTGGTAGCCGATGCCGTTGAAGCCTCGTCTGCGATGGGTTATCTCGAGATCGTTCTCGGTGAAAGTCCGGTCTTCTCTTGTTGCCGAACAATGAATGACGATTAAATCTATTTTTCTCATAATTCTTTTTTTTAGAGATACTATTGCTTTGTATTTATTCTTTCTCTTTTGCCTTGACGCAAAAGAGAAAGAACCAAAGAGAAAAAGTCAAGGCTTCTCGTGTGAAGCTACTGCGTCAATGCTCGAAGCTACAAGCGATTCAACTCGCTTCGCTCAAACAAAATCGCTTGTTTAACGCTTCGGGCATTGCCTCCGTTTAACGCTTCACACAAGAGGCCGGTCTTTGTTTCTATTTGTGGGGATGGGATGGTTTTCGCTTTGCTTCGCTCGCTTTAGATACTCTTCTTTTTATACCCCTTTAAATAAGGGAGTTAGCTCATTTTCCGTTTTTCGGGAGAAGGGTGGTTTTCTCGGGAGAAGAAAAAAGCGAATTATTCTCTTGAAAAAGGCTCCATTTTCCTACCCCTGTAGAATTTCGGGGAGAAGGCATCTTTTTGAGGATAATTGCATAAAAAGATGATTTGTCACATTTGTTAAAACATTGTAGCGAGCGAAGCAAAGCAGGCAAAACCCTACCAAAGAAAAAGTTATCCTCTGCTACTGCAATCCTTGACACTGCACTGTTGTGCCAGTGCTTTGGCCAATTCATCCTTAAGACTAAACATCTCCGTATGCATCTCCTTCACACGAGTACTCAGTTCGAAGTAATCTTTAAGCATCTTCTCCAGTTGTCCCACTAAGAACTCATACTGCCCAGTGATCAAATCACTAAACTCCTTAACCTCTTTTGCATTCTTCTTTTTAAAGAAAGGAAGCACCACCAGGATGCATTCCATAATCTGTTCAATTACCTTTTTAACCATATTATTTATTTTTTTATTACAACAAATTAAACAACACTGTACACTTCACAACAGCTAAACAGCTGACTAGCAACAACTAAAGTCATCAAAAATGTACAAAACAGCCTAAATTGTACACTTTGCAAATCATAAGCAACTAATCACCAGAAACTTAGCTAATAAAAACTGTACAAAAACAAAAAGCAAGCGAGCATCCCCACGAGCGAAGCAAAGTGGAGTAGGTAGAAAGGCCGGCCTCTTTTGCGAAGCGTTAAACGGAGAAGATGCACGGAGCATTAAGCAAGCGATTTTGTTTGAGCGAAGCGAGTTGAATCGCTTGTAGCGTAGTACACCTTCGGAGTAGCGCAGCAAAAGAAGCCTTGACTTTTTCTTTGCTTCTTTCTTTTGCGTCAAGGCAAAAGAAAGAATGAACAACACATTACGCTGTAGGATCAATAGGTTTAGTTGGGTCAACAGGCTTGCTAGGATCAGTAGCCGCTTCAGTATGAAGTGCAAACTCCACATTATTGGTTGCACCACGAGTAGTTGCAGTAGAATCATTAGCCAAACGGAGCGTATTATCTACCCAGAAACGAAGGTTCACCTTCGAAATATTCTTTACTACGCAATCTTTTTCAACCTCCACACCCGGACATGTCAACGTGATGTAGAATGTTCCCAATCCATCTACCTTCACACGATTGCCTTCCTTGAGCACCTTCCTCATGCTACGCACAAAAGATTTCATCACATGAATCACATCTTCTTCAGAGAGTGAACCAATAGTTTCGATTTCACTAGCCAGTGTTTCAATCGTGTAGATCTTCGATGTTCTGGCTTCCTGCTTCAAGAAATAGATCGTAGGAGATTTAGCATCTCCAATTTTCTTTTTACGTGAATAGCGTACAACACTTACTGCCATAATTTTTCTGCTTTTAGAGTTAATACTAAATAAATATAGATTACATTGCAATCACGATGCATCAAGATTACGCCTACAAAGATAGTACGCCAACAGACCCCGCCAGGCAATAAGCGGAAACAGGAAAACTTAGCAAGAAATAAAAGGAATTAAAGCGAAATAAGAAGCCTTAGGAGAGGTAGAAAGCAACCTTAAGAGTTGCATAAGTGAGGTTTATTTTGTACATTTGTAAGGATATAAAGTAAGCGCAAGTAACAAGAATATGAATACATCAGAAGAAAAGAAGTTCGCCATTCGCAGTTATGGCAAAGGTGAACTGGCATCCCTTTACATGCCGGGCATACTACCTAAAAGCGCCCTAGCAACGTTCAATGAGTGGATAAATAAGTTTCCCGGGTTACCGGAAGCATTGCAGCAGTCGGGCCTCTGCCCTAGTAACAGACGTTATACTCCCGCACAAGTTCGGCTCATCATCAAAGCACTGGGGGAACCGTGAAAGGTTAAAGAGATAATTTACGCAAAACCTCTTGCAACATCTCACTTTTTATTAGTACATTTGACCATTCATCAGTTAAACGATAAGAAGATGATCACACTTCTAGATAATGAAAAGAATCCACCTTGCCAATTCACAATAGAGGAGCTGAAAGAGGAAATCAAAAAATCAATGAAAGACATAGATGCCGGACATATTACCTCGCAAGAAGATTTACTCATAGAAATGAAAGCATGGTAAAAGTATCATGAACCACAGTTGCAACCCTATGGCGAAGATTTTCGCAATGCAAAACGTTAATGCTCGTAAGTAAATACCCAAACGTTAAATAACTTTCAGAGGCCTTTTTATGCATATTGCAAACCTCTGAAAGTTAAATAAGAGTATTCTTCTTTGTCCTTCTATTCAAACAAATCTTTCACTTCCTCTATCACAGGCAGCCAACTATTACTATCAAACTGCACATGAGTCACCCGCTGTTCGGGCATGGAAGCAGTGGGATCTTCGTCGCAGGGAGTGTAGCGACCATTCACTGAATTGAACACAAATGATGCTACACCGGGCTGACCGAGATGGCGAAATTTGACCTTCTCTACATGGATACGCACCACATCGGTATCTCGTTCGATGGCGAAACCAAAATCACATTTGTTGAAAAATGCGGCAGATCCGTTGATGTCATAAAGCGTGGGCACGGGTGTGCGACCGGTTTGCAAATCACGATTCATCTTGCGGGGATGGGCCACAAGGATGACTAGACATTGGTAGCGCAAGGCAAAATTAGTGAGTTGATCGAGAAAGGAACTGATGTACTGGGTCTCGCTCATCCCTTGGGGAATCTGATGCTCCAAACGGTTGAAGGGGTCGATGACGAGCAAGCGGATGCCTCGGCGAAGAACGAGCTCACGAGCTTTCTGCAGAATGGTTTCGGCTGTAAAATTTTCTTTGGGCAAAATGTGACAGACATTCATACTGAGGTAGCCAACCACCTGTTGATAAAGCGGTTCGGACGTACAGTAGGGAATGAAGCGTTTGCCGGTGAGCTTCTCGGCCAACTTGCGCAGGTGGTATACGATGGGCATGTTTTCGGGGCTGAAGAAGGCAGGCTTCCAGTCGTGATGGAGACAGAGGCGAAGCACCAGTTCGTCCACAAACTCGGATTTTCCACTACCGGGGATACCGGTGACCACACACAGGCGACCCAGTTCAAAGGTGAGCAGGCTATCAAAGGCTTCGAGGCCGATGGGTGCGCCACTGTTGAAACCGTTTTCGAAGAGGGCACGCAGATCTTCTGCCACATCGGTAGCAGTGTAGACGCCTTCAAGTGGCAACTCGGGAGCTTCTTCGAGCACGGTGCGCAGACTGTCAGCCCCGTACTTCAAAAGTTGCTCGTTTGCATCTTTGCAGCCCTCTCCGTAGGTCAGCACGCGACAACGTTCTTTACCAAGACGACGGAGAAGTTCGTTGCGCAGCTCCCCCCCTTTACGGTCGGCATCACTAGCGATGTAGATCACCTGTTTGTCTTCAAAGTGCGACTCCGCAAACCGATCGAGCCAAGTGAGGTTGCGGTTGGCTCCACTGGGCACACTCACCACGTCGGTGCGACCAATGGCAACAAACGACAAAGCATCCATCTCACCCTCGGTGATGATGCACTGAGGAGTACCTTCAATGCCATCAATGTTGTATGGAATGAGTTCGGCACCGGTGGTCATCTTGAAATTCTTCTGAGCATCACGAAACTTGGTGTTCACCAATTCCCCCTGCTCCAGATAGTTGAAGCAGAGGCAACTCTCCTGGTGCCCGGTTTGAGGCATGAACTCAGTGGCGCAGGTGAGGTGCATGGCAGTGGCTACTTCGGCAGGAATGCCCCGCTCGGTGGCCAGCCAACGAAGCCAGCGGATGACATCATGATTGATCATTGGCGGTGCAACAATGCCGGTATCCGTAGCAGATACAGGGACTGTTTCCGGCTGTGGACCAGCTAGTTGCGAAGGTACCAGCAATGTGCCGGGAAGTGAGCCTCCTCCACCGGAAGTCGGCATTTGCTTGTTTGGCAAGGGATGATGATACGCCGTGAAGTTGTTGCGACGTTCGGGCTCGGCAGCCGTGCCTTTCCACCCGCAATAGTGACAAAGCCACTGACCGGTATCGAGGTTGACACTAAGGGATTTATCACGCTTGTTCTTACGATTTTCTCTGCACTTGGGGCAGAAGGTTTTGATATGGCCGCTTGTACGACCGTTTACATCAATACCAAATTTGTTAAAATTATACATCGGTTCTCTATTTTATAAAGGAGGTTTCCTCCTTTAATTCTTCTTATTACTTTGTGCTATTCTTTCTCTTTTGTCTTAACGCAAAAGAGAAAGAACCAAAGAGAAAAAGTCAAGGCTTCTCGTGTGAAGCTACTCCGTCAATGCTCGAAGCTACAAGCGATTCAACTCGCTTCGCTCAAACAAAATCGCTTGCTTAACGCTTCGGGCATTGCCTCCGTTTAACGCTTCACACAAGAGGCCGTCTTTGTTTGCTTCTGTGGGGATAGGGTGGTTTTCGCTTTGCTTCGCTCGCTTTGAGTACTCTTCTTTTTATTCTACAGTTTAATCATTCATACTCCTATTTTTATTCTATTTTCCAATCATTCACATTCCAAAATTTCAACTCACAAAAACGGCTAATCTACAATGAAACTCAAAGAAACAGTTACACATAGCCAACTGAACCGTTCAGTTGAACCAACTGCACGGTTCTCTTTACCCAACTAAACGCCTCTCTTCAGCAACTGCAAGGTCCTCAAAAGATGAAACAAAGCACAACACAAAAAAAAGCATACCCAAAGCGAGCGAAGCAAAGCGAAAACGTCCACACCCCACCAAAACAAGAGAGACCGGCCTCTTTTGCGTAGCGTTAAACGGAGAAGATGCACGGAGCGTTAAGCAAGCGATTTTGTTTGAGCGAAGCGAGTTGAATCGCTTGTAGCGCAGTACATCTTCGCAGTAGCGCAGCAAAAGAAGCCTTGACTTTTTCTCTTTGGTTCTTTCTCTTTTGCGTCAAGGCAAAAGAGGAAAGAACATTACTTGCTCCAAATTCTCAAACCTCCATCCCACACAGCCGTGCCATTGGGACGTGGTGGAGCCTCCGCCGGAATATCGACTCCACAATACGTTCGTCGCCCGTTCACCAAGGTCTCGTAGCGATACACATCCACTGTTGACGTGCACGTCTTCAAGGCCTCCTCAACGATCCTGCGTGTGGGACTCCCCCGCTTGATAAAGTTGCTAAAATAACTTTTCGCATCGCAAAGAGACATAATCCTGCTTTCCGTGCCGTACGTGCGAATATGCCTCTTAAACGTCTCTTCAATGAGTGGCACGCACTCCATGAAACGCAATCCCATGCCCGAATGCATGGCCTGAAGTTCCAACCACGATCGCTCCCCCATCGCCTCGGAAACATATACCTCCCAAAGCGACTTCGGCAACACCGGGGAACGTTCACTTCTTACCCTTCTGCGAACATCGATTGATGTGGTGGTGGTGCAAACATCCATGCGCGCAGTTGTTGTACCACAACAACCATACTTTCCTTTGTCTTTTTCTACTTTACTTTCCTCTTCTAGAGAGTACATTGCAAAACGCTCATTATCAGCGTTTTGCAAATGTGCATTTTGCGTTGTTTTTGCACTGTTTTGCATGTTGTTTTGCACACTTTCAAACACTTCAGTTACACACTTTTGCATCACTTCCGAGTGGTTCATTTCTGTCTCTTTTTCGGTTCCGTTTTGAGTAGCATCAAGAGCAATCTCCGGAGTAGGATCAGGTTCAAGTGGAGCAGTCGGAAAAAGTTCTTCCATCGGCAAAGGTTCAGTGGTCTCTTGCTGCACGGCAGATGTCGAAGGCGTATTCCGCCTCCTCTGTCTTCCTCTTGATGGTCGAGGCAAAGGCACAGTAGTCACTGTTTGTTCCCTCCTCGCATCACGTGCCTTTCGTTTCTCTTCCAACGGCTTCATTCTCTTGATAAGACCCGCAGAGAAGAAAAGCCCCTCATCGTCCACCACAAAAAGTCCATATTTTTGCACCACATCACGCAAAAGTTCTACCGAAGTGAGCAATTGAATAGCCAACTGCGGAAGAAAAGAAATCGGCATCGAATAATTCTTCTGCAAGCGCAGATTTTCCAACAAAGCCCAATAGAGCCCATATCCTTCATAGCCTTTATCCGATTTGAGACGCATTATCTTGAAGTTATTTTGCGCCGTAACATCGTGTGGAAAGTATTGATCATTCTCCATAAAAATAGAATTTATATAAATTAAATTAAGTCGCTAATCGCCTGTGCATAAAGGTTCAGAAAAAGAAATCGATATTTTGTTACGTAATTACGTAACAAGATAAAAAATAAAAAATGCCATCTTTGCGGGCGTAATGAAAAAAAAGCAACAACATAAGCTAAAAGGACCGAAATCGAGCAAAATCATTCCGGAAATCCAAATTTTCGGAGAGAATCTAAAACAGATACGCCTAGACTGTAAGTTATCAATAGAAGAAGCCGGTTACATCACCAATGTGGAGAAGTCCCGGCTCTCGATGTATGAACATGCGAAAACACAAATGCGCATGGACACCTTCTTCCATATCATAGATGCCTATCGAAACTACATCAGAGAAAAGAAGATGCCTATACCCGAAACACTTACAATCTGCTACAAGATGTTTCAGAGAAAGGAGAAGAAAAAAGTTTGAGCGTTCACACTGTAGCGATAAAAAAAAATGGACCAGTGAATGTATTCTATAAAAAATGTTATTGTAGTCTGGATATTATGTATATATTTGCAAAGTAGCGGAACAAAACAGCAACAAAAAAATGAATAAATTAAAAATCTGCTTTTATTGCGACAGTATATTCTCTTTTGGAGGAGTACAAAGGGTACTTGCTGTCATTGCAAAAGCTCTTTCTACCCACCACGAAGTAACAATACTCACACACGATGACCAGTCTCAAGAAGACAAATCAATGTATGAACTGGATGCATCGGAGATCTATTTTGAGTATATTGCCTATCCGGTTCTACCTATTTACGAGTATTTACCTAGTAAAACATATAGTTTACTATACAAAAAAGTATTGCCTCAAAACAAACTAACGTCCAAGTGGTATGGTTACAGTTCCTTTCCTAGATCAAGAAGAATAGTACTCATTGAAAAACTCAATAAAGGAAATTATGATATTGTAGTAGGAGTTCACGCATTTCTTTCACTCTATTTAGCCAGCATCAACAAAGATATTAAAGCTAAGACGATAGCTTGGATGCATAATTCATACGAAGCTTTCTTCGAAAACAAAAACTTATTTTTGTGGGATCAGAAGAAACAATTCCAGCACCAAATACCTCAATTAGATGCTGTTGTAGTACTCACCAAAAGCGATCGCGAGCTCTATAAAAAGAGTTTGAACATTGATGCAATTACAATATATAATCCACTTACATTACAACCAATAGGTAAAGGCGAAAGTAAATACAAGAAATTCTTAGCAGTAGGACGATTTTCCCATTTAGCAAAAGGCTTTGACATACTAATAGAAGCATTTGCTGTTTTTGCTCAACATGAACACGAATGGACATTAGATATCGTGGGTGAAGGGCCCGAAGAAACACTACTGAGGGGATTAATCGCCAAACACCATTTAGAAAATAGAATTACATTATTACCTTTCACTAAAAATATTCAAAAGCACTACTCCTCGGCTAGTGTTTTTATTCTTAGTTCTCGCTGGGAAGGTTTTGGACTCGTAATAGTGGAAGCAATGGCACACCATCTTCCCATCATCGCATCAGATCTTCCAGTTGTTAAAGAAATGCTAAGCGAATTTGACAATAATCTTATTTTCAAGAATGAAAATATAGATGACTTAGCAACTCAAATGCTTTCTATTATAGATAGAAAAGACTTAGAGGAAATGGGAGAAAAGTCGTATGCTATTGCTCAGACATTCCAAGTGAACGATATTGTGAGACAATGGGAAGACATAATAGATAAAATCAAAAATACAACATTATAAAACATATGCAATCCACAAAAAGGACATTGCTATCTGGAATATTTTATACTGCCATAGGAAGATATTCGGGCATCATCATATCATTAATCGTAACTGCAGTATTATCTAGGATGCTTTCTCCTGATAATTTTGGCGTAGTAGCGGTTGCCATGGTTATTATCAATTTTTTCAGTATTTTTACCGATATGGGCATATCTCCTGCTATTGTCCAAAATAACAATCTCTCAAAAAACGATTATTCTAAAATATTTTCTTTCACCCTCTGGATGGGTATAAGTATTGCAATACTTTTCTTTTTTGCTTCTTGGCCTATTTCAATATGGTATAACAGCCCCATGCTACGCACTCTGTGCCAGTTGCTTTCTATAAACCTTTTTTTTGCCTCAGCCAACATAGTACCCAGTGCCCTCTTCTTAAAAAATAAGGAATTCAAATTCATTGCTTGGCGTAGCTTTGTCATACAAATAGCAGGAGGAGGATTGGCTGTAAGTGTAGCCTTACTTGGAGGAGGGTTATATGCCTTGATAATCAATCCTATCCTATCAAGTGTACTGATCTTCGCCATATCAATCCATAGATATCCCCAGCAGCTACAAGCTACGCTAGGATTAAGTGCATTACGCAAAATATTTAGTTATTCAGCCTATCAATTTCTATTCAATATAATCAACTATTTCAGCCGAAACCTCGATAAACTACTTATAGGTAAATATATGGGCATGAGTCCGTTGGGATACTACGAAAAATCCTATCGCCTGATGATGCTTCCTTTGCAAAACATCACATATGTGATCACTCCCGTGATGCACCCCGTGTTGAGCGACTTCCAGAATGACCTCGAGCGACTATCATCATCTTACGAAAAAATTGTCCGCTTCCTCGCCTTCATTGGCCTGCCGCTAAGTGTAGTGCTCTTCTTCACCGCCCAAGAGGTTACCCTTCTCATTTTTGGTGATCAATGGATGCCATCCGTTCCGGTATTTCGTATACTCAGCCTCTCGGTGGGCATACAGATCATGCTATCCTCCTCCGGATCCATCTTTCAGGCCGCCGGAGACACGCGTAGCCTCTTCATTTGCGGGCTCTTCTCATCCATACTCAACGTAGCCGGAATGCTAGTCGGTATTTTTTTCTTCGGCACACTAGAAGCTCTAGCCGCATGCATCTGCATCACCTTTGCCATCAACTTCGTGCAGTGCTACTGGCAGATGTATCATGTCACCTTCAAGCGTCGCAGCCTGATCCCCTTTGTCAGTCAGCTGCGCTCACCACTCTTAATTAGCCTGCTACTTATGGCACTATTGCTACCCGTCAGCCAAATTGTAAACGGAATGAATATATTTTTCACCCTTTGTGTAAAAGGTCTTCTTTTTCTTATTATATTTGGATGTTACATACAGTTCACCAAAGAGTATGACATAGTAGGAAAAATAAAAGGAGTGATAAAAAAGAAATCCTAAAATGAAAATAGCATATATATATCCAGCCTTAAATACTGTTGGTGGTGCCGATAGAGTAATTACTGAAAAAGCAAATTATCTAGCAGATATTTGTGAATATGAAATTTATATAATCACTGCTCACCAGAACAATGCTCCAATATATTTTCCTCTTTCAAAGAAAATTAAACATATTGATCTTAGTGTAAATTTTGACGAACAGTATAAACACTCATTTATTATCCGCGCATTTATTTATTTAAAACTTCTACGGCAATATAAAAAGTTACTATCCCAAAAACTTAACGAATTAAAAGTGGATTTTACCATAACAACTATCAGTCGTGATATAGACTTTCTTCATAAACTTAAAGATGGAAGTTTAAAAATAGCTGAAGCGCACATAGCGAAACCTTTTGTACGGAACCTACATTTATTAAAAACAAGGGGGTTACCCTATAGAATTGTAGCAAAAATTTGGACACGAAAGTTAGAAAATTCAATTGCTCATTTTGATGCACTTGTAGTCCTAACATCGCATGATGCTGAGCAATGGAAGCATGTAAAAAAGGCCACTATTATACCCAATTCACTACCATTTTATCCTGAAGAAGGTAGTGATTGCAAAGAAAAAAAAATAATTAGTGTAGGCCGACTAGATGAACAGAAGGGATATGACCTCTTAATAGACTCTTGGAGTATCGTAAATAAAAGACATCCAGATTGGAGTATTGACATTTATGGGAATGGGATACTAAAGACTGCTTTGGTCTATAAAATAAGAGAAAGGAAATTTGAAGAGACTTTTAGATTGAACGAACCTGTCATTAATATCATGAATAAATATCTGGCAAGTTCTATTTACGTAATGAGTTCTCGCTTTGAAGGATTCGGAATGGTGCTAGCAGAGGCGATGGCGTGCGGAGTGCCTTGTGTGTCATTTAATTGTCCATACGGCCCTGCAGACATCATCAGTGATGGCAATGACGGATTATTAGTAGAAAATAGCAATACGACCGAAATGGCCGAAAAGATATGTTATCTCATAGAGAACGAAGATGTCAGAAGAGAAATGGGCAACAGAGCCAAAAGCAACATCAGCCGCTATAAACCGGATATCGTCATGAAACATTGGACAGACTTGTTCTCAGAATTGAAAAAAACGGTAGAATAAATGAAAATCCTATTCCTCATATTCCATGGTTTCGAAAAACACAATGGAATAAGTAAGAAAATACATTACCAAATGGAAGCGTTCAAAGAATGTAACGCTGAAGTACACTTATGCTACTTCACCGACCAAGCAGGACGCAAATGCAGGTGGATGGATAATGATATATTAAATGACTATGGGCAAGGTTTTAAAGCTAAAATATTAAAGCGCACAGCTTTTGGAGATATCGTAAAATATGTACGTCAGGAAAACATTTCAATGGTGTATGTGCGACACGATCACAATGCTAACCCATTCACCATACATCTGCTGAAACAGCTTCAAGCGACCGGAGCAAAGATAGTGTTGGAAATTCCAACTTACCCTTACGATCAGGAATATAGAGGCTTCCCTCTCTCCGACCGCTTTTATCTGTTGATAGATAAATATTTTCGTAGACAAATGGCGCATTATGTAGATAGAATTGTTACCTTCTCCAACCATAAAACCATTTGGGGAAAGCCTACAATTCAATTGTCTAACGGAATCGATTTTTCGAGTATTAAGCTAAAGAAACAATTCAATACAGCCGATAAGGAACTTCACCTCATCGGTGTAGCCGAAGTGCATTATTGGCACGGCTTTGACCGCATCATGAGCGGATTAACTGAATATTACCGTACAAATTATTCGTACAAAGTCTACTTCCACATCATAGGTAACACGGGAGAAAAAGACAGAAAAGTGATGCAAGAAATTATCAGTGCGGGAAAGATCGAAAGTTATGTTCTCTTTCACGGAGCAATGCATGGAGAAGAACTTGATGCTTTCTTTGATAAAACGGATATGGGAATTGGAAGTCTGGGACGTCATCGCAGCGGAATTACCAACATCAAAACACTAAAAAACAGAGAATACGCCGCCCGTGGTATTCCTTTTGTGTATTCTGAAACAGATAGTGATTTTGATTCTCAACCCTACGTATTGAAAGTACCGGCCGACGAATCAACAGTAAACATAACGAAGATTATCAATTTTTATCAAAGCCGGCAATGGCAACCCCAGGAAATAAGAGACTCAGTAAAAGAGCTTTCATGGCAGAAGCAGATGAAAAAAGTACTCGATGCTGTATTTCCTTTTAATAAATCAGAACAACTATAATAATCAAGAATATAATCGATGAAAACAATTCTGTTTCTGAACAACTATGATATGAGCCAGTCCAGAAAGCTTTATCTTCAGGGAAATTCTCCCAGTCATCATCAGTTTGGTACAAGCGAGTTGATAGATACGGGAAAATACACAGTAGATTATATGCTTGCTGCTCCAAAAGCTTACAAAAATCGAATTTTCAAACTTCTATCGCTCATACCTGCTTGGATAAGAATATATAGAAAAGCCCGAAAATACGACATCGTATATGGAGCAGCTGACTTCACAGTTGATTTTCTGGGTATGGCAAAGAAAGTAAGACTATTCCGTCCGAAACTAATTGCAATCTTTCACCATCCTCCTTTTGAACAGAGACTTAGTGTAGAACGGTTTGATAAAATAATTTTTCTAAGTCAATACGCTCAAAAAGAGATGTCAACCAAATTTCCACAATCCTCTGCGTCCATGGTATTTATGCAATGGGGACCTGACAAAGCTTTTTACAGTAATAATATTTCGGTACTCAATTACCAGAAAGAACAAAAAGAATTAATATTTATCAGCAACGGAAAAACACATCGTGATCACGAGACGCTAATTACAGCAGCCGAGGAAACAAAAAATAAAACAATCATCGTTAGTGATGAATGGAGTCTGCCTTCAAACTATAATGAGGATTGTGTCTATGCCGAAATATACTACCAAAACAAACCGGATGACAGGAAAATGATCGAATTACTCAATCGCTGTTCAGTACTTGTAATACCAACTGCCAATAGCTCCAGGCTACTTGGGCCTATAGGACTGACAAGTTTTCTCGATGCTGTAGCACTAGGCATGCCTATCATCACAGCAAGCAACACCGTTTTTGCTGATATCGTAAAAGAAAAACAACTGGGATTTGTTTTTCAGGCCGGAAATTTGGAAGAACTAAAAAATACGATGAATCTATTCAACACTAATCCGGAACTTATAAGTGAATACGGAAAAAACGCATACGATTTCGGAGAAAAAAATGATATAAAAGTATTTGGAAGACAGCTACAACAAATCATCGAACAATTATAGGAAAATAGTCAAATAAAACAAATGAAACAAATGAAAATAGCCTATTGCCTACCCTCACTCTACATTGCCGGAGGAATGGAGCGTGTGCTGACCATCAAAGCAAACTACTTTGCTGAAAAAGTGGGCTATGATATTACGATCATCCTCACAGACGGAATGAACGAAAAGCCCTTCTACGAATTGTCTCCCAAAATTCACATAGAACATCTGGACGTAAACTACAACGAGTTGTGGGACAAGCCACTGCATAAAAAAATACTCATCTATCTAAAAAAACAAATACTATACAAAAAACGCCTAAGTGATTGCCTTATGCGCATACGCCCGGACATCACTGTTTCAATGCTCAGAAGAGAGATAAACTTCATTACATCCATAAAGGATGGTAGCTTTAAAATAGGCGAAATTCATATTAATAGAGAAAATTTCAGGAAATTATCCGAAGAGAAAGGAATCAATTTTATAGAAAAAATAATATCGACTGTCTGGATGTGGCAACTGAATAGAAAATTAAAACAACTGAATAAATTTGTAATACTAACAGCAGCGGATCAAAAAAAGTGGGGATATTTATCCAACACTTGTGTTATTCATAATCCACTACCTTTCTTCCCAGAGAAAACATCAATTTGTGAAACAAAGCAAGTGATAGCTGTGGGTAGATATGCTATGGAAAAAGGATTTGACTTGTTAATCGAAGCATGGGAAATTGTGGAAACAAAACATAATAACTGGTGCTTACATATTTACGGTGGAGGTGACAAAACTCAATTTATCAAGCTAAAAAACAAATATAATGTTGCTACTCTATATCTAGAAGATGCTACAGAAAATATTATAGACAAATATTGCGAAAGTTCTATATTTGTCTTATCCTCACGGCATGAAGGTTTTGGCATGGCTATAATTGAAGCCATGGCATGTGGTCTACCTCCTGTTTCATTCAATTGTCCTAATGGACCGAAAGAAATTATTAATGACGGAGAAGACGGACTATTGGTAGAGAATGGTAACATAGAGCAACTTGCTGAAAAGATTTGCTACCTTATCGAAAATGAAGATATTCGCAAAGAGATGGGACGCAAGGCACGCATCAATGTAGAACGATTTAAGATGGAAAATATCGCCAAACAATGGGATGAATTATTCAGAAAACTATAAATAGCTATGCCCTGGTACACTAACTACATAGAAGTATACGAAAAGCCACTTTCATCAGTGCCGCAAACGATTATTGCAGAAGTGCAAAGCAAACTGAAAGAAAGACAGAGTGAAGAGCCACTGATATCCGTGGTACTCATCGCACACAACGAAGAAAAAAGGCTTCTCGCCTGTCTATGGTCACTATGTAACAACAAGTGTGACCTACCAATTGAAATATTGGCAGTAAACAATTGCTCTACAGATGGAACAACGGAAGTACTGAATGAACTTGGAGTAACTTGGTTCGACGAGAAAAAGAAAGGTCCCGGGCATGCTCGTCAATGTGGGCTGGATCATGCGAAAGGTGTATATCATATCTGCATAGATGCTGACACGATGTATCCACCACTCTATATCCAGACGCATGTAAGACAATTAATGAAACCCGAAGTGGCATGTACATTCAGCTTATGGAGCTTCATCCCAATAGAAGGTAAATCACGCATCGGACTTTTCTTCTACGAGGCTTTAAGGGATATGTACTTGGGGTTGCAATCGATTAATCGTCCCGAACTTTGTGTACGGGGCATGGTGTTCGGATTCAAGACCGAATATGCCCGCCGAATAGGATTTCGAACGGACATAATACGTGGAGAAGATGGTTCACTGGCATTAGGAATGAAGCCGTATGGCAAGCTAAAACTGATTACAAGCAGAAAAGCACGCGCCATAACAGGATATGGCACTGTGGGAGCTGACGGATCTCTACTCAAAAGTTTTGGTAAGAGGTTCATAAGAGCCGTGAAAAGCATTAGCGGACTGTTTACTCGCAAAGAACAGTACAAAGATGAAGAAGAGAATTTAATTAAATGATTTTTAATGGACAGAAAAAAAAGATTATTACCTTTGTTGTAAATACTTAAAAGATAGAAGGTGCATGAGTAGAATTAAAATAATAAATTTTGGACCAATAAAGGGAGATTTTTCTTCTAGCAGCGGTTGGGTTGAGATCAAGAAGGTCACAGTTTTTATCGGTAATCAAGGAAGCGGTAAAAGTACTGTTGCAAAGTTAATCTCTACCCTTATATGGATTGAAAAAGTATTAACTCGGGGTGACTTTAAAGAGAAAGAATTTACGGCTGTTAAATTCCGGAATCAGTTTTGTGGCTTTCATCGAATAAGCAATTATTTTATAAAGGATAGGACTGAAATCTTCTATGAGGGTGAATCTTATAAGTTCACTTATACCCGAGAAGGGGATTTTTTAATTAGGAAAATAGATAATGGGGGCAATTTTTATCCATTACCTCAGATAATGTATGTTCCGGCAGAGAGAAATTTCATCAGCATGGTCAATAAGCCGAACTTGATTAAACAATTGCCGGATGCTCTTCTTACTTTTTTGACAGAATATGACAATGCGAAAAGTAAAATTAAGGGAGTGTTTAAGTTACCGATCAACAATGCTCTGCTGGAGTATACAAAAACCAATGACACTGTAAGTGTGAAAGGGGAAGATTATAAAGTGAAATTAACAGAAGCTTCCAGTGGCTTTCAGTCAATTGTGCCATTATATCTTGTATCGTTGTATTTGTCTGAATCGGTAAAAGATCAAGCAAACAATGCAACTAAAATGAGTAGCGATGAGATGAAGCGTTTTGAAGAACAAGTAACCAATATTTGGAATAATCCGGATTTTACAGATGCACAAAGAAGAATTGCATTGTCTGCTTTATCATCGAAGTTTAACAAATCGGCATTTATTAATATAGTGGAGGAGCCGGAACAAAATCTATTCCCGTCTTCGCAATGGAAGATCATGCAGAGTTTGTTGGCTTTCAATAATTCGCTGGATGCTAATAAGCTTATCATCACAACTCATAGTCCTTACCTAATAAATTGTTTTACAGTTGCGATTAAAGCCGGGATATTGAAAAGAGAGCCTAACTTGTCGGAGGAACTTCGACAAAGAATAAATGAGGTCTACCCTATAGATTCTACCATTATTCCTGAAGATATGGCAATTTACGAATTGGATGAAAATAAGGGAATAATTACCTTGTTGGAAAACTATCATGGATTACCCTCTGATGATAATTATTTGAATAGAATGCTTGAAGAAACTAATGACGTATTTGCAAACTTATTAGAAATTCAGCAATCATTATGATAGATTTTTTTCCTGACGAGCATAAAAGCTCATCAAACAGACAACGTTTTGGGGTTTGTGATACCCCTCCTCCCCCCGCTAAAAAAGCTTATATAGATGAAAGTAACGGAAGCGAATGGATAGCTATTGTCGACAACTACTACAGCGTTATGGTGAACTTTATTCCAATTGATAATTGTATTGAAATCAGGAGGCCTGACAATACAATGGATAATCGCTGCGACGGATGTCTTTATTATGAACAGACCATACTATTCATAGAACTTAAGCAAAGAAAAACAAGGGGCAATCAATGGATTAAAGACGCAGAACATCAACTCCGTGTTACGATTGGACATTTTGAAAAAACACCTCAGTCCGAGTTATTCTCTACAAAGAAAGCTTATATAGCCAATAGTGAAAAGCCTCATTTCAGGAGTGCGCAAACTGAAAGAATGGAGAATTTCTTCTCAGATACAGGTTATATACTTCGAATTGAAAACGTAGTGGAAATTGTATAGATATAAACTTATCGTAGGTCTCACTAATAAATTCAATCAATGAAAACTCTTGAAATAATCTTCTGGATAGCCCTGTTCATCGTGTTCTACACTTACTTGGGATACGGCATGCTACTGTATGCGATGGTAAAGATAAAAGAAGTTTTCGTTAAGCCCAAAAGCCCCATACGGTTGAAAGACGAAGAACTGCCGGAGGTGATGCTTTTCATCACTGCTTATAATGAAGAGGATGTGGTGGACGAGAAAATGCGCAACTCGCTGGAACTAAACTATCCGGAAGAGAAGTTACGCATCGTATGGGTGACGGATGGCAGCAACGACGCTACCAACGAACGATTGAAGAAATGGCCGGAAGCGAAGGTGCTGTTTCAACCACAACGACAAGGCAAAACGGCTGCCATGAACCGGGGGATGAAGTTAGCAAAAACGCCGATAGTAGTGTTTACGGATGCTAACACTATGATAAACAGTGAAGCGATACTCAACATTGTGCAGGCTTTTGCTGACCCGAAAGTGGGCTGTGTGGCGGGTGAGAAACGTATCGCCGCGCAAACAAAGGATGGAGCGGCGGCGGGTGGTGAAGGAATCTATTGGAAATATGAATCGACGCTGAAAGCACTCGATGCTCGCCTCTACTCGGCTGTGGGGGCAGCGGGTGAACTCTTTGCCGTACGCAGGGAACTGTTCCTCGAGATGGAGCCAGACACGCTTTTGGACGATTTTGTGCTTTCTCTGCGCATCGCCATGCAGGGTTACAAGATTGATTATTGCAGTGAGGCTTATGCCATCGAAAGCGGATCGGCGGATATGAAAGAAGAGGAAAAACGGAAAGTACGTATTTCAGCCGGAGGCTTGCAAGCTATCTGGCGACTACGAGCACTGCTCAATCCTTTTAAATATGGCATGCTGAGCTTCCAATTTGTCTCTCACCGGGTATTGCGCTGGTCACTCACTCCGGTATTATTGTTTCTGCTATTACCGCTGAATGTAATTTTGCTTTCATACGGAGAATCGTGCCTACTGTACGGAATAATAATGATTCTGCAGATATTATTTTATATGACGGCAATCTACGGACAGTATTTATCTGCTAAAAAAATAAAAGCTAAAATTCTTTTCATACCTTACTACTTCTTCTTTATGAACATCAGCGTATTCAAAGGTATTGCTTATTTGTACGCACAGAGAGGCATTGGTGCATGGGAAAAAGCAAGAAGATCAAATAGTAAACGCTAATATTTAACATTTAATGGAAGAAAACATAAATTATTTTATGTAATTTTGTGGCGTTTCTATGTTTCGTCAGATCTAAAATACGGTATGAAAAGAATATTACACGATGCAACTTATTCCGACAGGATATTGCAAATGACTGCTGACACGATGCTTTTGATCGATTCAAGGGGGATATGTCAAGATGTAACGACGCATAGTAATTTATCATTTCTACAAGAAGAGGCGTTATTGGGTAGAAATATATTTGAAATATTGCCTAGACATACGTATGATAAAATATATCCTGAATTTAAACGTGTACTAGACGAAAGAGTTACTGTCGCCAAGAATTACAAACTACCACTGGAGAAAGACACCTTCTACTTCAAATGCGTCATGTACCCGTTTGATGACATGGTGCTCTGTCAATATAGAGACATTACCCAACGATGCAACGTTAGATTGGAGCTGGAAAAAGCCAACCAGAAGCTCAAAGCTATACAGAAATCATCACTTATAGGGCAATGGGTATACACCAAGAAAGATGCTATGCTAAGATACCAAGGATACACTAAGATTCTGTCTACCGAACAAATGCAGGAAATTACATTTAAAGAATACATTGACACCGTAGTTGAAGAAGATAGAGTAAATTTACAAGGATGGTTATGCAATGGCTCTGAGGTTTCTGAGGAGAATAGCTTTGAATTTAGAACGTATCACAATGGACAAGTGCACTACCTGAAAGCAAAGAAAATCAGTGTTAAATTGAATGATGATGGAACAATCGATACAGTTGAGGGGTACTCACAAAACATTACTGACATTAAGAAGCAAGAGCATAATATAAACATACTCACCCGTGCCATTAACAATGCCACCGAAGACATCTTCGCAGCAAAAATAGATGGAACGCTAATCTTTGCCAATCGTAAGTTTAAGCAACATCATAGAATTCCTGATTATAAAAGTTTATCTGAGATTAAAGTAGAGCAGATGCCATGTGGCAGCATAGACATGGAAAAATGGAATAAAGTGTTTGCCTGTACCCAAAACGGAAGCAGCAAGAATTTTATTACTCATGATCCTTTCCCTGGAAACAAAAAAATACTAGCTTTTGAAGAAACAGTATACTGCGTTAACAGCGATGCCGGAGAAAAGAGTATTTGGGTGTTCGGACATGATATCTCCGAAAGAATCAAGTATGAGGCGCAGGTGAAAAGGCTCAACATGATAATGGACATAACGATGAAGAATCTGCCGGCCAGCATTGTTGTGAAAGACGTTAATAATGGCTTCAAATACATCTATCGGAATAAAGAAGCTAATTATAAAACAATTGAGGATTACAACTCCGCCATAGGAAAAAGTGACTTTGACTACCACCCCTTCGAAATAGCTCGACAAAAAAGAATAGCTGATATGGAGGTGGTCAGAAGCAAAAATGAAATTCATGATATCATTGAGAAGGTAGATGAACATGGGATGCCAATCATCTTGGACAGACGGAAAATCCTTATTGAAAATAAGGGCTTCTCGCCCATCATCATCAATATAGAATGGGACATCACACAACAGGAAATGATGAAGCGGGAAATTCTGGCTTCAAAAGAAAAAGCGGAAATATCCGATAGGCTGAAGTCGGCTTTTCTGGCAAACATGAGCCACGAAATACGAACTCCGCTCAACGCCATCGTGGGATTCTCCCGAATTATAGCTGACAGTGACAACACCGATGAAAGAATGGAATACTATAACATCGTTGAAGCAAACAATGAAAGACTGCTACAATTGATCAATGAAATTCTAGATTTATCGAAGATTGAGTCGGGAATTGTGGAATTTACATTAGACAATGTCAATCTACACATACTATGCCGCGAAACATACGACGCACATGTGTTCCGCTGCCCGAAAGCTGTTACACTGATCTTTGATGAATCGGATCCGGGATTGGAAATAACTTCGGATAAGAATCGCATATTTCAGGTATTATCCAACCTTATCGGCAATGCCTTTAAGTTTGTGAAAGAGGGTAGCGTTCATTACGGATATAAAAAAGTAGGAGAATATGTCCTTTTCCATGTAAAGGATACCGGAATAGGCATAGCGGAAGATAAAGTAGGACAGGTTTTCGACCGATTTGTAAAAGTGAATAATTTCGCCCAAGGCACCGGACTGGGGTTGGCAATATGCCGAACGATTGTGGAACGACTGGGCGGAACTATCTCGGTAAAATCAGAAGTTGGTGAGGGGTCAACTTTTACCTTCAGCATACCTTGCAAGGCACCTGAAACAGATGATGAAAAGGACAAAAAAGAATTAGAAATGGGAGGAATAGCAGTGACAAAAACCGATCGTTCGGATAAAGAAAAAACAACTGCCACCATATTAGTAGCTGAAGATACTGACAGCAACTTCGACCTACTGAATGCCATCTTAGGAAAAACATATAATCTGCTACGAGCCAAAGATGGTGTTGAAGCAGTTAGAATGTACAGTGAAGCAATGCCGGATCTGATATTGATGGATATCAAAATGCCTAACATGGATGGGCTAAGTGCCACCAAAGAAATTCGCAAGTCATCTATCGATATTCCAATCATAGCATTAAGCGCTTATGCGTATGCCTATGATCGGGAAGCCGCCAATGAAGCCGGATGCAATGAGTTCCTCACAAAACCTCTTTCGCAAACAATACTCAAAGAAACACTAAACAGATGGTTGAGCATCTAATGGAACGAATAACTGTTCGCAAGTTCTTGCATATTCTATTCAGATTAGCCACTCTCAGCTTAGGCGGTATAACCATACTCGGAGCACTTGCGAGTTATGTACCCCCCACGCAATCGACATTCTTCGCTTTTTTGGGGCTACTCTTGCCTGTATTAATTCTATTAAATATTCCTTTTGTCATCTATTGGGCCATACGCCGGCGTTTTTGGGTGTGGATTCCTGTTGTTGCCATTATTGCCAACTCAGGCTTTCTGAGCAGTACCTTTCAGTTTCAATTAAGAGAAAAGACGCTAGCTCCCAACCATCAAAGTCTGACAGTGGCAACCTACAACGTACATAGTTTCGGTAAGGAGGCTGATGGATACTCTTGCAAAGAGATAGCCCGATACATGGCTGAACAGAAGGTTGACGTGATCTGCTTCCAGGAGTTTATGGCAAATAACGAATTCACGGTAGATAGCATCAAAAAAGCTTTCTCGGCATGGAAATACAGCGTGATGACCCCTGTCAATTTAGACTTGCTCCATTTGGCCATATTCAGCAAATATCCCATCAGCAATAGTGAAGTAACCACGTACTCTAACAGCAACAACTGCAGCTTGTGGTGCGACATCTCCATCAATAAGAAGAAAGTTCGTATATTTAATAACCATCTGCAAACCACCAACCTATCGCAAAACAGACAAAGGTTACAGGAAGAGTTGAAAACGGGAAATGGGGGCATCGTATATCTGATGTATGATATAATGAGGCTCACGAAGGAGAATTTCATAAAACGGGAACAGCAAGTAGAGACGGTACACAAATTTACCCTTCAAAGCCCCTATCCCGTATTGCTCTGTAGTGATCTCAACTCAATTTCCTCCTCGTACGCATATCGTGCGATGAAGGGCAATCTAAAGGATGGTTTTAAAACTTGCGGACATGGGTATGCGTATACTTTCCGCTATTACAAACGTATGCTACGCATCGATTACATCTTCCACTCCGCCGAACTACAAGGCATCCGGTACTTCTCTCCAAATTTGGATTTGTGTAGCGACCATAATCCGGTGATTATGGAAGTGGGAATATAGCTTTTTACGATGTGAGTAACTAAAAAGGGCATCCACAATTTCTTGGGATGCCCTTTCTTACTCTATGGTAATTATTATTTCTTCTTTAAAGAACCTTCCACATACTTAAACTGTCCTTTACCTACGACATCGTACACTATAACATAAGCTACAGTTGTTGTACCATCATAAATAGAAAAGTTAATCGTACATGTCACATCTACTCCAACAACAGGAGCTGCGTCAGAATAAAATTTATGAAGTGCATAAATAAATGACTCCGGTAAACGTTGATACATCAAAGCGGTCAAATTGGCATCAGTCATATCCTTATAAACAGTAGTCTGAGTTTTCCATGCAGACGGACGGAAATCAAAATTATTATTAAAAGCAGAACCACCATAATAATAATCATTGTTGCCGTAACTAGTTACATATCCAGCTCCTTTAAGAACTTTTACAGAATCCGTAATAGCCTGATAGAAAGCTGCAGTTTCAGCTTGACCCTTAACGGCAACTAATGTGATTACTATACTTGGGTTATAAATCCATTTCCCGTTACTCAAAACAAATTGATCAGTGAATGTTTCAATTGCATCATTCTTAACCCATTCAGTACCAGAATAAGAATATTCATCAGCACGGATTGAAGTAACTTTGGTCGTAGAATTATAAAACTTGTAAGTAGGTGCCGATATTGCTCCTTTTTGAGCAAAAGGATATTTTAGTTTCAGAAACGCAGGCAGATATGCATCTGGACTCATCGTTGCACTAAAGTTATCATAGTTACTATTCATCATCGTAAAATCGGCCTTTGTTAACATGTAGGCACTAGTATTTGCTGAATACACGGCCCACGTAGTACCATTGAAAGAGTACAATGCTGTAGTAGCAGTATAGACATCTGTTCCACCGGTAGGTTCACTATCTGATTTATTATAGTCTACAGCTACGATAGCTCCAGAAACAGCATTAGGTAATGCAGTTTTCAAAATAGTAGGAACATTCTTAGCTGCAGTAACAACAGGAGTGAAAAAACGCACAGTAGAACCTACTCCCCAAACAGATTCATAATTAGCATTAGTTACTTTATAGATTGTAGCAGTATTAAGAGATGAAACATAAGCTGGTAGAGAAACTGCTTTTTCGTAGGTAACCTTAACCGAAGAGCCATTATCAGCCGTAGGCCATGTGACAGCTAAAAATGCAGGAACATATTTCTCTGCTGATATTGCATTCGTGAGATAAAGATTCGTTTTTATTGCACTCAAAGCGGCACTATCCCCAGAAGCCTTAGCCAAGGCCATATTTGTAGCGTTCTTGGAAATAGTAGAATAATCTGCAGCGACAAGAGTATAATCTATTTTCTTTATATCAGTCAGGACGGTCGATTCGTCTAACCAATCAAAATACTTATCATTATAATCACAACTTGCCAAAAGTAGCAATGCAACTAATAAACTGAAAATTTTACTTTTATTCATAATCAAACGTTCTTTGATAGTTTAGAAATTAACTTTAAGTCTCATAGACATGGTACGTCCAAAGCCATAGAATACGCGATATGCACTTTTCGCATTATGGTCGCCACCATCGTAAGCACTTGAAATATATTCTTGGTCGAACAAATTATTCACATTACCAGATAAAACAGCCGGAAGAGTGCCAATTTTAAATGAATAACTGGCATCTAAGTCGAATGTGTTAGCAGAAGGGATGCGCCATGGGGTTTCAAAAGTTTTAGAACCACCAAGAGAAAGATCATTACTAGCCATTGCCCAATCAGCATAATTGCGAGCAAAAAGATTCCAATCAACTCCAAAATGAAGATCTTTACTCAATTTAATCTTTGCACCCAATGCAGCTGTAGTCTGAGCAGCACCACCAACCTTTACACCATCCATAAGAAGTATCATTTTTGCATGATCTGCAGCACCAATTCCGGACGCAACAGTTTTAGCTCCAGTAAGAGGTTGACCAAGCGAATTATAAAAATAACCAGTCGGGTTATTCGTCCAACGCCAGTCTCCAATAGAAAACATACCAGTAATATCTAACCAACTCAGAGCTTTTGCTTTAAGATCAAGTTCAATACCTTCATGGGTAGCATTAACTCCTGTCATGTTAATCATTGCACGGTCACTTTTTCCGGTAGCATCTTTATAGTCCATCGAGCGAGCCATTGACTTATCCTTCCATTCTGTATGATAGATATTCAAATTAGCCGTCAAGAACTTAGAACGGAATCCATAACCGATTTCTGCACTAAATATTTTTTCGTTAACAGCATTCTTATTCACCATATTGCTCGAAACTGATGAAAGAAAAGCGCCTCCTGAGAAGAATGGAGCACGACTAATATAACCTATATTAGCAAATACATTATGATATTCATTGAGATTATAATTTGCTCCACCTTTAACAGTGAACCCGATAGAATTCACTTTTTCTGATTTGGCATGTGCCTTATCATAATAATAACGATCGTAACGCCACTGACTTGTGTTGTTAATAGAACCCGCCAAGAAAGAAGTAAGCTTGTCTGTGTTATATTCTGCTTGAGCAAACGCACCTTCTTGAACTACATAACCATCATAATCACGATAAACAACATCACCTACACCAAGTTTCTTTTTTGCAAAAGAAGGATCAGCAGCAGCAGAATTATTAGCAGCCGACACGGTTGCACGAGAAGCATCTATGTAATACGCACCATTATAAAGGTCATTAATTTCATTGGTATGAGTACCAATATAGTAACGCCCATCAATACCTGCATAGAAATTTAAGTTATCATTAAGCTCTTTAGTGTAAGTAGAAAGTAAACCATACCATTTATGTTGATTCTTTGAAACAGACATTATCATCTGTGAACCAGTAGAACTATTTTCATTTATCTCCTGAACTTTATCATAAGCAAAGGTTCCGTCAGCATTGCGAAAAGTCATATTCAAAGAACCATTGGAAGAGCCATACCATGATGAATTAGAATATGCGCCATTTCCTTGGCCGCTATATCCCCAGCCGTCGCCAATGGATAAATAGAGTGCAGTGCTCAATGAAGAAGTATTATCTATTTGCCACATGTGGTTTAAAGAAATCTGAGGCTTGTGGTATTTATTCTTAGCGGAAGTTTTACGTTCACCATTCTTTCCGAATCCATAAGTAGCATTATACTTATATTCATCACCTGGTTGCATATAGTTTTTTACTTCTTGCCACCCTTGAATGCTAAGACCGTCATTAGAATTACGTTGATTGTGAATTTGAGGTGCCCCAAAAGCCGTCAATGATATCTGGTGATTATTATTAATGCGTTTAGCAATATTTAGGAAATAATTGTATCCAACGAAATCTGTCCCCTGAATATATCCATCGCCCCAAGTTTTACCACCCATAACAGTCATAGCCCAACCTGACTTTGTTAGTCCTGTAGATACAGAGAAAAGAACCTTATTCATTCCGTCGTTACCCATTCCGTAAGACACGGTCCCACCTCTTTTAGCTTCAATGCCATTAGTTACAATATTAATAGAACCTCCAACAGAAGGAGCGGAAACTTTAGAAGCTCCCAAACCACGTTGCGTTTGCATACTACGGGTTACATCAGACAGACCAGCCCAGTTACTCCAATATACACCACCCCATTCCATATCATTCATGGGGACGCCATTAATCATAATAGCTATGTTAGCAGTTTCAAAACCGCGCATAGTTATGTCAGAATCGCCATAACCACCACCTTGCTTGGTAGCATAAACACCAGGAGTAGACTTCAATATCTCAGGAAATTCTTGAGTTCCCAGCTTTTCTGCAATAAACACAGGATCAATAGTAGAAAGAGCCACCGGAGTTTTACGTGCAATTGCAATAGAAGATGTAATAGTTACATCGGCTAATGCTACAGCATCTATTTCTAAAGAAACAACGCCAAGATCAATCTGTCCCTTCTGAAGAATTTTCTTCTTAAATTCCTTGTATCCGAGATACTTAATGGACAAAGTTGCATTGGAAGCTACATTTAGAGTAAACTTACCGTCTACATCGGTAACAGTACCCTGAGTAGTACCAACGGCCGTAACAGCAGCGCCAATCATAGGTTCACTGCTTTCTGCATCCACGACTTGACCTTTCACTGTTGTCTGGGCAAAAACCGTAGCAGCAGAGCATACCGACAGCAACGCAACCAGCAGGAAATGAATTAGATGTTTTCTCATAATTCTTCTTGTTAAGTAATTGATTTGTTAATTAAATAATCTTATTTCTATATAGGATACAAAGGTAATTAATATACTTTATATGTACATTACATTTATGTTTCATTTTTTAAGGGTTCAAAGCAGAAAAAACAAAAAATTAACGGAAACGACAAAACCAGTTCAACATAATTTTACGCCTCCGTTAATTTTATAAAACATATAACTATCCTTGTATCAGCTTTCTATATCTCACAAACTTGGATTCTCTATAGACTAAACGTTTTATTTTATTCTCTTCATATTCCAAAATAAGATCCTTCAAAATAGAATACGTTAAAATCACCTTCAAAGGCAAATGCATGCAAATGAAATTAAAACGAAATATGACTCTGTTCTATAAATTACGCTTCCAAACAAATTATTTTTTCAGAAAAAGCCTATCCAAAAAGCAAATATTATCAACGAAAAGCATACTCATCAAAAGGGCTGAACTCGCATAAGTTCAGCCCTAACTTTATAAAATAAGAATCGAAGTTATCGACCTAGAATAACATGATTGAAAACCGAGTTATCCTTGTATCAGCTTTCTATATCTCACACGTTTGGGTTCTTCATTGCCTAAACGTTTCATTTTGTTCTCTTCATACTCTGAATAAGATCCTTCAAAATAGAAGACGTTAGAATCACCTTCGAAGGCAAGAATATGTGTGCAAATACGATCAAGGAACCAACGGTCGTGGGAAATTACCACAGCACAACCGGCAAAGTCTTCGAGACCTTCTTCGAGCGCACGCAAGGTATTCACATCAATATCATTGGTTGGCTCATCGAGTAAAAGCACGTTACCTTCCTCTTTAAGAGCCATGGCCAGATGAAGACGATTTCGCTCACCACCCGAGAGAACTCCGCAAAGTTTCTCTTGGTCACCTCCTGCGAAATTAAAGCGCGAGAGATATGCACGGGCATTGATGTCTCGTCCACCCAATCGCATCAACTCATTGCCACCTGAGATAACTTGATAAACACTCTTATTGGCATCAATATCTTTATGCTGTTGGTCTACGTAGGCTACTTTTACAGTCTCTCCTACCTCAAATTCACCTTTATCAGCCTTCTCCATACCCATAATGAGTCTGAAAAGAGTCGTTTTACCGGCACCATTGGGTCCTATTATACCTACAATGCCATTGGGAGGAAGCATGAAGTTCAGGTCATCGAACAGTAACTTATCGCCATACGCCTTGGCTACAGCTTTGGCTTCAATGACTTTATTCCCCAAACGTGGTCCGTTGGGAATAAAGATTTCCAATTTCTCTTCTTTCTCTTTCTGATCTTCATTGAGCAATTTGTCGTAAGAGTTCAGACGAGCCTTACCTTTTGCCTGACGAGCTTTGGGAGCCATGCGTACCCAGTCGAGCTCACGTTCAAGTGTCTTGCGACGTTTGCTTACTGTTTTTTCTTCCATCTCCATGCGTTTGGTTTTCTGTTCCAACCAAGAAGAGTAGTTTCCTTTCCATGGAATGCCCTCGCCACGATCAAGTTCCAAAATCCATCCGGCTACATGATCGAGGAAGTAGCGGTCATGGGTCACGGCAATAACCGTACCTTCATATTGTTGCAGATGTTGCTCTAACCAGTCGATAGACTCTGCGTCAAGGTGGTTGGTAGGCTCATCGAGCAACAAGATATCGGGTTTCTGCAGAAGTAAGCGACACAGTGCCACTCGACGACGCTCTCCTCCTGAAAGGTTCTTCACCGGCTGGTCTTCGGGCGGACAACGCAAAGCATCCATCGCACGCTCTAGCATGCTATCCAGATTCCACGCATCAGTAGCATCGATAATATCTTGCAACTCTGCCTGGCGGGCAAAGAGTTTTTCCATCTTATCAGCATCCTCATAATACTCCGGTTCGCCAAACTTCAGGTTGATTGCTTCATATTCCGCAAGTGCATCCACAATAGGTTGCACGCCTTCCATCACCACTTCTTTCACCGTTTTGTTATCGTCGAGATGGGGTTCCTGTGCCAGATAGCCAACTGAATAACCGGGAGAAAAAACGACCTCTCCCTGGTATGACTTCTCCAGACCGGCAATAATTTTTAGCACAGTAGACTTACCCGAACCATTGAGACCTATGATACCAATCTTGGCGCCATAGAAGAATGAGAGATAGATGTCTTTCAATACATTTTTGTTTGGTTGAAAAGCTTTGCTCACCCCAACCATCGAGAAAATAATCTTTTTATCGTCAGCCATAAATAAGTAATATAAATAATTTTAGGTATAAAAACGATTCATTGAATAAGCTTTATTCAAAGTTGATAATCAAGCAAGTAGCCATTAACAGCCGATAGATAAAGCTTATGATCTCCGGGACAAAGATAAGAAAAAAGATGGAATTATTTGGCTGTTCCGATAATTCGATTTACCTTTGCACCCGCTTAACAGCAATAAAGGATTGATTCGCTAGCTCAGCAGGTAGAGCACAACACTTTTAATGTTGGGGTCCTGGGTTCGAGCCCCAGGCGGATCACTGAAGAAAAAAGGCTTGGAGATAATTTCTCTAAGCCTTTTTTTGTTACTACGACATTAAACAATAACGACCCATGACTAAGTGTCCACTTTTCCACTAAAATTAGATATTCACCCAGAGCGGTTACTATGTTCTATTGAAATTTCGTCCCAGTTTGAACAACAGATTGAACCATCTATAGTAAAATTATCTCTTTCAAGTTTCCTAAATCGGAAACATTTATATATCTTTGTAGAAAATGGGGGCGTATATGAATGTAGACATTAATAAAATCGGAGCATTGATTTGTGAAGAGAGAATCCGACGTGGTCTGACACAGGAGGAGCTCGGCATAAGAGTCGGCGTGGGCAAAGCTCAGATATCAAAAATTGAGAGCGGTAAAGGCTTAACCATAAAAACAGTAACCAAAGTATTGGAGGCTTTGAATATGTCGGCAACCATCCGCTTGGTTGGCTCTCGCAATATTGAAAAACACATTATTGGTTACGTCATTGCCATTATTAGCGAGTTTGCTAAAGCACATAATATGACTATCCGAGAGGCAAGCAACTACCTGAATCGCCACAAAGGACTTGATTTTCTTACCGAACATTACGAAGCAGAGCATCTACTGTCTATGGATGATAGTGTACAGGATTTGGTTCGTGTTTGCTATAATAATGGAGGGGGAATATTATGAGGTTATATCACGGATCAAATACGGACATCAAAGTCATCGACTTTGCCAAATGCAAACCCTACAAGGATTTCGGACAGGGTTTCTATCTGACAGAAATGAAGGAACAAGCAACACTTATGGCTCGGCGTACAGCATCAATTTACGGTGGAGATCCTCTCGTTTCCTGTTTTGAGTTTGACGAAGAAGGTGCATTGAACGACACTTCGCTGTCGATTAAGCATTTTGACGAACCCAATGAGGAGTGGGCATTATTTGTGATGGATAATCGAAGCAAAAAACAAAAACATTCAACTCATGAATACGACATTGTTATTGGTCCGGTAGCTGATGATACTATTGCTACGCTATTTCGTAATTTCGAGGATGGTATTATTGATTTGGCTATGTTGGTAAACGGACTCAAGTACAAGAAAATATCATCTCAGTATTTCTTTCACACGCAGAAAGCGACTGCATATCTGAAAAAACTATGAACAAGAAAGTGCAATATCTTATAGAGGGAATTACCAAGGATATCGTTGCCTACCTGATGCAGGAAAATGATATGGATCTCCCTACGGCAATAAGTCTATTCCATAATTCGGAAACATTTGAAAAGCTCTCGGATGAGTCTACCGGACTATATATTGAGAGTTCAGCCTACTTATACGAGATTCTTAAAACAGAATTGAAGATGGGAAAAATAACTGAATAATTTGGGTAACTAACAACAAACTGAGTCAAATCTCCGCAATACATCAAACTCAAACGGTGCATAGCTCTTGTCACAGCCACATAAAGCATATTTCTCTCAATCTCTGAATGATAATTCTTATCATCTGCTACTCTAAGAAAAATGCTTGGAGATAATCCCCAAGCCTTTTTCTTAACATCGTTCACTGATAAAACATTAATAACTAAACCTAAAAGCATACGTTAGCGCCTTTTCTAATTCTAAGTTTTAATAGACAATTGTATCCATTATTACTTATTCTCAACTTGTAAAACGGTTTCAGTTCCTTGCAATAATGGTGACGAAAACTTAACCCGCACTTGTCCTTCCTTTCCAATAGTTTGTACATAAGCCAGCAAACGACCGCGGAAAACACGTTGACGGTGGTCGGTATAATCGCCCATATCATAATTGTCAGAGCCTTCAAGCCCTAAAAGACGAGCAGGGCCTTCGATCTCGCATGTAATATTGTTGTCGGCAAGTTTCACTACGATACCATTCTCATCAACCACTTCTATAGTAATATGAGCAGTAGAGCCTTCAGCGGAAAGTATCTGACGATCAGCACTCACTTTTAATGCATACGGACGTCCGGATGTTTTTATCGAATAGCTGAACAAAGCTTTACCTTCTTTATTGCAACCTTCTGCTTTCAACTCTCCAGGCTGATAAGGAATATCCCAATAGATTATTCCGGTCTTCATATCATAAGGCTTCATCTCTCCCACTACTTTCCCATCCAACAATAGGCGAGCTTGGGGAGCATTGGTATAGCATACTACGCGAATTTCTTGACCTGCTTCATAGTTCCAGCTATCCCAAGCATCAATAGATAGATTATTGTGTTTAGGATACGTTCCTATGTAAGTAACCGGATTGTCACTCCACAATGAAGCACGGAAATACCCGCGAGGTTTGGTGAAACTGCCCAAATCAAGTAACCCCGTATAAAGTCCACGAGAAGGCCAACGACCTGATTCACCAAGATAATCTGTACCCGTCCAGATGAATTGACCGAAGATGAATTCTTTATCACGTACAGAGCACCAAGCATCATAGTCAGAACGGGTCTCACTGCCATAGATGACGCGGTTAGGATAAGTTGCATGATCTAAATCGTAGCGATCCTCCGTATAATTATATCCCACAACATCTATTGCCTGAGGGTATTCAGTCTGATTAGACATGACAACACCGGCAAGTGCTCCGGTTACAGCTCGTGAAGTGTCGACGGCACGCACACAAGCTGCCAATCGCTTAGCAATAGTTCCTATTCTTTTTGCATTCGGAGCATCGGGATTATATCCACCAAACATAGGTTGACTGATAGTGGAACCATTCAAAATAGGATGAGAATAAGGATCATTCGGATAATCCACCTCGTTACCTATGCTCCATAAAAAGATACATGGATGATTACGGTCTCTACGTACCATATCAGTCACATCTCGCTCTATCCACTCCTCAAAGAAATCAAAAGAGCCCTCAAAACCGGGTTCGCCTACATTCCAACCTTTTATCCACTTACGTTTGGGGAATTCCCACTCATCAGAAGCCTCATCCATAACAAGTAATCCCAACTGGTCGCAAAGATCATAAACAACCGGAGCTTGAGGATTGTGGCTCATGCGGATAGCATTCACCCCTATCTCTTTGAGATTTTTCAAACGACGTTTCCACACGTCACGAGGCACTACCGCACCAAGTACACCGGCATCATGATGCAAACACACGCCTTTTACTTTCATCCATTCGCCATTCAGCGCAAAACCTTTATTTGCATCAAACTTCAGAGTGCGTAAGCCCACTTTTGTCTCACTACCATCAATACGCTTGCCATTGCTTAACAATTCTGTTTTCAATGTATAAAGATAGGGAGAGTCCAAATCCCAACGCTGCGGTTTCAACAACTTCAGTGAAAGTGTTTCTTTGGTTGTTCCTTTTTTCCCGTCAGAAACACGGACGCTTCGTTTAGCTACTTGTTTTCCTTCGGCATCAAAGAGTGTGGCTTGCAATTCCAGTTTACCGGCAGCATCTACATGTTTCTCTATATCCATATCTACAGCAATCGTAGCCATCTTATCAGTCAAAGAAGTTGCATGCCAGGCAACTCCCCACTGAGCAAAGTGCGTATTCGGAGCAGCAATCATCCATACATCACGATAAATACCCGATCCGGTGTACCAACGCGAGTCTGCATAACGGCTATGATCGACCCGAACGGATAATACATTATCCCCCTCTTTCAGATAGGATGTCATGTCGTATAAGAAAGAAATATATCCATTGGGACGTTTGCCTAAAAGGTGTCCGTTCAAATAAACTTCACTGCGATTATATATCCCTTCAAAGTAAATATAATGACGTGCAGCTTTATCCGTTATATTGAAATGTTTGCGATACCAGGCTATTCCTCCCGGCAGATAACCGGTACAGCTAGCCAAAGAGGGAGATAGTTGTCCTTCAATAGACCAATCGTGTGGCAACGTCAGCTTTCGCCATTGACTATCATCAAAAGAGGATTGAACAAACGTTGAATCATCGGTTAAGCTAAACAGCCATGGGTCATTAAACCTTTTAGCATCACCAAACGAGACTTGCGCCTTCGCAGGTACGCCAGCAAAAACAACCACTATAAATAAGGCAATAAAATATAAGACTTTCTTCATAAATACAATTGTTTGGGAACAAAGATATAATATCCATTCCAAATAAAATGTATTTCTGCTTGCATTAAGTCGTTATATAGAAACAATCATAACCCACTAAGAATGGCATTGATGTTCGCCATCTGCATCATCATGATGATGACAACTCTCTCCTGAATCCTTCAGTCCGGTAACTAAAAATTGATTCACAAGTTCTGCAACATTTCCGGTACATCCTCTATAAACCTTTATGCCATGATTGGTCAAGACATTCAGCGCCCCGTCTCCCATACTACCGGCAAGCATTACATCTACTCCTTGTTCTTGCAAAACCGATGCGATATTACTTTTGCATCCACAACCTTGAGGAGAAGGTAAAATTTCCATTTTCTCGATCACTTTATTCTCGCCTATTGTGAAAACAGAATAGGCTTCGCAATGACCAAAGTGGTCATCAACAGCATGCGCTCTTGTAGGTACAGCAATTTTCATTTTATTCTATATTTAATTGATTAATAATCTTCGTTAGTGTTTTAACAGATTCCGGAATAACCATCTGGATATTATGCTTCATAAAGAGATTTATTACTTTTGAACCAAAACGACCCGCTATAACAATCCCAACGCCTTGTTTCATCAAAAAGTCTGCGACATCAGAGCCCGCTTGTTCGGATTGAGCTAAAAACATATTCTCAACAAAGCGGCATTCTTTTTTCTCTGTATCAAACAAGCAAAACCATTTGCATCGGCCAAAATGAGAAGCAACAGGTGCTTTCACATTATTATTATCTGTGGAAATAGCGATAACCATCGTGCTAATTATTTAATTTTATCTCGAGACTTTTGCACAGCGGGCAACATTGAGCAGAATCATCTACCAAAGTAAATACGATCTCGCATTTTGCACATCTATACCAGTGAACCACATCTACATTTCCTCCCTCAAAAACAATAGAAGCACCTTCTATAAAAGCCTTTGCTATTTTTCGACGTACACTTTCATAGATTCGTGTAAATGTGGGTCGGGAAACAAGCATTAAATCTGCCGCCTCTGCTTGCGTAAGTAATTCATAGTCGCAAAGTTTTAATGCTTCGTACTCTTCAAAATTAATCAAGACTTCTGCACTCTGTTTATGCTGCAATCCTTGCGGCTTAAACCCATTAAAATGAGGAGCCATCTGTATAAGCCGGTTTTTCTTTGTACGTGCCATGTTGCTAATGTTTCTGCAAAGCTACAAAAAAGGATTTAATTATGAACTAATGTTCATAATTAAATCCTTTATACTTGCTATAAATAATTGAAATATCGTTTATTCAAGAATCATTCAAAGAAGTGTTAGTCCTTATTCTTCTTCATTTCTTTCTCTCTCTTCTCTGCTGCTTTTTTAACTGCTTTTGCCTTCTTCTCAGCTGCTTTCTCAACTGCTTCCTTTGCGTCTTTTTTCTTTTTCTCTGCTGCCTTTTCTTTCTTATTAAAATATCCTTTTAATAAGAAATTATGTTTTGCAGCCGTCATGTTTTCATCTAAGCTCTTGGAGCCCCTCCTAAGATTTACAACGGTTCGACTCAGATTTTCAGCAAGTGCGGTATCCTGAATCAACCGTCCAAGAGTCCCTTCTCCTCCATTTATTTTTATCATTATCTCAGCCAATTGCTGGGTAACAACTTCTGCATTGCTCGCAGTAACACTCAAACTGGCGATGATAGCATCTGTTTCCACGGGCTCATTAGATTCGAGTAATTGACCTTCACGAGCCAAAGGAGCTTCAGATGTTCCTTGCAATATATTGACCATTTTATCACCAATAATACCTTCAGAGCCAATAGCAACTTTACAATCTGATTTGATAAACTGCCATACGTCCTTCTTAACAAACATACTCACTCGCACCGTTGAGTCATTAACGATTTGTATATTGTCTACTGTGCCAACATTTATACCGGAAAAACGGACATTATTTCCTACCTGAAGTCCACCAACATTATAAAAGTTGGAAGAAAGTTGAAAGACCGGATTAAACAAATTCTTTTGCTTACCAATAATAAATATGGCGAGTACAAACAGTGTCAAACCTCCGGCAACAAAGAGTCCTAAACGAATTTTAAATTTTTGAGTATGCATATCCATTCTGTTATTTATTTGAAGAATAATTTAATAGTGCTATCGGTCGACTTCTCAAATTGAGCTAGAGTACCTTCTTTATATGACTTGCCATCTTGCAACATAATAAGCCTGTTGGCTGTCATACGAGCACATTCTATATCATGAGTGATAATTATTGATGATGCTTTATATTTCTTCTGAACATCATTAATTAATAGACTTATCTCATCAGATGTTACCGGGTCCAGACCTGTTGTGGGTTCATCATATAAAATGATTTTAGGATCAACGACAATGGTTCGTGCCAGACTTATTCGTTTCCGCATCCCACCTGATAATTGCGCAGGCATTTTATTCAAGGCACTCAACAGACCAACATTATCCAACACCTCCTCAATTTTAGCATCAATCTCTTTTTGCTTAAGGTGTCCTCTAATTCTCCGCAATGGAAACTCCAAATTCTCCTTCACAGTCATGGAGTCGTACAATGCTCCACTCTGAAATAGAAAGCCGATGTCTTGACGCACTTCGTCCATCTCTCGGTCAGATAATGCGGTTACATCACGATCAAACACTTTAATTGTTCCCCCATCTGCCCTGAGCAGACCAACTATACATTTTATTAGTACTGATTTTCCACTTCCCGACTTGCCTAACACTACTAAGTTTTCGCCCTCATATAGGTTCAAAGAGAAGTCTTTAAGTACTTCAAGTGGTCCGAATGACTTTGTCAGATTTGTAATTTCTACAACCACATCTTTAGATTCAACTCCGGGCGAATCTTGCAATAACACATCTGTTTGTTCTGTTTTCATAATGCTAGCATATCAGTGATTTGTACTGCGATCATATCAACGATCAAGATCAAAAGAGAAGCCAACACTACAGCCGAATTTGCCGCTCTACCCACGCTTTCCGTTCCTCTCCCTGCGTTATATCCTTTATAACAGCCTACCAATCCGATGACCGCTCCAAAGAAGAAAGTTTTTATCACTGCGGGCAATAAATCAACAAAACCTACATTCTTAAATGCTTGCGAAAAGAATAAGACGAGTGATACATCTCCTTTTATATTAGCACCAAACCAACTACCGATGATTCCAAGTCCATCAGCATAAAGCACTAACAGAGGAATCATGATCGTAGCAGCCCAAACCCTAGTCACAACCAAAAAACGCATTGGATGAGTAGAAGACACTTCCATCGCCTCAATTTGTTCGGTTACTTTCATGCTACCCAATTCAGCACCTATGCCGGACGCAACCTTACCGGCGCAAATGAGTGCCGTTATTACAGGTCCCATTTCACGAATCAGCGAAATGGCCACCATCCCCGGAAGCATGGTTTCAGCACCAAAGCTCACCAGTGCCGGACGCGACTGGATGGTAAGTACAAAGCCCATAATAAAGCCGGTAACTGATATGAGAGACAAGGATTTATAACCGATTGCAAAACATTGATGAAAGAATTCCCGGACTTCGAATTTACGGGAAAACGTCTCTCTCACAAATTTTGTTATGAACAAAACAGCATCAGCAAAATCAGTTAAGAAGTTGTTGGCAATTACTGCTTTAGAAAGAGTAGTTTCACTAAGCCTCAGAGCTTGAAGCCGTGCTATTTCTTTCGCTTTTGACACAGGAATATTAATTTTCATTTCACATTTAGTTTATGTGTAGTCTTTTTTTATAGAATTAGATAAAATTAGAACACATATAACCAACTAATAGTTTATATATCTATAAAATAAATATTTGATAATCAAATATTTAAAAGTACAAAACGTCCATATATATCAATAAAAAATAAGAATTTTAGTTGATATTATATAATCAAATCACATTACTATATCCTTATTCATTCTTCAGAAAACAGCTCCTTTATCTATAGAAAACAGTTATTGATATATTACAACATCCCCATGTTATATACAAAAACATCCCCATGTTGAATATTACAACATGAGGATGTTTTTATGGACAACATGGGGATGTTCTATCTGTAATCTATAGCCTAAAACAATTGATATCCTAAGACTTCCATTAGTTTCTCATTCAATTTCCGATTCTTTCCCCTGAATGGATGGCAGTGGATATGAATAGCCGGATTGAAATTCAGTTCAATGATTGCATAGTTACTCTTTGATGCTTCTTTTGTATAATCGGGTATCATCATATCAAGACCCGTAATGGAAACATTTAAAGCTTGTGCGGCTTGTATGGCTATTTGCTTATAAGAATCGGGTATGTCGTCTGTAAAGTCAATGCTATCGCCGCCGGTACTTATGTTTGAATTCTCTCGCAAATAAACGGTTTCGCCGGACACAGGTATAGAGTCAAAAGTCTTGCTTTGCGCTTGCAAGAAGATGGCTTCGGCTTCACCCAACTGAATCTTCTCTAACGGAGTACGATAACCTTTACCACGCAATGGATCTTGATTTTTAATCTCCACCAACTCTCTAATAGAGCGCATGCCATCACCGGTTACATTGGCAGGTACACGATGCAGAATGCCTACAACCTCACCTTTCAACACAAAAAAACGATATTCTTTCCCTGCAACAAACTCTTCGATCAGGATGGTAGAATCGTGTTGAAATGCAATGTCGATAGCCCGCTGAAAAGTAGCCTCATCCATATTCTCTTTTAGTATGGTTATTCCGGTTCCAAAGTTGGTTTGATTGGGTTTAATAACTACAGGCAGACCCTGGAGACGTAAGAAATCGGCCTTCGCCACTTCTGCCCGGGTGTACTCCTCTCCTTTCGGAACTCGGATGTCGTGCTCCTCTAGTATTTTCTTAGTAACCAGTTTATTTTCCATAGCCAATATGCTGGCGTAATTATCCAACGAAGTCTTAGTAGCCTGTTTCACATACTGGATATTATCATTCTTTTCGAGTCGGATAAAGTTTTCTTTTCGATCCATAATATCGAAAGAGACACCCCTTCTTATGGCTTCACGTAGCAGTAGTTGAGTGGAGAGTTCCATATCTTCCAAGCCAATAAAGTTATAGTTTTTCTGTTGACTTTCGCGAAGGTAATTGGCAGCCTTTTCGATATGATAGGGGATATAACCCACTGCATGAACTCCATTGAGTACCTCGTAAACTTTGCGTTTTTCAGGATGTTCAACCAACTGCATTGCGTGCGACAATGAATCGAGGTATTCACTCTTGCTTATTTCGAGTTTCTCGAATAAAGCGATTATCTCCTGAATCTGTGTTTTAGCTTTGTGCCAAATATTTATCTGTTCGCCCTTCTCCTCAAACATGCAGGGCACTTCATCCAACCCATACAGGGCCACGCATCCGTAATATTTATTGGCTTTTGCCTGAGCCTCCGCATCAAAGCAATCCGGTTCCTCGCTCAACAATCCATATAGAGCCAACGCATGTAAGAAAGAGAGTTCGTCTTCGGTTATCCCGGCTTTACTCAATGGGTCAATATCAATAAATCGAAGTTCAACATAAGAGATATGCTCCGGACCTTTCACGAATTTAGGTCGCACCGGAGAATACAATTCCTTGAAGGAGGCTATTTGTTGCTCTTTTATCATTTGCTCAACACTGCTTCTGAAACTCGTGACCGAGCTGTAATCCGGATACAGATCACTAATATTTCGATACCCGTAGCAACTATTCCGAATGGAGAGGGCCACTACATGCCTATTGATGGTATATGGTGCAAGTTTGCATTTAAGTTCCAACGAAGAATCGACCACGGGGCTATTGCCATAAAGCAAGACATATAACCAGCGAAAGCGAAGCATTTGCCGAACTGTTTTCAGATAGACTTCATCTTTAAATTCTTCGTACGATAATGAAGGGTTGATTTTACGATAAAGCATTTCCAATAGCTTCTCACTATAAGAGAGATTAAAATGAATGCCGGAGATTAATTGAGTTCTCGATCCATATTTCTTGGCAAGAAATTCCCTGTAATGCTGCGCCGCCTTTCCCTCTTCGTCATATTGGGCAATAGGTATCTGCTCATCGTCCGGCAAGATAGGTGGAATGCTTTGGGGCCACAAGTATTCATCGATCAACTCCAGACTAACAATGTCATGAATGGTCTCCACAAAACCGATTGTTTGCTTGATTTCCGGCAATGGAGGAGTAATCATTTCGACCTGACTTTCTGAAAAATCAGTTGTGATATAAGGGTGTTTCAGTTTGCTACCAAAGACCTTTGGGTGAGGAGTTTGAGCCAACTTCCCATCCTTATCCACACGAATATTCTCTTTCTCAAGACCAAATAATGCGTCTACCCAGATATTTCCTTTTAATAACTGATCTGCCGATTTAAATAGTTCCTCTTTCATATCTTAATTTGAATGATGTTTTTTAATAAATAGTTTAAAAAGAATGATGTACAGTGTCACCAGTACCACCCCTTTTGCAATGCTGCTTATGCTGATGCTCCACCAAACAGACGAGAGCGAATGTTGCCAAAAGTCAATAAAAATAAGAGCCATGGGAATTCGGAGTACTGTAAACAGGATTCCTGTAATTGCAGGAATATTCGTCCGACCCCAACCAAAGAAAGCTCCGGTAGCCATTAACTCCATGCACATAAAAAGTTGAGAAAAACCTAAAATCGTTAGATACTCCCGTCCCATAGCTATGCTCTGAGCATCACTTAAAAATATTGAGAACAAAAAACCGGGAAAAGTGATCAACAAAACGGAGGTAATACTACCAATTACAAAAGCAAGAAACATTCCGGAACGAAAAGCTGTCCATTGTTTCCGATAATCCTTTGCTCCGTAGGCCTGCCCTGAAATGGTGGACAAAGCCGAAACAAATCCACCTGCCGTCATAAACGAAATTGCTTCAATCTGTATCCCCACCTTTTGAACAGCGATGGCTGTGGCACCCCAATCACTAATGATACGAGCCATCATAATAGCCACAGCGGTGAAAGAAATGCGCTGAATAGTGGGACTCAACCCCAACTTTAGAATATCTTTCAGCAATGCATATTGATATGTGGTGCCCATGGGCTTCAAATCGTCTGTCTTATTCAATTTTCGGTAGAATAGCAAAGTAGCAGTTGCCTGAGATAGAATAGTGGCAATAGCCGCTCCTCTGATGCCTAAACCAATCTGAAATATAAAAATATAATCTAGCAAGATATTCATCATCAATGCAGTTGCATTAATACGAAATGGGGATCGACTATCTCCGTAACCAATGAATACGCTGGTGAAAAACAAATTCTGAAACAAGAAAGGAATGCTCATAGCAATCAAAAGCAAATAGCCCGCTGCCGCCTTTTCAATTGCGGGATTATTCAATTGAATCAAACCAATCAAATAGGTTCTGCTAATAATCAACGAAACAGCACAAAGCAAAGCCAGCAGGATAACGGCCCAGATGCCATTCTTGACATAGCTCTTCGCAAGGTATATATTGCCTTCACCAATAGCATGGGATACTTTTATTCCCGCACCAACTGTCAGTAGAGAAGATACTCCCCAACTTAAATTCATATAAAATCCGGCTGAACCCACCGCAGCGACGGCCTCACTACCAAACTTGCCAACAAAGATTATATTGATAGAATTATAGGCCATAGTCATAAAGGAAGACGCAATGACGGGCAATGCCAGCCGCACTAATTGAATGGTAATCAGATTAGGTCGAGCTCTGTTTGCTGCCACTGAAAAGTCTTTGCTATGTAATGCCATATCTGTTGTTACTGATTCTCTTTTAATTATATAGACGCCGGTTTCTTGAAAAAGACGCAAAAATCGGACTGGAAATGTTTTATCTAACAAGAACACACACATCTACAAAGTGTTTCAACAGAGGTTTCGGATAATTGATAATATTTCATCTTGTTCCAACTGCACGGTTCAGTTGCTTCAACAGAACGGTTCAGTTGATGAAAGAGAACGGTTCAGTTGAGCCAACTGCACCGTGCAGATTTTGCGGTCAAATATTTCTGAAGATGCATTCTTTATTATACTTTTGCAGATGGGATAAACACAGTAAAGAATAAATTTATGGATCATAATACTGAATCAATTTGGCGGGCATGCTCGGACCAACTAAGAGTTTATATAGTAAAGCGAATGCCGGAAGCCTCACTTGCTGATGATATTCTACAAGAAGTCTTCATCAAAATACACGAAAATATTCATTCGATAAAAGACGACACAAAGATCTGTATCTGGGTCTATCAGATAGCCAAAAACACCATTAATGATTACTATCGAAAACAAAAGATTCAACTTTCGGATATTGAAGTGGTTTCCGAAGAAGAATTAAATGCTAGTGATGGAGCGGAGAGCCAAACGGAAGAGAATCAAATAGAACAAATAGCATCCGGTCTACAGAGAATGATCAACTCTCTACCGGAGAAATATGCTCAGGCAATAAAGATGGTGGAACTTCAGGGGTTATCCCAGACACAATTAGCCAAAGAGTTGAACATCTCAGTATCTGGTGCAAAATCGCGCGTTCAGCGTGGAAGGCAAATGCTGAAAGATGCCCTAATGAATTGTTGTCACTACGAGTTTGATAAATATGGCACTATTATTTCTTATCATCCCATCAGTTGCTGTTGCTGCACCGAGCATACAGCAAAAGAATAAGAATTCTCTTGCAAATTCACTTCTTCAGAGCTTTGTAACGTCGCCCCCACCATTTATACCAAGTGAGTGAAGTATAAACCATGCATCTTTCTACAAAGTGAAAACGCAGACAATAATGAACGAAGCGGTAGGATAAAGCAAGAAATAAAAACAATATCGAATACTTGACTATATAATCTAAGATCGTAGACTGAGACGTAAAAGCCACAATATCAAAGTATCTATATATCAATGGCGCCAAGATTAAAGATTCTATTAACAAGAAAGCAATTACAAATCCATGAGCAGTTTCAATCGCTCGTTTCGGGCAGTTGCTCATGCATCTCATACAACTTTCACATTTGAAAGTCCAATAAGGTCTATCATTCTTCAAAATAATAGCTTTGACAGGACAATTATTTATGCAAGCACCGCAATTGTCACAATCACCTGACGCATAAAATGTTTTAGCCAGAAAAAAACGACCGATAAGAAAGTATCCGAGAGAAATGGGAGCAACAGCTATATCTTGAATTATCTCACGCAAAGCAATAAAATCTTTTTGCCCCGAAAGGATCTTTTCAGCATGCCTGGCAACTCTTTCTTTATTCTTTTGATGAAGATATTTAATTGTCCTGTCATTCAATCCGGGATGAATAGAAATCCAATTGGAAGGTAAATCAACCGGCACCATTCCTCTAATAGGATATCCTTTAATTCTTAAAATGAAAGCAGAGAGATAAAAAGCGAGACCTGTTAATCCGGGTGTAACAAATTTCCCGATCAACATTCCGGCCCTGGTATTCATCAACAAAACATCATTATTACCTCGGGGAAAATGCGTAATGAACGAAAGCATAACAGGTGGATAGTTGAATCCATGGATAGGCGATATAAAAACAATCAGCGAACCAGAAGGCGGAGTTTCGATATTGCGTCTATCAACATTTGCAATATTAATAATCTTTGCTGCAATGCCACTTTGTGATGCAACATCAGAGACCCAAGACGCAACATTTCTGGAGTTACCCGTCCCTGAGAAATAATAGATGACAAGTGTTTTGTATAAGCCCATTCTTTTCCGAAATAAAGAGGATAAACCAACCGGAACAAAATTATTTTCAAAATTACCAAAAGGATTGAATGAATCAAATTTTTGCCTGATAGTTTGCAGTTAATTTCCTCTTATCATCCCATAAGTTGTTACGACTGCACCCCGCATATCGAAAAAGAGCAATAATGCTTTCTATATTGAGGAATATCAAGCCAAATTGGAAAGCATTGTTAATCAGCGACTTATGAAATTGGCTAAAAAAAAGTCAAATTAATAAGTTCTTTTTTTAGCCAATAATTTGCAAGTTTAAAAAATAAGCTTACCTTTGCACTCGCTTTTGAGATGGTAATCAAATAAAGTATTCGGGGTGTAGCGCAGTCCGGTTAGCGCACCTGCTTTGGGAGCAGGGGGTCGTGGGTTCGAATCCCGCTACCCCGACAAGGCTTAAAAGCCTGACATACAATGATTTAGAAGAGTGTTGAGCTGGTACAATTTGTGCCGGCTCTTCTTTTTTATGTTAAAAAGACGCTATTTGCCCCCTCTACGGGGCATATAAAAGGGATAATTCTTTGAACTATCTTTGAAGTGATTTTGGCCAAGTTGTTCAACGGCATTAATAACTGATTAAAGAGCAATACAAAATGACTATGAGCAACAAGTTAAAACCATACGTACCCACACATCCCGGCGATGTGCTGAAAGATGAATTACAAACACGTGGAGTCAGCCAAAAACGATTCGCAGAAATTATATCTGTATCATACACGATGCTGAATGAAATAATAAACTGTAAACGTCCTGTCAGTGCCGAAATGGCTTTGGTGTTAGAGGCCGCTCTAGGCATCAATGCATCGCTTTGGAACAATATGCAAAGTCGTTATAACTTAGAAATGGCACGTCGAAACAAAGACAATACAGGAAAGTTGGAGACCATCAGAAAACGATGCGCTTCGGTAGCTCTGTAGCTTTAAGCTAGAATTTTACTGATAATTACTTTGTACCACCCAGACGAGAAAGTTGGTAATTTCTGAAATAGGGAGGCTAAAATTTAGAACTAGCCACTCAAAGAAACAATCTCTTCCAGTTGCTCCTCCATTTGTCTGTTTTTACTAGTGAGAAAATCGAACTATTCAAGTCTACAACTGTTCTAACTTTCCTAACCGACTAACAGTTAGAAATCCATTTCATATAATATACATTTCCCATTAAAAGCACTAAAAATGAATCAAGTACCCTTATCCGTCCTTGAATTGGCAACAGTTGTTGAAGGAGGAAATCTGCGCAGTGCCATCGAGCGGACTGTTGAAGTAGCTAAACACACTGAATCCCTAGGATACAAACGTATTTGGATGGCAGAACATCACAATATTGAATATATCGCTAGTTCTGCTACAGCGGTATTAATAGGCCAGGTTGCCTCTAAAACGAGTAGCATTCGTGTTGGGTCAGGGGGGATTATGTTACCGAACCACAGCCCATTAGTGATTGCGGAACAATTTGGAACTTTGGACACAATTTATCCGGGAAGGATTGATCTCGGGTTGGGTCGTGCGCCAGGAACAGACCAGTTAACAGCTATGGCATTAAGGCGAAACAATATGGCTACAACCTATGATTTTCCTAGCGATATTAAGCAATTGCAGGCTTATTTTAGCAAAGAGAACAGTTCCTCAAAGGTACGAGCTTTCCCGGGCGAAGGGCTAGACATACCGCTTTGGATTCTAGGTTCAAGTACTGACAGTGCTTACCTTGCAGCAGAAATGGGATTGCCTTATGCGTTTGCCGCTCATTTTGCCCCTGCACAATTCCGTATGGCAATCGATATATACCGTAATAACTTTAAGCCCTCCAAACAGTTAAAGCAGCCCTATGTAATGGCATGTGTTAATGTGTTTGCCGGTGAAACCGATGAAGAAGCAGAATTTCTGTCAACAAGCTTAATAATGCTATTTCTTGGGCTGGTTACTAATTCACGCAAACCCATACAGCCGCCGGGGAAATTACCAGAAGCTTATCGAATTTCAGCAGTGCGTTCAGCAGTAAATAGTATGATGGCTTGCACTTTTACAGGAGGAAAGGACACCTTAAGAAATAAGCTGTTTCAATTTATTTCTGAAACCGGAATTGATGAACTGATGGTTTCGAGCAACATTTACGATAGGGATGCGAAGTTGAAGTCATTTTCAATACTTCATGATGCTATTGGTTTGTGATATTTGTATACATACTGATCCGGAATGCTATCAAGCTTCTCCATGATACCCTGAAAGAACATACTTTAGACGCTGATTCATCGCTTTTGCGTCTTTTCGACAAGCAATCAGCCCATTATCGAGCTGATAGAGCTCATCTACTACATAACCGGTTTTAATGCAACGAACCTCTCTACGCTGTGTAACTGCGATAAGTACGGGGATTTTCCATTTGAATTTTGTATTGACTTCAAGATTGCTAAATGAAGTACTGCCATAATTTTAGTATTTTTCGACAAACATTTCGACAAGCAGTTTGCTTATATATGGGTAAATTAGCTATTTCCCGAGAAAACATTTCAACATTTTGAGTATAAGAAAACGAGCTGTAAATCATTGACTTACAGCTCGTTAGTTGATGTGATCCCGATGCGATTCGAACGCATGACCCACGCCTTAGAAGGGCGTTGCTCTATCCAGCTGAGCTACGGAACCGGCCTTAAACGCCTTAAATGCGGTGCAAAGGTAGTGCTTTTTATCATATTTCAAAATGATTCTATTACTTTTTTCATCTGCTTATCCTGCTAATAGGAGCTATAGTCCTAAGGGTAAACCTGTTACATACCAAATAAAAAGAAGAAGTATCCATGCCAAAAGAATGTAAACAGAGTATCGCCAAGTGTACTTCAGCAAAGATCCGTAAGTGATTTGTCGGTCGTAATGCTGCATGTAGGTAAGCACCAAAGGCATGTAGAACAGAAAAGGCGTAAGAGCGTTGGTTGAACTGTCGCCTATTCGATAAGCACACTGCGTTAGTTCGGGGACTATACCCAGTTGCTGGAACACAGGAACAAAAATAAAAGCCATAAAAGCCCATTTGGTGGTAGATGATACCATAATAAGATTGATCACAGCCGTGAACAAGATAAATAGAAGAAGAATACCCATGTTGCTTATATTGAGCGACAAGAGAAGATCTGCACCACCAATAGCCAGACACTTATCTAAATGAGAATATTCCAGGCAAGCAAACATTTGGGCTGCAAAGAAGGCGATCACCAGATAAATGCCTAACATTTGCATCGGCTGGGTTAAACCATCGATGACATCAACATCACTACGATAACGCCCGGAAGCGAAACCGTAAACCATTCCCATAAGGCCTACACCAAAGGATATCAGAAATAGAATGCCCATAATGAAAGGAGAACGGATGAGTCCTCCATTTACACCACGTAGTATGCCCCAAGGAGAGAAAGTAGCCAGAAGAATTGCGACTAAATAGAGTGTGCCTATCAGAAAAGAAATAACAAGTGCTCTGCGTTCTTTATGCGAGAGTTGTTTATACCCTTCAGGAGTTACTTCACCGTGGTAGCTTCCCAAAGCAGGAAGTAAATTCCTACGCGTTATAAAGTAAATGATGCCGGCAATGAGGAAAGTGGAAACGAACATAAAATAATAGTTGGACAGGGGACCAACATTCCCACTGAAAGGCGAAAGGTTTAAAACTGCATCTTGTGTAGTAGATGCTATCAGAGGATCAAGTGTGGTAAGCACCAAGTTAGCACTATAACCGCAAGCCACAGAAACATAAGCAGTAATGATACCGGCTATGGGGTGAAGTCCCACGGAATGGAAAAGTGTCGCTGCTATAGGTAACAAGATAATATATCCCGCATCACCCACTACATTGGAAAGCACTCCCAAAAAGATAACCCAAAGAATGATGCGACGAGGATTACGGTGTTTCTTTAATCCACGGCGAATGCAAGCTCCAATGAAGCCTGAGTGTTGAGCCACACCTACGCCAAAGAGAGCAACAATGACTAACCCCAAGGGAACAAAACCTGTGAAATTTGTGACTACACTACGTAGCAACCAACGGATACTTTCGGGACTAAGCAGGCTTTGCACACGAATTTCATGTCCTGTCTGAGGATGAACAACGTTTAACCCGTAGATATCAAATATCCACGAGAGGAACACGATGACCATCGTAAGCAGGAAAAACATCGTGGCGGGGTGAGGCATGTGCCATCTATTCTTCATCGGCCTCAAGATTATCAAGATCAATGACACGAAGTTCTAAAGCCCGTACAACAAGCCGGGTAGCATTCACTCCTACCCTCTCACCTTCTGCAAAAAGCCGACCTACAAGATCGTTCTGTCGTTTCTCAAGGGATTTCACCCCAAACGGCATACCTTTGAGTGCTGCGATCATATCTTTGGTATATCCCAAAGCCAAATGACGCAGAAAGCGTTCGTCGTATTCATCGATGTCATAACCGATAACAGCTTCTTGTCTGCGCGCATCGTTGGCAACAGATTTCTTGAATCGGTCTACTATCTTCTCAAGAATTGGATAATTAAAAACAAGTTTCTTTCCATCCATTACGGCTTGTACATCTGTTTTAGTAAGTAGCTCGCCTGTTTTCAAAATGATGCCATCGGCTCCTGCATCTAGCACATCTACCCAAAGTTTCTCGTTCAAGATTTCGCCTGTAAAAATGAGCACTCGCACACCCGGATATCGTTTACAGATGTTGCGACAGATGTCGACGCCTATCGTAGTAGAGCCACCCAAGCCAAGATCGAGCAATACCATATCGGGCTGCCGACTTTCAATAAGAGGCCAGAACTCTTTCTCTGTCATAGCCGTGCCAATAACTTCTGCATTGGGTATTTCGTGGCGAAAGATTTCTTCGGTTCCTTTTAGTTCGAGTTTAACGTCTTCTACTATAATTACTTTAAACAGCTTTTCTTCCATCTTTCTTTATTTTATTACTTTAGTTTCTCGTTTAGGAATAGTGAAATAAACGGTGAATCCTCCTTCGGCAACAGGCTCAGCATTGATGCGGCAACCACGCCGAAGAGCAAATTCATCATGGTCACGAATAATCTGTTTACATACCAAATATTCCGTGCCGGTTAACTCACCCCGCACACCCGCCATCATTCGATTAAGATTGGGATAGAACAGTTGATTGAGTTCCTCTATGGTTTTTTGCCGACGCTTATCTATAGATGTCGACGCCTATCGTAGTAGAGCCACCCAAGCCAAGATCGAGCAATACCATATCGGGCTGCCGACTTTCAATAAGAGGCCAGAACTCTTTCTCTGTCATAGCCGTGCCAATAACTTCTGCATTGGGTATTTCGTGGCGAAAGATTTCTTCGGTTCCTTTTAGTTCGAGTTTAACGTCTTCTACTATAATTACTTTAAACAGCTTTTCTTCCATCTTTCTTTATTTTATTACTTTAGTTTCTCGTTTAGGAATAGTGAAATAAACGGTGAATCCTCCTTCGGCAACAGGCTCAGCATTGATGCGGCAACCACGCCGAAGAGCAAATTCATCATGGTCACGAATAATCTGTTTACATACCAAATATTCCGTGCCGGTTAACTCACCCCGCACACCCGCCATCATTCGATTAAGATTGGGATAGAACAGTTGATTGAGTTCCTCTATGGTTTTTTGCCGACGCTTATCTATGAATGAAAAACGTATATATTCCCCATCAGGACAAGCTTGTATTTCCAACTCTCCCTCATAAGGTGCAGAAAGGGCTTCATCAATCAAGTTCTCGAACAAGAAGCATAACAGCTGAAGGTCTCCTACCACCAAGGCTTCCATCGGTTGGGACGAAAGAGAGATCCGATTCGGATAATTTTTACTCACCTTGCGAAAATATTTTTCGGCATGCTCAAAGAGATCTGTGACTCTTATAATCGAGCGACGGAAAGTGACCTCTTCTAACTGCCGCGAAGCACACGAACTGAGTATCGTAAAAATGCCTTTATAGTATTCTATCAATTCGGCAATTGCTTCTATATTTTCTTTTTCTTCTGCAGGTGAAAGAGTCCGTGATTGGATCTTATCTATTATTTGTTTTATCTTATTGGGGTAATAGATGGTTTCGTGCTTAATGGTGGAAAGACAATTATCCAACACCATGTTTTGCACATGTAGCAAGTTATCTTCCAAAGATGCGCGACGGGTTTCTTCCTGAGCCGATTCAATGTCCCGATATCTCATCGCAAGTTTCACCACAGCATTAAATACCACAATAGCTATATATCGAGTGATTAACTCAACAAGCAGAGTATCGGTTTCTTGATTAGCAAGTTTTTGCTTACCAATAGTCAACACACCTACGCAGAGCCTATTCTCTCCTGCATCAACGATCAATGGAAGTGCCTGAAATTTTTCTTCATACAACTGAACTTGTTCATCAAAACAACGTTGCGCAATAAGTGGCATCGTTTCACATCGAGGGTTGGAGGCAAATTCTAACTTATGCGCAGTTTCATTGTAGACAGCTATACCAATACTGTCTATCATCAAGAGTTCGTTGACCGAATCAAACGACTCATCAACAATGTGTTGAGGAATCTCTTTGAGTGTTTCTTCTTCACGCAGTAGAAGCTCGGCTGTCTCTTGTGAGCGTAACAAAGAAGAAGCAAACACCGTCTTGTTCACTTCCAAAACTTGTTCAAGATTGAGTCTGTTAATTAACCTCTTCCGCACATATATAATATAGTAACCTATCAGTGACGATACAAGTAAAAGCAAACAGAGAATGATCCCTACCGTCTTGTTTGTTGTGGAGCGCTCCAACTGCTTGCAGTAATCCTCGAGTGATTGATCTTCCCCCAGCAACTTATACAGAGAAGTATAAGCAGCATTGTTATAGCTGTAAGCTTCCCACTTCTTTAAGGCAAGTAGCGACACAGATGCTTCATTGCGAATATCAAGAATAACATGAAAATCAGAATCAAACATCGTATTCCACCATTCAACCTCGGCAGGGGTTCTTCCATCTCCATACAAGCTCATGTAAGCATGTGGAAAGTGAGCGTATTTTTTATAATGAATATTAAGTCGATTTATGGCCGAATCGGCATATTGGAGAGCTAGTGCATAATCTTCTATCACATTGCAATAATAGGCTGTATCAGCAAAGAGCGAAGCTTCATTAAGTAGTGTTTCGTATCCTTTTTCAGAACCAGTAGTAACAGAATCTGCTGAAACAGAATTTTTCACAGGAGATTCATTATCACATGACACAACAGTTGCCGATAACAGAAAAAAGAATAGAACACCTAACATTTTTCGTACACCTTGGGGCAAACGAAAGTAAAAGCGGCTCCCTTTGCCTACAGTGCTCTCTACACTAAATTGGCATACACGAAACAGATCATTCGTCTTTCTGTATTTTTCGATTATTCCTTTGCAGTTCATCAAACCAAAGCCACTTCCCTTATTTTGTTTCAACTCTTCGGGATTAACTGTATTATCGAGACCTATTATGCGAGAGTCATATACCTTCTCGCCCAAAATACGAGTCACATCAGCAGCCGAAAGTCCACTTCCGTTATCTTCTATTGAAATCTCCACATATTCATCCGTAACATGTGCGCTGACCCGTATACGCCCACCTTCAGCAGTATACTTACGAGCATTTTCGGTCAATGTGTTAATCATGAAGAGCGTGAGTGCTTTATCCGCTTTGACAACAGCATCCGTAGGTTCTATCTCAAGTACCTGATGTTTCATTTCGAATGTTCTGCGTCCTTTACCAACCAGAAGAAAAAGTTCACTGAGCATGAAGTTCTCTATATTCAAACTTAATGTACCTTGCTTCATTTTTATCCAGAGTGCCAGTATATCATTATATTCATTGATGGTGGTTACTAGTTCATCAATATACTGAATCTTTTCATTTTTAATCGTCTCGCTATTGATGAATCCTTTCTTAGTGAGTTTATCTACTTCATTGATAATTCTGTCTATATAAGGATTAATGCCATTCACAATAGCCATACACGACTTTTTTATAAGATTTTGGCGTTTATTTCGGGCAATGTGCTGCTCATAAACGTAACGTTGTTTTTCCAGTTTTTTTTGTTCATCACCCAAAGAAATAAACGTCATGCCATTATCCAGAGTCCATGCTATGTAAGGCGTGATAACACAAACCAGTGCACGTTCATCCTTCGTCAGTTTACGAAGAGTATGAAGCGTTAGTAATCCGATAGGTAATTCTTTATCTGGCACATAGAGACTAAAATCCGACTTTACAAATTCATCGATAATAGGACCGTCTACATCCATACGTTCGCCCCCTTCCAATTCAAGATGGATAGCTCTGACTCCGAACAGTTTCTCCATATCCGGCTGAATAGCCACAGTAATGGCCTGCACTATTTCCTCCTCTTCAGAAATTGTGGCAGGAATGGATGCCGTTATTTTCTGGCAAATATCTAAAGTGAGTCTTAATCGGTATATGTGCATCAAGTTCCGTTTCTTAGAACGTTTATTAAAGATCCAAAACAAAACAAAGACACACAGCAATCCTAGTATTACGAAGAAAAGAAGCAGATTAAGCTGTCTTGATTCCAGCTCTAGTGCTTGATAACGACTCTCAAACTGTTTATCCTGTCGGGTATACTCCAATATAGCAAGATAGACATTACGATTATAGTCCGAAGGAATTTTCAGACCCATGCCTGCATACGATACACTTAATTGCTCACGAATACGGGATATCCACTCAGGTACGGTTTTTATCTTCCCTTTGCCCATCCAGCTAAGCTCTGTATAGAGCGTATCTCCGTCGATAAAAGGCTTTAAGATATCTGCACGCAACGAATCATGATGTTGTGAATAATAAAGCTGATGATGACGGTTAACGCAATTAAGTGCCTTAGTGAGTGTATCGAGCGCTTCAGCATAGCGGCCATGAGTATTGAGATATTTCCCAATAGTAACATAAGCCGCTGCTATTTGATAGAGATCATTGTAGCGGCGAAACTTACTCAATGAGATTTCAGCCAGACGAAGTGGTAACAATGTATCAACAGTTACTCCAAATTGTTTTAATGCATGTTGCCGCCTGGTTTGAAACAAAGCAAAGTTATCAGGCGTAATCATAAGATTAGCCAATCCTTGTATGCCATTTCCTTCAAAGTAAACATACCTTTGTTGAGAAGCGATATGCCACGTGGCATACAACTCATCAAACTCGTTTAGTTTACGAGCTTCAGATGTTTCACCTTCACACAAACCTGCCGAACCTTTTATATAATGATAATAAAGCATCTGACTGGTATCAGCAACCAAATCCTGCTCTAATTGGATTTCATTGAGTGAAGCCGCAGCTTCGGGTTGTTGTTGGAGGTAATAATAGTAAATGGCTGAAACGATAGAGAATTCTGAAAAAGCATAGTTTAAACGGATTTTTTCATGACTGTCGACAAAAAGATTACGGTCTTCGTCTATTCGTTTCATCCGCCTGATAGCACTATTTCGATAATCATAGAACTCCTTGTTCATAGCTGTTCGCTGATAAACTTTCATCAGTCCGACATCAGCTATAAGCAATTCCAATTCATTTTTGGTAATACTATACGTCTGTTTATGCAACCGTTCAGCCATCTCAAAATTCATCCGCATAAAGGCACAAAAAGCTAAATTATTGCAAGCTTCCGCCTTACCCTGACCATACAAGCTAACTCCACGATAAGCCTGTTGAGCGAGCATAAACGATGAATCAATATTTTTATAACGAAAGAAATAAGCTTGTTGATTGAGAGAATCAATGAATCGCACCTCTTTAGTAGGTGCCATGTCTACACATGAAAAGAAGGCTGACGCAAGCAGCAGGCACAAAGTGATTATGGATAAGCGGGGATTCATTTTGCCAAATCTTGTTTTAAGAAAGCAAATCTACTATTTTTTCCATACAAACAGTTCATTCTAATAAGTTTTATTATCTATTCAACACAAGGATAGAGACAAGAAAACTATATGCAAAAATATTTTTTCTACAATAAGTCTTTTAGATTGATAAGAGAATTCATACCTTTGCGAGCAAATTAACAAATAGGTTACAACTATTACAATAATGAGCGAAAAATCACCCTTTATGGTATTCTCGGGCACTAAATCGAGATACCTAGCAGAAAAGATCTGCGCCAGCCTTGATTGTCCCTTAGGAAATATGAATATCACCCACTTTGCCGACGGTGAATTCGCAGTTTCTTATGAAGAGTCTATTCGCGGTTCTCAAGTATTTCTGGTTCAGTCCACCTATCCCAATTCAGACAATTTAATGGAACTTCTGCTGATGGTTGATGCAGCCAAAAGAGCTTCTGCTAAAAGTGTCATTGCCGTAATTCCATATTTTGGATGGGCCCGTCAAGATAGAAAAGACAAACCGCGTGTTTCTATTGGTGCCAAATTAGTAGCCGATTTGCTTGCAGTAGCAGGGATTGACCGCTTAATAACAATGGATTTGCATGCTGATCAGATTCAGGGATTTTTCAATATTCCAGTGGATCACTTATATGCTTCTGCAGTTTTTCTTCCATACATTCAATCATTGCAACTAGAAAATCTTGTTATTGCCACTCCTGACGTTGGAGGTTCAAAAAGAGCAAGCACTTTTTCTAAATATTTGGGCGTTCCGTTGGTACTCTGTAATAAATCTCGTGTGAGAGCGAATGAAGTAGCAACAATGCAGATAATCGGTGATGTAGAAGGCAAAAATGTGGTATTAATCGACGATATAGTAGATACTGCAGGCACAATAACAAAAGCAGCCAACATAATGCTGGAAGCAGGTGCAGAATCGGTAAGAGCCATTGCGAGCCATTGTGTTATGTCTGATCCGGCTTCAGAAAGAGTAACAGAATCAGCGCTTTCGGAAATGGTCTTTACAGATAGCATACCCTACTGCAAAAATAGTCCAAAAGTAAAACAACTTAGCATAGCCAAAATGTTTGCGGAAACGATAAAGAGAGTAGTAAACAACGAATCTATTAGCTCTCAATACATTATCTGATTCCAGACTTTCGATATAACAGTATTTCATACAATATATTCCCTGATTATCTTTGAATACAATCTTTATTCAAAGATAATCAGGGATATTTTTCAAGTGCATTATTTGGATATCCTGAACGGCTATCAAACAATTACAGTCTTCTTTTCGTTATAGATTCATATTAACTAAATGAAAAGGTAATGATTTATAAATTTTTATTCCCCGCCAAACCTGATGATACAAAAGTATCACTATTTCTGTTAGCCATGAGAATTGTGTTTGGGTTACTACTAATGAATCATGGCATACAGAAATGGAATGCTTTTGATCAAATGTCGGCAGTCTTTCCCGACCCTCTTGGAGTTGGAAGTTCCGTATCCTTAGCATTAGCAATCTTTGGAGAACTGGTTTGCTCTATAGCTTTCATTTTTGGCCTCTTATATAGATTATCAATGATTCCAATGATTATCACGATGTTAGTAGCTTTCTTTATGATTCACGGCAATGATGTCTTTGCTGTTAAAGAGATGGCCTTCATCTATTTGACTGTATTTGTTCTGATGTATTTCGTAGGACCCGGCAAATTTTCCCTTGATAGATTACTAATTAAAATATTCAATCGTAAAAAATAGAACAATGTTCTATTAGCAAATAGAAAACTTATTTATACACACGTATCATAGAAATATGGTTATCTTTACGCCTCATTATTAATTTTAAAAAAAGTATTTATGAAAAGGAAAAAATTATCTCTTTGTGCCTATTTGCTGGGTGGTACACTGCTGTTCAGTTCATGCATTGGGTCTTTCACTTTGTGGCATAAGGTACTCGATTGGAATCAAACAATAGGTAATAAGTTTGTTAACGAACTTGTTTTCATTGCTTGCAACATTGTCCCTATTTATCCGATAGCAGGACTAGTTGATGTTATCGTACTTAATTCTATTGAATTCTGGACAGGTTCCAACCCTGCAAGTGCCAACGTAGGCAATGTAAAAAAGGTAAAAGGAGAGAATGGTGATTATATGGTTAAAACCCTTGAAGATGGTTATACCATTAGCAAAGATGGCCAAACGATGAACTTAATTTATAATAAAACAGCTAATACTTGGAATGCAGTTTACGATGGCCATAGCACTAAGCTGTTGAAAATGAACAATAATGGAACAGCAGAACTATATTTACCTGATGGTGGAACAATGAATGTTACGCTAGATGCTCAGGGAATGATGGCTGCACGAAAAGTTGCTATGAATAATGTATTCTTCGCTGCGCGATAATCCATATATTTAAGAAATCCCCCTTGCATAGAGTTATCGCTCTACTCAAGGGGGATTTAGATTCTTATAGATAGAGGCTTAATTGACTCTCTAGAACGATTACATACGGAAAATCAGAAAGGATAACCTACTGCAAGGTGAAACGTAAAGTCACGCTTTAGACTAGGACTAAGTATTGGATAGCGGTCGTTACCCGTACTATATACTGGATTAACCGCCTTCATTCCACCGTCAAGACGAAAGATAAGGTAATCAAGATCTAATCGAATCCCTAAACCATAAGCGAATGCGATTTGTTTATAGAATTTATCGAAACGAAATTGCCCTCCCGGCTGATTCTCATAATTGCGTATCGTCCAAATATTGCCGGCATCAACAAATGCAGCTCCTTGCATCCGCCAAAACAGCTTACTTCGATACTCAATGCTTGCATCAAACTTAATGTCTCCTGATTGATTCAGAAAATTACCATCTCCGGGAAACGAACCCGGACCTAATCCACGAACCGACCATCCACGTACACTATTAGCGCCACCGGAGAAATATTGTTTTTCAAAAGGAACAATTTTCGCATTTCCATAAGGAACTGCAATACCAAAACCTGTGTGAAAAGCCACGGAATTACGTTCATCAATAACGATATTTTTCGCAAAATCAAAATCGCCTTTCAAGTATTGAGCATAAGGTATACTAAGAATCGCATATTCACCATCGTTATTTTTTGATTGATTGATAATGCGAGAAATTCCATAAAGAAGATTTCCTGCCGATTCTACCCCCGCACGAATAGAATATGAATTAGATGCAATTGTATTATTTGTTAATACCCCACCAGTACTATTATAATTATACATATATCCTGTCCGTACAATCAGCCGATCTTTGTAATTGTATTCCAAAATATAAGCTTGGCCGGCGTCCTCATATTTTTTTCTAAATGTATCTGACATCCACGGCATATAAAGAAAACTCACATCGAGTAAATCAAAACGGTGCTGAACTCGTGGATTATTTGACCATTTATAACTCCATGATGCTGAGGCTACTTTACGGGAAAATTCAGGGCGCAACTGAGAATTATATTGCAATCCAAATTCAGTCGTAGCCCTGATACGCTTTTTAAAGTCAGACGAAAGAAATGGGAAAAGAAAATTAGGAAAACGAATGCTGGTTTCAGCGCCATATTCCGTATAGTTATTATTCTTATACTCTTGTTGCAATCCTGAAATAGCTTCGTATGCACCTCTAAACTTAATCATAAAAGTTTCGGAGCCATGAAATAGATTGCGGTGTTGAAAAGAAACAGAAGCAGCTGCACCAAGATCACCCGCTGAATTTGTACCCTCTATCTCAAAAGATACAGATTGATGTCTGCTTTTGGTCAACATCACATAGCAATTCAACATAGCACTATCAGCTATTTGCGTCTCAAAAAAACGAATATTTGTGTATTTCAATGCTGAAAGTCTGCCGAAATAAGTATAGGTACGTTGCACATCACGTTCATTATATAAGCTTCCCGGAAGAATCCCCAAATTATCTGTCAAGACTTTGGGACGCAAATAGAGCTTATCCTTGTAATAGATGGGATATCCTTTGTAATGCAAAGAGTCATTTATTTCAATACTACTCAGTGCCGAAGACTGAAGTACATCATAATCAGTAATAAAACTAACTTTGTTTATTTTATACTGTTCATGATCTTTTGGTACATCGGCTACGTATGTTTTATAACGTAACAAATGAAGAGTAAGATCAACTTGATAAGTATTTCTAACAGTATCCGCCGTATAAGTTATAAAGTCCTTGTTAAATTTATAATAACCTCTTTGTGTCAAATTATTAGTAATTCGTTGGCGCTCAGCATCCAACTCGTTCACATTAAACAACATTCCTTCTTTAAGCAAAGAATTTGCCGAATCACTTTGCATGAAAAGGGCTATTTTTTTATCCTCTATGTCATATTTAAGACGACGTACAATATAAGGTTTTCCAGAAATCACCTGATAAGTAAGTTTCAGCTTCTTCTTTTTAGTCGTTGTCACATAATCAACCTTCGCCCCCATATAGCCCATATTTTGCAGTACTTTGGTTAATTCTTCTTTAGAACGCTCAGCCTCAGTAGAACTATATATCACAGGAGCATCACCCATCTTCCGAAAAGATTTATTATACCATCGAGTAGAATCCCTTCCTGAAAGATCATAAATGTATAATTGCGTCTTAATTAAGCTAAACCACTTTGTGTTAGGATTTTGACGTACATATTTTTTAAGTTCCGAAGATTTTATTTTCTTATTATCTGTTTGCACGGCAACTTCATCCAACAAATACGAGCCATCGGGTACAAATTTTGTGGCAGAGCATGAAGCAAGTGCCAAAATAACTATAAGCTGTATCGTGTAAAAAAAGCTTCTCCTCATGCACTTTTATATGAAGTTAATGGAATGGTTTGCAAAGATAAGCCATATTTTCCGTTTGAGAAAAGAAAAAGAACCGGAAGTATTGAGATGAATTAAGAATATCTTCATAGATTTGCAAAAAAAATATAAACAATAAGTAGTACTATGCCATTAAGTAAAAATAAAATAAAATATATTCATTCTCTTGAACAAAAAAAAACACGCAAAGAAGAAAAGGCTTTCTTGGCCGAGGGTCCAAAGTTGGTAGACGATCTATTAGGGCATTTTTCTTGTCGCTATTTGGCTGCTACCAACGAATGGCTAAGTGAACACCCTTCCATTATTGCCGACGAAATAGCAGAAGTCTCTGCAGAAGAACTTTCGCGCGCCAGTCTACTGAAAGCGCCACAACAAGTGCTTGCCATCTTTGAACAAGCAAAGCACAAAATAGAGCTAGAGAAAGCACAAAAATCCCTCTCATTGGCATTGGATGATATTCAAGATCCCGGAAATTTAGGTACAATCATCCGACTGGCAGACTGGTTTGGTATTGAACAGATTTTTTGCTCACCGGGAACTGTAGATGTTTATAACCCTAAAACGATACAAGCCACCATGGGAGCTATTGCTCGTGTAAAGGTAAACTACACGCCACTCCCCGATTTAATTGCTTCTCTACGAGGTATTCCTGCATACGGCACTTTTCTGGATGGAGAAGATCTATACCAAAAACCTCTGTCAGAAGCAGGACTTATTGTTATGGGAAATGAAGGGAATGGAATTAGCAAGGAAGTAGAGAATCTTGTAAGCCATCGTTTGTATATACCGAATTATCCTCAAGAAAGACAAACATCCGAATCACTGAACGTTGCAATAGCTACAGCCGTAGTGTGTGCTGAGTTTCGCAGACAAATGATCACTCCTAAGCAGTTATAACAAAGGGGTTATTTTAGTCCACTTAGTAGGCAACATAGTAGCAAAATCAAACGGATAAAGTCGATACAACGATAACTTTCGGGCAGCAAAATCAGTTATCAAATCAATAGGGATCTCCGTTAATTGTTTGTTATACTTCAACAAAGAACACATACGATCCAATAATAGAGGAGTATGTTTACAAAGTGTTTCTCCTTCTTCTTGTGGCAATAAAAGACTGACTCCCGGCATCCATTGAACACGCTCCGACTCCTCGTTTAAAGAAAATGCACGTACAGCATATTCTCCATCGACTTCAACTACGTATTGTTTTAGCAATCCGTAGTGGGGTAATAGCAAGTAATGTGAAGCAAATCGTTTCATCTAAATATATTAATTATTTAAATAGATTTTATCGCCGCTGAAGTTGATTATTCATCGGGCGAGGTTGCATATTATTACGCCTGTGATTGAGTTCTTCGGGATTTTGTCTTCGAGGAGGTGCTTGCGCAGGCTCCATCATTCTAGCCGTATCGGCTTTTACCGGTGCAGATGGCCTAGCCTTCTTTATAGAATCCGCCTTTGCCTGTTCCTCTGGAGTTTTAGCTTTAGTACGATAGCGTTTTAGTGAGATTGCGCTTACTAACATGTTAGCCTCTCTCTCTCCTTCAAAATAAATAAAACCTCTTATCTCACGAATAGCCCCTAATGTATCTGTTTGCAAGCGAATACGTTCTATACCAGGTTTCAATATCTTCTTTGTAGAACTAATAACACTATCATTCGTATATACGATCTGCATAGCCATAATTGCTCTATTAATAGAAGATGTCTGCATTTTATGCCTCAAAAAATGAAAATTGGCCTGCCATTCCAAAGCATCTTTTTCTTCAAAATTAGCATCAGCAGGAATCGTAAAGGTGATTTTATTGCTTAAAGGAAAACCTGTGAGACAAGCAACACGCTCCAAAAACCACACATCAATACTATCTCCGGGAGTCGAGACAGGAGGTTTCTTATCACGAATAGCTACCAGATGATTAATTTCATCTTGTTGCAACTTCAAGCGAGCATTTACTTTCTCGTAGATTTTAGCCAATACCTCTGTATTTCGCGTATACCACACCATTGACGAATCAAATGCAGCCTCTGTAGTTCCATATTTTTTAAATACATATTCTACATAAAGAGCCTTTTTATAATTCTCTTCGCCAGAGAGATTCTCTCCCATTGCTTTAGCCAAATGATAGTCATACAGGAGTTCTTCCATCTGAGCTTCAGGTATCACACCATCAGGCCTTTTTATTTTACAACCGGCCAGAGCTAACAACAATATGAGTACGTAACATACGTTTTTCATCTATTACTCTCTCTATTTATTCATGAGAATGATAAGTCTCATTCAAATATTTACTATAAAACAAAAGTAGCGCAATAATTCCGCAACTGATAGCTGCATCAGCAAAATTGAAAATAGGACTAAAAAAAATGAAATGCCCTCCTCCTATCACAGGCATCCAAGTGGGCCAAGTAGTATCAATGATAGGAAAATAAAACATATCTACCACCTTTCCATAAAACAAGGTAGAATAACCTCCACCGGCAGGCATGAAACTGGCAATGGAAGAGTGAGTACTTTCATTAAATAAAACACCGTAGAATACACTATCAATGATATTACCCAACGCTCCTGTCAGAATCAGAGATACGCAAATGATATATCCGGTCTTTGCTCCACGTTTAATGATTTTCATCAAATACCAACCAATAAGTCCTACAGCTATAATACGGAAGCTTGTCAAGAAGAGTTTTCCAAATAGTTCCATACCGAAAGCCATCCCATTATTCTCGGTGAAATAGATATAAAACCAGTCGGTGACATGAATACTTTCGTGAAAATACATATTTGTTTTCACGGCGACTTTGATCATCTGATCTATGAGAAGTACCGAAAAAATAATGAGCAAGGATATACGTCCTTTTGTTAGTATATTTTTCATTCTTATTTATGGAATTGAGAGATTAAGTCTCTTAAGTATTAAGGTGTTGAGTCATTAATAAAATCATTAAACGACTCAACACCTCAATATTCAAATTTCTGTTTCGTTATTTCTTTCCGTCATTTTTTGCTTCAATACTCAGCGTAGCATGAGGTACAGCGCGCAAACGCTCAGCAGGAATTAACTTTCCGGTTTCGCGGCAAATGCCATAAGTCTTATTTTCGATACGCACCAAAGCAGCTTGTAGTCCCTGAATGAATTTCAACTGACGTTGTGCCAGTCTGGCTATTTCCTCTTTAGACAGCGTATTGGCTCCCTCTTCAAAGACTTTATACGTAGGCGACGTATCGTCAGTATCATTCCCGTCTTTGTTCATGATACTCTGCTTAAATTGGTCATAGTCTCGTTGAGCTAGTTCCAATTTTTCCATTATGATCGCACGAAATTCTGCTAATTCCGTATCTGAGTATCTCGTCTTTTCTGCCATAACTTCTGATAAATTTTAAAGGTTAGTAGTTTTTTATTATAGTTCCTTAATCACACTGACATATAAAGAAAAATCGTCAAAGCTTAATTCTGTTCCACTTTCGACTTTATCTGTCAACTTCAGTGACGTACCTAAAACTTGGTTGCAAATATAGGTATTATATTCATTCACCGCATCATCCGTTTGCTGATTTTTAGATAACGTAATTCTAATTTTGTCTGTAATTTCAAAGCCACTCGACTTACGAATATTCTGAATGCGATTCACTAATTCACGGGCGATACCTTCACGTCGAAGTTCCTCAGTAATCGTTACTTCGAGTGCAACAGTAAGTTTTCCTTCATTTGCAACAAGCCATCCGGGTATGTCTTCACTGAATATTTCAACATCAACAGCCTCTAGAACAACCTCTTCGCCGCCAAGATTCAACGTATATTTCCCGTTTTTCTCCAGTTCAGCAATTGCTTCCTGAGATAATTCGTTTACACCTGCAGCAACGGCTTTCATCTGTTTGCCAAATTTAGGGCCAAGCTTCTTAAAGTCGCATTTTACTTTTTTTACTAAAACTCCGGCAGCACCATCCACGAAATTTATCTCTTTCACATTTACTTCATTCATGATCAGTGCTTTCACCGCTTCAACATGCCTTTTCTGTTCTTCGTCAGCCACAGGAATCATAATACACTGCAGTGGTTGACGCACTTTGATATTCACCTTGCGACGCAAAGCCAACACCATGGAAGTAACATCCTGAGCCATTTGCATGCGAACCTCCAATTCTTTGTCTATCAACGATGCATTGCATTTGGGAAATTTAGCCAAGTGAATAGAAACAACATTGTCTCTTCCCGTAGCAGAGATCAAATCCAGATACAAACGGTCGGCATAGAAAGGTGCGATAGGAGCCATTAGCTTAGCCACAGTCTCCAAACAAGTATAGAGTGTTTGGTATGCCGAAAGTTTATCTTGTGAGTATTCACCACCCCAGAAGCGTTTACGATTCAAACGAACATACCAGTTAGACAGATTATCGTTTACGAAATCCGAAATCAAACGCCCGGCTTTCGTCGGTTCATACTCATTGTAACAAGTATCTACTTCCTTCACCAGTGAATTCAGTACAGACAAAATCCATCTGTCAATCTCAGGACGTTCAGACATAGGAATCTCATCTTCCTTATATTCAAACCCATCTACATTGGCATAAAGAGCAAAGAATGAATAGGTATTATATAAGGTACCGAAGAACTTACGACGAACTTCTTCAATTCCTTCTACATCAAATTTCAGGTTGTCCCAAGGCGATGAATTTGTGATCATATACCAACGAAGCGGGTCAGAACCGTATTTCTCAATAGTAGAAAAAGGATCGACAGCATTTCCCAAGCGCTTAGACATCTTGTTACCATTCTTATCGAGTACCAACCCGTTTGAGATAACAGCTTTGTAAGATACGCTATCAAACACCATAGTTGCAATGGCATGCAAAGTAAAGAACCATCCCCGAGTTTGATCCACACCTTCAGCAATAAAGTCGGCCGGATATACCTCGTGGCTATCTAGTAATTCTTTGTTTTCAAACGGATAGTGAATTTGCGCATAAGGCATAGCACCGGAATCGAACCAAACATCAATCAAATCCGTTTCACGCTTCATCGGTTTCCCTTCATTGGACACCAAAATGATATCATCCACATAAGGACGATGAAGATCTATCTTTTCGTAATTATCAGCGTTATATTCTCCCGGAACAAAACCCATATCTTTGTAAGGGTTCGACTTCATAAATCCGGCAGCAACTGATTTTTCTAATTCATTATAGAGTTCCTCAATTGACTCAATACAGATCTCCTCACTATTGTCTTCCGTACGCCAGATAGGCAAAGGAGTACCCCAATAGCGCGAGCGGCTCAGGTTCCAGTCATTCAGATTTTCGAGCCACTTACCGAAACGTCCTGTTCCTGTAGATTCAGGCTTCCAGTTAATAGTTTTGTTTAGCTCCATCATACGCGCCTTGCAAGCAGTAGAACGGATAAACCAACTGTCCAACGGATAGTAGAGCACTGGTTTGTCCGTACGCCAACAATGTGGATAACTATGCACATGTTTCTCTATCTTAAAGGCTTGATTAGCCGCCTTCATCATCATGCAGATAGAAACATCCAGCGTTTCATCCTTTTCAGTCAAAGTAGGATCATAATCGTTCTTCACGAAACGTCCGGCATATTCCTTATATAGTTCAACATTCACCCGCTCGTTCACAAACGATTCGTCCAGCTCGTTTAAAAGATAAAATTTACCTGTAAAATCTACCATCGGGCGAAGTTCACCCTTTTTGTTGATTAGTTGTAACGGTGGAACGCCAGCCGTTTTAGCCACCTGTGCATCGTCCGCACCAAAAGTCGGTGCTATATGGACAATACCCGTACCATCTTCCGTGGTAACGTAATCACCCGGAATCACCCGAAAAGCTCCTTCACCCGGATTCACCCATGGGATGAGTTGTTCATATTCCATGCCAACAAGCTCGGCTCCTTTATATTCGCCAATCACTTTGAAAGGGATCAATTTGTCGCCTTGCTTATAGTCTTCCAACGCCAACTCGGCAGCCTTCGGGTTAAAATGCGTATTGAGCAATGCTTTGGCCAGCATCACAGTGATGGGTTGACCGGTATAAGCATTATAGGATTGTACGGCAACATAATCTATTTTAGGCCCCACACACAAAGCTGTGTTCGAAGGCAGCGTCCATGGAGTGGTAGTCCACGCTATGAAGTAAGAAGTTCCCCACGCAGCCATCTCTGGTTTAGGGTTCTTCATGCGGAATTGAGCTACCACAGTGGTATCTTTTACATCACGGTAACAACCGGGTTGGTTTAGTTCGTGTGAACTCAGTCCCGTTCCGGCGGCCGGAGAATAAGGTTGAATGGTATATCCTTTATATAGCAATCCTTTCTTGTAAAGTTGCTTAAGTAGCCACCAAAGGGTCTCAATATAACGATTATCATAAGTGATATAAGGATTGTTCATATCTACCCAATAGCCCATTTTGTGTGTCAAATCCTCCCATTCTTTGGTGAATTTCATCACATCTTTACGGCAGGCAGCATTGTATTCGGCCACAGTAATCTTTTTGCCAATATCTTCCTTAGTAATGCCCAGACTCTTTTCAACACCCAGTTCCACAGGTAGCCCGTGCGTATCCCATCCGGCTTTACGCTTCACCTGAAAACCTTTCATCGTCTTGTAGCGACAGAAAATGTCCTTAATGGAGCGAGCCATTACGTGGTGAATGCCCGGCATTCCGTTAGCCGATGGAGGTCCTTCATAAAACACATACGAGGGACAGCCTTCACGTTCTGTCATACTTTTAGCGAAAACTCCATTTTCGTCCCATTTCTTCAACACCTCTTTGTTTACCTGCGAGAGGTCCAACTGGGAATGTTCAGCAAATCTCTTACTCATCACTATATACTAATTTTCTATATTCTATTTATAAGGGTGCAAATTTACAAAAACATTAGATAGGTAGAAACATTTAACTGCAAAAAAAAAGGGCTGCCCTGATATCACATCAGTAAGCAACCCTTTATTTCCTTAATCAATCTATAAATCATTATTATACTTAAGCAATCTTAACCTTAAGCTATTGAAAACACCTATCCTTATTTTATCAACTAAACTATACTATTATTAACTATACTATCCTTATTAAAAGTGACTCATAAGAGTTCTGTCACCTTGAAAATACTTTGTTTTAAAGACTTACTCTCTTCATCCGTTAAATCTGAAATTTCAGGCAATTGGAGCAAAGTCTCTTTTGCTGCCTCTATCACTGTCCTTTGTTGCGGACACAGCCGCATAAAATCTTCCAGTTCAGTCGCTTTATCAAGGTTGTCGCCCACAACAGCCAGAATAAAGTCATCATCTTTCAGATAATCATCTATATTGTAATTTGTTCTTCTATCCATCTCTAAATAAATCTATTATAATAAAGACGGAGGTCCAAACCTTATGTACTCAAAAAAAACAAAACAAAATCATTAACCGGCCAAAGTCCTCAATTTGACCAATCCCCGATGCATCAAATTACGAACCGATTGATAGTTCATATTCATAATTTCACAAATATCATCGTATTTCTTTTCTTCTATATAGTATAATGTAAGCGCCTCTCGTTGGCGTGGAGAAAGCTGACCGAGAATATCACCAACGATGCTTTTGTCCTTCTTCCTGGATTCTGAAGCGATATAAGAATCCTCAATATCATCGTCGCTCGAAACATTACTAAATTCTTCTACAGGCGTATCAGACATATAAACCCTTCTCCGCATCTCATCACACAATTTGTTTTTTAAGGAAATGAAAAGATAAGATTTGAAATTGCTGATATCGCTCAAATTGCTTCTTCTTACATACATCTTCACAAAAATATCGTGAATGCAATCTTTCAAGAGTTCTCTATCCGAAGTTAATTTGCAACCGTAATTAAACAGAATATTAATATGCAAATCATAGATACGAGAGAAGGCACTCATATCACCAGACTGAAAGTCGGCAAATAGTCGTGCATCCAATTCACAAGAATCATTTAACATAGTATTAGAATTACAATTTTGTTCTATCATGGCATACTGGGTTGTTTCTTGATACAAAAGTATGGATAGAAGCATTTCTATTTAGGGAATATTTGGTTATAGAATTGAAAAAATAGGTACTATGTTTTATAACATAATACGCTTCTATTGCATCTTACACAAAAAAGGCTTGCTACGTCAGTTAGCAAGCCTTTTATTACTTATAATTTATGAAACCAGTAAATTCCGGTTTTATCTAAAGGAACTTTCAGATGATACAATGATTTGATTTTCAAAGATTTATGTATATCCTCAATGGTTCCTGTACGAAGATTTATGCGACATACCCTATATTTGCCTGTTGATAAATAAACGTCGATGTCTGCTTCAGACTGGGAATAAATGATCGCTCCTATATCAGTATTTACCATTTTCTTATAAGAAGCACTATCTGTTTCTTCCACTTTCATAGCAGCTGCATCTTTTAAAAAGGTTGTGTCGCTAACCGGAAGTTGCGGACAAGATCCTCCTGCCATAAAAACGGCCCATGCCATATCGGGATAATTCTGAGAATAGAACGTCACAGCCTTTCCCGGATAAAATTGGCGATATTCATTCACCGCTTTATAAGCTTCGTCAAATGTGATCTTACCAACTTTCATCTTACGCATGTGTTGGCGCGGAGCCATGTTCTTACCACCTTCGGGCGCATAAGTCGTACCGTCATTCTTATAGTGCCAATAGCGTATATCGATAATATCAACCACTGCAGAACGTTTATTATCATTCAGAATAGCATCTTGCACATCTTTCGTTGCACTCAATGCGATGAGCGGATGCTTACCTGTTTCTTCTTCCCATTCTGCAATCACATCCAACCAGAACTGCACGAAATGTAACGGTCCTGTATATTCGGCGCTGACCAATTGAATCACATTCTTGTTATCGGCAAAGTTATTCAGACACTGCCGGATGTATTGCCGATGCAGTTCTCTGCGAGCGGGGTTCGTCACATCATAAAACATATCTGCCATAAAAAGGCGTTTATCTCCGGCAAAAGGAACAGGTTCGGGGAATCCGGTACTGTTTATATTGTTAACCGAGCGCCACGGGGAATCAACCCAATGGGCTCCTGCCTCAATGATATTGTGCTGGAAGTAATTTTGATGAAACAGCAACAAACCTTCTTGCTCTCCTTTATCAGCAAATTGCTTTAAGCGCGACCAATACCAAGCGTTAGGACGAGTAAGATCGTATTTGCTCAATCCTTCCCATGCCGTACTCTGACCACTACGAGCAAAAGGTTGCTCATAAAAAGGTCCCCAAACATCTCCGTTGCGGCGACGGATACGTTCGTGATCGTCTCTTCTGCGATCATACCATAAACCGTAATTATGGTCGAGTACCAATAATTTGTTCGTTTTCATATAGCTAACGACTGAATCTATTCTGTCTGTCAGTCCCAAACCCTCTCTTCCGGGCACAAAACGGGTAATATGAGGTTTGGCAGAAGGAAGGAAGTTTGTTTTTAATCGACCATTCCACCAAGGCACTTCCTGTCTGCCACCTACCATCAAAGCTCCATCCATCACCAAGCGACCATCTATTATCCCTATAGAATGCTTCTCTTGTGTAGTAGTAGCCTGTTTAAACTTTATATAATCAATCGATTTCACTTTATCTGAATTTACAGACGCAGTAAAAGTACCTTGACCGATCCATTCTTCCAAAGTCAAACGAGGAGTATAGGCTTCTTTGGTCAATCTCATCGCTTCTTCCACTTCAGGACTGCTGGTAGCACTTGTGTTTCTTGGCAAAATACGTGCACGTAGCGAACAATCTTTTTGCAACCGTTCAGCAAGTTGTGCGTAGAAGATGCTACGTGGCTGAACGTGATTATTCGATTCACCCCATTCTCCATCGCCCGAGAATTGCGCCCAGCAACCATAAGCACGGTTTGGTGCATCTTTGGAAGGAGTGTAACATTCTATCTCGGCTGCAGTACACTGCCAGAAAAGACTATTAGCCGTATTCCAACCTGCACCATTCTTACCTTGTCCCAAATTCTTATACGTTAGGTTGTGTCCGTCAATGTTGACCACATCAAATAGCAAACCGCACGCCCAAGAATCAATAGAGCCACTGAAGCCCAAGGATTCTTTCGAGTCACATTGCACAAATGCATTAGGTCCGGGAGCAGAAAATCCCACAGAAAAATCATGAATACCTTGTTCAGAATAGCAACGTTGAAAAAGAGTGAGTTGCCCCATAGTGAAGAAGGTACATCTGCGCATTCCTCCGATTTCTGAGACGGGTTCTTTCGACATGCAATCTTCCACTGTAACTCTGGAAGCAGTACGCTGCACAGCCACTGCACTACCCGCAAAGTGTTTGAAGTCCACACGGCGTACCCAGCAATCTTCTGCGTTCTCTATTGAAATTCCCACCCAACAATGATCTTCATCTTTTGAATACTGCTTGTTATAGTCGGACACCAAAGTCATGTTCTCGACACCGGAATTAGAAATGCGTCCCGTCCACCGATAACGTAACATTTTAGATTCACCATAAACGGCGTCAAGTGCTACTGTTAAGGGAACATCAAGCGTTACTTTGTTTCCGCTTACAGACGTAACTGTTCTGTCCCAGTATAAGTTCGTATCGCCAGGCTTCCAACCCAGTGAACTGATTCCGCCACCAAAAATATCGCAACCAATAGAAGCAATCCATTCTTTAGTCGAAGGTCTCAACACTATCACACGGTCACCTTTATTCAACTGTACTGCCGAAGAGACCTCCATGGTACAATCGTTCACCGGTACATAGGCCGACTTAATGCTCAATGTATCTTCAACGATCTTATTATCCTGTCCTTCTACATAAATCAGTGCACCACGATCTACTCCTGTTTTCAGTAAGACCGTTTTTTCCTTATCAGTTCCACGCAACACTACGCCCGAAGTGCTTATACGTAACTCTTTAGAAAGAGTATAAACGCCCTTATCCAGCAAAACAGCACCACGAAAACCATTTTTATCGGATGCCAGAGAAGAAACATAATCTATTGCTCTTTGTATTTCGGCCGAATTATCCCCTTTCTTACAAGGAACAAATACAACTGTATTCACATCCGGTATATCTTGCTCCGAATTTCGATAACCACAAAAAGAAAAATCCAGTATTCGATTTCCTTTTGGATCTCTCGAGTAAGTCAACTTATCATTCTTTACCTGCAAAGCAAAGGTTTGTGCAGCAGCCTGCACAAACCCCATACTTAGTAATCCCAGGAGGAAAAATTTCACATTCAATCTTTTCATTATAACAAGCTTTTACGTCCGGCTAATGTGTCATGATTGTTTTTCACATTCGTCCAGTCTATCTTTTTCTTTGTTTCTATTCCATTGATATACTTCTCTATGTTGGTATAGCCATCGCCATTACAATCGAGTACAGCATCCGAAGCGTCATTCGGATTCAAACCATTTTTGATTTCCCATGCATCGGGCATACCGTCGTTGTCAGAGTCTACGTATGGAGTTCCTTTATATTCAGGCAAACCACCCACCTGACGAATATCAGTAATGATTCCTTTCTTATAAGAGTCAGCCGGAAGTCTTCTTTTCACATAAGGAGAAACAAACTCCGGTGCATTATCCACATAAATGGCTCTTCCCGTTTGCACTGTCTTAACCACGCGCGCATCTACAGCATCACGTTTAGGAAAGTTGGCTCCTACATTATCCAGCACAAAGTTATAAGCTTTCTGCGTAGACATTATAGTAACATGTGGCATGGCGAACGGTTCATTTACCTTTATTTTTCCTAAAAAGTCTCCCGATTTTACTTCGTCAGCCAATTGAACTCCTCCATCCCAATTATTGGCTGTGACCTTTTTATTGCCATATACAATATTGCCGGTTACATAAGCCTTTCCGAAAGATATCGCTTTGGTTTGATCTCTACCTGCTTCAGGTTTAAGAATACGATAAGAGATCGGTTTGTCAAGCGGTGTGATAGGACCCGGTTTATAGTAATTATTAATAATATTAAAAGAACTGGTATGATCACCACCATCTACAGAGCGGTTCCACCAATTGTAAATCACATTATTCACAAGGTTGAATCCTTCATTCATTCCAACAGAACAGTTACGGCTGATGTTGGACGCAAAAAGATTGCGGGCAAACATGCAGTTGTGCCCACCGATAGTAGCACCAAAACCATGATTGTAACTATCCATCCCTTCAGAAAAAATAGAATTCTGGATCGTGATATTTACTGTAGGGAGTTTCAAACCATATCCTTTTGCGTCACGATTGTAAACGTGGCGATAGATAGACATATTTTCATCCAATCCCCAGCTGGCAGAGCAATGGTCGACCATTATATTACCCACCGCATTGCCACCGATTGCATCATCACGAAAAGCAACATCTTGCGCTCCCCGACGGAAGCGCATGTGACGCATCACCACATCATGTGTATCAATAAGGAAAGAAGCACCAGTAACACAAATGCCATCACCCGGAGCAGTCTGTCCGGCAATAGTAATATAAGGTGCCCTTAAATGGATAGGACTATTGAGACGAATAACACCCGAAACATTGAACACGATAATACGTGCGCCACCTGTTTCACAAGCTTCTCTGAAAGTACCGGAACCTTCATCAGCCAAAGAGGTTACAACGATCACCTTTCCTCCGCGTCCACCGGGAGTATAAGCTCCTCCACCCTCAGCACCCGGAAAAACAGGAATATTCACTTTCAGTAAGTCTTCCGGCTTCGAAGCCCATGGCTTGTACGGACGTCCTTTAGCAGCCTCTTCTAGTACTATTGGCAAAGCTTTTTGCCAAGCCGCATCAGATTTTCTTTCAAACTCAGCCTCTTGGCATGCCGCCCTGACCTTTGTCGAATCCGGAATAATGGGATATTGTGCAACAACCGATGACGCACAAGCGGTTGTTAATACCAAAACAGATAGTAATTTCTTAATGTTATTCATATTATAAACTCTCTATGTTCTATTATTATGAAGACGATTAAGAAAACTTATTGTAATCGTAGTCCTACACTTTTCTCCATTCATTCATGTATTCCTTCGGAGTTTGATTGTACTTCTTACGGAAACACTTACCATAGTAACCCGAATCCTTAAACCCTACGGCAAAAGCTATTTCTGAGATGCTCATGTCCGAGTTCTTAATTAATTCGATCGATTTATTCAACCGTATCTCCTTCACCAAGTCCACCGGAGCCAATCCGGTAAGACTTTTCAGCTTCTTGAAGAAGGCTGAACGACTGAGACCTACATTGGCTGCGATGGTGTCAATATTAAAGTCGCTGTTATCAAGATTCTCTTCTATCACCTGATGGATCTTATCAAGTAATTGAACATCTTTCTTGACCAAATATTGTTCGTAACTATCCGGTTGTTTTTCGTCGGACTGTTGCCAAACCCTTTCACGGAAAAGTTTCCGTTCGCTCAATAATTGTTCCATTCTGGCTATCAGATACTCTTTACTGAAAGGTTTGGTAATGTATGCATTAGCCCCCATACTGATGGCTTTTGTCTTAGCTTCGTCGTCATTCTTAGCCGTAAGTATGATAACCGGTATATGACTGATCTGGAAATCTTTGCGGATACGTTGCAACATCTCTGTTCCCGACATTTCGGGCATCATCTGATCCGTAACTACAATATCCGGATGATACAAAAGAACCTTCTTCAACCCTTCCACTCCGTTTAGGGCTAAGTAAACATTGTATCGATCCTCCAACTGAAGTTTGAGCAGGTTACCCAGGTCTTTATTGTCTTCCACCAACAACAAAGTAGGTAACGAAGAATCCATTTCATCTTCCTTGTCAGATTCCTCTTCATCAAGAGCATCTGTTTGTTCTTCAGGCGGGGATTCAGCATCCAATTCACTTCCGCCTACATAGAAATCTACTTCGGATCGTTTATAATGATCCTTACCTAACAGTAATTCTACAGTAAAGACAGCACCTTCCTGTTCCTGACTCTCTGCCGCAACAAGGCCATGATGCAGGTTGATTATTTCTTTGGAGAGAGCCAAACCAATTCCTGTACCTTGATAATAGGCATTACGAGCATTTTCACCTTGAGAGAAACGTTCGAATATCTCCGACAATTTGTTTTGAGGTATGCCCACTCCCGTATCTTCTACACGCACATAGCAACGTTCCGCACCTTCAACCAAACCAATAGAGACAAAGATACTACCTCCCGAAGGGGTAAACTTGAACGCATTCGAGATAATGTTTCGAATAACAATACCTAGTTTTTCCTGATCTGCCCAAAGATAGATAGCCTCATCGGGCACTTGGAAGGAGAAACTTATTTCATTTTCCTCCGCCAGTACCCTGAATTCCTTTTGGAAGGATTTTACCATACTGTTCAGGTTTATCTGAGAGATATGTAAACGCATCTTTCCACTCTGTATCTTTCTGAAATCAAGTATCTGATTAACCAGTTGAAGCATCTGATTGGTATTCTTCTCCATCAGTTCTACATACTGTACTCCCTTAGGAGAAAGTGCTTCTTTCTCTTTGATCTCCTGTATGGGCCCCTTAATGAGCGTAAGTGGAGTCCGAAGTTCATGAGAAATATTCGTGAAGAATTTTATCTTCAACTCCGACAACCGCTGCTCTATGTAGACTTCGTTCTTCATTTTTATCATAAAGAGAGATGCTTTCAGAACTCCCCACAACAATGCTATTACTAAAACAGCATAGATACAATATGCCCACCAAGTAAGCCACCATGGAGGCAAAATAGTTATGGCAAGTCTCTTTTCGGAGAGCAACTGCGGATTAGCCTCATCAATGGATTGAACCCGAAAGACATAATCGCCCGGAGGAACATTGGTGTAAGAGGCTATTCGGTTTTTACCGTTTGAGTGCCACTCGTTCTCGTATCCTTCAAGAATATAGCGATACGAAACTCTATTTTGATTGTAATAATTCAAAGCGGCAAATTCGATGGTAAACATCGATTGGTTGTGTTTAAGTGTGATCGAATCGGCGTACTTAACGGACTCCATCAAAATAGGATTGTCCTTGAAACTGCGTATATCTCTGTTGGATACGAGAAAATCGACAATATAAGTCTGATAATTCACATTAAGTGTTTCCAGCTTATCCGGTGAAAAGATCAGCACCCCCTGCTTACAGCCGAGCCAGAGCTCACCATTGAGGGTTTTTAAAGCGGAGTTTTCCTCCATCTTCACACTCAGAAAACCATCATATTTGTCGAAGTTCCTTATTCGTTCAGTCTTCTTGTCAAACAGTGAAAGCCCACTTTCGGTAGCAAACCAAAGATTCTTATCCTTATCCTCTACGATAGATACCACCACATCGTTGTTCAAACCTTCTTTCAATCCATAAGATTTGAACAGCGGGCGATGAGTAGTCTTATCATAACCGATTAATTTATTCACACCTCCACCGAACACACTCACCCAGATGTTTTCATCCCGATCTTTATAAAGCACATAGATGTCATTATCAGCGATATTTGAACTTGCACTTTCGCTCCTGTAGGTTTCAAAAACAATCTGATCGGAAGATTTGAAGTTACTATCAAAAGACATCAATCCGTCCATTGTTCCGATCCAGATACGGCCGTCTTTATCCTCAGCCATATTACGCACATCCATGTATAGTCCGTAAGACGGATAGTGTTTCAATCCATTATATTTATGCTTAAATACTGTTTGCCCTTTTTCCTGAGTAATGAGGTTGAGTCCACCGGCTAATACCCCTACCCAAATACGCCCCTTGCTATCCTGAAAACTAAAGTACACCTCATTCCCACTAATAGAATTGGAGTGATGCGGATCATTTGTATATCGGGTAAATCGGAATCCAAGGGAAGAAGATTCATCGGGTTCAGCTTTTACCAAACCACTTCCTTTGGTCGAAAACCAAAGATTGCCTCTGTCGTCCTCCATCATGTGATACACATTCCCTATCTGATAATTCTCTGCCGAAAAGATTTGCTTCAATTGACCATTTTTATCTAGCCGATAAACCTTTTGCCAGCGTGTTCCAATCCATATATCACCGTTTCTAGATTGAAACAAAGCCTTTATTCCGATTGATCCGGTAGCGGGATTTTGACTACCGGGAGTAAATTGATGCGGATCGAGTAACCTGAATTGTTTTTTAGGAAAGTTTACCCGATACACTCCCGCAGTAGAAGATAGAAGCCAAAGAATACCGTCCTTATCCAAAAACTGTCCTAAAAACAGATGAGCACCCTCATCAATTGACAGCTGCTTCATTTGGTTCATTCGCATCATCGCATGCGTTTCACGATCAAAGAGCAACAACTCTCCGGATGGCGCAAGAAAGAAGATTCCTTGTTCGCCGGCATCTTGCACACTAAAGTCACCAATGGCTGTTCCAGAAGGGAAAGAATATTGTTTGCTATTATTATTCAGCGGATCATAGCAGATGATTCCTTCATTGCCCGCTTGCAACCACACTTTGTCGTACTTATCTATGAATGAAGAAGAAACAGGCGTGCGAAACATCGAAACAGGAAGTTTTCGCAGAGATTGGCTCTTTTGATGATATTCGTAAACACCTTGCCCAGCTACACTTACGTAAACCAGGCCGGCATCGGTTACAAGTAAATTCTCTATTCCTGATGTTATCCCCGGCAATTTATGTTTGCTTACCACCCCAAAAGACAGATCGATGCGATAAATATTTCCATGCCTGTCGGCCATCCATACAGCTTTTCCGGAACCAAAAGCGCAAGTAAATTCAGTTGTCGCATCAATACCCATCTTCTCTGTGATAAAATTGGCCGGCTTAGCATGCATTTGATTCCCTTTCTTATACGAAAAGATCTTGTAATCCGTTCCAATCCAGTTGATGTATTCTTTCGTTTCGCAAAACACATTGTTGCGCAATCTCCAGTCGTATAACGCCACATTCACACCTGAATCATGCAGAAGTTTAATCTCTATTTTACCATCAGTTGTTGTTGAAGCGCGAAGCAAACTTTTATCCTTGGTGAGAAGTAATACATCTCCCTCGAGAGTCTTCTGAATTTTTATGATTTGAATATTCTCTGAATATTCCTTCATATCATCGTAGACAGCATGAAAACGTTCATGCACTTTATCAAAGATATAAAGTTTTCTATCCACTGTCTTCATCCATAGAAAGCCGTTTTTATCTTCGAGAATGCTCTGTATTTTACGGGGAGGGAGGTCAGAATATAGTCCGTCCCTATTATTGTATGCTTTGAATTTAGTCCCATCAAAACTGCATAAGCCATACCAGGTGCCAAACCACATAAAGCCATTTTTACCTTTAAGAGAGCAGTGCACAATGTTATTGGGCAATCCTTGTTCAACCGTATAATGCTCCACAATCATGTTGGGATAAGCCGATACTGAGGATAGCAGGCACAATAAAAACAGAGTTAATAAAAGAAATCTTTTCATGGTAAAAGAAGTTCTATTCAATAAATGGCTTCAAAGATAATAAAAAAAACGGTACATTATGTCAATATTCACGAGTAGGCCACACAAGCCTCCTGAGAGGGGTAAATAGAACGCGTGCTTTCAACGCGTTGAAATCGTAACTTCAGCGTGTTGAAAGCACGCGTTCAATACGCTGAAGTTATAAGATATAAAACCAAAAGTCATTTTGTAAAATAAGAAGAAATAAAAGAGAAGATTATTTATGCTTCTCGCCAAATTCAGTCTGCTGCCTTTCTACTTCAATGAGTAGTTGGCGTTTTTCTTCTTCAGTTAAAACTTTCTTTCCCTCTTTGCCCAACTGCTCGGTACCCTTCACTGAAGTGCACGGTTCAGTTGAGTCAACTGCACGGTTCTCTTTGGTGAACTGCACGGTTCTGTTGACCAAACTGAACGGTGCAGTTGGAGCGTCTTCCTCCATATAGCAAAAAGGGAATGGGGCAGGAACACTTTCCAATTCAATTTCCGCCGACGTAGGCGCATGTACACCTTCGTATTGCACTCTCGCTTTTACTATTATCTTGCCTGCCTTGCGGGTAGAACGAATAAGAACGGGTGCCGAACCAAATTCCACTGCACGGGGATTAGCCCCGATGGAAGCATCACCAATGATCTGCCCTTCACCTTCTACAGAAAAGACGATATTTTCTTTGGCTAATCGACGAACATTACCACTATCATCGGTTACTTCAGCCACCACCACCACAAAATCAGAGCCATCAGCTACAAGTGATTGCTTCTGAGCATCGACAGTAAGGCGAAGTTTGGTAGAACGGCGAGACGGCATCTTCTTCATTGAGCATACCACTTTGCCGTCGATAATCCCTTCAGCTACCATGTTTACCTTCGGCCAGTTCTTCTGTACGTAGCTAAACTCACGAGCTTCCCAGAAGTCCCACACATTTTCAAAAATAATCGGGGCGTTAGGCATGTGACCTTTGGCATGCACCACCGCTTTTGTCCACGTTTTCTTCCCGTCATAGATAGACAGGCGCACCGAATCACAATTACTGAATACAACGACATCTTTATCAGAGAATTGAGACATTTCATGTGCAACGTAGACCATCGGCCCGCAATCGGCCAACGGATGTTTCAAGTCGGCTGCCGTCTGACTGCGAAATAGATAATACGCATATTTCGGTTGACGGAAAGCATCAAAGATTCCTCCCCAATAAGGATCGGGATGATAACCTCGTTGATGATCGAATGGATGCCATTGCGCCCCACCGATAAACTGCCCATTGGTGCGATACATCTCATCATAACTCTTTGCCAGCGAAAGTGCCTGCACCAACATCGGACGCTCTCCCCAACTTCTACTGGCACGGTTATTATTGTTGTGTGCGTACCAATCGTCTACATTCTCGCCAAATTCGCGGGTAAAAATGCATTGTTGGGCAACGCCTTTTTCATCATCACCCGGCCAGCCATACACCACATCATAGTTCTCTTTTACCCCTGCCGAATGTACATCTGCCGCAGCTACGGGACGTCCGGAATATGGATATTCCTCTTTTGTTATTTGCAATGCTTCGAGAGCAAAGTCTTCCGGATAACGGGTTTCATTCAAGATAGGTTCCCACATCAACACCGACGGATGATTACGGTCTCTGCGAATCATCATGCGCGTATTTTGATGCACGAGTTTGGCAAACTCAGGATCTTTGTTCCAATACTGCCAACCGGGAGTAGCCACAATGACAAACAATCCCAGTTCATCGCAAGCATCCATAAAGGAGGGATCTTGCGGATAGTGAGCCACACGGATGATACGGCATCCGGCATCACGCAATCTTTTTGCATCACGCCATTGTTGCGAGTTGGGCAAGGCATTGCCTACATAAGCGAAATCCTGATGACGATTAGCTCCTACCAACTGACCAAAAGGCTTTCCGTTGAGCCAAAAGCCCTCTTTGCCTTTAAATTCCGCTTTACGAATACCCACACGGGTTACTCCTCCATCCAGCGATATCTTCCCTTCTTTAATTCTGGACTCTACTCTATATAAATAAGGTGCATCCGGCGACCAAAGATTGGGCTTATGCACAGACATTTGCTGCTTCACAGTGAAACTTTCACCCGACTTCAACATGACTCTGCTCGATGCATGCTTTAGTTCTTTTCCTTGAGCGTCGATCAATCTTGTTTCTACAGTTACAATCTTTCTAATCGCTCCGCTGTTCTTCACTTCCGTATCCACATATACAAAGGCACTCTTCTCTGTGATGCCATCAAAGTGTACAAACACACCTCCACCAGCTACTTTGCCGGCTTCTACTGCATCGGTTATGGCAACAGCCGATTTTCCGATAAGCCAGACATCCCGATAAATGCCCCCGTGGTAAGCAAAGTCAAGTGTATATTGAGGTTTGCCCGGAGGAAAGTTTTTATCATCGCTATTATCCGCCATTACAGCCAACACACAAGAATCACCTGCTTGCACTCCGTTTTCACTGAGGTTGACAGAAAACGGAAGATAGCCACCCAAATGTTTCTTCAGTAACTTGCCGTTAAGGTAAACTTCCTGCTTACCCATGATGGCTTCGAAGTAAATGCTTACTTGTTGCCCTTTCGTATCCGCAGGAACAACAAAATGCTTGCGATACCATACCACTCCTTGATAGTTGCGACCTCCACTAGCCTCTGCCGGTTCCAACTGCACCGTATGCGGAGTGGAGACTACAGCCCAAGCAGCATCATTAAAGTTCACCTTCTCTGCATCCTTCACGTCTCCCTTAAAGTAGCGCCATCCCGGATTGAAATTATACACCTTTCTGCCCGAACCGGACAAAGGAATAAATCCGGCAACCGATGTTTCGGAACGATAATTGTCTGCCCAAATAGAGCTAGGAAATAATGCGAATAAAAGAACGAACAACGTATGCTTCACTGCTTTTTCAGTGATATGCTTATATCGTTGATAGATGTGATCGTTAGCAAATAGACTCTGCTTCATAATATATAAGGTTTATTTTATCCATAATTCAATATCTTTCCGACGACTTTCCGGCGTCACTTTCAGGTTGATTAGTTTACCTGCCTTCAACTCTGCTTCCACGGTAGTTTGCATAGGCGCATGTAGTTTAAAGTGCACGTCCCATTCTCGTGGCCATGCAGGAAACAGCAATATTTTGTCTCCATTGGTCTGCAACAGCATCTCTTGCAAACCAATCATGCCACTACCTCCCCAGTTGTGATCGGGTGACCAATCAAAGCCCGGTCCCCAGAAAGCAGGAAAACGATACGGCCCGTCAGCCAACTTCAAAAGAGTCAAACGTTTAGCCTCATCCGTCAGTCCCAAACAAGCTGCCCAGATGTTATCTTGTTTCCAGCCCACATGACTGCGAAACTTCAATGCATCGGCATCATATAAATAAGTATTGCGAGCTATCTCTAAGTTATCTTTGTCCACACCATATATTCTCCACGGAAAGACAGGATATAGCTGAGGAGTCTCCACATTATTGATTCGTTCCCACGTTTTAGCAGGAGAAATCATCTCTTTTCCACCGAGCGTACGCAGAGAAATAGGAGGAATCTTAGCCAGCATTTCCGGTTTACGACCATACGCTTCGAGTACCGTACGCAAAGCGGCAATAGTGCTAGAAGCATTATTAGTCATCTTGTACGTCTCGCATGCCGAACCGGGAAACAAAATCAAATGACCATTGGCATCCAGTTCTTTGCGTCCTCGTTGTCGAACCAGATAGCGGTAATGTTCATCAAAAAAAGTCAATGCACTATCTATCAGCGGCAGATATGAAGAGATGTCTGCCCCTGCATAATCTTTGGTTTCCAATATCATTTGGCAAAACTCCAACACCGTATCCCATTCATATTCCAGCCAAGCATTATATTCTACTCCCTTATCAAAATAGTCCGGCCGCTTAAATCCATATTCAGCAGGATTGGGTAGCCCGAAGTTCTCTATCTGTTCGGCAAAGCAAGCTCCAGGATGATTCCAATACACTTTGCTACGAAGCTCCGCATTGCCTAGCATAGCCAGATAGAATTTAAACTGAGAAATCATCAAATCCGCATCTCCACTTTTCAACATGGGCCAGTAGACCAATCGCTGATTTTGAGCCGTCATCGTTCCACCACCCCACTTACGAAAGTCGGGCGTAAAGTTTAGCTTTTCATCTACATGGAGAGGATCGAACGTGAAGAGACCACCATTAAACTTCGTAGGTGCACTGCCACACGCATTGCAACCCAACATGTAGCGAAACAAAGTGTAGTTGCGGGTAATCTGTTCCGCTTCGCCCTTCGCAACAATAAAACTACGTTGCCAAAAAGCATTCCACCATTCACGGGAATTCTTCTTATCATTTTGGAAATCTCCTGTAATAACCTGCGTCAGCCCCTGCTTCCAAGTCTCAATATCAGCAGTTTGCTGCGTATATAAAGCAATGTGGATCTGCTGCTTGCGGGTCGGCTTAACAGAACGAAAGTGCCATGCCCGATAATCAGTACCGGCATACACATCCCCCTTCGCCCCAAGAAACGATAAGTTGCTTCCCCAAAGTTTGCCGCCAAAAGTAAGATGCTTTATTGGGTTCATCATCTTATCCTTCACAGCATCCATTCCCTGCTGAGCCACTACTACGTCAAAGACTGTATTGGAAGGGTTATGATGGTAGAACATTACTTCATTCTTGCTTGCCACAACAGAATCTTTTGTCGTAGCAAGTCCCTCTGCCATCACCCATTTATAAGAATTTTGCTGTCCTTCCCCTTTGCGAATGGGACGGTCTTTGTATCGCCAGTTTTCGTAAAAGACTTCTGCCGAAACCGCTTGCCGACTTTGTAATTCTACATGTATCAACGGATGAAAAACATCCACCCATAGTTGTATGGTCGTTCCACCAGCTGATACTTCGACATAACCCTCGTTCAGTTTCAGCTCCTGTTGGAAATCAGACGCATTCAAGAATGGATTCGGAGACAAGCGAAGCCTTACTCTTCCCTGTTTGAGGAGACAGTTATGTTCGTCGAACGTGCCACTGCGACTAATGTAAAAAAGTAAATCCCCTTTCTCTACCCAAACGTTCAATCCGATATCTCCACCACCACAGGGCATTGATTCCGAAGAATTACGACTCGGACTGTTCCAAACAACATTGGCATGCTGACTCCAAAGAGACGGCACGCCAATCATTAACACAACTATTATAGAAAAGAGTTTCCTCATAAATATCTTTTATATCTACCAGTTATCCGTACGAAAGGAGGATACCGGCAAACCATTACCACCAAACAAATCGCCATCCACATAGTTATCAAAAGCATAGCGCACAGCCACCGGATGAAGCACTTCTTCACTTTTCACGTACATTTTGCTGCGTACAATCCATGCTTTAGCAGGATGAAACACTTTATCGGCTCCTGCTACGGTGAACAGCTTGGATTCGAAACAACTCTTTCCGGTGATCCACATCGGAGCATTGGCGAAATGCACCATCACCGTATCGTTTTTTATCTCAAATGAATCAAAGTAAGGGCTATCACCACTGACTCCTTCAACACCATACGTTTTACTCAACGCCAATAGAGCCAAACGCTCTCCAGCCACCTGCTTCTTTACAGGGTGAATGCCTTTTTCCATTCCTGCATCAAGTAAAACAGCCATTCCGGTATTGGCTACACGATGTTCAACCTGAGCCTGAGCCTCACGAAGATAGGCAGAATTAATGATTTCTTTCCCTTTTTCAGTGATAATTCCATAATCATAAGGAGCTATCTGGCAATAGTAAAAAGGAAAATCTCCTTGCTTCCATGCCGCACGCCACCCGTTTATTAGTGTGGCAAACATATCAGCATACGTATGCGCACGGTTGCAGTTATCTTCTCCCTGATACCAAATAACGCCCTTCATCGTCAAACCAATCAATGGATGAAGCATACCGTTATACAGCACGGTCGGAGTTCTATTCTTGGATTTTACGTCTTCAATTGTACGAGGAATTTTTGCATCCGGAAAGGCTTTCAGCATATCTTCCGTCATCCATGCTTCGGCAGCCGAGCCGCCCCAAGCAGCAACAATCAAACCAACAGGAACATCCATTATCTGTTGTACCAATCGACCAAAATAATACGCCGTTGCACTAAAGTCATATACAGATTTCGGAGCAGCTTCCTGCCAATTGCCTATAACATCATTTACAGGAGCAATAGTCGAATTACGCTTAACGGTAAACAAACGAATCTTCGGATTCCGACTCTTCAAGATGTCCATGTTCGCACCTTCTACCGGCTGATTCTTAAATCCACTCATCGGCATTTCCATGTTACTTTGTCCCGAGCACAGCCACACCTCACCGATAAGTACATCCTTCAACGTTGTTACTTTGCCATCATTAAAAGAAACGGTGTATGGACCACCTGCTTTGGGAGTTGCCACAGAAACAGCCCAATGACCTGCAGCATCCGCTTTCGTGCGATACTGCTTGGCATTCCATCCTGTGATGATAACTACTTGTTTGCCGGCTGTTGCCGTTCCCCAAAGATTAGCATTCGACTGCTGTTGCATCACCATACCATCCGAAAAAATAGAGGGTAGTTTCACTTCTGCCCGTACACTAAGCATTGCTAGTAAAAAGAAAGACAAAATCAACGTCCCTCTTTGAATGTTTTTTCTATTCATGTTTATCTTTATTTCTGTTGAAGAAGTTGCACAGGGCCGAATAGTCCGGCCGGAATCAGTACATCCTCTTTCATTCTGTATTTCGCATTTGTCCATATCCCCTTAAAAGGAGCTTTTCCGCTATCGGCGCCTTTAATCGCATTCGCCCAAGTATTGGTCACTTCTATCTGCAAGATGTTTACACCTTTCTTCAAAGCATCTGTCACATCCACCTCGTAAGGAGCAGTCCACACAATGCCGCAACTGATTCCATTGATTCGAACAGTCGCCACATCCGCTACCTTACCTACCGATAACAAGATTCGTCCTTTGGGCTTTTTACTCCACTTAAAAGACGTCTTATAAGTCACCGTTCCCGAGTAATATTTCACATGTTTATCTTCCGACAGGCTCCAATCGAAAAGTGTATCTTTAATGAGTACCTTATTGATAAGTGGAAAGCTAACGGTCCACGCTCTATTACCTAACGCAATTGGTTCGGAGACGTTTTTCTTCTCATCCTTATCGATCGATGCAGTTACAGAGTTTTTTGCCAAATCAGTTTCAGAAGCAACTGTGTGGCGATGAAAAACAACAAATGTTGATTCTCCCGCAGCCAATGTCAACAATACCTCCGTGTGACCATCAACTTCTTTCCAAGCAATTTCTTTATCAATCTCACCTGTCACCGGATGCCAGAGTTCAGGCTTCTTGCCTGCAATACGCAAACTGACAGTGAAAGTACGTTCCTTATCTTGTTGATTAGAAATAAAATAGATATCTGCTTCCTCTCCGCAACGATGTGTCCATGCCACCTCTTCGGGAACAATTGCATCACGCTGCAATCCATAAGCAGAGAAGTCATCATCTTTATAGGGAAGCTGAGGAATCAAAACACCTGCTTTTCGTAATTCATCCAACTTCGCTTGTACTTCGGCAGAGAAAGGAATACTATCTGGACTCATCGGGTGAGGTAACGGAAGCACCAATGCCTTGTATGATGCCCCACCCGGAAGTATCATCCGTCCGTTTTCCGCCTTGGCCAAACGAAGCAATGCATCTCTATTAAAGGAATCGTACGCATATCCACGCAAAGGATTTACCCATTTATCGGGATCGGCCATATTAGCTGAATGACTTACTCCCACAGGTTGTTCACGTAGGGGCTGACCGACATTAGCCAAACGCACTTGTTCGCTCTTTACCCGTTCTGCACCAAAGATGCCGGGGAGTGAGGGAACCAAACGTTCAGGCAACACTGCTCTACTGGGTATTTCTTCTCCTGTAAATACGGCAATATCTGTCACCGGATGCCCGTATTGCAACAAAGCCTGACAGCGGGAAGCGTAGTCAACCAAAGCTTTCGCTCCATCTTTCCACCATGTTTGATCTCGTTGAAAGAAAAGACCGATACCGTCTAGTGTCATACCGGGTTTGCGATCTGTATATGGGTTGTGCACATTTACATGAAAGAAAAGCTTGTTGATGCCCAACGCATAATTGCGGTCGAGCAACGTTTTCAGCATGGCAGGAGTTTCATTCCACGTACCGCGAAGTTCCGTAAACCCTTCTGCCTGTATAATATTCTTGCCGTAGATGTGTCCACCGCTTATGGCATCAAGCATGTCATTCGGTTTATCATGGGTGGGGCTGTTAAGCCAAAACTCACCCATCGGACGATCAACCATTTTATAGTGAAGCAATCCATCGCTAACCATGGTTGGTGCCACACATTCGGCAGAAGATTCGCAATCGTATGGTTTCGCACACGTAGCCAGCGTTTTGTAGAATACATCCACAACTAATTCGGCAATCGTTGTACGCACATCATGAAGCACCTCTTCCGACTTTGCCACATTATCCATCGGAATACCCGCCAACAAAGGCAGATAAGGCATAAGGTCGTAACCCCGACGTTTCAGGAACTCGGCAGGGAAGTTATCACTCCAATTCTGACTTCCACACTCCCAACTATCCACGTGCATATATTTCAGCACCTTGCGTGCCAACACGGAATCTGTTTGAGTAAAAGCTGCACCAAACCAGTTATCTAACTGCTTCTTAACCGCTGCTTCACTAAACTTATCGCACTCTAATCCCATTCCGGTACCGCCTGTTGCATTGGTGTGCCCCGTAGAGGTGTGCCCCATACGAAGAAGTTTCCATCTGCCAACAGGAAGTTTAGCAGTAAGTACTCCATCCTTCATGAAAGCAGTCAGATTAATGATTTGCTCTTTGCGAATGCAGTCTTGCGCCCCTATTTCCGAAGCCGATGTTCGGGGTGCCACACGCCATACCAGTCCCGCTTTCCCTTCCCATTGGTTCAAACGAGGTTCGCTATGTAAGATAAGTTGTTTGATCTTTAAGTTTGGTTTCCATTTTGCAGCATCCATATCCTCGCTGCCCGGTTCGCTACCAACCGGAGTCCAGTAAAAGCGGAAATAGCGTGCTGTGGTAGCAGGAATAGAATGCGTTGAGTTTTCATCCGTATTTTGCCAACCCTGGCGGGCAGGAACAAGTTGCTTCACCTCACGAAAGTTCACCCCATCATCACTTGCCATCACCGTCAATCGGTGAGCCTGATAATTATTACCATTCAGCACAATTTCGATGTTGCGACAAGTAAAAGGCTGAGCATATTCGTATTGTATCCAGCAAGGAAGAGAAGAGCGAATCACTCCATCCTCTGCTATCGTTATCCCTTTGGATGGATCAATGGCTTTTCCGGTATCCGTATTGCCGCAAGTGATTTTATAAAGCGGAGACTTAGAAGTCCCTTGTATCGAAAGATTTACCGAATGCTTTTGCATCCCTCTTTTTAATAAAGCCTGGTCACCCTCTTCTGAAACGGGTAAAGCCAACAGAGCGATATCTTCATAATAACCTTCATAAGCTTCGGGGCGGGCCAATACCAGTTTCTTAATCATTCCTCCGGAGACAATCGTATCACTCCACACCACTTTTTGCATCGATTCTTTCGGAGTGATCCACGGACCACCTGCCAATGCAAAGCCATCACAAATATGCATTCCGAGCTTCAGCCCCAAACGATCAGCCTCCTGCATGCTGTAGCGCACCATCTCCCACCATTGCGGAGTAAGTTGTTTCACCGCACCTTCATAGTTAGGCCATCGAGATGGTTCACGGATTGGCATCAGATAAGCGCCTCCTAAACCCACCTCTTTCATTGCCTCTAGGTCAGCCTTAATACCTTCCTTAGAAACAGCTCCGTACATCCAGTACCAGAATGTCCACGGCTTCGCTTCCTCTGATGGATTACGAAAACACGCACGAAGAGCCTCTTGTGACATCAGATTGCCAAAGACACTCAAACAGATAACTAGCAGTAGTATACGGGATTTAGTGTTATTCATGACTGTTCACCTTTCATAAAAGGACGAAAAAAGGGATGAGTTGTACCCATCCCTTTATGTATTATTCAAACTTACTGAAGGTAAAAACAACTGATTTGAGAAATATCCCATATCATCGTTCCATAAAAAAGCCAATTTAAAAAACGCCTCAACTACTGCTTTTGCAGGGTTGAGGCGTTTGAACTATAAGAAGATAAATTCTAAAGTTTTCTCATTATGATCTTTATTTGAAATAAAGTCAATTTTAATTAGTTTGCGTCTGTTGATCCTCCGGCTAAATCATCCCAAGCCGTTATTGCAACAGAAACAACACTCAATTCAGTACCTTTTACATTAATAGTATAGGTATAATTCTTCCCTTGCAACCATGCAGCAGCTGGAGCAGCAGCAGGAAGAGTTACAATCATATTTTTACCGTCAATAGTTAATGTAAGGCTTATGCCCGTAGTTGCAATGATAGGAGCAACCAATCCCTCAACAAGAACAGTAGTACCAGCCGCCGCATTTATCGTCGTTGATCCGGTAAAGACAATGCCATACGTTGCATGTAATCCTGATATGACACCATCGCCCAAACTAACAGTTCCAAGATCAGATCCCGCAAGAAATCCTGCATCTTTTGTCAACCTTACTGAAGTCAATAATCCTGCTCCTGTATAAGTAGCATCTTTATTGACGATAAAAGACAGTTTACTCAACACATGATGAAAGAACAAACTTACATCATAATTACCGACAGCATTACTAGCTACCGCTAAAGGATATGTATACGATCCTTCTGCTCCAGATCTGGCAGTAGCATACATATAATCTTTTTGAGAAGTAGCACTAAAGTTCTGTACAGAGTCAACATTCACTTTAAGTGTTTTAGCCGTAAAATCAACATCTCCCTCAATTCCTCTAGGATAGAAAGCATATACGGTAGCTATCTGATTAGTCAGATAAATTTTACCTAAAGCAGGAGCTGCCCAATTAGTAGCACCATAAGTATACGTAGCTGTTGCAGGTGTATAATCAGTTTCAATTCCTGTTTGATTATCGATGAAAACACCAATTGTGTTTTCAGCTGCGAAAGCATCTGTTAATCCACGAGTAACCACTGCCCCTGTGATGACTGCAGAAACACCAAGCTCACTCTTTCCCGCCGGTGTTGTAGTTGTTTCATCTTCGTTTGAACAGCTCGCTAGCATCATAGAAGCGATAGCTGCGAACATAAAAATCTTTTTCATTTGTTTTTTTGTTTTTTATTGGAAATTTATTATATAAATGCTATATAATTCTGGTTATCTTTTAAAATCGAATATCAATGGAGGAATATGAATGGCATCTTTAAAATAGACCTCTTATTTCCGAAGTTAAGGGATTAAGACCGTATAGACTAATAATAAGGCGGTTACTTTTCATAACATTTTTATTTACTATAGCACAATGTATGTACAACACTTCATAGTAGACCTTACAGAGATTATTATTAAAAAGTTAAACTTTGTCTTATTATTTTCCGAATAAATAAACCCCGATGCTTGTATCCATATAAAGCCTATTTCCTTTCCAGAGTTCCATCATATTTTCAGGCCTTGAAGTTTTGAAAGAGCAAGAAAACGAGGATTTCTTAGGAAAAGTCCTAATTAGTTGCGTTATTTGCGTTACGGAATTAACGTAACGTAAATAACGCAATATGAAACAGAATAATCCATTTCTAATATACGGATATACCAGTCCTGAATATTTCTGCGACAGGAAGAAAGAAACAGATACGATCTTATCTGCACTTGAGAATGAACGAAACCTGACTCTGATTGCTCCTCGAAGAATGGGAAAAACAGGGCTTATCAAAAATACGTTTCATCTAATGAAGCAGGCTAAGGTGGATGTCAAATGCTTCTATATTGATATTTATCCGACCAATAATTTGAATGATTTCGTATCATTGGTAGGGAGTAGCGTATTAGGGCAGCTGGATACTTTATCACAGGGGGTTTTGAAAAAGATCACAGGGTTCTTTAAAAGTTGCAGACCCACCATCACGGTAGATGAAGCGACCGGTATGCCAACCGTCTCACTAGAGATAGTACCTGAACAAGAAGGCATTACGTTAAAGGAAATTTTCGATTATCTGGCAGCTTCGGGTAAACAATGCTATATCGCCATCGATGAGTTTCAGCAAATCACAGAATACCCGGAAAAAGGCGTGGAAGCAATGATCCGCTCTTACATCCAGTTTATTCCTAATGTACATTTCATTTTTGCAGGAAGCAAACAGCATATTATGACTGAAATATTTGTCTCTGCCAAAAGACCCTTCTATCAAAGTACACAAATGATGGCACTCGCAGAAATCAACGAAGAGATATATTATGATTTTGCTAAAAGTTTCTTTGAGAAAGAAGGGAAGGTACTTTTACCAGAAGCTTTTCAGTACATCTATCAAAAATTCAGCGGACATACTTGGTATATACAGTCGATACTAAATAGATTGTATGGCTATAATATAAAACAGATTACAACGGAGATAGTAGAGAATGCCATACAAGAGATCATTCTAGAAAATGAATTTATCTTCCAAAATTATCTATCCCTACTGACTGATAATCAGGCGAAAATTATCAAGGCAATAGCAAAGGAAGAATCTGTGTCTGCCGTTAATTCGAACAAGTTTATCAGCAAACACAACCTGAAAGCAGCAAGCAGTGTGAATACAGCCTTAAAAACATTAATAGACAAAGAGTTGGTGTACAAAAATGAAGAGACTTATACTGTATATGACCGATTTTTCGGGCAATGGCTAAAGAAACAACGCTTTTAAGCCTGTCTAAGATTTGTTCAAAATAAATTTTAAAGCGTTTCCATATCAGTTGATAATAAGGACTTGCTGAAACTGACTTTGTCTAGAAAACATTGGCAAAAGAATAGAAGTCTTCCGATGTATGAAAAAGACTTCCGGCATCAATTCTTCATATTTCTATATTCTATCGGAGTTACTTTTTCATGTTTTTTGAAAAATTTCCCAAAGCTTGTTGCATCAGGATAATTGAAATATTCGGCAATCTCAGTAATATTCATATTGGTGGACCGGAGTAGAGATTTCGTTTCGAACAAAATCAATTGAAAAATCCAATTCTGCACAGAATTTCCTGTTTTCTCTTTTATGATCTTCGAAAGATACTTAGGGGTGATATTCAAATTGTCTGCATAGAAGCTGGTTTTCCTGTGACGTTTATAATGTCTAAAAAGCAAGTCACTGAACTTAGTTAAGTACGAGTCCTTACCCGATTCGCTTATCAAAAGGGTATATTTATCATAAATAACAGAAAAATCATAGATTGCCGCCAACAAGCTATGCTGAAGCACTTCTTTCCTGTAAGGATGACCAAAATCCTGATATCTCAAATTCAAATAATTATAAATACCAAGAATACTTTCATATTCCTGATCGTCCATCCGAATATATGGAATGTTCTTAATGTCATAGATCATGTGAGCATGACCAAAACTGATGTCTTTCACATAATCAGGTGAAAAAGAGATGTAATACATCATAAAGTCCTCACTGTAATTTCCTTCTTCGCAAAGAAACATGGAACCTGGAGCCAGAATAATGAATGCCCCTTGAGAAAGAGAATAAGTCTCGAAATTAATGCGGAGAATAGCCTCTCCACGAACACACATGGCGCATATAACAGAACTCACTATCACTGGATGACCAACGATATCCAGATCGTCTGCATCAGTATTCGATACAATAAAATTAATGTTCGCACAATTATTTCCGTTCTCCCCATTCATCTTGAAAAGATCAAGAATCGAAGCTTCTTTTGTGTTCATAGTCATCACCCTACGATTTGCCATATTCAATGCGTTATTTTTCTATAATTCGACCAGTTGACTATAATCGGCGTAAAGATACCCTTTTTTTCAACTCGTTTAATCATGACTTTTGCACAATAATAATTAATTATCACGTTATGAATAGACCATTCGTTTTTTGCTTATCTCGACGCTCTTATCCGAATATATACACCAATAATTATGCCATGTAGATGATAAAAGAGCAAGAGAAAAGCTACAGGAAGGTAACCGAGCCAACTCCCGTTCGCTATACCTATAAACAAAATAATATTAACTTAAAAAACCAAATATTAATGGCTAATTCTAAATACGTAATTATCACTTTCACACTCCTTATAATCACGATAAAAGGATATGCACAATCCCCTAAAGAATCTTTTTCGTCCAAGTTATATTTCCCTTTTAGCATTGGTTATCTCAATTCTCCCAAGAACAATTTGGAACCCGGAATAATCGTCAAAATGGCTATGGAATATCGGTTCCATAGTACCGATGGGATGTTTTTACGCCTCAATTATGACAACCGATCAAACTCTTATAAAAAGGATGAGATACAAGGCACCAATATTATTCAGGGCAAAATAAAATTTAACGATTATCTCGGCGGCATAGGTTATCGCATTAGCGGTAAACGGAAACTCAGACAATTTGGACTTTTGCAGGGGGGACTAAGTTCCTGCGTATACCAAAATGTAGCAACTTCGCAAGACAATTTTATCATGAAAGATAAGGCAAAGACAATTCCGATAATCAAACTCACAACTGGAGCGGAATATTATATCGGAAAATCGGCCGCCCTTACGTTTGAACTAGACTATATATGGCACTTGAAAGATACTCCTTTTGGACAAAATCACATGAATGAGGGTGCATTCGGTATTTCCATTGGCTTAACTACAACGTTGTTTTGAAAAATAGCCTATGCGTCAATACGCATAGGCTATTTTATTATTCAAGATTGATAGATTATTTTGTTCCGTTGAAACGGAAAACAATACGTCCATGTTGCTGACCATTTACCCACTTAGGTTGTGATGATGGTCCACAAAGATCAGTTGAATTCACTTTGTTGCGTACGGCAGGAATTACATTCAACAGAGAAATTCCGCTTTCAGGAAGTGTATAGAGCAATCTGTCACGTCCATCACGTGGCTGATAAACACCCACATAAGTGTCAGGAGTCTCATTGGCAATACTAATCTCACCCTCTTTTGTACGAATGTTCATCCACGAAACATGGGCAAAATAGCCTTTGAACTCGGGATACGTAAAGCTTTCACCGGGAACAGGATCATTATAGTCATTCTCCCAAAGGTTGTATTGCGGACCATGCAAACGGTTTTGCCATACCCGATAAGGACCGTCACCCAACCATTGCTTACTCAATACTTTATCTTCCGGATAATCGAAACGAATACCCATCAAATCTACTACTCCGGAGAAATTATAGGTATAATCCAGTGCTAAAGTTCCATCAGCCAGGATGCTCCATTGAGCCTTATCAAAGTTACCAAGCTTGTAGTTAGCTGTAACAAGCAACTTACCTTCTGTTTCCTTGATATCAAAGCCGGTAAAGACAGTTGCATCAACAAATTCGGTATAGGTACGATCTTTCTGTTTTGCATTCTCATCATCGTGGTTATAGAATTGATCCAGAGAACGATCTGCACGACGAGCACCAATAAAGCGAGGGCCGTTGGCGAAAGTGATCTGTTTATCACCTACCTTAACCGCTTTTAGTTGTCCATCTTTCTTGCAGAAAGTAAATTCACGTCCGCCTGCCTTAGCAATTACCGCCTCAGCTGTTTCTGTGTAAGTTGGTTTAGCACCATTTGTAGCAAGTTCTTTGGTAGCAGAAATATTTCCGAGAGTATAGCTCCAAGTAAATAGTTCTTTACCAAATGTATCAACGGCAGTTAAAATCAACGCATCAGCATCTTTCACAGCAGCAGCAATCTTCATGGTTCCGGCTTGGTGAGCAGCAATATTCTCTCCCTTTGCCTCACCTTGCTTCAATACTTTCACCTCTTTCTTTCCATCCGTAGCTAAAGGGAAAGTCACGTACTTCCAATTGAAAGTACAAGTGTTCAGATTCAGGAAATCATAGCGATTTTCTATCTGTAGCACACCATCAAATGCCTTCGTCAATTGTTTATTCATCACCTGAACAGGATTCCAGATTTGCTTGATTGTATAGTAGCTACCCTCCTTTTCGTGATGAGGGCCCACAATGCCATCGGCGCCAAAGTTACCCTGATTATCAATGAAACCATTCATATCCACACGCTTCACTCCTTCATCGGCCAGCACCCAGAGGAATCCACCGATGCAGCGAGGATGTTTACGCATCATTTCCCAATAATCCCATAAGCCGGCACCATGACCACCATCATACAAACCATGCAAAAACTCTGTAGGCATAAAGATTTGCGGAAGTCTCATATACTCCTGACTTTCGCCATACGAACGGTAATGCATCGTTTCAAAACCACTGAAGTTTCCTTGTGGATGAATTACCGGACGGGCTTGAGGATCGTGCTTGTGAAATTCACAATCAAGTTCCGTGTTCCATCCTTTTTCATTTCCATTGCTCCACCAGATGATAGAAGGATGATTCACGTCCCTTTCCACCATGCTTTCAATCAGTTTCACTCCAGTAGGTGTATCATATTTGCCATGCCATCCGCCCAATTCACTCATCACATACAATCCCAGAGAGTCGCAAGCTTGCAAAAAGTCAGGATCGGCCGGATAGTGCGAAAGACGAACAGAATTCATATTCATGCTCTTAATCAGTAGCACGTCTTCTATGTTCTTGGCTTTGCTCAATGTTCGTCCGGTTTCGGGACGGAAACTGTGACGATTCACTCCACGGATATTCACACGTACGCCATTTATATATAAGCCATCACTTTCCTTTACCTCGATGGTACGAAAACCGAATGATTCCATTTCACGATGAAGAACGCTACCATCCTGTGCCAACAGAGAGAACTCGGCCTTATAACGGTCGGGTGTTTCGGCTGTCCAAAGTAATGGATTGCTTACGCTTGTTCTTACGGTTGTCCAGTCACTTCCCGCTTTCACCGGAGTTATCGTTTCAGAAATATTCTTTCCCTTCTTATCAAGAATGACGGTACGAAGCTTCACGTTATCGGCAGCATTATTCAAATAGCAATTCGCTGTAAAACTACCATCGGCCTTTGCATCGATAGCCATTCTTTGAATGTTCAATGCGGGCTTTATCTCGAGGAATACAGGACGAAAGATACCTCCGAAGTTCCAATAATCAGCACGACGTTCGGCCAGATTCACTCCGGCATTCTCGCTTTCTTTGCTCACCGTTACCTCCAGCAGATTCTTCTTGCCATACTTCAGCATATCGGTTACGTTGTATGAGAAACGGTAGAATGCACCTTGATGTTTGCTTCCGGCCTTACGACCGTTCACCTTCACCTCTGTATCCGTCATCGAGGCTTCAAACACCAATTCGATCTGGCTACCCCGCCATTGTTGAGGTACATCAAATTCATATTTATACATACCCTTCTCATTCGCAATGCCCTCAGGAAAAGGCTTTCCGTAAAAACTGATGCCATACTGATACTGACCAAAACCCTGCAACTCCCAGCAAGAAGGCACTCCTATCTTCGTCCATTTACCTGAATTACGTCCCTCCGTGCAAAAGAAATCCCACTGCACCATATCATCAGCTCCATGGCCCGATAGATAGTGAGTTTCAGTTACCGGAACCTTGTTTTGCGCACTTCCTGTGGCTACGGACGCTAACAAAAGCGAAAAAGCCGATAGAATGCGATGCCATTTTAATCGTCTGTCAATCATTATAATTCGTATATTTGTTCATTATTCTATTTAGATAGACGCTGTAAAAGTCCATTTGTACCCATCAACATTTGTTTAAAGAAATAAAGAACAAGCGTTGTTTTCAAAATTTATCTATCTTTGTAGCTGATTTGAAATAATTCTAATAAATAGATAAGATGACAGAAAAAGCTCCAGCAAAGCCAACAAGGGTGTTACCTAAGAAAAACGGTAAAGACGTGCAGCCTACCGGAAAACGTATTGGTAAATCCAGACCAAGCAAGGCTAGCAACCAACTGAACAGAAGAGTGAAATAGGCCGCCAAAAAAAAATCTATCCGTTTGCATGGTAGTGTTAGAAAGAAACCGGCATTGAGGATAAATGCAACCGGCATTCACATGAAGTGCAACCGGCATTTGGAACAAGTGCAACCGGCAAAAACAAACGGGGCTTTGTGTAGCGCTAATAACTACACAAAGCCCCGTTTATTGTCTGAGAAACATTACCCCATGCTACTTCACCCGTATAAAGCGTACATGAAGGGTATGTTCTTTCTTCTCAATCGCATATTTTTTCAATACTCCCGGGCCACAGCTACTGTTGCCCAAACCTAATACTGCCGCATCAAGGTTCAGAATTACTTCTTTGCGTGCAACCAAATCACAATCATGTGCGGTAGTGTAAAGATCCTGAGCAGTATAGTGCAAAGCCGATGCAGAGAAGTTGTTTTCGATCGCTTGTACTCTCACTCCCTGACCTTTGGCATTCGTCAAGGTCAGAAAAGTCACATCTTCTTTGTTGCCACTTTCTTGCGGACGAGGGTAATGCGTATATTGATCTGCTACTTTACCACTCCACAAACCAATGGTGCAAGCTGTTTTCCGATCAGGGTAGCTATCTGACAGGCCACGCCCATACCACGTAAGGTTTTCATAGCCGGCAGGTAAAGCCATTGTGATGCCCAGACGAGGCAACTCCGGTAAGTTACCTACAGGCAGAAACTTACATTTTACGTCTATCTCACCATCCGTAGTAATCGTATAAGTTGTTGCCGTAACAATGTTTCCGTTCTTGTATTTATTGGCTATTTTAGATTCCACAACTACCGCACCGTCTGCTCGTAAACGATGAGTGAACAACTGCAATTCATAGGTTGGTTTATCCAACCCGTTAAGTTCCCAATCTTTGGCCAACCAGTTGCCGAAACCTTTATCATTGTCTGTCGGTGCCCGAAAAGCTTGCGTAACAGGAGCTTGCGCCAACATCTCACAACCATCATAATTCAACGATACAAGTGTTCCATTCTGTGTATTCCAAGAAGCAGAAAATCCTTTTCCTTTTACAGTCAGATTTTTAGTCCTTTCATCCACTTGCAATTTACCCTTATTTATTATTTCAGCTCCGGAAAGCTTGCCTTGTTGCAGGCAGAATTGCTCCCAGCTAACCTCGTATCCCGCTTTAGCCCAAAGAACATTTTCACGCAATACGATGCGACACAAAAGACGAACATCTGTTCCTTTAGGAGAAGAAAAATCACGAATAGCTGAAGGAAGTTCCATCGATGCACTATCACCGGGTGCAACTTCAGGAAGAGTAAGTTCCCCTTGTTTACGGGTTTTACCATCAACAGATAGCGTCCACAAACAGCGATAATTTTCGAGTCCGATGTGATGGTTGTGATTAACAACCTGCAAAGAAGAACCATCAAGCAATTTGAGATAAACAGGTGCATAAACCTTTTTCACCTCCATATACTTAGGCGTAATCTCCCGATCGCTTCTCACCACTCCATTAAAACAGAAAGCTTTCAGATTAGGTACATCACCAAAGTCACCTCCGTAAGCCACCATCGTGCGACCATTAGGCAGTGTTTTATAGATCCCTTGATCTACCCAATCCCAAATGAAGCCGCCCAACATGCGTGGGTTACTATACATCTCATCCCAATATTCCTTAAAGTTACCCAGCGCATTGCCCATACTGTGTGCATACTCGCTTGTCAGCACCGGACGGTTGTCGTTTGTACGTTGAGCAATGCTTAGCAAGCGTTCCCAACGAGCATTCTCCGGACGTTCTTTATCGGCTCCCTCTGCAATACCGGGGTTTAAATATTCTTGTTGTACACGTGTATAGAAACGGCTAATCACATCCACCGTAGCCGGATCAGGATGACCCTCCAAACCTTGTGCTCCTTCGTAATGCACCGGACGAGTTGGATCAAAGTCGTGCAACCATGCCGATATAGCAGCAAAGTTAGGTCCATAACCACTCTCATTGCCCATGCTCCACATCACCACCGATGGATGGTTTTTATCTCGTTCGGCCATACGTACAGCGCGATCCAGAAAGGCAGCATGCCAATCGGGCGTACTGGCCAATGTGCCACGCAAACCATGTTCTTCTATATCTGCTTCATCCATGACATAGAGTCCGATGCTATCGCACAATTCATACCAGCGAGGTACATTTGGATAATGACTGGTGCGAACAGCATTGATGTTCGCCTGTTTCATAAGCAACACATCTTGCAGCATGCGTTTTTCTGTCATGACACGAGCAGTAAGCGGGTCATGTTCGTGACGGTTTACCCCTCTGAAGCGGATGGGTTTTCCGTTGACTAACATCTGCCCATTCTTAATTTCTATGCTACGAAAACCCACTTTGGTGTTTACTACCTCTTTGGTACGTCCTGCGCTGTCGTTCAAACACAATTGAAGAGTATAAAGAGATGGTGTTTCGGCAGTCCATTTCTTCGGATTGATTACAGGGATGCTGATGCGTCCCATCTTACGGGGCCCCCGTTGCGGAAACCATTCATTCATCACAGAAGCCTTATGATCCAAATCGAGGATAGACTCCACATCGACCGGAGTAGAAGAGATCAATTGCCCTTCCGCATCCGTCAATGTGGCAATCAACTTATATCCCTTCCCTTTTTCGCTTCCGAAAACAGAGAATTTCGGATCTATCTGTAAGGTAGCATCCGTATAAGTATTATCCAGCAAGGTACGTACAGCGAAGTCACTGATTCGAATATCCTGAGTGTGAAAGAGGGTGATACTCCGATGAATGCCTCCGAAGCGCCAAAAGTCCTGATCTTCGAGATAAGAACCATCACTATATTTATAAACCTCAAGAACTATCTGATTCTTACCGCTATGCAAATAAGAAGTGATGTTAAATTCACTAGGTTCCATGCTTCCCTGACTATAACCCACACGTTCACCGTTTATCCAAACATAGAATGCACTCATCACCCCATCAAAACGAAGAAAAGTTTGTCCACTAGCTTTCCAAGTCTCCGGCAACGTAAATGTACGGCGATACTGCCCTACCGGATTCCTTTCTTTATAGGTGGTATAAGTCTGCTTTGGTTCGCCCATCACTCTGGGTGGGTCAATCTTAAATGGATAACCGGAGGAGACATAGATAGGGGTACCATATCCGTTGTTCTCCCAGTTGGCGGGAACCTTAAAGTCTGTCCATAAACGATCATTGAAAGTAGTGGCATAGAAATCAGCGATCTTGCCATCCGGTGTAGGCGTCCAGCGAAATTTCCATGTTCCATCAAGAGACAAAAGGCGGTCTCCCGCCTTCTTATCATATCCATAAAATGCAGCCCTGGCAGGCTCACGATTTATTTGAAGCACATGCTGATTTTCCCAATCATGCAGTTGCTGTGCCTGGCAGAAACCACCCAGCAAACAAAAAGTGCCCAATAATGCATTCACTAACTTCATATTCTCTTTTTATTAAAAGCTTTAATTTCTTGAATTGCCGTACTTATTGCACATCCAGAGCATCTAGCCACAGCCCGTTCATATCGGCAGACGAAAGTATCACCTTGTAATGTCCGGCATTGATATATGTTCCCGTAGTGGTACTCATTAATTTCCATTTCTCAGATGCTTCGGGGAATGTTATTTCATCATCTTTCAATACCGTGCCGTTAGCAGCTACAAACTTCAACCGAACCGTTATCGGCTTGCCACTTCTGTTCATATACTTAAAGCGAAGAGCATATACCTGAGCCAATCCGGTAGAAATGTTCCACTCAATGCTACCTTTGCCTACTTTATCAAAAGAAACGCCATTCTGTTTACGGTGTTCTATCTTTTTATACGAACCTTGCACTTTTGCCTTTTCAGCTTCATAAGTAACAGTGGTACGTACATTCTTATCTTCGGGCAACAACTCTTTCGGAGTCCGTGCAATCGTATCAGTGTTCGCTTTTACCCAACTCCAAGTAACATTATCTACAGCGATTCTCTCTACAGTACTGTCTAATATTGACTTCTCGGCAGAGATTCTAGCCACAGCAATGGCAGAGATAACAGCTTGTCCCGCCTTCACTTCAGGGAAAGAAATTTCCAATTTACCACCTTTCACCTCTGCCGTTACTACTTTCTTCAGAGCACCATCGTGTCCGGCTTCTGCCCAAATATCCAAATCATCGAGTACAGTCTTTCCATTCACTGCCACGTCGAAGATACGCAAGCCCTCGCAATCCGTCTTTTCACTGCCACCCGTACCATGCCAAGGTTCAATGAAATAGAGTTCTACCCGATATGTTCCGTCGGGAACAGGCAAGTCGTAGAATAACTTATGACGGCCGAAACGGAAATGTTGAAACAATGCCCAGTCTCGTGTACCTTTTATGGGATCATTGGTCGTGCGCTGACTGGCCAGATAAGGATTTAGTCCTTCAAAATCTTGTGCCCAACTATGAGACACCGATGTATTATCTTGTGCCCACGTCTGTCCAAACTCATCCGTGTAATTATCCCCTCCACAGTTTATTCGATACAGATAATCATACCCGCTCTCTGCTTTCAATAAAGTTTTCACTTCTTTATAGAGTGCATCAAAATGAGGAGCACGTTCCAATCCATTGAGTACAAGTATATCCTCTGCAACAGGTTTACCTTTGTAATAACCCACTGCACGAAGCACATTGTAACGAACATCCCGATGCTCCCACATAAAATGAGTACCCATGCCATTATTCTTTTTACGTCCTAAGAAAGGAGTATTTGCCGCATCATTATAGAGCAGCACAGAGTCACAGTTGCTATAGGCCTCAACGGTAGTCCGTCGCCTGCCGGTAGCAAATCTGTCCGGCCATGTGTGAGACACGAGGTAAACCATCGGATCTTTGGCAGCAGATACGTAGTTAGCCCGATACATATAATATACATCCAACGGCTCCTCCCATGGCGTAACCAATCCTTTGTAGTTGAATGGCCCCACTTTGTCTATCTTCCGATAAGCCTCATCTGGCTGACGGCGACCCGGATTATCGTGACTGCTGAATATCCATTGAAATTGTCCGCAAACACTATCTTTTGCCTGTTCCGCCAAACGAATCTTCATTTCCATCAGCTGACACATACGATCTTCACTCCACACCCCGTTTTGCTCAAAAGCTCCCGGTTCGGTATGCAGGTCAATACTTCTCCAAGCACCATATTCACCGTTGAGCAATTGGTCGGACTGAGCTAATTCAGCTTTATAATTTTCCGGTTTGCCACCATACGTACCACTCCAATTCTGCACTACATTCCAGTCCGTACCCTCACCTCCATTGCAAGTAGTAATCACACGCATGTTTTGCGCTGTTGGATCCATCTCACGAATAATAGCACTACACTCTTCCGCAAATTCACGAGGGAGAACACTCTCATTCTGCAATCCCCACATCACTACCGATGGAGAATTACGACGTTCTTTCACCCACTGACGAAGTAATTGTTTGAAGTTCGCTCTAAATTCAGGTGTGTCATACCAGATGTGTGCAGAGAATTGCGTCCAAAAAAGGATACCATCCTCATCCCAATATTTCTGATAATCCAAGTTGTGCGGTTGATGCGCATCTCTGAAAGCATTGAACCCGGCAGCCTTTATTTGTTTCACTCGGGCAGCGACCTGTTCTTTACTGAAAGCGTGACTTTGCCCGAATTGATGTTCGTACTCACACACACCATTGATGAAGACCGATTTTCCATTCAAGTAGAAACGTCCATCGCCATCCTTACGCTTTACAGGCCAACTGATCGTTCGAATGCCAAAAGGAGTCGTTATTTCGTCCGTTGTAGCCGTGCCTCGTTTAATCATCGAAGCCAGATTATAAAGATAAGGATTCTCTACACTCCACAAGATCGCATTCTCCACTACAGCCGATTGCCTGATTATTTTTGTTTCTCCCGGAGCAAGAGTTACCTCCTCCACCAATCGGAAAACCTTCAAACCATCTGCATTATTAAGTTTATTCACCACTTGAATCTTTTCAGTCTGCGAACTGTAGTTCTTTACTTCCGTCTCCACGTACACAGTCTTCGCTTTATCGTCATGCCAGATGTGTACGCCAAAAGGTTCAATGCGTACTTCATCGGTAACCTCAAGCACTACCGGACGAAAGATACCCAGCGGTTGAGAGCCTTCACTAAAGCCCCATTCCGAAGAGCAACCACCACAAACCCAAGGCATATCCGAAATCATTTCAGGATGCTCCGCCTTCACTTCCAGCAGATTATCTTCCCCGGGTTTCAAAGCATCCGTCACATCAAGTGTCAGTGTGGTGCGACCAACAGGGTGGCGACCATAACTCTTCCCATTCAATGTGATGGTAGCATAAGTTCCCACCCCTTCGAAGCGTAAAAAAGAGTGCTTCCCTGCCTGAACTTTCGGAGCAGTAAATGACTTTTTATAAAGAGCAGTAGCATGCAGATTGCCATGAGTCAACTGCCGATAGCCATAATAGTCATCCCAGTTATGAGGGATGTTCACTGTCTGCCAAAGTTCACTTTTGGTAAATGATGATGGCAAAATCTTATCCGTTAGCTCCTTTTTTTCTTGATCAAGCAGCAAGGTAGTCTTCCAATCTTTATCCAGTTGCAGAATCGTTCTTCTGTTCTTCTCTTCCGGCTGAGGGAAACGAACAGCCGAACGCCCCATCGGTTTACTCGTTGCTACAGCAATGCCACGCTGATCATCTTTATTTACCCCGCAATAGAAATGGTAAACCACCTCATCGTGATTAATCACACAACTTTTATGAGCAAAAAGATTATCGTAGTTTTTGGAAGGAATAATCAAATCATCCCCCGCCCAGTCGGTCCAATGGATTAAATCATAACTACAGGCAAATGTGTTAAATGCCTTATATTGACGAGAAGGAGCAAAAGCAGAGAAGTAAAACATGACATATACATCACCCATCTTTTGAATTTGCGCATCCCCCGTAATCGTTCCCTGCGTTTCATGACTGAAGACAGGATTACCGGCATAGCGTTTCCATTTCTTCATATCTTTTGAAAGAGCGATACCGATCCTTTCCCCCTTCAGTTGCGTTTGCGGATGGCGACCACCCGCATTATAGAACATCACAAACGGATAACCTAATGTCTTTTTTTTGTCCCAGTATACCGTACTTTTATATTGCGTCAGATTCTCAAACCACTGTGCATTTTTATCTTCCGAAGAAAGAAGCGGTTTTTCTATTGATTCCCATTCCACCGCTTCACCCAGATTCTTCTCTTTCGTCCAAGCCATGCCTATGCGAAGTGGACCGGCTTCATAACCGGCATTGACCCCTCCGATGTAAGTCATCCAATAGTTTCCCTTATAAGGTTGAAGAGCGTAACTCCCTCCCCACTCCATGTCCGGCAAAGCAGGAAATCCGCCCCGTTGGTTAGTATCCCAAGTACCATCACGAAAAGAAAGAATCCGTCCTTTTGTCTTCCAATCCAACAGATTATCGCTTTCGGCCAACCATGTTTCATATCCACGACCATCATTTCCCGAACGACCGTTGTAAATAACAAAGGTCATGTACCACTTATCACCCTGCCGAAACACGGTGGGACAATCCATCTTGTAATTGTTTGTTTCCGGAGCCAGAACAAGTCCGTATTTATAAGGCGTTTTGATCTTTTCATACACCTCCTCCATCTTCTTTTGAGAAACGCTGTTTTGCGCAAAAAGAGAACAAACAATCAACGAAAACAGAATAAGCACACCATTTCTTTTCATCGTAGTCAGTATTAATAAAACCAGAGTGATGATTCTCCTTATTTAATTGCAAGTTTAAGGACTAGTAAAACAACCAGTCCATTGTTTCCTCCGCTCCTGCCAAAGCAGCATTGCGAGGAGTAATCTCTTTATTTGTAAATCCAAACACCAACAAGTACCCTTTAGGCAAAAGCAATTGATGTTTGCCAACTGCAAAGCTATAAGCATGTACATCAGCCAAAGGCATACCGTCAATGCGAATAGCATTCGTCAACTTCGGCTCTGCTTGTCCATAGTCATTAGCGGCAGCATCTATTTCTAGTTTCGGTGCTTTGGCATATTTCTTTTGGTCATCACGAAAATAGCCAACCAGCAATTGAACGGGTTCATGAGCTTCGAACTCAATCATCGTTCCCACTTCACGCTGCCTGTCGCCATTCAGATTGAAAGCAGAAAGTCCTTCCAATTCAGGAGCCAAAGCTTCCACCTTACCCGGTACGTTAGAGAATAACGAAGCCCCTTGGGTCAACTTCACCACAGATGGTTTGCTTAACAAAGTAACGTTCCCCTGAGTAAGTGAAGCAATTTTCACTTCAGCCGCAACCGTTTTACCGCTTTCTTTCTCCTTCAGCATAGCCAAGTTTGCTTTAAAGTTGGCCAATTCCTTTTCGTAATGTACCAACATCTCCACCCATGTTTTATTCTTGCCATCATCTCCTCCAATAGGAATACGACGCTGAGCCGTCTGCATACTGTTCGCATAGTAATAATGATCCTTCGTCAAATCCACCAACTTGCGATAGTGAACAAGCCCCTCTTCCATCAAAGGTATCGCTGCATCAAGGTTCTTCAAATCCTTTCCCCATTGATAGTCGAGCACCAACTTAGCCGCTTTCACCTTCAGGTTGAAAGCATACGCAAATTCCCTATAGCAATGCATATCATTTTGAAGACGCTCAAACTCCTCCTTATTTTTAGTTACATTTGCAGCAGCCTTATCAATAGCAGTCACAGCCTTATCGCCATGCTCAATCACCTGAGCAATAATATCAAGCGGCAACTCACCTACGTGCGGTTGTTTCTTCCACTCCTTCTCCACATACTCAATGAGCTTTTCTCCTTCCGGTCCGCAACTCTCATAGAATCCCGGATAGATGGTATATTTATATGGGTTGACCAATTGGCTCATAAACATTCCCAACAGTAATGTCTGTCTGTTACCCTCTGTAATACCGAAACGACGAAGCAACTTCGGAGCGATTTCACCCGATTGCTCATACGCTTCCAGAATTTCACGTGAGGCTACCGAATCAGTCCCGTAATACTCACTCAACTGACTATCCCAGTAAGACACTTCATCCTTACGGTCACGGTGACAATTCCAAGCATATCTGGCCCAAGTCTTGTACCACATCCAGTCACGATCCAGCTGAAACTCACGTTTGCCATCCGGCAATTTATCAGCCGTATACGGCCAATCCCAGTAAGAAGCCTGAGGGTAAAGGTGCAACGCATTGACACCATGAACATTGTGCATCGCATTTACAGCTTTCTGAACAAAATCGGGAGAGCTCCAGCGAAACGGTTCCAGATTAGCCAGAATATGCACATTACTAATATGAATCGTTCCCAGTTCGCTCAAATCCTTATGAATCTTAGCCCATGGGCCACGAGGTTCATACGTGGTAAGAGACTCACCATTGTACTTATGCATCGTATATAAATTCTTATATAATGGCAAAGCAGCGTCCATCACCATCTTGCAGTCAGTATCGTGTGCACGAAGTAAGATAGGAGGTTCATCCGTGCGACCAAGTGCCTTCAAGCCATCCTTCACACCCGGAATAATCGTTTTCGTAAACCATTCCACATCATCCTCATACGTATCCATTGCCTCACCCAGGCAAACAAGCAACCCCACATTGGGGTATTTCTCTATAAAAGCAGCGATCGACTTGCGGGTATAATCGCTGATAAGCGGTGTGATAGGACGGTTACGATCTTGCGTTTTCAGTCCATAATGATCAGCAAAAGGCTTTGACAACAAAATATTATAGAACATCTGAATAACAAAGATACCTCTTTTATCGGCTTCCTTGGTCAGAAACGAGAACATCTCTTCATTCTTCTTAAATGTCTCCTCGCTTACCTCCAGCGCAAAAGGATACTCCTTCAACTTCACCAATGAAGAAAACGGATGCCCATTCCATAGGTAGAGCGTATTCATACGGTTAGCCACCAACATATCGAGATACTTTAGCCACTGTGCCTTGTCATAAAACCAAGGGAAGTTTTCGGGAGTATAAGGATATTCGTACACACCATGCCCGGGCAGATAAGTTGTTTTTTGCAAACCTACGCACGAACCACGAAGCACCATCTCGGGTGCATCGGTCATTGAAGTAGGGAAATTCAGGTTCTTATTATTGTTTATATGGTCAATCAATTCACGGCAAGCATAGATAACACCGTTACCATCTTGTCCCGTAAGTTCAGTAAAATTGCCGTTGGTAGTAATACGGAAACCCTCCTTTTTAGTAATGGAATCCGCTGCCTGATTAATAAAGATCGTTTTTCCTTTTAGTTTTTTACCATTCGCATCCGTACGCCAATCCACTTTGTAGCCCGATTGTTCAAGTGTTGTTTTTAATTGTTCGGCTCCAAACAGCGCACGATTGGTAGCATTCGGGGTAGTTATAATACTTACAGTTTTTTCTCCGCACGAGCAAAGCAGGAATACTCCCATGCCCACCAGAAGACCTTTTAGTTTCACCATCTCTATTTACCTTTGATATTTACTATTTAAATTCCGTTATATACTAAAAGAGACGGTAAGGAAAGGGTTTTGTACTCCTGTTTTCGTCACTCTTCAGTTTCAAAAAAGTTATCTCCCTGTAAATCAGTAAAATAGGCCTTGAATAATTTGCATTTTGGGTGTCCCAGAGTTATTTTTGCATCATGTTTGTTCGTAGAAAGGGCAATAAGCGGGGCACGATAAGTGTTCAAGCCATCGACAAGAGTGGTGGACAGTACAAGGTTGTCAAAAGTTTCGGGGTAGGTCGCACAGAAGTGGAGATAGCCCGCCTGGAAGAATTGGCACGCCAGTTCGTCAGGGAAAAGGCCGGTTTAGCCCGCGGGCTCTTTGAAGATGAAGATGAGCTCAGACTGGAGTCATTTATCTCCTGCTTAGCGAACGCACAATTGAGAATCATTGGCCCCGAGCTGATATTCGGCACACTTTACGACCGGATTGGTTATAGTCGGATCGAAAGTGAAATATTTCGCCATCTGGTAATTACCCGCCTGTTTAATCCGGGCAGCAAACTCAAGACCATCGACTATCTTTACCGCTACCAAGGTGTGAGTTACAATATCTCTAAAATTTATCGATTTCTGGATAATCTCTGTTACCGTAAGGAACAGCAGGATGCAAAAAATAAGAGTGGCGGCCAAGATATAAAAACCTTAGTGGAGCATATTTCTTTCGAGCATACCAAAGCACTTTTTGGGGGTTCTATCAGTGTAGTGTTTTACGATATGACCACGCTTTACTTTGAATCAAGTGATGAGGATGATTTGCGCAAGACGGGATTTTCAAAGGACGGAAAGCATCAGTGTCCTCAGATCTTTTTGGGATTACTTGTCAGTTTTGGAGGCAATCCGATTGGTTACGAGATATTCGAGGGAAACACGTATGAAGGCAACACGTTTATACCTTTGATAAAAAGAATGCAAGACAAGTATGAGTTAGGCAAACCTATTATTGTTGCTGACTCCGGCCTATTGTCCAAACAAAATATACAGGCATTCTTGGATGATGGTTATGAGTTTATTCTGGGGGCACGTCCGAAAAATGAATCGGATGGGGTCAGGAAGCAAATACTTGACATGGACTTAGCCCATGGTGAGGTAAAGATCATAAATAAGAAAGACAATATCCGTCTTATCATTTCCAAAAGTCAAAACAGGGCCAAGAAAGACGAGTTTAACCGCAAACGTGGACTTGGCAGGCTACAGAAACGTGTGAATGATGGTAAATTGACTAAATCGAACATCAACAACAAAGGGTATAACAAGTACCTGAAGATGGAGGGTGAAGTGAAGATATCCATCGACATGGACAAATACAACGCAGATGCAGCCTGGGATGGCATCAAGGGGTATGTCACTAACACCAAACTCGGCAAGAATGAAGTCATCGCCTGCTATAGAAATTTGTGGTTTATAGAGCGTGCGTTTCGGATGAATAAAACTGATTTGGAGGTGCGGCCCATTTATCATAGACTTCACAACCGAATAGAAGGACATATTTGTATCTGTTTTACCGCATATACGATCATGCTGGAACTCGAACGGATTCTAAAAAAGAACAAATCCGCTATAGCACTATTACGAGCACAAGAACTTACATTCAATATGTACCAATTGATTTATCAGTTACCTAAAAGCAAAACAAACAAAACGAAGATATTACAGATGGACAAAGAGCAGAAAGAGCTATACGATATGCTGGTCAATGATAAGGGAAAATCAACCGAAAACTTTTAGGGTGTCCCAATGACGAAAACAGGAGGGTAAATGCTCTTTGGTTGCTTTATCGAGCACATGACCCATGATGTTTGCATCTGACTTTTTTAATTCCGGCACCTCCGGAGAAACAGCCTGTGCCGACAAATAAAAACAGCACAAAGCGAGTATGGATAATATATATTTCATTTTGCTTTTAATTTTAATACGTGAAACACATGCGTTGCTCCTCATGGGGCAAAGCACATCAATCTCTTCCGCTTTTTCTCTATACATAGCAGAAAGGCAGAAAATTCTATTCTCAAATCAATCAAGAAATATTAAAGAGAGTAATAAGGAGGTGCACGCAACTGAATGCCTGTTGGCCTGAAAGACACAAAGCCTTGCAAGCGGGTATCAGGCAGCAGTTCTAAAAAGAAAAGCAGTAACGGGGTTACCAACAAGGACAGAACAATTGCTCCGGTAACCCAAATTTGTGACAGATGATTTATCAACTGAAACTCTGCAGAAGAGTGCGTATGCTCTACATCCTTATTGAACGGATGGGAATGTACAATTGTTACTCCGTTCACCACATGCGAGTGAACAAATAAACTGACCAGCCCCACGCAAGATATAAACAAGGCTGGCAAGAAATATTTGAGTATGCGAAGCAACAATCGTTTCATGTTTCATTGATTAACTGCAAAGTTATTCATTTCATTTCTCAGTAACAAGTAAACAAACAGAAGAAAGCAAGAGTTCAATATTTACCCATCTAACCATGTTTTAAACATAGAAGCCTTTTCTCTGCTGACTATTACTTCTCTGGCTGGATCCCTTTGTAATATAACCCGAAGTTTACCATTCACACTTTCGTGAAAAGTTAGTATGCTATCCACACTAAGAATATACTGTCGATTCACTCTAAAGAAAAAGTTTGGATCCAGTTCTTTCGAAATATCTTCTAAAGTCTGATTAACAACATGCTTGGAATGTTCTTTAGTGAACAGATAACTAATTTTGTTTTCTGAAAAGATAAAATCTACCTCTTCCACATTAAGAGAAGCCTGCCCCTTGTATTTTCTAACCAAGAACCGTTTGCGATATGTATTGGTTTGTTGCCCAAGCTGTTTAAGCAAGTCTTTAATCTTATCAACTGCTTTGACTTCCTCATCAACATTAACACGAACCTTTTTCAGTGCATCTTCTAATTCCTTTTTATCAATTGGTTTTAGCAGATAATCAAGGCTATTGACTTTAAATGCCCTTATGGCATATTCATCATAACTGGTCGTAAAAATAATAGGACTCTTCACTACTACTAAGTTGAATATATCAAAACTAATTCCATCTTCCAATCGTATATCCATGAGGATTACATCAGGATGAGGATTGTTATCCAGCCAGTTTGCACTTTCTTTCACACTGGTTGTAACTCCAACCACTTCAATTTCATCTGAAATGTCAGCAAGTATTCTCTTTAACCGCGAAACATTCAGACTCTCATCCTCAATTATCAGAACTTTCATCGTTGAACATATTAAAATTAAACAAAGGTAGGCATACAGAGTATTCTTTTTCGGACGTAGTCGCAGAAGGTTTTCTCTCCGATCCAAAGATGTTATATCTGTCTTTAATATTTTTAAGACCTACGCCTGTAGATGGAAAAACATTGGCTATCAACTGTAGGTTATTGGCAACAATCAAGTTGTCATTCTGAGTTGTAATTTTAATCATTAAGGGACGATCTTTACTGGCCACATTGTGTTTTATAGCATTCTCTATCAATAACTGTACTGTGATGGGCGGTATATACATTTTCAAAGCTTCTTTGTCTATATTAATCTCCAAGTTCACATTATCCTGATGCCGGATATGCATCAGGTGAAAATACGCTCTCACGAATTCTATTTCTTCATTCAAAAATATTAAATCTCTTTTCTGATTGTGAATCATATAGCGATATACCTTAGAAAGTTTACTTAGAAAAACAGATGCAGCTTCTTTATCTATATCTATAAGCTCCGATAAAACACTGAAATTATTGAACATAAAATGAGGATTCAACTGACTTTTTAAAGCTTGCAGTTCCGCTTGCATTGCCACTTCCTTAAATTCCATTGCCTTGAACTGAAGATGAGTTGTTTCTTCCAATGAGTGCCTCCACTGTTTTATCATGTAATAAATTGTGTGTACAGCACTGACCATCAAAGAAAAAACAACGCCGATAGCATTGATACGCCATTCTGCCATCTTCATTTGTTCATCCAACACCCATTCTTCCCAAAAGACAGAACATAATGAAGATTGCACAGATAAAAGAATAATCATAATTACTATCATCATTAGAGATTGTATGGTAAAACGCAACCAGAAAGATACAATCCAAGGAAACTTTTTCTCTAGTACCCTAGAAATCAGAAAGCTCGATTCTAGTATTACCCAACAGTCAATCAATGACAAAACAAAAGCAGGTACTAAATCCTGACTTGAATAGCCGATCCAAAGTATGCTATATGGATCTGATATAAAGGCAAATAGATTATATAAAAGAACTAAAAGCAGTAATAAACCAACTTTTGAAAGCCCTTTCGTTTTTATTATCCAACTCACAATATAATTCTTTAACTAATTAATAATCACAAAGATAATCAATGGTTTATAAGATTGCTTATCTCCTTAAATAAAAAATACAACATATAAATACAGATTATTTATTTTTACTCAAATCTTTATTTATTTCCAGCCTCCACCTAAGGCATAATATAATTCTATATTCGATACAGCTTGATCTTTTATAAACGAAGCAACCTGCAAACGCGCTTGTAAATAGTTAGATTGTACACTTATCACATCCAAATAATTCGTTGCACCTGCTTTATAAAGTACATCTGCCGATCTCACTCCCCGCCAAAGAGCTTCTTCTCTTTCTTTTGCAAACAAAAGTTGCTTTCTAGTTTCAAGTCTGTTCTTTAAAGCATCCGAAACCTGAGCATATCCATCAAGAATTCCCTTACGAAACGCAATGACACTTTTCTCTCTCTCTATTTTAGCCTGATTATATGCAGCTTTCAACTTCCCTTTTTGAAATATGGGTTGAGTTATACTTCCAGCCACTGTTCCGAATAGCGAAGCCGGAACAGAGAACCAGTCAGAAGCCTCCAATGCATTGACTCCTCCTGTTAAAGAAATATTCAGTGCAGGATACATGTTGGCCTGTGCTATTCCAACTCTGGCATTTGCCGCAATCAAGGAATATTCCAGAGCTTTTATATCGGGACGGGCAGTAAGCACTGAAACAGGATATCCGTCAGAAGGAATCACATTAAACTCTCCTCCGACTGATAATTCTCTTTCAACACCCGACGCGAAACTGCCGCATAATACATTTAACGCATTTTCTTGTATGCTGATATTCTGTTCAATCTGAGAGAGTAAGACTTGATTTTCCTTTACCTGTGCTTCAACCTGACTTAATCCTAATTGGCTGGCTTCATCTATTTGGTATTGAACACGTGTGATTGCAAGTGTACTGTCACTTAAATTTTTGCTTTCCATTGCCACCTTGTGTTGTTCATCCAGTATCAGCAAGTTATAATAACCTTTTGCTACATCCATAACTAACTTGGTTTGTACAGCTTTTCTCGCTTCACCGCTCTCTAAATATGCAGCAACAGCTTCTTCTTTCCCTCTTCGTATCTTTCCCCAGATATCAACATCCCAATTTAAGCCCAAAGATGCGTTGTAATCTTGGCTTTCCCTATGACTGGGGCTTTGACCAAGAGCAGCACTCTGCCCAACCGCACTATTTTTTGATGCTTTGGTATAGTTATTATTCAATCGTAAATTCAAATCGGGCAAAAAATCTAGTTTGGCAACTCTTAATCTGGACTCTGCCAATTCAAGATTCTTCACAGCTGTAAGCAGATCACTATTTTTGCTAAAAGCTGAATCCAATAAAATCAATAATGTTTTATTTTTAAAAAACTTAGCAGGTTTCAAAATTACCGTATCTGCCGAATGATTACCAAACAAGCCAGCTTCCCCCTTGAATGAATTTGGTAATTCCAGTTGTGGGCGGCTATAATGCCGCCCAACTTTACAGGATGTAACAATCAAAAAAAGACACACAGAACAGATATATTTAAATTTTAATCTCATATTCTTATTGTTTTATAATTACTTCATGATTTTTTTGCCCGTAATTTTATCGTGTATCAATTGAAATACTACATATAAAACAGGGATAAACAACAAACCGATAACCACACCGCTAAGCATTCCGCCAATCGTTCCGATACTAATGGAATGATTTCCTACGGCTGCCGGACCGGTTGCAAACACTAGCGGAACCAAACCTATGATAAATGCTAAAGAGGTCATTAAAATAGGTCGGAAACGCAATCTGGCTCCTTCACGCGCCGATGCTATAACCGGAGCTCCTTTCTTTCTTGCCTGAACAGCAAATTCCACAATCAGGATTGCATTTTTTGCGAGCAATCCAATCAGCATGATTATACCAATTTGCACGTAAATATTATTAGAAATCCCTGCCATCCCCGTAAATAAATACACTCCGAACAAACCTGTAGGGATAGATAATATCACAGCCAAAGGCAGTATATAACTTTCGTATTGCGCTGCTAATAAAAGATAAGTGAATGCAATACAAAGAGCTAGTATAAAGGCCATTTGATTACCGGCTTTCTTTTCTTCCCTGCTTAATCCGCTCCATTCAAAACCATATCCTTCCGGTAGCTTTTCTTTCAATAACTTCTCAGCATTTTCAATAACTTGCCCATTGCTGTATCCGGCTGCCGGCATCACATTTACTGTTATACTATTAAACAAATTGTATCGGGTTACGTTATCGGGACCATAAACTTTATTTAGCTTTACCAAGGTACTGATGGGAATCATTTCATTTTTCGAATTCCTGACATAGACTTGACTAAGCGACTGTTCGTCCATTCTGTATTGTCCCTCAGCCTTTATATTAACCCGATAAAACTTCCCATACCGTACAAAATCACTAGCCTGACTTCCTCCATAAAAGAGTGAAAGAGTACTTAACACCTCTCGCGGAGTCGTATTGAGTTGATATGCCTTATCTTCATCTAATACAACCTCAAATTGAGGATAATCACTTCGAAACGACGTAAAAGCAACTGCCACTGAAGGATCCTCTTGTAAATTGGCTATAATCCCCTGAGCCATATCATTGAATTTGCTAATGTCTTCTCCTGTTTTGTCTTGTAAAACTAATTCTGCACCGCCAATTGTACCGAAACCATCCACCGGAGGTGTACGAAATAAGTTCAATTCTCCCTCTTTGATTACTGAAAGCTTAGCATTCATTTTCTCTATAATCTCATCCATATTTTGAATTTTACCTCGTTCCTTAGGTAATTTCAGCTTAGTAAACCCTAATGCGTATGAAGAACCGGCACCTAAGCTAAGTATATTGAATCCTGTTATACTGGTTACATTATCCACCGATGGCATAGTTTTTATAATGCTATCAATGCGGCTTACAACCTCCGTTGTGTATTGCAAATTTGTTCCTGAAGGAAGAGAAAGACTATATGTAATTAGGCCATCGTCTTCCATGGGAATAAAATCTTTAGGAGAGCGGCTCATCATAAAGAAAGCCAGAGCAGTGATTATACCCAATGCACCCAAACTCAGCCATTTCTTTCTTAAAGTAAACGACACAGTATGTATATATTTATCGCTCAGCACTTTGAAGCCTACATTAAATGCATTAAAGAATCTTTTCTTCAAATTAGGACTTTCCGTGTCACCTTCTTCATGTTTATCATTTAGGAACAATGCACACAGTGCCGGACTCAATGTAAGAGCATTAAGTGCAGAAATCAAAATGGCAAATGCCAGTGTCAAAGCAAATTGTTTGTAGAAAATGCCGGCAGGGCCTTCCATGAAAGCAACAGGAAGAAATACAGCTGTCATAACCAACGTAATGGAAATAATAGCCGACGATATTTCACTCATCGCCGCTTTGGTAGCCGACTTTTTGTCTAGCTTCTCATGTGCAATTTTTGAATGCACAGCCTCTACAACCACAATCGCATCATCAACCACAATGCCGATAGCTAGTACCAGAGCAAACAACGTTAGTACATTAATTGAAAAGCCTACAAGCTGCAACAGAAAAAATGTGCCTACAATAGAAACTGGGACAGCAATAGCTGGTATAATAGTAGAACGAATATCTTGTAAAAAGATGAACACAACGATAAATACCAGAAAAAAGGCCTCTATCAAGGTCTTTTTTATTTGGCTGATAGACTGGTCTAGCTTATCCTTCGAACTTGATATAACCGAACAGCTTATTCCTGAAGGGAAACTTTGATTAGCGTGCTCTAATGCTTCATTTACATGAGTTACAATCTCATTGGCATTGGAACCACTTATTTGTTGAATACTTAATGTTACAGCAGGCATGCCATCCTGTTTGCTATCCCCACTATAAGATGATGATCCAAACTCAACTCTCCCTACATCTTTTAATCGCAGCATAGATCCGTCTTCCTTTGCTTTTATAACAATCTGTTCGAATCTTTTAGGGTCATTCAATTTCCCTGAATATTTAATAACGTACTGCATCGGAGCCTCAGATTCCATACCCAATGTACCGGGCGAAGCTTCAAAACTGGCATTGCCAATTGCTGCTTCAATATCTGTAGGAGTCAGTTTATGAACTGTCATTTTCTGAGGATCAAGCCAGATTCTCATTGAATAATCTTTTACTCCATATAATTGAACCTCCCCAATACCTGAAATACGTTTAATGGCCGGTATCAGGTTTATTTTTGCATAGTTTTGCAGAAACAACTCATCGTATTTGGACGCATCATTGCTAACCAAATTAAACTGCATAATGTTACTATTTTGCCTTTTGGATGTAGTGATACCCGCTTTAGTGACCTCTGCAGGAATTAAACTGTTTACCTGTGAAACCCGGTTTTGTACATTAACAGCAGCCTGATCGGGATTTGTTCCCAACTTGAAAATGATAGTGATAGAAAAACTACCGTCATTTCCTGCCGAAGAGGTTATGTAATCCATATTTTCTACACCGTTAATAGCCTCTTCCAACGGAATAATAACGGAACGAGAAACGCTCTCACTGTTTCCGCCCGGATACGTACCCGAAACAGATACAGTAGGGGGTGCAACATCTGGGAATCGCGTAATAGGCAATCTGGTGAGACTGATGACTCCTAAGAATACTAATATAATAGAAACAACGGTAGCCAGTACCGGTCTATTAATTATCTTTTGTAACATATTTATTTTGAATTTAATTATTTAACTTCAGGCTGTATCAACTCACCATCTTGTACAGTTGTTAAGCTTTGAATAACAATTTTGTCGCCGGGGTTTAAACCTGATTTTACAACATAAAAATCACCTTGTTTCTGACTTACATTGATGGATATCCGTTCAGCTGTATTATCTTTCTTTAAACGAATTACCTGCACTTTGTTTTGAATATCCAAAGTTGCCAACACAGGCACCAATAATACGTTTTGCTCAGTACGAGGTATGATAATTCTTCCTGTGTTTCCTGTTCGCAGCACATTTTGCGGGTTTGGAAAATCGGCCCGTAAGCTAATTGATCCTGTACCACTCTCAAATTCACCATTAATCATTTCCACCTTTCCTTTATACGAATAAGCAGTGCCATCTGCCAAAACAAGAGAAACCCCTTTCAAACCTGAGATTTTATCTTGTACATCTTGCTTAGAGTTATTGACAACCAATTGCAGATATTCTTTTTCAGTCATTGAGAAATAAGCATACACCTCACTAATTTCCGATAGGGTTGTTAAAGGCAAAGCGTCACTTTTTGAAACCATATTACCTATTCTTTTCGGAATACGTCCAATATAGCCGCTTACCGGGGCTTTTACGGTAGTGAAATTCAGGTTGATTTTAGCCAGATCTACAGCCGCCTGTTGTTGTTGCACATTAGCCTTAGCTGTTTCATACTGAGCATTAGCTAACTTTAGTTGAAATCCTGAGTTCACATTATGATCAGCCAAAAGTGTTTGTTTGGTAATTTCTAATTTAGCTGTTTGAAGAGCAGCCAAAGCAGATGCCAAACTAGCTTTGGCCGAGTTTAGTTGTTCAATATATACACGATCATCAATTTTAAATAAAGGTTGCCCTGCTTTTACATACATACCTTCCTCTACAAGAATTTTCTCTATATATCCCTCAGCTTGCGGACGTATATCTACATTCACTTTTCCTTCTATATGAGCAGGATATTCTGAATAAAGAGTGATTGAATCTCTCTGAAGCGTAAGTACAGAAAGAGTCTTAACCTGATTCTTACTTTCCGTTTGCTTATTTGACGAACAGTTAAAGAACAACGCACTTAATACAACATAAAAAATAGACTTCATATCATTGAGTTTTATTTATTTTTCCGCACAAAAATAGGGTATCATCTTCATCCGGCAAACAAACATTTCACCCAAACGTAGAATGTTAAAACCCAAACGTGTTTTTCTTATGACAAAGTGTTTTTTGACGAATCTTTCGAGTTTCTAAAAGATATTTATCAGCAATATATCTAACGTTGATTTACGTGCGATTATTTCATCTTTAAATCAAAACGTTTCAGGCTTAATTTACAACGGTTCGGTTAGAAACCACATGGAAAAACGACCAGAACACTATATGTTTGCACCAAACTATAATGTGATTGATAATTTTAAAATATTAAATGAAAATGTATATAAACTCTATTGGATATTATATCCCTTCTAAAAGAATTGACAATGATTATTTTGCTCAAAAATCAGGTGTTACGAATAAATGGATCAATCAACGGACCGAAATTCAGAGCAGATCAAGAGCATTAAAATCTGAGACTATGAATTTTATGTGTTCTTGTGCAGTGAAGCAAGGCTTATCTCAATTGCCTTATAATAGTGGTGATATTGACTTAATCATTTTTGCATCATATACACCAACAGATACTGTTGCAACAATGGGTCATATTATACAACGGGAATTTAATCTAACTAAAGCAAAAGTATTCTACATATCTTCTGCCTGTTCTTCTGCAATAAATGCCATTGAAATAATACAATCATTCTTTCAGTCTGATAAGGCCAAAAAAGCCTTATTGATTTGCGGTGATCGTAATTCCTCATTTTCTGATGACAAAGACCGAACAACTGGGCATCTTTGGGGAGACGCTGCTGCTGCATTTTTCTTCTCTAAAGAAAGACATTCAATTCATGATGCCGAACTGGTAGATATAATTACTCAGGGATTAGGTCACGTTGGTATGGGAACAACTGCCGTCACACTAAATATTCAGAAAAGGAAAATTGAGATGCCCGGAGGTAGGGACGTATTTATGCATGCATGTAATATGATTGCTAATAACATAACAGAAATTACGGTAAGGAATAAATGTAATATCTCAGATATAAATTATTTTATTAGTCATCAGGCCAACATGAGAATATTAAAAAATGTGGCTCACCAACTGGATATACCAAATAAAAAAATGCTATCAAATATAGAATATCTTGGTAACACAGGATGCGTCAGTTCTTTATTGGTATTTGCTGAAAACTATACAAAATTCAAGCCCAATGATGTAATTTGTATTTCGGTGTTTGGTGGAGGATATTCTGCCGGCGCTTGTTTGTTTAAAATAAATAACGGACTAGGTTTATTAAATGAAAGATAAAATGAATAGAACTGCTTATACTTTTATAAAGTCTAATTGGATTACTTTAATTTTCATTTTTATTGGAATAATTCTAGGATACCTTCACTGGTATCATTGGGGTTGTTATTGGGGCACTTATCCATTTTCGTCTGAACTTTGGGTTAATTGCTGCTACGGAGGATTATTCTCAGGCTTTATTTGCAGCTTCTTTCAAGAGAAAGAGTTGTAACAATTATATCTAAAAACTATATTTATGAAATCTTTCAAAATTAAAGGAGTCCACTTTCTTATTACTATTATCATATTTACCATTATTCTTAATGTGATAGGAAACACTTGTAACACAAGATCAGGTCCTAGCAATAATGCTGTTAAGATAAAAGAGTACAAAAGCTCGGATGATGTGAAAAATAAGACAGTTTGTTTTATTTTGTTTCACACACAAAATTCTCTGGCATGCGACAGCATGCAATCTAGTCTATCAAGATTAATCTCATCGGGTGCAAATGCCGATTTGTTTTATAGGGTGAACGCTGAGAAAGACACTTTCTTATGCGATAAATATAACATCTCAGGAGTGCCCTGCATCATTATATTGAATCACGGAATTGAGAAGAACCGAATTATGGGCGTAGTCCCATATCGTAATTTAAAAAAAATATACAATCGGCACAAAAAGTAAATATATAAATACATAATTATGGATTATAACACAACGAGTATCAATAAATTATTTCTCAAACAACTAGTTCCTAACATATTGGGAATGGCTTTAACCGCACTTTTTATCATAGTCGATGGGATATTTGTTGGTAGAGGTATAGGAAGCGACGCATTGGCAGCTGTTAATATTGTTGCTCCTGTTTTCACTATAATGACAGGTATTGGATTGATGTTTGGAATGGGAGCCGGAATATTATCTACTATATATATATCGAAAGGTAAAAGGAAATTAGCAAGCCATGTGGCAACTGTGTCATTCGTTGCTTCGAGTGCAATAATGTTGATATACACGATTGTAACTCTTTGCATTCCGCAGAAAATCGTAATAGCGTTAGGTGCTCCTGACGCTATTATAACTCCAGCAAGTCAATACCTTGTTATTCTTTCTTTATTTGCTGTTTTTCAAACTGCGATATGCTCACTGCCTTACTTCGTAAGAGTAAGTAATCCTAATTATTCAATGCTTAGTTTGGGTATTGCTACATTGATAAATATTATTTTGGATTATCTGTTTATTTTCATTTTAAGATGGGGCCTTTTTGGAGCCGCTTTTGCCACTGGATTAGGGCAAGTAGTTGCAACAGCTATGCTACTATATTATTTAATGAAGAAATCATCTGGAATCAGACTCATAAAACTTCAGTACTCCTCTTATAAGAATTTAAAGTACGGCTTGACTCACATCCGCCATATAATTCAGCTAGGATCTTCGGTATTAGTAAGCGAAATAACTATTTCTTTAATGGCGATAGCCGCCAATTATACATTTGCTTATTACATCGGTTTGAACGGAGTGGCTGCCTTTAGTATTATAAACTATATGTTTCCTGTTGTTTACATGGTATTCAATGCTATTATACAGTCCGCACAACCAATAATAAGCTTTAATTATGCATTAGATAAACATACTAACACTAAAAAGGCTTTGCATTTGGCTCTTAGTACTGCTATTATGACAGCTGGAATATTCATCTTCTTATCTACCATGTTTAACAGTGAATTAGTTTCATTATTTATCGCAGATATAAATAATCCAGCTTGGATATTGGCAGTTGAAGGACTACCTTACTTCTCGCTAGTTTTTGTTTTTTTTGGAATAAACATTATTTATATAGGTTATTATATGTCCATAAAAAACAGCGAACAGGCATTCATTTTTACAATCATCAGGGGAGTGTTACCTCTAATCTGTTTTTACATTATTCCCATGTGGCTTGAAACTATAGGTATTTGGTTGTCTGTTCCTATAGCAGAAGTAATTTCTACGATGCTAGTTGTGACAAGTGTAATCCATCACAATAGATCAATCAAGAAAATATCAATAAACACTTAATATGTTTTTAATTTTCTAATTTCTGCTTTGTTCTTGATGGACTTTCACTAATAACGAAATAGATCTGATGGCAAATGACATTTACCATCAGATCTATTTATTGATTCAAAAATAGATTTTTTAATTTTCTCCCCAACAATTAAAAATCCTAGGCCAACTTTTTAAAATTCTAGGCGTAGAAATAAAAATCGTAGGCGAACAATAAAATAGAGTTTATATAGATTAGATTTGTTATATATCGCGTATGCGTGTATTTTTGTAGCATGAATTATAAAGATCATAAAGACAATCCCAAAAGTTTCCGTGCCTTGACAGGCTTGACCCATATTTAGTTTTCTCATTTGCTTCCCTATTTTGAGGCGGCTCATGATGATTATTTGTCTGAATATGAGCTGAACGGCAAACGGCGAAGTCACCGCCGTAGCTTCTGTATCTACAAGAACAGCCCCTTGCCTGATGTCCCGGAACGCCTTTTCTTTATTCTTGTGTATCTGAAAAACAACCCTTTGCAAGAGTATCATGCCGCCTGTTTCGGAATGGGTCAGAAACATTGCAACACTTTTGTACACTGTTTGAACCATGTTCTCCGTTTGGGCCTTGAGACAATGGGTCTTGTGCCCGCACAGACGGACAAAGAACTTTCCGATCGTTTGTCTGAACTCTCTAAAGATGGTACTGTTGAGCCTGTATTGCTCCATGACGGCACTGAAAGGGAAACAGGCAAAATAGCATGCAAAACAATGTGCAAAACAGTGCAAAAACAACAAAAAACGCACTTTTGCAAAACGCTGATAATGAACGAGTTGCAACGTGTTCTCTAGAAGAGGAAAGTAAAGTAGAAAAAGATAAAGAAGAGTATGGTTGTTGTGGTACAACAACTGCGCGCGTAACAACTTCCACAACCACCAACGATTGTCGAGTTTCTATTCTTCCATTTTTGGATTGCCGCAAAAAGGAAAGAAGCAAAAAGCCAACTTCCAAACGCCTCGTTTCAAATTGCTTTGATGGCGATTGTAGTAGTTACGAGCAGCTCAACTCGTTGCACTCAAGCTCAATCGTTTGCTTAACGCTACGTCCACCACCTTCTCTTGATCTCCGGCACAAGAGTTTCACTTTAGTGGGGCAACCGATTTGCTGTAGCATTTCGGATGGTCGATAGATGATATACTCATGATCTGTTCAAGAGAACCGTGCAGTTGGTGAAAGAGAGCCGTTCAGATGGTGAAAGAGAACCGTTCAGTTTAGGCAACTGCACGGTGCAGATTTTCAGTTATGGAAAAACAATGGCTTGAGTATACTTAACATCATGGTCAAAACTTCTCTAGCAGGAGCATTCAATCATCTCAAAAAAAAACATTATTTGAAGATTATCTGCAAATAATTAATCCTTTTAGCATTATAATTTGTTCAATCGATATATATTTGTAGAAAACTAACAAAAAGCAGATTATGATCATTCGATTTTCTGTAAGTAACTATAAAGTGTTTAAAGATGAAGTTGTATTCAGCTTCGTAGCCACGAATTATGATAAGAAGACACGCGAAGATGAAAATGTAACGCATGTTGAAGCACCCTCATTGCGTTTGCTTAAAAATGCTGTTGTTTATGGAGCCAATGCAAGCGGAAAGACAAAGTTGATTGATGCTTTTGCATTTATGCGTTATTTTGTGGTAAACTCTTCTAAAGATGCCGTTTCGTCAGAAGACATTGATACAGATCCATTTCGTCTGAATACAGAGAGTGAAGCGAGTCCAAGCACCTTCGAGCTCATGTTTTTAGTTGGGCACAGGATATATCGCTATGGCTTTGAAGTAAATAGAAAAAAAGTAATAACCGAATGGCTTTATGTTCAAGAAAAAAACAAAGAATCAGAACTTTTCTACAGAGACGAGGAGGGCACACTCTCTTTTGATAAAAAGAGATTTGCCTCATGGGATTTGATCATAACAGCAAATCTAGTGAGAGAAAATGCTCTATTTATTACCACGCTTGCTCAGTTTAACGACGAGCTGGGCATCAAACTTATCTCTTTCTTTAAAGAAAATATTAAAATTATTTCGGGATTAAACGAGGCCGGTTACAAAGGAATGATCTTATCTAAATTAGTCGATTCTGATTACAAAAAAAGAATAATGGAATTACTGAACTTTGCTGATCTGGGAATTATGGACGTAAGCAGAAAAGAGGTAAAAGCCAGTTTTGAAACTTCAGAAAAAGTGCCTCACCAGATTCAGGAAATGATTATTAATGATATTCAGTCACAAAATTTATATACCAAGCATCTGGCCTACGATGCAGACCATGCTCCTATTGGAAATAGAGATTTTCAGATGAGAAAAGATGAATCTGATGGGACGCAAAAGTTCTTTTATCTCACAGGGCCTATATTAGAATCATTGACCAATGGGTATACGCTAATTGTTGACGAATTGGACTCTCGACTTCATCCCAATTTAGTGACACGGCTAATCTCTTTATTCAACTCAAAAGAGACAAACCCTAATAATGCCCAGTTAATATTTAACACTCATAATTCCAGTTTATTGGATAGCCGCTTATTGAGAAGAGATCAGGTTTGGTTTATAGATAAAAACATGTATGGCGAAAGTCGCCTTTATTCATTATCAGACATTAAAGGCATTCGTAAAGACGAGAACTTTGCACATAATTATATTAATGGACTCTACGGCGGTGTCCCTTATCTTGAAGATTTTAGTGGTTTAAGCATTGATAAAGCGCAGGCAAATGAGAATGAAAAATAAAGCTAACAAGTAGATAGAAAGAGTGGCGAAAAGAAATTTAATTTAGCCATAAAAAGAGCTCGTAAAATCTATGAAAGATACACTGATGGCCATCCTGCTAAAGAAAATTCTTCAACTCCAAGCCCAGCCAAAGAGGAATCATCGACAAAGCTCTTCTTCTTGGTAGAAGAAATATTGAAGTATATTTAATGAAGCGGATTCAGCTTTTCAGCATTCGAATGTAAACATTGCAGATCTACCACTACAGGCCTTCTGAGAGGGGTTTGCTGAACTAACTAGTTAACCGCGGTGAATTAACTAGTTCACCGTGCTTAATTAACTAGTTCACCACGGTGAAGTTATATGATCTATAAAATTAGCTCTAATTGTAAAAATATTGCGGGACGATGTTTATAAAGAACACATTTCATTCAACTGATGATGCAAAAAGGGGTACCCATTTGGCACCCCTTCCTTATGCTATAAAAAAAGAAGCTTATTGATTAGAATGAATAGCTCAGATTAACGGCAAAGTTTCTCGGATCAATCTGATTGATATAACCTCCACGATAGTAAGAGCTATAACCGATTTCATCAAATATATTATTAAAGAATACACGGGTAGTGAGATGTTTGAAAGTGTAGGCAACCTGAACATTAATGGTGGTATAAGCCGGCATATCAAACGGTTTCACATTAGGAGTGGTATTGTGCACCGCTACCTTAATAGTGTAGTCATTTACCGGACGTTTGCCTACATAGTAAGCTCCTGCTCCTAAAGAAAGTCCTTTCAAAAAGCCTCTCTCTACTGAGTAGTGAAGCCAGGCATTAGCAGTATTCTTGGTTGTATTAATCGGCGCTGAACCTTCCTTAAATGCTGGACTGTTTCTATAGCGTGGGTCAACATAAGCATAACCAAGCATTACTTGCAAGTTCGGTAAAACACGTCCATTTAGCTCTACTTCTACCCCATCTCTAACCAAATCCCCTGCATTATCATAATAGAGCACATTATTACCCAATGCATCGTATATACCATAGGAAGTATTCGAGTTTTTGATATAGAAATAGGTAAAGTTGAAACGAAGTCTATTATCTAACCAATCTGATTTGACGCCAAACTCCCACTGTTTAGAGTTTGATGAACCAATGGCTGTGCCATCTTCTTTCTTCTGGGCAGCAGAACGCAGACTGGTCGTTGTGGTATAAGAACCAAAAAGGTTGACGTTCTTTACCGGAGTCACCATTAATCCGAACATGGGATTCCATGAATCACCGGTGGTAGTACCCGTAGAAGTATCATTCTCACTGCTACTATAACTATAACGTAAACCGAGTACGGCTTTCAGATAGCGATTAAAGGTCATAACCTCTTGTGCCATCAAGCCATAGTTTGATTCAGTGGAATAAACGGGTGTGCCTATTTTGAGAGATTTCACACTCGTAGGCAAGGTACTCGTAAAGTTCTGCGTCACATCAATGGTATCTACTTTTGCAGATGTATAGCTGGTGGTAGTGAGATCAGTCGTTTTATAGTCGAATCCTACTTGAAAAGTATGACGGATAGGACCGGTATAGAGATCTTTGCCAATAAGATCAAGTTGTAGTGTAGAGTTACGATCAGCCCTCAATGAACGAGCAAGAGTACGAGCGAGCTTTTTATAGTTATTCTTTTCAACTGTTGCAAGGCTTGCACCTGTATTATCCAAACTATAATCTGACTTGAAATAAGCACCTCTTACATAGATGTTATCCGTCAGGAAACGAGTGACACGGGCAGCATAAGTAGTCGTCTTAGTATGAGCGTTATCAGTACTAAACCCTAAGAATTTATCATAGGGCATTTTATAAAGAGCTTCTACGCTGTCGGCGGCCAGATTTACAGTACCTCTGTCCGGTGTTTTGTTTTGGTTAAAGTAATCTAGCTCCAGCGTAACAATCGTTTTATCGTCGGGACGCCATTCTAATGAAGGATTGATGTATATCTGGTTGCTGTTGATATACTTGCGATAACTGTCCGCTCGTTCAAAAGCTCCATTCAAACGGAAAGCAACATTACGTTTTTTGCTAAGTACAGTCTGCACATCAAATGTAGGTCGCACTTGTCCCCAACTGCCAGTACGGAAAGCGACCTCACCACTATTGACGAATTTAGGTGTTTTGGTTACTACATTGATAACTCCTCCGGGACTACCCAAACCATTACCAATACCTTGTGTGATGGCAGCAGAACCTTTGATGATCTGCACCGACTCAACACCTTGCATGTCCGAAGTAAGAGAAGCAGTACGAAAGTCCGAATCAATACCGACTCCGTTCTTCAGAATAGGTACGCCTCGATAACCACGAATAGACATACTCTCACGAATGCCACCATAAGATCCAAAAAGACTTACGCCAGGCACATTGCGTGCAGCATCGGTTACACTCAGAGCACCTTGCTCAGAAATTACTTTATCAGAGATAACAGAGATACTTTGTATCTGTTCGCTCGGACTGAGAGGCATACGAGTGATGGCATCAAGCTTAGCGGGTTGTTTGTTGCGTTCTCCAAACACTTCTATTTCAGAGAGAACATTGGATACACTCAACCGAAAATCTACTTTCTGTATTTGATCTTTCATATTAATTTGCCGAGTGATACTCTGAAAACCAATATAACTGACAGTGACACGGATGGTGCCTTTAGGTAGATTATTTAATGTATATGCACCGTCATCGTCCGTCACGGTGTAGATTTTGTGTCCTTGTACAACGACACTGGCGGAAACTAAAGGCTCTCCGTTCTCGTCGCTTACGATTCCTTTTATTTGCGCGAAGGCCTGCATCACACAAAGGAGCATGAAACTCAATAAGATGATTTTTTTATTCATAAGTTATTATTTATTTCACAGGCAAAGATCCGCTTTTACAGTTTTTGTATCAATCGCATATAATAGTTAAAACGGTGAGACAAAATACCCTGTTGCAGGTATTCCCTATGAAATAAATAGTACCTATGAGGTAGGCAATCAATTAAGTTATCGCAGTGTGATGCGCACAACCATGTCCTTTTCCAGAGCAAAGCAGGTTTCCTTGAAACTGGGAGGTCCCATCTTTCCTACCACATTGTTGCTAAATCCGTATTTCTCTATCGGCATACCAAATTCTCGGGTGTCCATTTTACCATTTTCATTAGAATCCTGAAAAAGAAAAATGGCATATTCACCTTCCGGCAGGCTGGTTACAACCTCTTCCGTATCGGCATGAATGTTTGCCTTAGTTGCAAATACAGGCTTCTTCAAGAAGGTGGAATCAGAATTGAAAACAACTACCAGCAGAGAACCCTTTATCTCTGCCATTCCGTCAGCTACAACAACAAGCTTCTTTTGTCCAAATGAGGAGAGGCTCAGAAGCAAGAACCCCATTAGAAATAAACTCTTTTTCATAATGATTTTAATTGATTTTTATGTGAATGACTAAGTGTGATGAACAATCCGATGTAGAAGAATTGCTTGTCCGGTTGCCTAACAGGGCACATATTATCCTGAAGCGTGGAATATTCATATCCGTAAATATTCTTTCGGCCTAACACATTCTGGCAGCAAAAGTGAACTATTACACCATCAACAGGTAAGTAAGACAATGATAAGTCCCAACGGCTTCTATTGGGTGATTGAATGGAGGAAGAGGACGCATTATGCTCGTTATAAAAACTAGCACCCGAATCGATGAAGATACTGCTTCCTAGCATGGTACGAAGGGATTTTACCCAATATTTAGTGGTAAGATTGAATGTGTTTGCAGACAAATAGCCAGGCATTCTTCGTACCGGATAGTTCCCTGATATGAGGTTGGCATGCAAATAGGAATAAGAGAACCAATACTCTAGTGCGCCAATATTGTTTTTCCAAAACAGGTTAAAACCTTTGGCGTACCCCTCTCCTTGATTGGCGATTTTGGTATAATGCAGGTCGGAATAAGTGTAGGTTATCAATTTCTCATATTGTTTGTAATAAAGGTCGAGCTGAAGTTTGGAACTGTTCTTGACGTAACTATACGTAAGCGTGCTGCCAAACGACTCTCTGAGGTTAATGGTTTTGGTAAATTTCAAATAATCGGAAGTAGGTAGTTGAACGTATTTACCCAGCGAAAGCGACAAGATGTTGTTCGCATTGAACTTGTAACTACTGTACAAACGTGGTGAAAATGCATATTCTTTCAGGTAAGTGGAATATTCTCCCCGTAATCCGAGGTTGATATTGAAGCGGTTAATCAACAACGAGAGTTCGTCAAAACCCGCCAATTGGTGATTCGTATACTTCATTTTGTTAGTCTCATTCAACGTATACTTTTCATCGAAGGATGCAAACTGATCTTCCACACCTACTTTATTGCTGAATATGCCGTACTGATAAACAGCTTCTACTTTGGCTTGCGAATCCATTTTTACATTTCTCACCTTATCCGATTGATAGGAAACATCTGTTCCACTAAAACGATTATAGCCAAAGCTAATGCCAGTGAAAAACTTCCAAGTATCCGAAAGAGAAAAATTACCAATGGAACTCGCAAAAACATTTCGTTCCGAAAAATCATTATCGAAAGTGATCTTATCTGTATTATTATATAGATAATGTACCCCAGACTGACTAAAGTAAACGTGGGTTTTGATTTCATCTCCCTTAGGTGTAAGGTGAATCCAGAAAGCATCTCCCGACAAGTTACGGTAGCGTTTTTTCCATTCATAATCATCTTTCACCACTTTACCATAAGGATTAAGATCACTATACGACAATTCTCCCCGGAATGCATTCTGGTTATTACGACGAATCAGAGAAGAAGATAACCCCACGGAGTTGATACTGAAATCGGTTTGATCGTTCATTTCTTGCAGCGAGTGTGTATTAAGCTGTAAAAGACCCGAAAGCGCATTCCCGAATTCAGCACCATATCCTGCTGATTGAAGCGAAATACCGCTAAAGAGATCGGGGGAGAAACGACTTCTCACCGATGAGTTCTTTTGGGACAATGTATAAGGATTGGGCATAACTAGTCCATCGACCACAATTTGCAACTCGTCTGTTGCACCCCCTTGTATCACAAGCCTTCCATCGTTTTCATTGTGCTGCACTCCTGGCATACCCGATACCCCACCAATAATATCTCCCAATGCGCTTGGGCTAGTTAGTATATCCAGCGTGTTCAGACGAGTAACCGGTGCAGCATAGTTACTAAATTTGCTGTATTTGTGCGAACGTACCGTTATTTCGTTCAGATAAGTAATGCTGTCTTGCAATACGACTTTCACATTTTCTTCACCGGCATATAGCTTCATGGATCGGCTTTTATATCCTACGCAAGAAAACTCTAGCAGGATAGAAACAGAATCGACAGGGCATCCTACTCTGAAGCGCCCGTCTTTAGCCGATATGACAGGATGATTATCCTTGGAACTAATTACGACGTCTGCTATCGGCTTATCCAAGGCGTTCAAGATCTTACCCGTAATTACACTTTGCGCGCAAAGAGTGTTTGGCAACAGGAAAGTTGAGATAATAAGGATACCTTTTAGTTTGTATTCGGAGAATGCTTTCATCTTTTTTATTTATATCTTAAACCGTTGATTAATTATTAGCAACGGCAAACATAAATCAAAAAGATGAAGTCAGAAAAAGGTTGGGATATACACCCGAGTTATGTGATAAACAGCAATGAAATGGGATGAATGGTTGTTTTCTGGGATGAATGGCATCACGCATTCAACTCTTCCAGCCGTTGATGAATAGCTTTTGCATAACGTCTGGAAACAGGTATTTCCTCAAAGCTACCGTTTATACATAAACGATATCCCTGCGAATTACCTACTACACGGCTTACCCGATTGAGGCTCACCATAAAGGCACGATGACATCTTACAATAGTATGATAGGCAGCAAGTTCTTCTTCAACCTGCTTGATAGTAGTACGTAGCATTCCTGTGATTTCTTTTCCTTCCGATTCGTAATGCACCTTTATATAATTGCCCTCTACTTCGAGAAATAAAAATTGTTCCGGTGCAAAAGAAACAGACTCTCTAGTGTTTCCATTAAGCGTAAGGAGAGCACTTGAGACAACCAGCGATTCCTTTCTGTTTTTTATCCATTCATTTATTTGGATGGCTTCTTGAAGATGGTGTTTCAATCGGTCCTTTTGGTTCTGCATTGTCATATACACAACGGGGAATATAGCAATAACAAATGTATTAAACACAAAATAGATAAGCAGTTTCACATTGAAGGTCCAATCATTTAGTCCCGTGATATATAGAAAATTCCCAATAGAAATGAGGCAAATTAATAATAGCAAGTTTGCAATATAATTTCCCAAGGTCCAACCTTCTCTACTATAAGCTTTTTTAAATATGAGAGGAAGCAGATAGATCGACACACAAGAGCAAAGCAATGTGACAAGTCCAAACCCTAAGATAATCAGCAGTTTGTGATTCTTAACCTCCGATAAACCAAACGGCTGCAAAAGAAGAAGAATAAAAAAGACAATGAATGATGGTATAACTACATTCTTCCATTTCTTTTGCGAATCGAAATAAGGGTTTCTCCAATATTCTGCCAGCTTTCTCATTGTTGTTGCCTATGTTTATGTACTCCCTTTTATTAACATTAAGATGCAAACATACAATTTATTCTTGCAATAAAAGTTATTCAACTACACTTTTATCCACTTAACACTAAAAAAGCTCAGCACATTAATTCTTTGTTGAACCGCTGTACTGAGCTTGTTTTATTCTTCGCTTATTTATCACATAGCCTGTTTACAGTTATATTCCATCGCAGTACATTACTTCACTACAAGCTTCAAACTCTTTAAATCTTTATCCTGAGAGCTGCTACCGTAGAACAGCTTATATTCTCCCGGAAGGCTACGCACCGTATTTGATGCCACATCAAACCATTGAAGATCGTCTGCCGAAAGTTCTATTTTCACTTGTTGGCTCTCTCCTGCTTTGAGAGAAATGCGTTTAAATCCACGCAAAGTCTTTATCGGACCTTCTGTATCCGACGGACGATTCAGGTACACCTGCACAACTTCGTCTCCGTCTTTCTTGCCCGTGTTGGTTACAGGTATGGTCAGAATTACTTTCTCTCCTGCCTTTACGGTTGCTTTGTTCAGCGTAGCATTTCCATAAGCAAAAGTGGTATAGCTTAGGCCGTAACCGAACGGAAAGAGTGCTTCGCCTTTAAAGAAGCGATAAGTACGACCTTTCATGTCATAATTCTCAAAATCGGGAAGTTGCGCTGTGTTTTTATAGAAAGTGACAGGCAATCGTCCGGCAGGATTATAATCTCCGAAGATGACATCGGCCAGAGCTGTTCCGGCTGCCTGTCCCGGATACCACGCCTGAAGAATGGCATCGCAAGTTTCACTTTCCGGCTCCAAGCCAACAGCCGAACCGGAACAGTTCACAAAGATAATTTTCTTGCCTGCTTCTTTTAGTTTCTTAAGCAGATTACGTTGTATCGCAGGTAATTCAATGCTGGTACGGTCGCCACCTCTGAATCCTTCTATCTTAACAGACATCTCCTCACCTTCAAGTTTCGGCGAAATTCCCCCGGCAAAGATTACTACGTCGACATCTTTAACGGCAGTTACTACCTTATCAAAGTCAAGATCTACCTCTTTGCCAATATTAAAGGCCAAGACTCCTTCATAATTTACACTATACTCCAAACGAATATCGTATGATTTGCCGGCTTCGGCTTTGAGAGTATAGACATTGGTAGGAAGACCAATACTCTTTCCGCCATTTTGTTTCACTCCGTCAACATACAAGCTATATCCACCAACAAGATTGAGGTAGAAGCATATATCGCCCGATTCTACAGGAGTGAAAATTGAATGATAACGAGCTGAAAAATTAGTCAAAGGAACACCACTTGCAAATACAGTTCCACCTGCTGCATTGAAATAGAATGGCGTATTTATCCAGTCTTTAGCAACAGGTTCACCGTCGAATGTGTTATTGCCAAAATAGATAGCTTCAAACCCTTGTTGACCATTCAATGCACATTGATCGAACATGCTGAAGAGTGTTTTGTTTTCTGTATGGCCACATCCCAATTCGTAGATAAGCTGAGAAGCAGGAATCTTGCTTTGTATTCCTTCCAAAAAGGTGGTTGTATGAAAAGGAAATCCGTTATAGTTTGCCCACATGGTTACAGAATCTGTTGCATTGGGGCCCATCACTGCCACTTTAAGATTTTTGGAAAGTGGAAGAATATTGTTCTTGTTCAGAAGAAGGGTCATGCTCTCACGAGCCATATCCAGAGCTAGCTGTTGATGTTTGGGAGAGTTGATCGCCTCATCTTTAATCTGCATCCATGGCACGATGGATGGATCGTCCATCTCACCGAGTTCGAATCGGGCTTTAAGCAAACGGATAACCGATTCATTGATTTTTTCTTCTTTAATAAGCCCTTGTTTCACCGCATCGGGTAGGCTGCCATAAAACGGACCACACTCCACATCAGTACCACTCATCACTGCTTTGGCAGAAGCATGAGCAGCATCGGGTTCTGTGCCATGTCCTTTAGGTATCGGATTAAAGAAATCGGCAATAGCCCAACAGTCGCTCACTACCATGTCTTTAAATCCCCATTCATCTCTCAAAATCTGCATCAACAATCGGTTGGAGCCACAGCAGGGATCACCTTCGTAGCGGTTATAAGCACACATCACCTCTTTTACTTTGGCTTTCTGTACAAGGTCTTTGAAAGCAGGCAGATAGGTTTCCCACAAATCACGCGGTGAGATATTCTCTACATTATAGGTATGCCTGTTCCATTCCGGACCGCTATGTACAGCAAAGTGCTTGGCACAGGCATGTAGCTTGTTATATTTGGCATTGGGATCTCCCTGCAAGCCATGAACTACGGCTTGCCCCATCTGACTAGTAAGGTAGGGATCTTCTCCATAAGTTTCTTGCCCTCTGCCCCAACGGGGGTCACGAAAGATGTTAATGTTGGGTGTCCAGACGGTAAGTCCCTGATAACGTCCATGATATCCGGCACTACTAAACTGACGATATTTGGCACGAGCCTCATCACTTACCGCATCGAATACTTGATAGAGAAGAGCATTATCAAAGGATGCTGCCATACCAATGGTTTGAGGAAATACAGTGGCGTTTCCCGCACGAGCAATACCATGAAGAGCTTCACTCCACCAGTCGTATGCTTTGATACCCAGACGGGGAACGGCTATGGAGGAGTTTTGCATCAAGCCAACTTTCTCTTCCAGTGTAAGACGTGGAAGAAGGTCTTTTGCACGTTGTTCGGGTGTCAACTGAGGATTCTTATAAGCATCTTGTGCTATTGCCGCCACAGGTAGTAGGCAGAGGGTAAAAGCCAAATGTCGTAATTTGATTAAGCTTGTGATTTTCATACTATTATGTGTTTATTTTATAACAAGGGGAACTCTCTTATCTAGTCATAGCATAAGTTATTGTACTATTTACGATTACAAATATATATTTTAATATGAGATTAATAGACAAAAAAAGGCAGAATTTACTTAATCCACAAGCAAATAAATGATGATGAGCATGATCTTTTCTTTATGAATAGCATTCTAAAATACGATAAGACAGAGTTTTTTAGCCCATTCATCAATAAAAAGAAATAGCCCGATACGCTGATAATAAGCAATCAGCGTATCGGGCTATATAAGTCAGATCTACTTTTCTAGGATTTAGTACTTTACAATAACTTCCTTTTTTGTATCAATCCACAAACGATAAGAATTTTTAGCCATTTCTTCAATCTTGCCGACTGAAACTTTCGGTTTGCGGGTAGTTGTGAAGTAGAGATAACCATTGCCTTCGCCTGCAATGACTTTGATGGAACGCTTATCCATGTACACATGAATGGTACTATTAGGTGTTGGCACATCGCCTTCCATCCATTTCAATCCACCAAGTACCGGTTTGATAGCAAACTCTTTATAGCCTTCTTTAACCGGAGTAACTCCCAGATAGTATTTACCTAACAGATAGATGGGGCTTGCTCCCCAAGCATGGCAAAGACTCTTTCCATAAGGACGACCGTACATAGCCAGATGCTGTGTGCCTTTATCTTCGGGATTATACTTTTCCCAGAAAGAAGTTGCTCCTTCTCGAAGCATACCACCCCAGTAAGCTTTCATCTCTTTCATCACAGCTTTCTGTTCGCCAAGTGCACAAAGGGCTTCGAGCTCATAGAAACGCATGTAGGGAGTCGTTATCTTCATAATGCTATCGTTCAACAACACAGAATGTTTAATCTCCTGTTTCTGATCGTCTTTCAGATAGTTGAAGAAAACAGAAAACATGTTAGAGTAACGGGTAACAGTTTCGCTCTGTTTACCATTCATGCAACCGTGTACCATGGCTTTCTTTGATTCATTCCAGAAAGTAGGTTCAAGTTTAGCACGCAAAGCAGATGCCAAACCGTTGTATTTGGTTTGTCCCTCTTTATCATCCAACAATTTTGCACAAAGTGCCATTGTTTCAAGACTTTTGCAGAAAAGTACCTGCTCGAAGGAAAGCTCGCCTTTCTTTTCCAGATAACCATCTGCCCAGTCGATAAACACCCAATCGCCTGTTAGACCTTCTACCATCCCGTTCTTATTGGTACGTCCAAGTACATAATCCATCATCGTCTGCATTCTTGGATAGAGTTGGCTCACGAAGTGTTTATCGCCTGTGTACATATAATAGTCGAATACACTCAGAAACCAATAGAACGAATAGTCCATGATGGTATTGGTATGGCTTGTTACGGGGTCTTTGCCACGAAGCAACCAGATGGTGCGTTTTACAGATTCGCTATCGAAGAACAGGTAATAGTTCATCAGGTAACTTTGCAGAGCATCTCCACTCCATACCCAACGATCGCGCTTGATTCCATCGGTGAAAAATTCACGGGTAGTGAGATGCATCGTATAAGCACCAACATCCCAAATCTTGTTGAGCTCTTCATCGTTGCAACGGAAACTACCACGATACTTTTCGGGCATATATTCATAAAGCATACTAACATCACTCAACTGAACGCCATTCTCCGTGGTGACATAAACGTAACGGAAGGCTTTATTATTATCGAGTGTGTACTCGCCATTTTGCAAAGGAGCAGAAACACCGGTTGCCAAGTTGATGACAGATGTTCCTTCTAACTGCAATTTATCAAGCGTTTCACAATGCTCGATATCCTGTGCCTCTTCCGGGCTTTCTCCATAGTAGATATTCACAATGCCACTGCCTGTCAAACCTTTAAGGGTAATGTATCCGAATGTTTCTCTTCCGAAATCAATCAGTTCTCCACCTACAAGGGTTTTCTTACTGACAGCAGATTGTTTCTGTACAGCCAAGCGGAATTGTGAAGGAAGTTCTTGAGGAGTATTGAAATTCCAGCATCCTGCAGCCATGTAAACAGTAGCAGAGGTATCACTGGCTTTACCGCTTTCGTCAATCCACTCTTTATCTTCGAAAGTTACCTTCCATGAAGCGTCTGTATGGATAGTCTTGCCCTTGACAAAGATAGCCGGAGGGGTGGCTTGATTGTGTACCTTAATATTGAGGCTATGTTTTCCTGCCAACAAGAGCAGTTTCTTAGGAGCACCAAACAGTAGTTTGCCATCTAGCTTCACATTATATCTACCTTCGGCAGATATTTCTATTTCTTCAGGCTGTGATAACTCAATCTGTTTGCTAAACTCCACTAAAACGTAGTGGCTATCCATCTTCCAAAAGGGCGGGAAAAAGGCCCCGCGTTCTGTACGACGGTTATTCATCTTGTTGCCCAACCATAACTCGTAATCACCGGGATACCAAATCCATGTTTGCGCCAATAAAGGAGCCGCAAAGGCTAACGTCAAAAGGAACATTACAAATTTCTTTTTCATAAGAGCTAAGAATAAATTTATCTATAACGATTCTGAATAAACAAATGATAGAAAGCAGGCTTACTTCTTCTTCAAAGATTGAAATTCCGGTTGAAGTCCCGCACGATTTTTGATAGAATCGCTCACCATCGGACCGTTGTTCTCCCACTCATTACCGGGACCATTGGCATTTTTGAGGAACTTCTCCCCTTCTGTCCAGTTATCTTTCACTGCAATAAAGGAAGAGCCTTCATCTGTATAGAGATAGAACCAGTGGTTAGGATCGTGCACATATCCCGGTTTATAAATGCTATGCACACAGTTCTCTGTAACAAACGACTTCGGTTGTGAACCTAATGTATAAATGCCGGCTACATCGTACATGTGTTTGGCATAATGGTAAATGAGGTTAGCATGTACACGATTGTTGCGCATACAGTTTACAGTTTGTGTCCACCCCCATCCCAGACTGATGCCAGTATAAGGGACTTCACAAATCTCATTATGTTCGATGTTTATGTCACTTACATAACCGGCACAGATAGCCAGACATCCCCAGTCTTCATTGGCAACATCAGTAAAATAGTTATTGGCAATGGTTTGATGACTACATACTTCTCTGTGGTCGGCAGGATCATAAGGCAAGTGTGTTTCCAGAGATGCAGGAGAAAAACTTCCGGCTAGCAGACCATTGCCCGCAATATCACGAAAGAGACATCCCTCTACTTTACCACCTTGTGCACCGTAAACATAATCGAGTCCGGTAGAGGCAAGTTCTTCAAAGTTGCATCCGTTAAAGTCAATGTAATTGCCCCCGCTTATCTGAACAGCTCCTGCAGGGCGACCTAGCCAGCCCTGATTATCAAGCTTATGATTATTGTAATTACGAACGATTTTCGGATCTATCTGATAGCCGTCTGTAAGATACATGCCAGCCTGTAAAGGTACATGTCCTTTGAGGGATGGACGCATCCAGGTAGTATGGCGCAAAGCTACGTTCTTGAAAGTGATATATTGCACCGGACGATCGAGCGTACCTTCTACTTGAACCAGCGTTTCAATAGCAGGAACAACAGCCTCAGCAGAAGTCATGACTTCGCCCTTGCGTGGGTAATAATAGAGTTTATTAGCACGAATATCATGATACCATTCTCCGGGCACATCGAGCAATTCAATCGCATTGGTGAGATAGAAAGCTGAATTGTGCCCGTCAGTTGTGACCATTGGACGTGGCCAGGGGTGCTCAAATTGTATACGGCTTTCAGGGTTATGAAAGCGTACGGCAGCTGAATCGCCATGAACCTCTATTGACTGAATGCGTAGATTGGCTACACACCACATTTCATGAAGAACCATTTCAGCAAATGGTGCTTTGCGGATTTTAGCTATTGCTTTGGTGGGGACCCAAAGTATTTGCTTCACAGGATCATTATTGATGATACGAGCCATTTGTTCAAAGTCGGCCACATCACGAGCACGAACAGCTTTACTGCCGTTTACCCAGAACTGCCGGAAGTCCAGCGGATAGCCATTGAATGTAGGAACATCTGCTACCCATAAGTTGCCTTTGCTCTTCTTCCAACCGGTTATATGCACTCCGCCACTCAACACAGCCTGTTGGCCTTCTACAGAGCGAATAACAGTAGGTGAATCAGCTGTCCCGCTATCTTCGGGACGGATAAAAACCGGTTCGTACAGCGAATAGTTGCCACCCTGCATGTAGATGGTAATGCCACCTTTAAGGTTTTCTGACTGTAAACGACGGAGTTCACGTGCCTGACGCAATGCTGCCGTAAGTGTTTGTTTCGGTGCCTCTCTGGTTCCGGCAGCAAGGTCGCTGCCCTTTGGAGAGACCCATATATCTGCAGCAGAAACTCTTGCTGATAAAATCAGCAAGAGTAACATATATATTGATTTATTCATTCTGTTCATTCGTTATTATCTACCCAACGGCATCCAAACAGTCATTTCTGTTTTCCCTCTGTTCCCCCATGCGTAATAAGGAATCAAACTAATTCTAACCGGCTTGTTACTTTGAGCTACTTCACGATAAAGAGTACCTTTCCATGAAGTTTCAGGCAACAACTGAGCTGTTCCTTCCAAAGCAATGATGGGGCTTCCTGCAATTGCGATCTTCTTAGGAGTGAGCTTGATATCAGCAGGAATTACCACGTTATCAATTTTATGTCCGCCTTCAATATCGATACCTTCAAGACAGTAAACCAATGGGCCCCGTTTAACGACGGTTTGGTTACGAGTCTCCTCGACCAAAGGATTGGATTCTATCAGCTTCACAGGCATATCCATCACAAACTCCACCTGATCACCTTTCTTCCATATACGGTTTACTTCAGTATAAGTATCAGCTTTAAGCAGGGTACTAACAACCTCTCCGTTGACCTTTAACGTGGCATTTTCGCACCATTCCGGAATACGAAGGAAGATTGAGAAAGCTTTCTTTTTAGGTGCCTGATTAACAGTAAGTTGAACGGCTCCATCCCAAGGATAATCAGATGTCTGAGTGATTTTCACTTTATCACCACTCATTAAAGTAGTAGCCAATTCGCTACCTCCATAGAGGTTGCACCAGATTCCTTTGTCACTTACTGTATAAGCATAATTCTGCGCTTCGCAAACGGTGCGCACGGTATTAGGAGGACAACAGAAACAGCTGATGTATTCTGTTCTTTCCTTCGGCCAGCGAAGTGTGTAGGGCAAATCATCACTGATGCGCAAAGGGTTGGTATAGAAGAAGCGTTTGCCATCTAAACTAACTCCACTCAAGACACTATTATAAAGACAAGTCTCTACAATGTCTACATATTTAGCTTCTCCTGAAGTCTGGAACATACGCCAGTTGAACAACATATTACCGATATTGGCACAGGTTTCGTTGTGTGCCGTGCTGTTTGGCAATTGGAAAGGACGACCATAACTTTGGTGTACTTTCTGTATGCTATCGGGCACATAGCAGGTTCCATCGGGTGAAGTTCCGTCATACAAAGCTCCACAAGCTCCTGTGATGTACATTTTACGGGTTACAATATCTTTCCAGATACTCTCCAGATTTTCTTTCAGCATCTTATCTCCTGTTTCAGCATACACATCGGCAACACCTGCATAAAGGTAGTTGGCGCGAACAGCATGTCCCATAGCTGTCTTCTGCTGACTGAATGGCACACGATCCTGGTTATCATCCGTTCCATTCTCTACCATGCCACGAATCTTAATAAGATTCTCTGCTAATTCCAGATAACGAGGATTCCCGGTTGCCCTATACATCTCAACCACACCCATGTAGTGAGAGGGGCAAATAGCATTACGGGCCAACTCAGCCGAAGCCGTTTCGTAAAAGTGGCAAAGGAAATCAGTTGCTTTTACAGCTACATCGAACAATGTTTTCTTACCGGTTGCACGATAATGAGTGATACCGGCCATCATCAGGTGGCCAAGGTTATACGTTTCAAAGTTCAGACGATTAGCAAATGCACCTTTCTCGTCTGCCGCTCCTACTTCTGTTCCGATAACAGTTTCTTTCTCTATTTTATGAGAGTCCACACCTTTATTTTTCTCCTCTATAATTACGGGAGTGTGAATATATCCATCTTCACGTTGAGCCAGAACAATGTCTTTAATTACTTTATCCATCAACGCATCAAGCTTCGGATCTTTATTTACCGCATAAACAGCCGCAACGGCCTCCAGCCATTTATAGAAATCACCATCATGAAAAGGAGGTCCCCAATGCTCTCCGGAACAAGTTCCTGCTGCTATTTCGAAATTCCGAAACCCATGAGATACTTCGGGAGCATTCCATGTTTTCCACATATTTAAAAGCATCGTGTCCTTGCAAACAGCAAAGCGATCGCCCCAGAAACCATCCGTCCAGCGAACAGCACCAAGCTCCGTATTATGCATTTTGGCAAAACGGCTATGAGTCATATCTGTAAGTCCCTTATCTTGAGCACAAACAGTAGTGGCAACCATAACAATTGCCGATAGATATACTAATTTTATCCTTTTCATCTTCTTAGTTTAGTAATAATGATCAAAGTCTTTTAGGGTCAATACACTGATACTTAATACGCTGACGGCGCCAGGTATAGATGGCATGAATTTTACCATCTTTCCCTTGTATAATGACAGGGTAAGAGTACTGGCTAATTGGGCTATCTTCGAGTATTAACTTAGGTTCCCATTTCACACCATCCTTAGAAATAGCGATATTCAATGGAGTACGTACCCCTTTCGGGGTACCCGGCAAAGTTCCAAAATTGTTATATATCAGTATGTGACGACCATCCTTAAGAGTAACCGCATCTGTTCCTGAATTGTTATTCGGAACATCCAACAAAGTCAGTGGTGTCCACGTCTCCCCATCATCATTGCTCCAAGATGTTGCCAACTTACCATTACGGGTGCGACAAAGTATCTGCAAACGTCCATCTTTTAGTTTCAAAATACTTGGTTGAATGGCCTGAACGACCTTACCCGTATTCTTAAAATTCTCTCCTGCTTCCGGGTCATCTTTCAGATTCGCTTTATTCGCATCAATCGTCAGCACTGCTTCTGAAGCATCTATTGGTCCAACCATGCGCCAGATCTTACCCATGTCATCTGATATTTCAAAATGTACTCGCCAGCCACCGCTTCCTTCCGTACTGGAAGGGCAGATTATTTTGCCGTTAATTAATTCCGGCTTGTTCTTTACCGGGCCCAAGAAGCCTTCGGGCAAGGGTTCGCGTTTGCTCCATGTCTTTCCTCCATCTTTAGAACGGACTAACCAACCACTCCAATCGGAAACTTTCAAACCTATCTTATAAAATAAGAGTAAATCGCCATCGGGTATTTGAAACAAAACAGGATTCCAACAAGCTTTCCTCTCCGTGGGACTAAACACGCCATCAGCTGCAAGCATCGGAGCTGTCCACTTGTCGCTTCCTTTTTCTTTGCGGCATACCCAAATGCAGCAATCAGGATTACGTTCTTTGGTACCTCCAAAGAAAGAGGCAACTAAATCACCATTGGGCATTTCAGCGATAGTAGCTGCATGACATTCCGGGAAAGAAGTCTCTTCATATAAAAATTCATCCGTAAGTATGGCTTTATCACGAGTTGGAATATTAACACTATAATGATAGCTTCCTGAACCGATCTCCTCCTTCTTACCATCAGGCAAATAAACTTCCGCCGTAGAATTAGCAGGGATAGTGACATCCCACTCCAATTGCATCGGAGTTTTTGTCCACTTACTAACCACTTTACCATAAGGAGTCATATAAGAAGCATCCACTTTACTCAACTCTTGTACTCCAAAGTCAGGACTAAGAACGATATGTTTAAAACCAACCTCCTCACGACTTGAACGGATACCGGCCAGATTTTCATAACACCATGGAATCAAATCGCCAAGCAACATAACGTGATTTCCACTATTCATTTCCGGATTGGCCGTATTTCCATTCCATAACTCCCAGATAGTAGTAGCACCTTGCTCAACCATGTATCCCCAACTTGGATATTTCTTGTTTGAAGCGAGTAGATAAGCAATGTCTGCACGCCCCATTTTGCTTAGCTCGCGCATCAACCACTGCACGCCAATTACTCCTGTGCTGATCTGTCCGTTGTTGGTCGTAATAATAGTGGTAATTACATTCTTTGAAACTTCTTCAACGTATTCCTGAGGAACCATGTCAAATGCCAATGGCAAAATATTTGCCGTAACAGTATTGTTACCATAATAGATGCTATCCGGATAAAGCAAATGTCCAGGAACTCGTGATGTCCCATCCTTTACAGTCAGGAACTTATTATTAAAGGCTATTTTAACCTTTGCAGCCAAAGCATCAAACTCTGCAACGTCTTCTTTAAACCCCTGAAGATTAGCAAAACGAGTCATCAGGCTCAACATCTTATAATAATAAGCGGTAGCAATCAGTTGTCCATCCGTCTGACGATTAGGGTCTTTGCTATGTATCAGTTCTAATGATTCAGGAGGAACACACCAGTCACCATACTTGTCTTTTGTTACAATGTAATCTTCCGTCATATACTCTTTCTTCATGTGAGACAGCCAAAGCTTCATGGCAGGGTAGTTCTTCACAATCGGCTTCATATTGCCAAACTGAGTATAAATCATATCAGAAGAAAGTAATAATACGGAAGGCCAAGTCATATTGTCTGAATAATAATTCCAGTAAGTCGGAGCTACATCAGGGATACAGCCATCTTCACGTTGCGCCTCACGAATGTCATCCATCCATTTAGCATAGAGAGGTCCGTTTTCAAAGACAAAGCTTTCTCCCAATGAACCAGTAGCACGATCGCCCAACCAAGGTTGACGTTCGTTGCGTTGAGGACAGTCAACAGGCATTCCTTTGTAATTGCCACGAATGCCCCAATAAGCATTTTTATAGATTTTATTCAGAATAGAATTGGACGTTTCAAATGAACCGAGAGTTTCCATCTCATCATTTACCACTTCACCAACAAAGTCAGTCAGTTGTGCTTTTAAATAACCGGAAACCTCTACATAGCGAAAGCCATGATAGACAAAACGGGGTGACCATTGAGCGCCAGCCTCATCTCCACGAACAATATAAGTATCTGTTACCCTCGCATCACGAAGGTTTCTGACATAGATTTCACCATCCTTTTGTAGCAATTCAGCAAAACGCAAACGAATCGAATCACTGGCATTTCCTTTGATCTTCAGGCGAATCCAACCAACCATATTTTGTCCCATGTCAAGAATGTACTTCTCTCCCACTTTCTTTATTGAAAGAGGTTTGATCGTTTCCATCACTTTCATGTTGGGTGCCATGGCAGCACACAAAGTTCCTGTAGGTATACTTACACGTTGAGCTTTCTCCCATTTTGAGTCGTCATAACCGATAGTTGCCCAGCCTTTCAGTTCCTTGCGAGCATCATACTCCTCACCGTCATATTCATTATTACTACGGATAGGGCCATCAGCAGTCAGCTTCCAACTAGCATCACTTGCAATCGTCTCTTTACTACCATCCGTGTATTCCACAATCAGGTTCAAACGCATCTTTGGATATCCGAAAGTCGGTATCTTATATGGTTTGTAATTCTGACGCATGGTATAAAACCGTCCATTACCAAGTGTAACTCCAATCGCATTTTCACTTTTCAGCATTGAAGTCACATCAAAACTATTGTAAAGAACCGTTTTTCTATAATCTGTAGGAGCGGGAGCCAACACCTGATCGCCTACCTTCTCTCCATTGACTAAAAGCTCGTACATTCCCAAACCCGCTATGTGAACGGTAGCTTGTTTCACTTTCTTGGCAAGCTTAAATTCTTTACGCAAATAACGAGCACTTAAGCGGCTCCACTGTGTTTCACTATCCCATGGGAATGCCTTATCAGCACCAATCCATTGTCCTTTCCAGTTATTTTCAGAAAGAAGTCCCATACTCCAATGGGCAGGTTCGCTCCAAGCCGTTTCTCCACGAGTAGTATAACTTTTCACTCTCCAATAGCAACGGACATTGCTTTTTAAAGGCGTTCCACTATAAGGCACCCAAATAGAAGCATCTGAATGAACCTTACCGGAATCCCATAAATCACCTTCACCATTCTTTAGCTTCTCCAAAGAAGAAGCAACAAGAATATGGTAAGCTGTTTGCAACACATTACGTTCGGATGAAACAAGTCTCCAACTCAAACGAGGAGTTTCAGCATCAATCCCCATCGGATTAAGCATCTGCTCGGTACGTAAATAAGTGATATCCACCTTAGCCCACATAGAGAGTGGAAGAAGTAAGCAGATAATAAAAAGACAAAGTGCTCTATTCTTACTCATAGACAGGAGATATTATTTATTCCATTTTTGTTGTGCATCAGGAAGTGCTACCCAGCCCTTCTCTACATAATTTTTAGAAGAATCGACGGCGATCAATACCTGATCATTTCCACTGCAATAACCACTATCGTGTTGGAAATTAACAACTTTGCTATCAAACTCGCCAACATATTCCAGTTTACCGTCTTTAGCACTATACCACCAAACATTCTTCTTAGACCCGCTTATTTTGCTCAAATCAATATCCATAGGACGACCTGTATAGTTGTAAACCAACAAATAATCATTGCCACGTGTAGCAATGGCACGATCATAACGCTCGCCATTGATACCTGCAATAATACTTTGATCAGGAATACGTTCAAAATATGGAAAAGTAAGTATCAAATTCTTTATATACTTCATCTGATTGAAGCCGGGATCACCCAAAGCATCATACCAAGGTTTCTTTGCACCATAAGCACCGCCCACACCCGGTTTAATAAATTGCATAATGGAATTATGGCCATATGTATGTCCAAAAGAACCGGCAAAAACAGACCAGTAAGCATATCTGCGCACGTCATTATCATTCCAAAGAGTTTCGTTCGGATCGTGCAAACCCTGAGGAATCTCTTCATAACTAGGTTCCCCATCAATAATTGGTTTCAAAGGTTTCATTAACTGGCTACTTTCAACATATCTCCAGTTATCTTCCTCTGTATTCTCCTTAATAGTATAATCACCATCACCATTGCGTTGTCCGTAACGACGGTGTCCACTCTGGAACATATTGAAATCCAACCATTCGGCATTGTTGAACCAAGTCGCTGAAGTAGTTCTCCCACGTGGGTGGAATGTCATTAGGTGATTTTTATCAATAGCCCGAATACTTTTCGCCAAAGTCTCCCACTCTACAGTCTTTACATCACCACGAATATCTCCTCCGATAAACCAGATAATATTAGGTTGATCTTTGTATCTCTCAGCAAGAAATTTGCCATAAGCCTGAGCCTCTTTAACTGTCATAAGACCGTTTTTTACAAGGTTGCCCCAAACACAAACCATTCCAATATATATGCCTTTCTTTTCAGCTGTCTTAATGATATAGTCCATGTGATCCCAATAACCATATACGCCTTTCTTATTGATTTCCTTGAAGTTAAATCCATCAGGGTGCGAGTATTGTCCATAGTAGTTTAGCGCAGGAACATCGTTCACTGTTTGTACCTGTACCACATTATAGCCACGTTGCTTGCATTGTTCAAGATAGTATTCCGCTTCATCACGGTTTAAGCGTTCAGGCAAAAGCCATCCAGTCTCCCCAAGCCAGAAAAACGGTGCACCATTTTCATGCTTCAGGTAACGTCCCTCTTCCGAAACAACCAGTTTACCGTTACTCCATGGAATATACGTCTTCGCTGTCTTTTTCTGAGCAGAAACATTGCCAACCGTTAATACTAATAGAATAAAGAAATACCAAAAAACATTCGTCTTCATATCGTTATCATTTACAGTTTTCATTATTTATCATTTCCCCAATAGGATATACTCTTCACCAGCTTTTGTAGCCAAATCATACAAATAAGTATTCTTGAGCTTCAGTTTATTCAAGCTGGCTTTCTCATTAATCAGCGGACGAGCAACTTCAGGAACAGCATATAGAGAGTTAGCGTTGCTCCCTTTCGCACGTTTTAATCCTTTACCAACAAGAGGCGTCAGCGAGCGGAGACGACAATTGCCGCCAATACGCGATTTAACAACCAATCTGTCGACGCGCCCGTTCTTCCAACTAAGATTCAACTCAAAGCCTCCACGAGCAACCAATCCCTTTATCTCCCCTTCTTTCCATAAAGACGGAAGTGCCGGAAGAAGATAAATAAAGCCGTCATAACTCTGCATCAACATTTCGGCTATTCCAGCCGTACAACCAAAGTTTCCATCAATTTGAAAGGGTGGATGCGCATCAAATAAATTAGGATACGTTCCTCCTTTTTTCTTTTCATTCCGAACCAGAGTCAGTTGCTCTGTAATGAGCTTATAGGCGTGATCACCATCCAACAAGCGAGCCCAAAGGCAAACTTTCCATCCCATGCTCCAACCTGTTGAAGGATCTCCACGGTGAATGAGTGAAGTCCGTGCCGCATCAAAGAGTTCAGGAGTGCGGTATGGAGAAATTTGATTGCTGGGAAATAATCCGTAAAGATGGGATACATGGCGATGAATATCATTAGGATCATCCCAATCGAACATCCATTCCTGCAGTTGTCCCCATCGACCAACTTGCATCGGCGGCATCTCTTTCAGACGTTTCTCCAAATGATCAGCAAACTCCGTATCGGTGCCAAGCAACCGGGCAGTGGTTATAATGGAAGTCCACAAATCAAAAACTAACTGGTTATCCATCGTACAGCCAGCCGCTGTAGTAGCTTTCCCTTCACTTCCGGCATGGGTGTTTTCAGGGGAATTACTAGGGCACACCACTAACCATCCGTGAGTTGGCTCTTTCACCATCGTTTCATCAAAGAAACGACCGGACTCTTTCATGATAGGATAAGCAGCGCGAAGAAAATCAACGTTGCCTGTGTATAAATAGCGTTCCCATAAATGACGGCATAGCCAAGCGCCTCCTGAAGGCCACATACCCGAAGGAGCTTTATCTATCGCTCCTGTTATCCGCCAAATATCCGTATTATGGTGCAATACCCAACCATTAGCACCATACATTATTTTAGCTGTTTCCTTTCCTGTTTCACTCACTTCCTTTGTCATCTGAAGCAGGGGCTCGTGTAACTCACTCAAATTAGTTACTTCTGCCGGCCAATAATTCATCTCCACATTAATGTTACAAGTATACTTGCTATCCCAGGAGGGAAAAAGTTTATCATTCCAAATGCCTTGCAAGTTAGCCGGCTGTCCACCCGGCTGAGAAGAACAGATGAGCAGATAGCGTCCGAAGTTAAAATAGGTAGCTACCAGATGAGCATCATTCGTTTCCTTAAATTGTTCAACGCGCACATCAGTGGTCGTATTTAAGTATTTATTCTCTCCCAGATTGAACGAAACACGATCCATATATTTCTTAAAGAAAGCAACATGCGCTTTTCTATCTTCGGCATAAGTATGTTTCAGTGCCTTGTCAAGATAAGCTTTTGCACGTTCTACCTGATTGCCTGTAATATCTTTATAGCTATTAAAGTTTGTTGCAATAGAAACATAAAGTACAGCTTCATTCGCTCCTTCAATAGCCAACACACCATCTTTACAGGTCATTTTGCCACCCTCTATTTTAGCGGTTAATCTTCCCTGAAATTCAACTTTACCTTTCAAACCTTCATGCCAGGATGATACACCTGACAAGGTAACTGTATTTCCATCAGAAGCAATCACGACATCCTGATGAGGAGTAGTCAGGATAGAATTGCAAGTGATCTTTCCGGGGACATCTGCTGTAAGGCGAACCATCACGACCTGATCGGTAAATGAAGTGATCGTCTCTCTTTTATAGTTTACCCCATCGACCTGATAGCGTACTACTGCCTGAGCTGAGTCCAGATTTAACTCACGATAATAATTCGTATAGCGGGTATGTCCGGGAAACGAAATACGTAAATCGCCAAAGGTTTGATAAGGCATACCCGAATTCGTTTTGGCCATGACCTTCTCCGTAGCCAATGTTTGTGCTTCCAGATATTTGCCGGCAAAGACAAGTTCACGAACTTTAGGGATATATTCCAAAGCATCGGGATTTGCATTCTTGTTTGGTTGTCCTGCCCAAATAGTCTCTTCATTTAATTGTATCTGTTCTACAGCCGGATTTCCAAACACCATAGCACCCAGTCGACCGTTACCTAAAGGAAGGGCTTCCGTCCAAACTTGGGCCGGTTTATCGTACCAGAGTTTGTATGCAACCGCAGAAGCATCTGCAGCCAGCATGCACAATACAAAAAGTAGGAAAGCTTTTATTCTATTCATCTGTTTCATTTTTCAAACATTACTTCTTCTGAGTAGCTTTAGAGGCTTTCTCGGCTTTAACCTTATTCACATAGTCCTTAAACAACTGCCTCCAACTACGTCCATTATTATTAAGGAACTCTTCGCACTTGTTTTTGTAGATTTCAAATATAGCAGAGATTTGCTTCATGCTTTTATAGTCAATAGCCTGTTCACGTGCCAGTTTCAGGTTCTCCAAAATGAAAGCTTCCTCCTTTTCTGTAAGATCAGGAACAATAGCATGATATCCGGCCAACGTAAAAGCAACCTTGCCAACAGTATATTTATCGAGAATGGCGTCCACTTGTTCTTCGGTGAGAACTTTTCGCAAGCCATTCATTAATTTTACATGCACTTCTTTAGGCATAGCAGAATCAGCGATCATCTCACGATCAAGTTGGCTAAGCGGTTTACCTGTCAATGGATTTAATCCCTCAGGAACAGTGTTATATGGATGTTCATTGTGCCATTCACGTACACTGCGCAGATGGTTATAAACCAATGTCGTTACAAAAGAAATTTTCTTTTCATCTTCCAACTTGAGAGATGCGACCCAATCTGTCGCTTTTTTCTCAAGGCTAAGATCCGATTGCAATACCGAGAATCGATTCTTATCAAAATAAACAGCCAATTTATCAAAAGAGCGAATAGCGGTTGCCGGAAGAAATACTCCATCTTTGCCAAAGCTATACATCGCTTCTTCTGGTTCAATCGTTACACGCTTTTCATCCAGCTTCGCTTTATCCAAAGAAAAAACGGAAGCGAAGAAATCATAGACAGCATTACGCTTATTCGGACCAAAGTCGTGTCCTTCTTTAGGAAGGTGTACATTCGTTACCTTACCAACAGCCCCGTAAAAACCGTATACGTATTGCAGATAAGGGAATTCCAATTCAGGAACACTGCTTGTCCAGTCCTTGCCATCGGACACAACCAACATGGGACGGGGTGCAAACATAGCAGCCAATTCAGCATTATTAGTTCCTCCACAAGCCATTGTAACAGGCATCCCACTTTCGCAAGGACACCCTCCGTCAAAGTGAGAAGATAGACTTACAACAGGAGCAGCAGCTGTAAAACGTTGGTCCAAAGCAGTAAGTAGCACAGTTTGCGTTCCGCCACCTGAGCCTCCATTTACTCCCACTCTCGCTTTGTCTACGTCCTTACGCACAATCATAAAATCAAGAATAGAAAGCCCATTCATAGCCTGTATTACATGTGCTGCACTAGAACGATGCGCTGCGCTGCCTACTTGCAAAGCTGATTCTCCCCACGCAAAGAGGTCATAATCAACACAAATAGCTCCCATGCGTGCAAGCGTACCCATCCGTTGTTGTTGATCTTCACGATAGCGACCTCCGCCAAAGTGACCATTCGGACAAATGATCAATGCGTGTTTTCCTTTAGAACTCGGAGTGTAAATAGAACCACAGACATACAATCCGGGAAGAGTTTCGAGCGCAAAGTTCTGAACAGTATATCCATCGAATTTTCTTATCTTCGAAAGAATAGGTTTCGCATTTACTCTTTTGTTAAGTAATGAATCAAGGCCCAATTTTGCACGAACTTCCTTACGCAAATTCACTCTTCTTTTTTCCCACGATTCTTTATCAACATATAATGATTTTAAATACGCCAAAGCCTTCTCTCCATCTTCGGAAGTACGACGTGCATATTCATAATTCTTTATCTTATATAGATTACCTTCCTGCTTAACAAACTTGTAATCAAAAGGAGCTAAAACATTCGTCAAAGATTCTTCTGCTGAATAAGGGCGAATACGAAAATCGGCATACGGGAGTATTTTCCCAACCGTATCTACATCATATTTCAGACGGATATGAAAACGTGTTTGTAGATCAGTAAGCACCTCACTAAGGGGACGAGCAAACTTATTCTCAAAGGTCAGATTCTGCGCATTTGCGCCAACAAAACTGACTAATAATACGATAAGAACAATCTTTTTCATTTGTTTTTTATTCTAAGATTACCTTTTGACCGTTTACTATCACATCATCAAGAGTGATACGATCACAATTCTGAAAGTGAGGCTTCTCCTTGCTTTCTATATTGATATCACGAAGAGATACATCAGTAATGTGTGCTTCATCCAACCCTCTTATCACAATCGGAGTTTTCACACCTGTAGCAGTAAGACCCGACACATGAATATTTCTAAAGACCGGTGTCCGCTCACTTAAAGGTTCAACAGGCATATTGCTATACATTAAATCCATTACAATGGCTTCATTGTTGATGTTGCTCATTACAATATTACTGATACGAATATCTTCTACCACTCCTCCTCTTCCCCGAGTCGATTTAAGCCGAATGCCTCTATCGGTTCCGTCGAAAATACAATTACTAATGACAACCTTGCGAACGCTTCCACTCATTTCACTACCAATCACTACTCCGCCGTGACCGGATAGCATGGTACAATTAGTGATTGTAATATTCTCGCAAGGCACTGCTAACTTACGTCCCTGCAAATCGCGTCCCGACTTAATCGTGATGCAATCATCTCCAACCGAAATGTGACAATCACTGATGTGTACGTTCTTACATGATTCAGGATTGATGCCATCTGTATTGGGAGAAGGAACGTTATGAATGGTAGTTCCCTTAATCGTTACGTTATCACAAAACTCCGGGTTTACAGTCCAGAAAGGAGAGTTTGTTATTTTAACGCCTTCAATGCGTACATTCTTGCAACGCACAGGTTGGATAAAAGGAGGTCGAAAAAAACGACGTTGCAACGTACCGGCATAGTCTGAGTTCGTTTCTGCATATAGTGATTTAGTATCGTTCTCTTTATCCCAAAGAGCCTGATATTTGTTCAGATCACGCACACCGTTATCTTTCATATCAACCATAATACGGAAAAACTCCATCCACCACTTTTTACCTTGACCATCAAGCGTACCTTCACCCTTGATGGTTATATTCTCTGCATCAACAGCGTAGATTAAAGGAGAGAAACTCTTCATCATCACTCCTTCATAGCGCATATCGACAAAAGGAAGATAGTCATCAAAGTTATCAGAGAAGAGCAATGTAGCTCCCGCTTCCAGTTCAATCGTGATATTACTTTTCATCACAATGGAGCCGGTGAGGTAGGTACCGGAAGGAAAGAAAAGTGTTCCCCCACCCGCTTTGTTGAGGCGAACAATCGTGTTGTTTATCAACTTCGTATTCAACACAGTGCCATTTGCCTTTGCTCCGGCTTTCAACATATCTACCCGCTCGGCATGAAGAGGAAATACCAAACAAACAGTTGCAACCAATATCAGTAAAAGTCGTATTCTCATCGTACTATAATTTCTTTGTAAATAAATAACTTCCGCTTTTTATCATCTTTGCTTCCTTATCACCCGGCAAATAAATCTTCGCCGAACAATTCACAGGAACTTCCACTGATAAAGTAAATACTCCATTGTCATGTGTCCAATTTACCCCAACAAGTCCGTAAAGTGTTTCATAAGATGCTCTCACATATTTTAAATCACCTACCACTTGAGGGGCAATAACAATATCCTGATATCCCGGATGTAATGAATCAGCTTTTATTCCGGCCAATGAATTAAAAAACCATTCATCAATCTGTCCCATCATAAAATGATTCCAAGAAGAGCCTTGTCTGGGATCCCACTGTTCGGTCAACGTAGTTGCACCAAACTTCAACTGGAATCCATAGCCCGGTGCTTCTTCATGATTGTGCATGGTGTACATCAGCTCATTTAATCCATTACGCGCCAAAGTTTGAAAAAGATATCTGTTCCCTACATCACCGGTAGTCAGCCGATTGCCGTGTGCTTTTATATCTTTCACTAAATTATCTAATACAGCCGGACGTAATTCAGAACTAACCATATCAAGAAAGAGTGGAAGCGCATTGCTACACTGACTCCCTGTGCCATATTGTTTCGTCTCCGCATGGAAGAACTTCTCATTAAATGCGGCTTTAATGCCTTTACTTAAACGGGTATAATAGTCAAGATCATATTTGTTGCCCACCATCTCAGCTGCACGAACCATATAACAAGCATCCATATAATATTGGGCTGTGGCAACTAAAGGTATAGGGGTATTCTTTGAAAAACCGGCTTTAAAATTACCATAATCATACCAATCTCCCAATCCAAATGACAGAATATGATTCTCTGCACGCGAAGTTAGATAATCAAGGTAAGCCCGCATATTGCGATAATAATTCTGAATAAGTGACTTATCACCGTAAGTTTCGTAATACATAAACGGCAATATGATCATCGCCGAACCCCATTCGGGCGAATTGGCAAAATCATCCATTCCCGGTCCTTCAAAAATAACATACTGAGGAGCGATCGTCGGTACCATGCCGTTATCATATTGAGAATCGGCTATATCCTGAACTACTTTAGGTAAGAATGAAGTAAGGTCATAATTATATAATAATCCGGGACCATTCAAATGAGTTTCTTCCAACCAACCGAGCTTTTCGCGATGCGGGCAATCTGTAAAGATTGACTGCATATTGCTTTGTATAGCCATTTTTATAATACGATGCGCATTATTGAATATCATGTTGGATGTTTCAAAAGAAGAGACTTTCGCCGCAGAATTATAGATAAAACAAGACTTTATACTCTTTAATACCGCTAATTTCCGAGGATTCTTTTGCCCTTTAAGTACAGCACCTTCCACTTGAATATAGCGGAACCCATAATAAGAAAAACGAGGATGCCAAGTTTCATCACCATCGCCCTTCAAAGTGTATTCATAATAATGCTGCCTACCTGTTTGGCGTTGATTTGCAGCACCCTCATCGGTTAAGGCTTCTGCTACAATCAACGTTACTTTCTGTCCTTTTTTACCACAAACAGTTATCTCCGGGAATCCGGACAGATTCTGTCCCATGTCAAGAACAAAAGCAGAAGCATCTATCGTGCGTTTGGTCGATTTACAGGCACCAACGATCTGTTCAGGAGTAAGTTTTGTTACTTTCTGAATACCATATCGTTCCATAATTTTAACCGGAGTAGCCGTCTGTGGACGCAACTGTCCTTTAGGAGCTTGTTGCAGCACCACCGACTTCCAGGTAGAATCATTAAAAGAGGAAGTATTCCAACCAACTTGTTCTAAGCGAGCATCGTAATCCTCTCCACCATAAATGGAGTTAAAAGTTATCGGACTCAAACGGTACTTCCAATCAGCACCCGAAAGGATCTCTTTCTTTGTCCCATCCTTATACCTGATAACGAGTTTCAACAACAGCGTCGGCGGTCCGAAACTAATCTGTAATTTTCTATATCTTCCGCCTTGTTCATTATAGAATCCATTTCCCAAAAGAGTTCCGATAGCGTTTTCTCCTTCACGGATAGTTGACGTTACATCATAAACATTATAGTAGACGGTTTTATCGTAATCACTCCATAACGGGGCAAACTCGCTTTCACCAATCTTATTACCATTCAGACTCAACTCATAATGACCGAGTCCACAAACATATACAATCGCTTCATCAATTTGCTTTGTGGTAACGAATGATTTACGAAGATAAATGCTCTTATTCGATAAAGTATCTACGGCAGCCCACAATGCTTTCACTTCAGGTTTTCTCAAGTCCGTTTCATGAAATTTCCGCCCCTGAGGCAACTTAGCATCTTTGCGTGAGATAGCGCCTATCCACTGAGCATCAAAGAATGAATAGTCGGGCGCTAAACGAAATTCAGATTCTTTGCTCCAGGAGGAAGGACGATTCTTTTCATCCCACACCTGAACTCTCCAGACATATTTTATAAGTGGCTGTAGAGCTTCTCCCACATACTGAACTAACTGACTTTGAGTAGAATTAATTTTACCCGTTTTCCAAACAAGACTGCGTTTACCATTCTGCAGAGCATACACCTCAATGGCATAAGCTATTTGCATGCTTCCCTGTTCGGAAGAATGCATTTGCCAACCAAAACGAGGAGATTTAGCAGCCATACAAAGCGGATCGACAGCCATTTCACAGGTTGTCTTTGTTACCTCAACCGCTCTAACCGAGCAGGTAAGTAAAAACAAACCAATGGCAAACAGGAATAATATTCTATTTCTTATCATTATCCAACAATTCTCACTGAAGTACATCTTTGCAAATCAACTTTTCAAGTTTATCTGCATGACCTACCAATTTTCCATCAACAAAGATACGTAATCCCTTTCCTGAATGATAACGGCTGCCATCTTTGTCCCAAATAATTGAGATAGTATGACCATGATACAACACGTTGTCCAAACAGAACCAGTTCCATTTGTCCTCAGGTATGAGAGGGTTAATTTCGAGAGTATTGTCCATACGAGGACGCAATCCAACCAATCCGGTAATAACCAGATCATTGAATGTAGAATGATTATAATAGCGTGAACGTTCTTGGTCGCCTTTCAGCCAGTAACCAGTTACCTCATCCAGATATTCTCCCACGTATGGGCGTCCGCGATGATATTGAGATTCTACATACAATTCCATTTGGCGAAAATAGACACTATCCGAAAGAACTGTCTGAGGATAGTTATTCATGAAATTGGCCATTGCTGTTAGCGTTTGAGCGGAAGCAAACGGCCAGATAGCTCCATCCCACTCACATTTGCCTACACCACGTGTACGAAACTCCAGATGACGGCGTTCGGCTGTCGTTAATCCGTAAGGAGCGGAAAATCCTCTTTCATCCATCACTTCTTTCCATGCATCATCGTATTTACCTTTCGCCGGCAGATTAAAATACCAGGGAATATATCCAATGGCTTCGCGCACATTAGCTGATGAATCCCTACGCATCGTCTCAAAGAAATGATGCTTAGTATTCCACAACTGTTCCTCTACAAGATGTTTAAGTGTATCAGCTTTCAAAGCATACGTCATAGCACCACCTTCATCACCAGCCAACAAGCCGATTGTAGAAAGAGCCTTGGCATTACCATACATATAACTATTAATAGTAGGACGGGCATACTGTTTGCGACGGCCACCACTGATCGATTCTTCCATGCCATCCTGTACATCTCCTTGCCAATAGAGGCCGTTCTTCAATCGGTTCGTGCTTTCCCAACGTTTGTATTCAGTCTCTAAATCCTTCTGCATGTCCAGCAAAAATGATTTATTCCCATCTACCAAATAACGATTTAGAATGGCATCCGCGTTCCATGAACTAAATTTATTCATCTTTTTCATCGCTCCACCTTCATTGCCACGATACCAAGTATGTATAATCTGATCCAGATAAGTACGATCATGCAGCCAACGACTTTCGTTAATATGATGGCCAATGGCACAAGCAATCAGATTATATTTATCAGCATACGTGCGATTCACCAGAAACTCAGTCATCCCATAACCCACAGGAGTGTTCTTTATATGCTTACGCAGACTCCACCAACGAAAATAGTACATCTCCTCGAAATTCTTTTGCGGACATTCAAACAGAGGGACGTTATTCTCCATCCACTTTGATGCTTCCGCATTAGGAATAGCCTGAGCAATATTTTCGTCTTCCATATTATTAAAATAGGAAACATAATGGCTAAAGTTTGTATACTTCAAAAAAGTTGCTGTTGCATCGGTATCCGCAGATGATGTTTTTACATTGGCTATGCGATAGAAAGCCATTGGTTCCTGAGCTCCTGCATTGGGTAAGTCATAATCCTGATCGGCAGGAGTATCAGGCGTAGGGAAGTTCCGCTGTACACCGGTTCTAAAGACAATACGCTCTATTGAAGCTACCGGAGCATAAAGCATACGCAACCCAACTTTTTTGCCATCCACAAAGACTGTAATATTTCTGTCTGTTACCGATAAAATCGCTTCAACATGATACTTCTTCCCTGCTTCATATTTCATCATATTACCAAATCGAGATCCACCTTTGGCACGAAACAGTCCGTCGTTCGTCAAATCCAGACGAGAGCATGCAATTCCATTTTCATCTAAGAATTCGATCTGTAGTATACCCTTATCATTCTGCCCGGCCAACAAGTCAAATGAAACAGTCAGTTCCTTCGTTGCCGGAATTTTTCTTTCTATTTTAGCATAATCAAATGGATCTTTGTCCCTTAATGTAAGCCATGATGTACCCTCTTCCTTTTCTAAAGAAACCGGTGCCCAAAGTGGAGAATAAATGTTCCAATCTGTCAATTGAGACAAATTAGAGTTTGTCGAAAAATCATCGTTGGCATGGCCCGTAGCCTTTGTTCGAACCGGAACCGGAATATGCGCAGCCCACATATCTTCTTTGTTCACACTATAAGCAACCCAAAGATCTCCATCTGCCGGTTTGCCATTACCCTCTTGAATGCCACGTACATATTGAGGTCCATAAGATTTATAATTACCCCCATATCTCATCGGAGGAACTTCACCATTAACAAGGTTCAGTGTTGTATATTCAAGCCCGTCCACACTCAAAGAAATGGCAAGCGGCCAACGGAATTCAGAAGGATTATATACAGTGGCATACGTACCGTCGCTCAATCGTTGCCCCCATATCTTAGCGTTGCTGTTTACAAAACCCTTGGCACGCAAGACAGGTTGCGCCCACGTATTTCCTCCATCTTCACTGATAGAAGTCAAAGCATGTTTCCACAAACAAGCTATCTTACCATCAGGCAATGTATAGCAGTTAAATGCCTTATATTCCTTATTTAGAGGGATGATCGGGTCATTCCGATCGGCTTCTTCCACCCATTGCATACGATAAAGAGGGTTGTTTAATATCTCCTGACAAGCTTGCACAAAACCTTTATCCTTACTTCTCTTAAAGAAAGGATAATTTGTGTTTTTCTCATTAAAGCCATGATTGTAATAGATAAAGTGAATCGGTCCATACGTTCCATCCTTCTTTATCTCTCTGACAACACGACCAATTCCATTGCCATCATTTGGATCATCTTTTTTGTCCATAGCCACTCCATAATTGGCCATAGTTATTAATCTGCCTGACTTCGATACGTAAAAACCTACACGTTGATGCATTATGGCGATTAAGTTCTTTGCTACATCTGTACGTCCCGGTTTTGTGTATCCATCAGGCACCTTGTAAGTAGGAAAAAGTACTGCCGGATTCGTCCAATGATAACCATCTTTAGAAGTAGTCAAAAAGGTGTGTGATGGTGGAACATGTTCATCAGCCGGATCCGACAAATACTGCATATAGAATTGTCCGTTCCAATAAGCCAGCATAGGTTGGTGATTGTATGTCCACCCATTTCCGTTAGAAGCCTCTGGAAATTCACGGTTTGCCCGCATTACCTGAATATTGTGTACTCCTACAACCGGAGTCAGTTGCCCGTCATGATAGGCCGGATTAGAAAGTTCCGTCCCTGTATAATGAATCTTATCTTGTGCAAAAGAAGATGAAGAAAAAGTACTAGCAACTGCAATTGCAACTAAAACGCCTTTTAAATGTTTCATGGTATTTATAGAGTAGCTGTTATTTCTTGCTTTCAATTAGTCTCTCAACGGTTTCTTGAGGGACTTTACATATCGTCCCATGTTTATGCCCTTCCGGCACCTTCACTGTTTCAGTTTCATTGGTAAAATTAATAAAATCTCGCGTCTTCACCGCTCCATAAATCTTCTTTTTATATACGTCGAAGTAAATCAGATAGTCCTCACCTACTTTCTCGACAGTAGGACCTTCCACAAATGGTTGAGTAAAAGCTTTAGATGCAGGAGAGTAAGGACCATAAGGAGAAGAGGCAAAAGCTATTTTCAAATTACGGTTCGGACGGGTATTGTCTTTTAGCACCATTACATAATCTTTGGGTGCACGCTTCACAATGGTAGCATCAATACTACTAAAGCCGGGGTCATATAATACTTTAGTTTCCGATACTGTTTTAAAATCCTTTGTTGTGATATAGTATAACCTGTGATTATTATTTTCTTCTTCAATTCCTCGTGCAAAGCGACCTGGCACACACGAAGCCCACATCACCATAAATTGTTGCTTCTCATCATCATAAAAAATCTCCGGTGCCCAGACATTCACCGTAGTAGGTTCATGTTCCATCACCGGAATCATCTTTTGTTCCGACCAATGTATCATATCTGTTGAAGAAGCATATCCGAATCCCAAATCACCTTTCCAGCTAGTAGTCCATACCAAGTGGAAAATACCATCGGGAGTACGCACCATTGAAGGGTCTCTCATCAACTGTTGTCTGCCTATTTCCGGTTTCAACCAAGTTCCCGGAATACTATCCCAGTGAATGCCATCCTCACTATAAAGATAGCGCAAGCCTTCATTAGCGGGTTCATGAAAAGAAGTGAATACGTAATACTCTTTTCCTTTTTGGCAGGATGTCATCAGACAGAAGAGAACGAGAACAATCAGAAGATTAAAATATTTATTCATGCTTTATCAACAGTTTCTATTAATACTTTATTTAAAAAAGACGGATTTAAGGGGTTTATGTACTCATTCGCATTGCAATCACTTACTACAATTTCTCTTTGCCCGCAGCCTTGAGCAACCCTAACGCACTAACCCACGATTTAAAAATAAAAGGATCATAGTAGAATAAAGTCAACCAATGATAGCGTTTAATATCAAAACAGTGGACCCAGCATAGAAATAAGAAAGAAAATAGTTAACATAAGTAGGAGATTAAATAGAATTAAAATTGTTCTTACTAGATCAGCGTGTTGAATGTCCGCGATCAGCGTGTTGAAAGCGGGCATTCAACACGCTGATCGCGGACATTCAACAAACCCCTCTCACAACGCCTGTAGAAGGGTATCGATTAGTTTTCTCAAAAACAAACAAAACACTCGCATGAGATTCTTTTATAACTCTGATTATCCATAAAAAAATGGGAATGCAATCATTTTGCTGAATTGCACCCCCATTAAAACTATTTTGTAAACAACCGCTTTCTATTTGGATTCCTTTTCTTTAATCCTTTTATACCATTGCTCACGTTCTTTGACCAAGTCATATCCTTTTTTCGAAAGATAATTATTGATTCTGCCTTTATATTTGCCAAAAGCTTCATGCTTCTTTCCTGAAGTCTCAGCATCCATAGCAAACTCACGAGCTTCAACTAGCCAAGCATAAATTTGCGTCTTCTCTTCTTCTTTCAAAGAAGGTATCATTTCTAAAGTTGCATTGTAAGTCACCATCACAACTCCATAAGTCAAACCATCTTTTACTTCTTCAACTTGCTTCTCATTTAAGAAAAGAGAGAGATTAGCCGGAAAAGCAAAGTGAGAACGATACAAAGTAGCGTCTTTTTCAAATTCAGCGGCACTTAAAGCATCTGTCTTAGCAGTACCCGTTACGCCCGATTCTTTTATCTGCTTTACTTTCGCATCACGCTTCTCGTAGATGTCGTTCAGTTCAAAATAGCGATTAGCAATCACATTGCGCACATCTTCCGCCACTTTCTTATCGGTCAGATTAAGCTTATCTACTATCTTCTGAGAGCGGCCGACAATTGTCTCCACATATTTAGGATCTCGGTTTTGCTTATCCAGATCTACTGCAAAAGCAGAAGTAGCTGCAAGAAACAAAAAACAGCAAAGCAATTGTATTACCTTAAAATAACTCTTATTCATAAGCTTACATTAATTTCCCTTTTTTAGCCAAAGTATCATCGTTGTTCTTCAAATTTGTCCAGTCAACTTTCTTCTTTGTACCAATTCCGTTAATGTATTTCTCAATATTAGTGTATCCGTCGCCAGTACAGTCCTTGTTGGCATCAGACGGGTCATTCGGATTCAAACCATTCGCTTTTTCCCAAGCATCAGGCATACCATCTTTATCAGTATCAACATAAGGAGTACCTTTATATTCAGGATACCCACCCATTTGCTCGATTTCTGTAATGACACCTTTCTTATAAGAATCGTTTGGCAAACGACGATGTTCAAATTGATAGAAAGAGTTTGGATCTAAACCTTCCTTATAGTAGGCTTTTCCTGTCTCAACTTCCTCAATGATGCGTTGGTCAACAATATCACGACTAGGAATCGTTGCACCCGCATTCTTTATCACAAATTTATAAGCATCCTTCGCCGGCATGATGGTTAATGAAGGCATTGGGAAAGGCTCGTTCCATTTAATGTTCTCAGTGTAGCCATCCGTATTAGGTTGCTCTTGTACTTGCACACCACCGTCCCAGTTGTCTTTAGTTATGGCATCATAACCTTCCATAATATTGCCATTGCAATAAATTCTACCAAAAACATAATAACCTAGCTTACTACGCCCCGATTCCGGTTTCAAGATACGATGTCCCACCGGAGTATCTTTCGGAGTGAGGGGTCCCGGCTTATAGTAGTTATTTATGATATTATAAAGTGCAGTATAGTCGCCACCATCAACAGAGCGGTGCACCCAATTGTACGTTACATTATTCACAAAATTAAATACTCCGTTCCATCCAATAGAAGGATTACGTCCGGCATTACTTGCCCAAAGGTTACGCATAAAAGAACAGTTTTCTCCACCAAGCGTGCTACCAAATGCATGATTGTATGTATCAAGAGCTTTTGCAGAGATCGTATTCTGAATAGTCACATTCACTGTTGGAAGTTTCAGATCCTTGTAACCTTCTCCCGGGCTAAACATGTGACGATAAAAAGAAATATTTTCATCCAATCCCCATGTACAAGAACAATGGTCTATCATAATGTTACCAACTGGATTTCCCCCAAATGAATCATCACGACGTCCAACATTCGTCTCTCCTCTACGGAAACGCATATGGCGAACAACCACATCGTGTGTGTTTACCCAAAAAGATTCACCCGCCAAGCAAACACCATCACCTGGTGCAGTCTGTCCGGCAATAGTGATATAAGGTGCACGAACGATAATTGGAGTTTTGATGCGGATAATACCCGATACATTGAACACCACAATACGCGCCCCACCAGTTTCGCAAGCTTCGCGAAGAGAGCCCGGTCCGCGATCATTCAAGTTGGTTACCGTGATCACTTTTCCACCACGACCACCAAAGCTGTACATGCCACCACCCTCTGCTCCGGGAAAAGACGGAATATTAGCTTGCGGAAGGTCTGTAGGCCTAGCTGCCCAAGGAATATACGGTTTACCTTCTTTTGCTTCTTTCTCTATTGTAGGAAGAGCTTTTTCCCAAGCCTCGTCAGACAGCTTGTATTCTTCATCCATCATTTTCTTCACAGCTTCCTTCACCTCTTTAGGTTCTTGGGGATACTGCGCTTTAACTACGGAAATTGGTGCCATCAACGCTGCGGCACAAATCACGAGAGTCCATTTTCTTTTCATATTCTTCTTGAATTGTATTGAGTTTCTTAGTTCTACTTATCTTATTAGACTAATAAAAACTGATTTTGTAATCACCAAATATAGTTATTTAGCATTTAGGGTTCACTAAAAAAAGTCCAAGTTACCCTTATTGTCTCGATTTTGTCTATTGAGAAGAAGACAACAGCCTTTAGGATAAAGACATAGCATGAGCAATTAGCACTAAAGGGTAAATTATCAACTTATCCCGTGTATATAAAGCTGTACATACCTCCTTATATCAGAAAAAAAATAGATTGGGTATAGCATCCACTACACCCAATCTACCTGTTTTTTATCGTACAAACAACTGTATATCCACAGTCACGTCATTTATTCATTACTCTTTGGCGTTAAAAGTGCCAAATACTCCATAAGCATCATGCCAACCTTTACTTTGCAATAGCCAAGGATTCATCTGCAGTACATTTTCTGGCAAACCTGACAGATAATAGTTTTGTCTCCAAGTTATTACAGCTTGAGTATTATTAACATTATCTACAGGCGTATCTGTATCCACAATATCAAAATTTTGTGTCCAAAACTCACCTAATTTAGTCAAATCCCCTTGAAGATCGGTTGTTTTATCAAGATCAATAGGAGTAAATGCTGCTATACTTGATGTTAAAGGGTCATTACCACCTACATAGTTTTTCACATGCAAAACTTTACCAACTCGATAAGTATTATTTAACTGAGATATTCCTAGAACAGAACATGTATTGTTATTATCAGTAGCATCGTCATTATACAACATCCAGCGCCAAATATCCCAATAACGTTTTCCTTCATAAGCTAATTCAATCTGCCGTTCACGCAAACAAGCTTTAATCGCTTCATTTTTATCCGTAATGCTACCAACACCATAAGTTCCATCACCTGCTGGAATTCCGACACGTTTACGAATGTTACCAATCAATTTAACAGCCTCACCAGCATTTCCTGTAGCAGCATAGCATTCTGCCAGATTCAATAACAGTTCAGCATAGCGGTATTCATAAATATCCGTTCCGTCGTATTGATAAGTGTTTGCACTATTTTCAGCAGGATCCGACATTTTGCGAACAAGAGCTGGACAACTACCTGTTAGCGAGCCGGCGAAAAGATAATTCTTTTTAGCATCTTTTATCCAGCGATAGTTCCAAACCGTAGTATTCGCGTCTTTATCATATCCCCATTTTTCGCCTGAGAAAGTAAAAGTATAATAAAATCTCGGGTCTCTGTTTTTGAAGAAAAGGAACTTGTCGTATCCGTTGATGGCATTGCCTTGATCATTAGTGGCCTTTGTTCCGTCTGCCATAGGAAAAATATCTATCATGCCCTGTGGAACCATATAACCAGAGCCGCTACCGCCCATTGTCTTCAGACGAATTGACTTTTGCCAGCTACTATGTTGGTCAACCGTGTTCTCAGTGGCGGCCATCATTTTCACCATAATAACTTCCTTGCAGAATTTATTATCGTAATTGTAGAACATTTTATTCCAATCTTTGGCTGATGAACCTTCTAGGCCATAGCCTTCCGAGTCAAGGAAACTCTTGGCATCCAGCGTAGCTTTCAAGGCGTCTTTCCAGCGTTGGTTGCTTGAGTTATTCCAATCAGTATTAAAAATAGGGCTGGCGTAAACCAACAACACACGACTTTTATACGCCAATGCTGCTTCTTTTGTCAATCGTCCATATTGAGCATCTCCCCATCCTTTACGGGTTGGAAGGTAATTGGCCGCACTATCCAAATCAGCAACAATTTGTTCAACGCACTTTTCTACCTTTTCACGCACATAAGCTTTAGCACCTTCACGATCAGTTGCATCCAATACTTTATTCACAATAGGCACACTACCATAAACACGAACGAGATCAAATAATTGAAATGCTCGCAAAAAATAGACTTGCCCCTTGGCTTTACTTATGGCAGCTGTAGACAATTTTTGTCCATAACTTACTATTCCCTCTAGTACTTCGTTACAACTACGTATACGGGTATAAGGGTTGTTAGCCAAATTCGAAGCTAAATTGGTACCAAAATAAGTATCACAATCACTAGCCTTGTAATAGTCGTTACTAGGACTTATCTTATCTCTTATGCCCCATTTTTCTTCCGTATAATCAGTGTTATCATTCCATAATCCAGCCAAACCATACGATTGTGTAGGAGTCATCCCTGACTTATAGAAATAATTATAATATAAATTTTGTATGTATTGATCAAGATTACTTTCGACACCAAATGTTTTCTCAGCTGAATATTTATCATACGGAGACATATCCTCCAAAAACTGATCACTGCAACTGGTAAAGGCAGTTCCAACTGCCAACAGCATGCCATACAGTATTGTTCTTTTTTTCATAATTGTATTTTTTATGTTTAAAATGAAACATTTACACCCAGAGACCATGTTCTTAGTGTAGGATATAAAGTGGTAGTTGCATCATACATATTACGATACTTATCTGGATATGGATTATACAAATCCCACAAATTATTTCCGGTCAAACTAAGTTTGGCCGATTCTATCTTCAAAGGTGCCAACCATGATTTAGGAAGCGTATAGCCAACTGACATGTTACGGATATAGCAACGGAAAGTGCTGATAGTCCAGAAATCAGATGGCGAATCAACAGATCCACTTAATCTATTTTCCATTCCGATATTAGGATATTTACCTGTCGGGTTGTTTGTTTCATCGTACATATCTTTCCAGAATGAGTCTGGAGACCAAACCATATCACCACTACTATTAGATATTTGTGCAACATCAATCATACGGAGACCTCCCCATGAAGTTGATAGCATCATGCTAAAATTCAGTCCTTTCCATTCAGCACCTAATTTAGTTGTAAAACCATATGTCTTATCCTTCTTAGCTAATTTAGCATAATCTTCAGTCCTAAGAATACGTCCATCTGGAGCTTTCTGAGTTCCGTCGTCATTTATAGAACCAGCGAGGTCTTGGTATGCCAACATACCTGGCTTCAAATCACTTTTATTCTTCTTTTCTAAATATTCAACAACAGTACCGGCACTGGTTGCATTAGCTTCCAAATACGACCAATAGCTATCAATATCTGCCTGATTACGTAAAATTCCGTCATGAGTACTATTGCCTTTCCAAACTTTAAATCCCCATGCCGGGAAAATTGTTGAAGCCCCTTCTCTCGTACTGTTAGCAGCGGCCAAAGCTACCGGTTCATCCGGCCATTTTTTTACTTTATTGTCGCTAAAGCCAAAGTTCACACCAACATTATATTTAACCTTTCCAACTTTGTCACGCCAATTAATAGAGAATTCACTCCCCCATGCATCTATCCTTCCAAAGTTAACCTCAGCAAGACCACCACCGGCAAAAATTGGAGTTCCTGTCATACCACCGATGCTTTGCAATATATCAGAGTTTGCATCATAATAAAAGTCCATAGTTGTACTCAAGCGATTATTCAGGAATGCTAGATCTAAGCCTAAGTTATATTTATTAGTTGCATCCCAATGCGCATCAGCATTTGCTGATGGACGAGGCTTTATACCGGCAGGTTGTGTGCCACCATTAGTACCAAATCCATAACCTTTATTCAAATCAATTTCATATAATTGCTTCCAAATCCAAGCCTTTACATTATCCTTACCAGTTTTGCCCCATGATAGACGTAATTTCAAATAGTCAAACCAATTTGGAGCTACTTTCTTAAAGAAATTTTCTTCCGATGCAACCCAACCAACAGAAACCCCGGGGAAAAAACCCCAATAGTTTTGCGGTGCAAATTTAGTAGTAGCATCACTACGGAACATAAACTGGAATAAATATTTATCGGCATAGTTATAAGTAAAGCGCCCTAAATAGGATAATGCACCTTGCTCATATTTGTATGTAATAGAATTACTCGTATCCATAGTTCCTGCACTAGGAGATGTTCCTAAATAACTATCCGGATTGGGATTTGAAAAAATCATTTGCTTAGCTGTCTGAAAAGACTTCATCTTTTCTACAGCTGCCATAGCAGTAAAACTGTGTCTATCAATTTTCTTTTCATAATTGATATAGAAGTTCATTTGTTCATGTTTTGAAATAGCATCGGTATAAGTTACGCGGGTATTTCCCGTGAATTGTTGAAACAGATAGTCGGATAATGACGGATGAGCACTGAAAAAACGATTACCATCGCTTAACTGATTTTTATTCAGGTAAGCTAATGTATAAGGCATAAAGACTTGTTCCCCATCAGATGCACTACGGCTCAAAGCATAACTACCTTTTAGCGACAAACCTTTCACATAAGGAATAGCATAAGAAATAGAGAAATTGGCATCATATCCAAAATCCTTATCAGTGGAATATGAACCTTGGCTATTCTCCATGGCAAAATAATTCCATGTCCCAATTTTGTTGCTTGATTTTGCATTACCGGATGCAGCATAGCTACTTATAAGCGGAGATGTATAATAAGTATTACCATCCTCTAAGGTTACTTCCCAAGGTTGATAAGTAGGCATGTGCGATAATAGCAGATATTCGCCATTTTCTCCTGGACGTACTTTGTCATAACCATTTATAGAAGTTAGACCTTTCGTATATGTTTTTTGAACATTTTGTTGATTAGCTGCAATCGTAGCTGAAAATTTCAAGTCAGAAGTTAAACTAACATCAACACCTGCACGGAAATTCCATTTATCATAATCTTGTTTTCCCATGTTAGCACCTTGGGTATAATAAGAAGCACCTGCAAAATATGTCGCTTTATCACTGCCTCCACTAACATTTACAGAGTGATTCATACTTGTTGCCGGTTTCCATGCTTCATCCAACCAGTCATAGTTCAAATTATCCATTTCTGCTATTTCTGTATCACTATAAACGTTGTTTACCCATTTGGGATCTGTCATATTAATCTTACCATTAGCAATATTAAAAGAGTTGGCAAAACGTCCATAATCTCCTCCTGTCAATGTTTTAGGATGTCCGACAGCATCGTTAAATCCAAATTTACCGGAATAGTTAATTTTAGGGACACCAGCCTTGCCGCGTTTAGTCTTTACGATAATAGCACCTTGCGAAGCACGTGAACCATATATAGATGCACTAGCATCCCGAAGTACTGAGATGCTTTCTACTTCAGAAGGGTCCAAAGCATTAAATGCATCTAAAGTGGAAAGACCACTATTCGGATCAATCTGAATTACATCGTCAATGATTACCAGAGGCACCCTGTTTCCACCATCCTTTGAATATAAAAATTGTTGACGAATAGAAACATTTGCTCCTTCGCCCGGACGGCTATCGCCTCCGCTTACACTTAAACCCGGAACTTGTCCGGCCAATGCAGCACCAAGATTCGATACTGGAAGATCTGCGATATCTTTCGGCGTAATTATTCCAATAGAACCTGTAACGTTCTTCGCTTTCTGTGTACCATATCCGACAACGACAACTTCGTCCAACTGTTTCGAGTCTTCTTTCAACACAATTTTAAAGTCTTTTCCTTGCTTAGGTAAAAGAGTTTGAGGAATATAGCCAATGTATGACACTGACACTTTACCACCTGCAGGAACTTCCAGACTAAAACGTCCGTTAAGGTCGGTAATTGTACCAATAGTACTACCGTCGACTTTTATATTAGCACCAATAATTGGTTCGCCCGATTCATCAACAACAACACCCATAATGGTTTTTGATTGTTGCACTGTTTGTACAGTTCCACCCCCAACAGGCACTGCAAAAACATACGTTGAAGAACCCATCAGAAAAAAGCCCAAGCAAGCAACTTTCATCAAGTTACTTATCTGGTTCAGTCTCTGAAATACGACATAAACCTTCTTCATAGATTAAATTTTTAATTAAACAAATATATAATAACAACTTTTTTTCGCATGATTACTTTTGGAAAACACTTTTCAAATAAGATATATTACTTCCATAATTAGCTTTCACATCATGAACATTGTTCGCATCTCGCGAACGTTCCACTACCAGCCAACCACTCCAGCCCATATCATCAAGCGTTTGCTTTACCTTATTCATATCCAATCGTTTATTATCGGCTAACAAAGTACCATCGGTATCTGTACAATGAATCTGACATATATTATCTTTTCCTAAAATTCTTAGTTCGTCACACAGATTACGACCGGCTTCCAGTGAGTTCTGAAATTTATAATAGATCTTTATTCCTTTTGAATGAATGTCTTTCAGCAGAGCAACTTCACCTTTCGCATCAAGAGAGGATTCAATCCCAATGACTTTGCCCTCTTTTAAAGCTATATCACCAACTATCTTCAAACGATGAACCAATTCCTGACGTATCTCCGGGTATTTAGTCAAGTCACACTGCACACCCAACGGAAGAAATGCAACTTTAACTCCCAAGACTTTCATTGTATTTATACAATCTTGCACTAAATCCTTATAATTAGAACGAGTGACAAAAGATTGACCATAAAAGCCTGACATGGCAACAGAAGACACACTCACATTATATTCTTTCGATTTGTCTCTAAATAGCTTTTGAAAATAAGGTTGACGCAACTTGTTATCAAAAGAATCTCTCTTCCCAAGTCCCCCCATATCCATTTCCACACCATCACCTTTCAGTTCACGAACTAATTCAAATGAACCGATCTTTTGACGCTTCAATATCATCCAATCGCACACAGATATTTTATATTGTTGCCCCCCCTTCCTATCTCTGGCTGTCCTTGCCCCTAGTTCCAAAGAAAATATAGAAGAAAAACAAAGCATTAATAATAAGGTATATCTAGAGAGTATCATATATAGAATTTGTTCGTTGTTTTTAGAGCCTTATATATAAGGACGATGCATCATCTATTATGTAATCACTAAAGGTGAAAAACTTATAAAAAAAAGAATGGGTAGTTATGCCGCATAATATTTAATTACCTTTGAGCGCTTTTATTGCATAACCAGTTTCTGTAATTGGGCTGCAAAAGTAACACATATTAGGATAACTTTACATGAATATCGGAGTTAAAAGACTAACGCAAGGCCCCATTCGTCGTCAATTGTTTAATCTGGCAATGCCAATTATGGCTACTGCATTTATCCAAATGGCATATAGCCTAACAGACATGGCATGGGTAGGAAGATTGGGAAGTGAGTCGGTTGCAGCTATAGGATCAGTCGCAATATTGACGTGGATGTCGGCCTCTATATCTCTACTTAACAAAGTCGGTTCAGAAGTTAGCGTAGGGCAATCGATTGGCGCTGAAAACATGGAAGATGCAAAATGCTTCGCTTCCCACAATATTTCAATCGCACTCATTATTTCAATTATTTGGGGAGGAATACTTTTCTTCTTGGCCAGACCCATCATTAATATATATGCTCTAGAAGAACATATCACAGAAAATGCCATTTCTTATCTCAGAATTGTCTCAACAGGATTGCCTTTTGTTTTTTTATCAGCTGCATTTACCGGAATATACAATGCCGCAGGGAGAAGCAAAGTACCTTTTTTTATCAGCGGAACCGGGTTGATCCTTAACATCGTCTTAGATCCGCTTTTCATTTTTGGATTTAACTTAGGCACGGACGGTGCTGCTTATGCTACGTGGCTTGCACAGGCCGCCGTATTAGCCCTATTTATATATCAGTTACGAAACAGAGATGTTCTTCTAGGAGGGTTTCCATTTTTCACCAAACTAAGAAGAAAATACTCTTACCGTATTATAAAGCTAGGAGCGCCAGTGGCTGGATTTAATGTGCTGTTCGCATTTGTCAACATGTTCCTTTGCCGGACGGCATCAGAAGTAGGTGGGCATATTGGACTGATGACTCTCACCACGGGTGGACAGATTGAGGCCATCACATGGAATACTTCACAAGGATTCTCTACCGCTCTAGGGGCATTCATTGCACAAAATTATGCTGCCGGATATGCGACGCGAGTAATTAAAGCTTGGCAGACAACTTTGTGGATGACTTTCATTTTTGGCACTTTCTGCACACTTCTATTCGTTTTCTTTGGCAATGAGATCTTTTCAATCTTCGTTCCCGAGCAGAAAGCATACATCTCAGGAGGAGAATATCTGCAAATATCGGGCTATTCGCAACTTTTTATGATGCTCGAAATTACCACTCAAGGAGTATTCTATGGCATTGGTCGTACAGTACCTCCTGCTGTAATCAGCATTGTATTCAACTATATGAGAATCCCGTTGGCCATCCTTCTTGCTCAAATGGGCATGGGGGTTGAGGGCATATGGTGGGCTATCAGTTCTACAAGCATCGCTAAGGGGTTAGTTTTAGCCATTTGGTTTGCAATCATAAAGAAAAGAGTATTAAAACATGATTTTCAAAAAGAGATATAACACTCTGTATGCCAAACAGTTACAATTTGATATTTTCTATTTAGGCAAAATTAATATTTGCGATATACAAACTATTCGTATCTTTGCATTGTTTAATAAAAGAAATCATTAGAACAAACGTAGACGATTAATTATGAAAAAGATTAAATTTTTAGCATTATTTTTAAGTGTTTCCCTAATATTTGGAAGTTGTAGCACAACTAGCAACACTGTAAAGGGAGGCGCTATTGGTGCTGGTTCAGGCGCAGCACTGGGAGCTATAATTGGCGGTATAGCAGGTAAAGGAAAAGGTGCATTAATTGGTGCAGCTATTGGTACTGCTGTTGGTGGAACAGCCGGCGCAGTAATCGGCCGTAAAATGGATAAAAATGCGGCAGCAGCAGCAGCAATTGAAGGTGCAAACGTAGAGAAGATTACTGATGCTAACGGATTGGCTGCTGTAAAAGTAACTTTTGAGTCAGGTATCCTTTTCGGCTTCAACTCTTCTACTCTGAGTGCCACATCTAAAAAATCGTTGAGCGAATTTGCAGGTATCTTGAGAGCTGACCCAACATTAGACATTGCGATCATTGGTCATACCGATAAAGTAGGTACATACGAAGCAAATCAAACTGTTTCTGCAAAGCGTGCACAAGCAGTCAGAAACTACCTTCAACTCGGCGGCGTATCTAGTTCTCAGTTCAAATCAGTGGAAGGAGTAGGATATGCTCAATATGACGAAGGCATGAGTGCTGAACAGAACCGCCGTGTGGAAATCTACATGTACGCCAGCCAACAAATGATTAAAAATGCTGAATCAGGAAAGTAACCCCTTTTAGGGAGCTTTATTCTTTCAGTGCTTAATGTAAATACAAAACAAAGATTTCACAGATTACCTCGACTCCAAAAGATCGATTTTGTAATTTGTGAAATCTGTTTTTTGGGTCAATCACACCTAAAAGCAAAGTTGCTACTATGGTCATAAAAAAAATACTCCGCATAATCCGTAATCTAATTATCTTTTTCTTCCTTTCTACCATCTTTGTAGTAGTAGCCTACCGCTATATACCTGTTTATGCCACTCCTCTAATGCCCATCAGATGTGTGCAACAAATCTTTGATGGCAAAAAACCTATATGGAAACATAAATGGGTACCGCTTGAAGAAATGTCCCCTTACATGCCCAGGGCCGTTATTGCCTCTGAGGATAATCGCTTCCCTACACACAATGGCTTCGACGTGGTCGAGATCAAGAAAGCAATGAAAGAGAATGAAAAAAGGAAGAAGAAACGCGGAGCAAGCACCATCAGCCAGCAGACTGCAAAGAATGTATTTCTCTGGCCTCAATCTTCGTGGCTCAGAAAAGGTTTCGAGGTATATTTCACCGCACTAATAGAAGTGGTATGGTCTAAAGAACGTATTATGGAGGTGTACTTAAATTCTATCGAAATGGGTAATGGCATTTATGGCGCTGAAGCAACTGCTAACTATAAATTCGGCACGCAAGCCTCTAAATTAAGTAAAGGGCAATGTGCATTAATAGCTGCAACACTGCCCAATCCTATACGCTTTGATTCAGCTCGACCATCTTCCTACATCAAACGGAGACAACAACAAATATTACGTTTGATGCGAATACTTCCCCCTTTCCCTGAAAAAGAAAAGGGGAAATAAAGGGTTAAGCTACATCGCTATTTCTCTCTATATAAGCCAATACATCACCTTTATTGACCAACTCGCCTTGCTTGGCGCAAACTTCAACAACACGACCAGTGAAATTGGCCATCACTTTATCATAAGTACCCCACGGTGTTGCAATATAACACACGGTATCATTTGGAGTATATTTGCGTCCTACTTCAGGAGGCATTGAAGGCGATTCCACATCAATTTCCCAAATTACGCGTCCTTTTTCCAAAGCTGTAATAGGTTCTGCTTTAGCTCTTTTAAACTTCTTCACTTCTTCTTCAGAGAATCCTTGTACAGCAAGTGCAGCATCTTTAGCCCGTTGAAGTTCTTCCTCAAAACGTTTCTTAGCAACACCCGATTTGTAATCACGATACTGACGATCATGCATAGCCAATTCGAATAACTCCTCATCGTCAGGACCACAATCCCATCCGTTTTCTTTCATCTCGGCTCTATATTCCTCTAATTGATCGGGATAGTTCTTTTGAGGATCTTCATCTACAAATTCATACCCTTTAGATTTAGCAAGTTCTATGATTTCAGCATCTAAAGCACCCGGTAATTTACCACTCTTACCTAAGATCATGTTCCAAGTATGACTATCTATCATGCCCCAGCGACTTTCGCCCTTAACCAAAGCCATAACATTCATCAATGCCACATTTTTCACATACTGACTGAAAGGAGTCACCAAAGGAGGATATCCTAGTTTAGGCCATACATATTCTACTTCATCGAACAACATTAACAGCAAATCATCCAAGTGCAATTCCGGTTCATTTTTGCTTCGCAGAATCATGTTTATGCCCGAATGCACACCTTTCAAGTCGGCCATCATAGACCCCATCATTCCTCCCGGTAAACCGCATTTTAACAACAACGAAGACATGTGTTTATTCGTTGAATCAATAAAATAGCCTAGAAAGTCATCAATAAACTCTTGAGTCATAGCACGCGCTTTCATGTATGCCTTCATATTGATCTCAGCAACCTGAAAACCTTTATCTTTGAGCATAGCCTGAACGGAAATTACGTCTGGATGTACTTTACCCCAAGATAACGGTTCCATAGCAACATCAATGATGTCAGCACCATTCTCACAAACCTCAAGAATAGAAGCCATAGAGAGACCCGGACCTGAGTGGCCATGATATTGGATAATAATTTCAGGATGTTTTTCTTTGATAGCCTTAGTCAGTCGTCCCAGCATTCCGGGGCGTCCGACACCTGCCATGTCTTTCAAACAAATTTCAGGTGCTCCGGCAGCTACCAACTGATCGGCAATGCCAACATAATACTCTACTGTATGCACGGGAGAAAAGGTGATACAAAGAGTTGCTTGAGGAATCATCCCACTCTCAAGCGCATATTTAATAGATGGGATGATGTTTCTCACTTCATTCAACCCGCAAAATATGCGTGTAATGTCCACTCCTTGTGCATGCTTCACTTTATACATTAAACGGCGAACATCAGAAGGAACAGGATACATACGCAGTCCATTCAATCCACGATCTAGCATGTGGGTTTGTATACCTGCATCATTAAAAGGTTTTGTAAACTCGCGTACGGCTTTGTTTGGGTTTTCGCCATATAACAAGTTTACTTGTTCAAAAGCGCCACCATTCGTCTCCACTCGGGAAAAACAGCCCATTTCTACAATTAAGGGGGCGATTCTGACTAGTTGATCTACCCGGGGTTGATACTTTCCGGAAGATTGCCACATGTCTCGATAGACAAGGCTGAATTTAATCTCTTTTTTCATTGCTTTAGGTTATATGCTTATAGACTTGATTTGGGAAATTTGTGTCTACAAATATAGCAATTCGAATAACATAAAGACAAGAATCAGGTTCGTTTTTTACATAAAATATGTATAATACACCATCCTTATAAAAAGGGAGGAGCAAGTAGAACTTTCAAACTGCTTGCTCCTTATAAGATAAACTAAAGATATATATCTAAGTCAAAAACCACAAAACTCCATATAACCCATTCATTATAAAAGACTTAGAAACCACAAATCATCTATATATTCAGTTTATAAGTTTGTTTTTTTAAACGAAATCTTTCAATTCTTCCTGCAATCTCTGTCGGGTAAAAAATATACGACTTTTCACAGTACCAAGAGGTAAATCAAGTTTCTCGGCAATCTCACGATACTTAAACCCTGATACATGCATTGAAAACGGTACTTTGTATTCTTTAGGCAATGCATTCACAATACGATGCATTTCTTTAAGGTCATATGCTCCTTCAGTGCTTTCAAAACCTGAATTCTGAGGCAAGTTAAGGTGATACAAATTATCCGTCTGGTCTACATAAGTCTGATCACGAACAATCTTACGATAGTTATTAATAAAGATATTGCGCATAATGGTATACATCCAGCCTTTAAAATTTGTCTCAGGGATATATTTATCTTCATTATCTAAAGCTTTTAATGAAGTTTCTTGCAACAAATCGTTTGCTTCTTCCCTATTGGAAGTTAATTTATACGCAAAGCGAAATAACTCATCCTGAATACTGATCAGATCTTTTTTGAAACTTAAACTTTTCATACTTTGCTAATTTTATAAGTGAATATAAGTTGTTGATTCTCTGAATGCAAGTATAAAACTTTTTTCTGAAAAAAGCAAGGGGAATTCCGTTTTTATTTAGGGTATAAACTGGTAAATAATAGTTTTCAGGCGTTTTATGATAAATAACAGGTGTAATGGAACGTTATTTTAAATCTATTTTTTTTAAAATAAACCTTCTATTTTTGTTTTTCGCAATTAGCCGGAATAAAGAGAAGCGCCTATCCCCTATTTATAAGCAACCATAAAAGGCCAAAAGAGAGCTAAAAAAGGGTAAAATGTCAATTCTATTATAAATAGATGCTAGATTGATGGAAGCTTGGAAATAGTTAAAAGAAGCCTTTGGCTAATCAAAAGATTCAGCGTGAGTGTTGTTGTTACATTAGAATGTCGAAAAAGGAAGAGTATGAAAACAAGTATGCGTATATTGATGCTATTGGTATTATTAGGAACCGGAACACAATGGAGCATTGCTCAAAACAAAAAGGAAAAGAAAGCAGAGAAAGAGCAGGCTGTGAGAGAGAATATTGAATCCAAAAACTACAGCATTGATGTAGACATAGCCCTTCCACGCAGAGGTACTAACATACACTTAACTTCCTCCTATTCGCTTGAAGTGAAAAATGATTCTGTATCTTCATGGCTCCCTTATTACGGACGAGCCTACTCCATCCCATACGGAGGAGGTGATGGCCTCACGTTCAAAGCACCTATCGAAAACTACAAACTTACCTATAATAAGAAAGGTACAGCAAAAATAGAATTTACCGCCCGCACCAAAGAAGATCTTTATGAATTCAACATAGCTATCTTCACTTCAGGCTCGTCAAGCATCAGCGTAAATATGCATAATAGAGATTCTATCGACTTTTCAGGAGAACTGAATATGAAGAAATAGAGCGGTTATTCTTGATTTCCTTTTAGAATAGGAAGGCAGATTTGATACTTCACCGCAAGAATACGAACAATAAAGACACTGATTCCACTGCTAATCTGAGTGACCATCGGATTCAAACCAACAAGATAACACACCCAATAAACCAACCCACCGACGACACAGGCTATAGCGTATATCTCCTTGCGAAAAATGAGGGGAATTTCATTAATAAACACATCACGAATAACTCCGCCTGCAGCACCGGTTATGCTTCCCATAACGATAGCCACCCAGAAGGGATAACCCAAAGCAAGTGTTTTCCCCACTCCCACTACAGTGAAAAGTGCTAATCCAATGCTATCAAAAATAAAAAAGGTATTATGCAAATGAATAAGGAATTTCCCGAAGAAGATGACCCAGATCAGGGCTAAGCCTGAACATACAAGATATACAGGATCGGTCATCCAAAAGGGGGTAACACCAAGCAATAAATCTCGAATGGTACCGCCTCCAATAGCAGTGACTAGTCCGACAACATAAGCTCCAAACCAATCGAACTGCTTGGCAGAAGCCAGACGAATGCCGCTGATAGCGAAAGCAAACGTACCCACGAACTCTATAATCTGAACAAATGTTGGCATATACTAAGCTTTTTGTCTACAAAGAAACGAATAATTTCCAAAAGAAGCTGTACATTTGCACTCCGAAATAACAGCAAGAATACTAGAATGAAAATAACAATCGTGGCCGGGGCCCGCCCCAATTTCATGAAAATTGCGCCCATTGTACGTGCCATTGAGGCTGCGCAAGCGCAAGGTAAACGTATTTTTTACAGATTGGTATATACCGGAACACAGAGAGATAATAGTCTGGATGCTTCCTTATTTGCCGATCTGAACATGAAAGGCCCTGATGTATATTTGGGCGTAAGCAGCAATAATTCTACCGAACTTACTGCGGGCATCATGATTGCCTTTGAACGCGAATTGGCTGAGAATCCTGCGCATGTGGTTCTGGTTGTAGATGATTTAACTTCTACTATGAGTTGTGCTATCGTGGCAAAAAAACAAAATATAAAAGTCGCTCACGTAGTTGCCGGTACACGCTCCTTTGACATGAGTATGCCTAAAGAGGTGAACAGAATGATAACCGACGGCCTCTCGGACTACCTCTTTACTGCCGGAATGGTGGCAAATCGAAACCTGAATCAATCGGGCACAGAGAATGAACACATTTATTATGTGGGTAATATTCTGGTGGATACAATACGTTATAATCGCAATCGATTGATTCGTCCTATGTGGTTTAGCGTTTTGGGGCTGAAAGAAAAAAACTACATTTTGCTTACCATCAACCGCCATGCCTTACTAAACAATAAAGCAAACTTCAAAGAGTTGCTCGAAACGCTTATTGAAAAAGCAAATGGTATGCCCATTGTGGCTCCATTACACTCATACGTAAGTGATGCCATCAAAGAGTTGCAGATAAAAGCGCCCAATCTGCACATACTATTACCGCAAAGTTACCTTGCTTTCGGGTTTCTGATAAATAAGGCGAAAGCAATTGTTACCGACTCGGGCAATGTAGCCGAAGAGGCAACTTTCCTAGGCATTCCCTGCATCACGCTCAATACTTACGCCGAACATCCGGAAACTTGGCGAGTAGGCACCAATGAATTAGTAGGCGAAAGCCCATCGGCATTGGCTGAAGCCATGGATAAATTAGCCAAAGGAGAATGGAAACAAGGCACATTACCCGAACGCTGGGACGGACGTACAGCCGAACGAATTGTGCAAATACTCCTAAACGAATAATTCCTCTCTATTCGAGCAGAGGTGACATATCAATGTCGTTTAGCTAGCCTCATCATCACTATTTATTTACATATAATACAGTCGAAATAGATCTTACTAGTTCACCGCGGTTAATTAACTAGTTCAGCGTGGTTAACTAGTTAATTAACCGCGGTGAACTAGTTAATTAACCAGACCCTTCTCACAACGCCTGTAGAGAGGTATTGAATAATTTCTTAAACATTGACAAATGAATTACTAAAGACTTCTTTTTTATTCATCTCAATTGTACTGCGTTCAACTAAAACGGCATTGGATAATATACTATCGGCTATCTATCGTATGACATGATGCGAGGAAGGAACTATTGATATTAATGAGTATTATGTTAAGTCCAACCTTTGTTAAGTACTTAGAATTCAAAAAAGTAGCATAAAAACTGTTATAGTAATAATCAATATAACAACAATTTTACTAACTTTGTCTCCTTGATTATGACATGTATGAAAAAGAAATATCACAAATTCATTATACTATTCTTACTGGCATTTATTACCCCCAATGCTTTTGCACAACTTAGAGGGATTGTTACTGATTCAATATCGCATGAACCCTTGATGTATATATCCGTATTCTACGAAGGTAAAGGCGTGGGAGGTATTACCGATGTAAACGGCGCCTACAAGATTGACACCAGAAAAGGGTGGAACAAAGTAACATTCTCTGCTGTAGGATACATCACCAAAGTGATGAAAATTCTTCCAGATACCAAAGAGCTGAACGTACAACTATCTCCGACATCCATTCAGCTGAATGAAATAGTAGTGAAACCAAAGAAAGAAAAATACTCTCGGAAGAATAATCCAGCGGTGGACTTTATGCGTAAAGTAATTGATCATAAATCGGCTCAAAAACTCGAAGAGAATGATTATTATCAGTACGATAAGTACCAGAAGATGAAGATGTCCATCAACAATGTAACTCCTGAAAGTCTTCAAAAAGGCATTTACAAGAAGTTTTCATTCTTATCTAAGCAAGTCGAAGTTTCTCCGGATACCCATAAAATGATCTTGCCCATATCTATACAAGAGACAGCATCACAAACCATCTATCGCAAAAAACCGGAAAGCAAGAAAATAATTATTAAAGGAATGAATTCAAGTGGCATTGAAGATTTTTTTTCAACTGGAGATATGGTTGGAACTATTCTTAAAGATGTCTTTTCGGACGTAAACATATACGATAACAATATCCGTCTTTTACAAACTCCTTTTGTTAGTCCCATTTCTGAATCGGGTATTTCTTTCTATAAGTATTACCTGATGGATACAGTTATGGTGGACAAGCACGAGTGCGTACACTTAACATTCGTACCTCAGAATTCGCAGGATTTTGGCTTTACCGGACATTTATACGTGCTGAAAGACTCTACGTATGCGGTGAAAAGATGTCTCATGAATCTACCTAAGAAAACAGGTGTCAATTATGTTGATAATCTTGATATTACCCAAGAGTATCAGCAACTGCCCAATGGAAACTGGGTACTCACGGATGATGATATGACAGTCGATCTTTCTCTCTTTAAATCGCAGCAAGGGTTACAGGTGAAGCGTACCACAAAATACACCAACTACCAATTCACGCCAATAGAACAACGATTATTTAAATTTCGGGGAGATGTGATGAAAGAGACAGACATGCTGACCAAAAGTGATGATTATTGGGCTAGCGTAAGACAGGTGCCACTTACAAAGACCGAAAACAGCATGGATCTATTTATGAATCAATTAGAACAAATACCCGGCTTTAAACTCATCCTTTTTAGTGCAAAAGCATTGATCGAGAATTTTGTTGAGACAGGCACTAAAGAACACCCCAGCAAATTTGACTTCGGACCTATCAACACGATGGTTTCGAGTAATTATATCGATGGAACCCGTCTGCGATTAAGTGGACAGACCACAGGAAATTTTGACCCACACTGGTTCCTCAGCGGCTATGGAGCTTATGGTTTTAAAGATAAGAAATGGAAATACAGCGGACAAGTACTTTATTCATTCCCCAAATGCTCTTATTTGCCTTGGGAATTTCCAAAAAACAATATCTCTGCCTCATACAGTTTTGACGTAATGTCTCCTATGGATAAATTCCTCGCTACGGATAAGGATAATGTATTTGTGGCATGGAAAACAGGGCCTGTTGACCAGATGTCATATATTCGAGATGCAACCCTGCAATACGAAATGGAGACTAATTGGGGCTTTTCGGTCAAGTTAATGGGACGTCGGCGTAACGACGAACCAACCGGAAAACTGCAATATATACGTAATAACGCAGATGAAAATGTCAAGATACCCGTACATGATATAACAACAAGTGAATTTGGAGTGACATTACGCTACGCTCCCGGTGAAACATTTGTTAACACCAAACAACGGCGCGTCCCTGTCTCCCTGGATGCCCCCATATTTACTCTTTCACAAACGAGTGGATTAAAAGATGTTCTGGGTGGAGAGTATAATTTTAATCTCACCGAGGCAAGCTTCTGGAAACGTTTATGGCTATCATCATGGGGAAAAGTAGACATTACTTTTAAAGGTGGCATACAATGGAGCAAGGTTCCTTTCCCGCTACTAATATTACCGGAAGCAAACTTATCGTACATCACTCAGCGGGAAACGTTCAACTTAATTAATAATATGGAATTCCTGAATGATCGTTATGCTTCCATGTCTTTAACGTATGATATGAATGGTAAACTGTTCAATCGTATACCACTGCTAAAGAAATTAAAATGGCGCGAGGTCTTTAGATTCCGTGCACTATATGGATCACTTAGTGATAAAAATAATCCATATAAGAATCCAAACGACGGTGACTTATTCCGCTTTCCGGAAAGAGATGGAGTTACCAGCAGTTTTGTGATGGACCCCAGTACTCCTTATTTAGAAGCAAGCGTTGGCATTCATAACATATTCAAAATAGTACATATAGAATACGTGCGCCGACTCACTTACCTCAATAATCCAAACATCAACAAAGATGGCATCCGATTTATGGTGATGGTAACATTCTAAATCTACCCATATATGCAACCACTAGCGGAAAGGCTTAGGCCAAAGACTTTGGATGAATACATCGGGCAGAAGCATTTGGTTGGGCCCGGTGCTATCTTGCGCAAGATGATTGATGCAGGACGCATCTCTTCCTTCATCTTGTGGGGCCCGCCGGGAGTGGGGAAAACAACTTTGGCACAAATCATTGCCAATAAGTTGGAAACACCATTCTATAGCCTCAGCGCTGTAAGCTCGGGTGTGAAAGATGTACGCGACGTAATAGATCGAGCCAAAAGTAACCGTTTTTTCTCACAAAGCAGTCCCATACTATTTATTGATGAAATTCATCGCTTCAGTAAGTCGCAACAAGATTCCTTGCTTGGAGCTGTAGAACACGGTACTGTAACGCTGATTGGTGCCACCACCGAGAATCCCTCTTTCGAAGTTATCCGCCCGCTCCTCTCCCGCTGCCAACTCTACGTGCTGAAATCGCTGGAACAAGAAGACCTGTTGGAATTACTTCAACGCGCCATTGTGACGGATTCGGTATTGAAAGAACGAAAGATTGAATTGAAAGAGACTGGAGCCATTCTTCGTTTTTCGGGTGGAGATGCTCGAAAGTTACTCAATATACTGGAGCTGGTGGTCGATTCGGAAACAGAAAATAGCGTCGTAATTACTGATGATTTAGTCACCGAGCGGCTCCAACAGAATCCTTTGGCTTACGACAAGGATGGCGAGATGCACTACGATATTATCTCTGCTTTCATTAAATCAATTCGTGGAAGCGATCCCGATGGAGCCATTTATTGGCTGGCCCGCATGGTCGAGGGCGGAGAAGATCCTGCATTCATTGCCCGCCGCCTCGTCATCTCTGCTGCCGAAGATATCGGCCTAGCCAACCCTAATGCCTTGTTGCTAGCCAATGCCTGTTTTGACACACTGATGAAGATTGGCTGGCCCGAAGGACGCATTCCTTTAGCAGAAGCTACTATCTATCTGGCCACAAGTCCTAAAAGCAATTCAGCTTACACTGCCATTGATAGTGCGTTGGAGTTAGTTCGTGAAACAGGCAACCTGCCCGTGCCTCTGCATCTACGCAATGCGCCTACCAAGCTAATGAAACAATTGGGCTATGGACAAGATTATAAATATGCCCACAGCTATGAAGGTAACTTCGTTACTCAGCAATATCTGCCTGACGAACTAAAAGAACACCGCATCTGGCAAGCTCAGAACAATGCTGCCGAAAACAAACATCTGGAACAGATGAAGAAGTTGTGGAATGAGAAATACAGCAAGTAAATGCAGCTTAACTTAACAAACAAGTAGATTAAAAGATGAAAATTATAATATTAGACGGCTACGCAACAAACCCCGGAGACCTTTCATGGGATGAATTAAAAGCTTTGGGCGAGTGTACAATCTATGAACGTACTGCTCCCGAAGAGGTGATAGAGCGTTTGGCGGGTGCCGAAGTAGCCCTTACAAACAAGGTATTTTTCACTTCCAAAGTCATGGCTGCACTGCCCGAACTAAAATACATTGGCGTATTGGCCACGGGATATAACGTAGTAGATATTGCCGCTGCCAAAGAGCGCGGCATTGTAGTGAGCAATATTCCGGCATACAGCACTCCATCGGTAGCGCAAATGGTATTTGCCCATATCTTGAACATTACTCAACAAGTGAAGTACCATTCGGATGAAGTTCACAAAGGAAAATGGAGCAGCAATTCTGATTTCTGCTTCTGGAATACTCCCCTAATCGAACTTCAAGGCAAAAAGATCGGACTCGTAGGATTGGGGCACACAGGATATAGCACAGCGCGCATAGCCATCGGATTCGGCATGCAAGTGTTTGCCTTTACGTCGAAATCATCGCTCCAATTACCTCCTGAAATTAAGAAGATGGAGTTAGATCAACTCTTCAGCGAATGTGACGTCATCAGTTTACATTGCCCGCTCACCGAAGGGACGCAAGAACTTGTGGATGCTCGTCGACTGTCAATGATGAAGCCTACAGCAATCCTGATTAACACAGGTCGCGGACAATTGGTCAATGAACAAGCTTTAGCCGATGCGCTGAACAGCGGAACGATTTACGCTGCCGGTATAGATGTGCTTTCTGCCGAACCTCCTCTGGCAGATAACCCCTTGTTCACAGCCAAGAACTGTTACATCACCCCACATATCGCATGGGCAAGCCTTGAAGCTCGCAAACGATTAATGGATATCATGCTCTATAATGTAAAAGCCTACATCGCAGGAAAGCCGATAAACAATGTAGCTAAATGATACGCTGTAACTAATTTCGGACAACTCAACAGAGTGAGAGCTCATTTTTGTCAAGAGCAGATTTACTGATTATTAACGGGGAGAAGCTTCTCAAAACACAAAAGTGTTTTCTTCCAAGCAAATAAGTGTTTTGCAAAAACATAAAGGTGTTTTAAAGAGATGAAATAAGCAAATGGATAAAGTGCAACCGTCTTTCGGATGAAGTGCAACCGCATGATGACTCAACTGAAACGTGCAGATAACCGAACTGCACGGTTCAGTTTGGTTATCTGCACGGTTCAGTTTGGTCAAAACAAGCGAAAAGATGACAAATAGAGGCCATTATTTATATCAGCAAAGTAGTTGGCTCAAAAAAAGGGAGAAGCACCAACTTCTCCCTTTTACCGTAGTATAATCTGAAACTACTATATGATTACATTGACAAAGGTAATACATTTATTCACCAAAGTCAAGCTTTTCGAGCAAATAAATAAGTTCAATTAGTAAGCATGTCCACCTTCATTCATCTCCTCGGCATCAATCTTCTTATTATCGATACTGCGCCATGCGTAGAAGATGTAAGCCGCTACAAAAGGAACTAGGATGGATACATAAGCCATTGTCTTGAGTGTAAACAAGCTAGAGCAACTGTTAGCCAAAGTAAGCGAACTCTGCAAATCTCCTGTCGAAGGATAATAAGCTGTGTTGTTGAATCCCGCACAAAGGAATAAAGCAAGTACGGTAAGCACAGTGCCCACACCCGCAAACCAGATTCCTTTATCGAAAGTCTTTTTCAAAATGCTCATTATCAAACCGAACAACACAAGCACTACTCCTACTAGAAATACAGCAAGTACCACAGGCATCTGGATAAAGTTAATAAGATACTTGTAAGATTGCATGTAAATTTCCTGCGTATCGGGGTTAACAGCAAATCCGTCTGCTACTAACGTGCGAATGACAAACGCAAGGAAGAACACAAGGAAGAATCCTCCATTAATGATTAGAGAACGACGGCAACGGGCCACAAAATCGTCATCATTTATGTTATTGATAAAGTAAAGTGCACCAAGAATTCGAACCAAGAAAAAGACAGCCAAACCAAGTACGACATTCCACGGATTAGTCAACGCATCAAGTCCATGCCACGCACTTCCCCAACTACTAATAACAGGCATCAATTCCGTCATGTTGTCCTTATTTACATAGAAGTCTGATCCGGTAAAGAACGTAGCTACTGCACCACCCAACAAAACAGGCCCTACCACTCCATTGATCACCAGAAACGTCTGATACGTCTTCTTTCCCAGCAGATTGCCAGCCTTGCTCTGGAATTCATAGCTCACAGCCTGAAGCACAAAACTAAAAAGAATAATCATCCACAGCCAATAGGCTCCGCCGAAACTCGTACTATAAAACAGAGGAAACGAAGCAAAAAAGGCTCCCCCAAAAGTTACTAGTGTGGTAAATGTAAACTCCCACTTACGCCCGGTGGAGTTCACCATCATTTTGCGTTGTTCTTCATCCTTCGGAAGAGAAAACAACATGGAGTTACCACCCTGTACAAATAGTAAAAGCACCAACAAAGCTCCCAACAAAGAAATCACAAACCACCAATAATGTTGAAGTAATATATATGTATCCATAGTTTTTTAATCATTAATTTGAGGACCTTTCTTTATTTCACGAAGCATAATGCCTATTTCGGCAATCAACATAACGGTGAATAAGACAAGGAAAATAAAGAATGTAGTTTGCACAGAACCAACTCCCAATCTCGACACAGAAGCAGAAGTAGGAAGCATATCTTGTATAGCCCACGGCTGCCTGCCACACTCGGCAACCACCCATCCGGCTTCAGAGGCTATATAACCAAGTGGAATAGTAAGCAGAGCTATCCATTGTACCCATTTTAGAGTGACCAACTTCTCTTTATTAGCCAATAATAAAATGACAACAAAGAAGAGCAGAAAATACCCTCCCAGCAAGACCATCACCCTGAAAGCATAAAATGTAATAGCAACATTCGGCACCAATTCGTGCACATCTTTAATATATCCGTACCCAAAATAAGCTACGTTGCTTTGCAAAACAGCATAAGCTGAATCGGCAGTCGCCTGATCTTTATTCTTTTTCGCCAATCGATAAGAGGCCAATGCAGCAATCGCCTTTTTCCCACGTTCTATCTTTTCGGGAGCCGAAAGTGCAACCGTACCGTCTTTCAACATGTAGCCTCCCTCCATAATATTATTCACACCGGGAACAAATGCATTGAAGTCACGCTGAGCAAGCAAAGAAAGTAAATTAGGAACAGCAATACGAAAAATGAAAGGTTCTTTGCCGTCATCATATGTCTTCTTATCGGGATTCAGCATACCTACAACAACCAATCCGGCACCATTTTGCCCATGGTAATAACCCTCCATAGCAGCCAGTTTCATCGGTTGCGTGCGCCCTACCTGATAAGCGGAACCATCTCCGGTCCACATTGTTAATGCAATCCCCACCAGTCCTACTGCTGCGCCAACTTTAACGCTTGCTAAAGCAAACTTTTGGTTTCGTTTTTTTAATAGGAACCAACAACTAACGCCCACTACAAATACAGCACCTAACACCCAGCTCGAAAGTACCGTATGAAAGAATTTGTTTACTGCAACGGGCGAAGTGGCAACAGCCATAAAGTCGACCATCTCATTACGTACCGTATCTGGATTGAATTCCATCCCAACGGGATACTGCATCCAAGCGTTAGCCACCAGAATCCACCAAGCAGATATCGTAGCTCCTAAACCCGTGAGCCAAGTAGAAGCTAAGTGAAAACCTTTGCTCACTTTGTTCCATCCAAAAAACATTACTGCTATAAACGTTGCTTCCATAAAGAAAGCCAAAATACCCTCTATAGCAAGAGGAGCACCAAAGATATCGCCCACAAACCATGAGTAATTACTCCAATTGGTCCCGAACTCAAACTCTAAGATAATTCCGGTAGCAACACCCACTGCAAAGTTTATACCAAAGAGCTTCATCCAGAATTTGGCTGTGTGTTTCCAAAACTCATTACCTGTTTTGTAATAAAGAGTTTCCATCACTCCCATCACTACAGCCAGTCCCAATGTAAGGGGAACAAAAATCCAGTGATACATAGCCGTAAGAGCAAATTGCGCCCTCGACCAATCAATTAACGAAGTATCAATACTATCTATCATATATTAAATATTAAGGAATTGCACGATTAATAAGTTCATTACCCACATACTCTTCTTTGCTTTCGCCCTCAGGGCGATTGTTTAGAAAATTAGGAAAGAAGAATAATTTGAGAACAAAAAACATAATAAATAGTTTAATCAAAATAATCAACCACAAGGTTCGCCCCAGTGTCATGCTTCGAAACCCATCGAGGTAGAAATACCATACACGTAATATCATTTGTTTCATCTTGTTATCTATTCAATATTGACATCCATTCAACGATTGCAAAACTAATAAATAAGTTTAGAATAAACCAATTATCGACAAATAATGATCAGTGGAAAAGAAAAATAAGTCAAATAGACAATTGAATATCGATAAATAAGATACATTGGCAGACACATTGTAAGCAACGGTCTATCACTTTTGCCAGAGAATTTCAACAGAGATATCTTTGCAGATAGAAATCAAAAGAAGCAGAATATGATAAACCTAAGAAGATTGACAGTAACAATGCTTTGCATACCAACACTCTTGCTAAGCACAAATGCACAAACTCAGGAACAAGCACAAGAGCGCCCGGCAGAATGGAATCTTTCAAGTTGCATTAATTATGCCATGCAACAAAATATCAGCATTCGTAAGAATCGCATTGCTGCAGAGAGCAGTAGTGTGGATATCAAAACGGCTAAAGCAGCTTTATTCCCCAGTCTGTCTTTCAGCACCAGCCATAACTATGTAAATCGCCAGCTCACAAACGACGAAAGTCTGACTAAAAATAGTTATAGCGGCAGTTATGGATTCGATGCATCATGGACTGTATATAATGGAGGACAATTGCAAAGGACTGTTAAGCAAGAGAAACTAAACAATCGCATTGCCGAACTTACCGTAGCGCAAACAGAAAATGAGATAGAAACGTCTATCACACAAATATATGTGCAGATTCTCTATGCGGCCGAGTCGGTATCAATCAATGAGAGCACAGTCAAATTATCAGAAGCACAAAGAGATCGCGGAAAAGAATTATTAGCAGCCGGTTCCATCGCCAGAAGCGATTATGCACAATTGGAATCAGAATTAAGTACCGATAAATACCAACTCGTCACAGCACAAGCCACACTACAAAACTACAAATTGCAATTAAAACAATTACTGGAACTGGATGGAGAAGAAGAAATGAATCTCTCCATGCCAGTTTTAAATGACGAAGATGCTCTCACTCTGCTTCCTACAAAAACAGACGTATATAATGCGGCACTCACTTTTCGCCCGGAGATTGAGGCAAGCAAGCTGAGTGTTCAAACTTCGGAATTGAGCACAGAGATTGCTCGCGCAGGATATTTACCAACTCTCAGTCTCACTGCCGGAACAGGTACAAGCCACACAAATGGAAGCGATTATACCTTTAGCCAGCAAGTAAAGAACGGTTGGAATAATTCGGTAGGAGTCACAGTCTCCGTTCCTATATTTAACAACCGTAAAACAAAAAGTGCCGTGGAGAAAGCAAAATTGGCAACTCAAACAAGCAAACTAGAAATGTTGGATGAACAAAAGACGTTATTCAAAACCATCGAAGGTTATTGGCTAGACGCTAATAGCGCACAACAAAGCTTTGTTGCCGCCAATGAAAAACTTCGCAGTACACAAGTTAGTTATGATCTTATAAACGAACAATTCAACTTAGGAATGAAGAATACAGTAGAGTTGCTTACCGGAAAAAACAATCTGCTGGCTGCCAAACAAGAAGTACTTCAAGCTAAATATATGGCAATCCTTAACACGCAGTTATTGCATTTCTATCAAGGAGAAAAGATTAATTTATAATTCGTAATACCAATATTGGCACATAGACCAATATTAATAAAATAACAAGTATGAACAAAAAGAAAATTATCCTCATCATTGCCACAGTGGTAGTTGCCGGAGCGCTTGTATGGTGGTTCTGGGGACCAACGCCTCAGAATAAGGTTACTTTCGAGTCTGCTAAAGTGGCCAAAGGCAGTATCAGTAATTCGGTAACAGCTACCGGAACGGTAGAACCTGTGATAAAAGTAGAAGTTGGTACACAAGTATCTGGTATAATTAACAAAATATTTGTTGATTATAACAGTGTAGTGAAGAAAGGACAAGTAATCGCTGAACTAGATAAAATAGTTCTATTGAACACACTAGCCAGTGCAAAGAACAACTTGGCAAGTGCCAAAACAGAATACGAATATCAACTGAAAACATTCACTCGTATTAAAACATTGCATCAAAAAACGTTGGTTTCAGATAGTGATTATGATACCGCCTTATATAACTATGAGAAAGCAAAAAGTTCATATAGCGTCAGCAAGAATGATGTTGCTAAAGCTGAAACCAATCTAGGTTATGCAACCATCTATTCTCCGATTGACGGAATCGTTTTGAGCCGTTCTGTAGAAGAAGGACAAACGGTTGCTTCATCCTACAGTACTCCAACGTTATTCATCATCGCAAAAAATCTTACCGACATGCAAGTAGTCGCAAATGTGGACGAAGCAGATATAGGTGGAATCGCGGAAGGACTTCGCACTACATTCACCGTAGATGCATATCCCAACAAAACATTTGAAGGAAAAGTAACCCAAGTACGTTTAGAAGCAACAACAACAGATAATGTGGTTACTTACGAGGTTGTAGTATCGGCTCCTAACCCGGACTTAGAGTTAAAACCGGGACTCACAGCAAATATTACATTCTATACCCTCGAGAAAAACGATATATTAGTTGTTCCTTCAAAAGCATTACGTTTCACTCCCGACAAAGCCCTAATTGGCCCTAAAGACAAAGTTGTAGATTGTGATAGCAAAGTAAAAATATGGACTCGCACAGGCAATACCTTTACAGCTTATCCTGTAAAAGTGGGTATAACCAATGGCATTCTTACAGAAATAATAAGTGGCATAACAGAAGGTACGTCTATTGTGACTGATGCCGTAGCCGGTAAAATGCCTGGAGAAACAGCCGGTCAAGCCTCCAAGCCAGATTCGAGTGAACAAAAAGAATCTTCACCGTTCATGCCCACTCGCCCCGGAGCTAATAAAAAGAAATAATACAAATCCAAACGGTTAGTATTCCGGAGCGCTAACCGTTACATATAGATTAAGCGATGAAAAAAATTATAGAATTGAAAGATATTAAACGAAATTTCCAAGTGGGTGAAGAAACGGTTCATGCCCTTCGAGGTATCTCGTTTATCATCAACGAAGGTGAATTTGTGACTATCATGGGCACATCCGGTTCGGGAAAATCGACCTTGCTCAACACACTAGGGTGCGTAGACACTCCCACTAGCGGAGAATATCTACTCGACGGCATCCCCGTGCGCAGCATGAGTAAGGATGAGCGAGCTGTACTTCGGAACCGAAAAATAGGTTTTGTGTTTCAGAGCTATAATCTACTAGCCAAAACAACCGCCATTGAAAACGTGGAGCTGCCTCTTATGTACAATGCGTCCGTCAATTCAGCCGAAAGGAAAAGGCGTGCCATAGAGGCTCTGGAAGCTGTTAGTTTGGGAGATCGCCTAATGCATAAAAGTAATCAGATGAGTGGCGGACAGATGCAACGCGTAGCTATAGCCCGGGCATTGGTTAATAATCCGGCAGTAATACTGGCCGATGAAGCAACCGGTAACCTGGATACACGCACATCATTTGATATATTAGTTCTCTTTCAGCAGTTGCATAAAGAAGGGCGCACCATCATTTTTGTTACTCACAATGCCGAAATAGCCCAATACAGCAGCCGGAATATCGTATTGCGCGACGGGCAAGTAAAAGAGGATAAGATCAACCCCAATATTCAATCAGCCGCCGCAACTCTTGCCGCATTACCAATGCCGGAAGAACTCTAATTATACATCCACACATTATGAATGGAACAAATTTATTCAAGATAGCTCTGAGAGCATTAGCCAACAACAAGCTTCGTGCCTTTCTGACGATGTTGGGCATCATCATTGGAGTAGCTTCGGTTATTACCATGCTTGCCATCGGACAAGGATCTAAAAGAAGTATCCAAAGTCAGATAGCCGAAATGGGATCAAACATGATTATGATCAATCCCGGAGCCGATGTGCGTGGTGGTGTGCGCCAAGACCCAAGTAGCATGCAAACACTAAAGTTGACAGATTTCGTATCTTTGCAGAATGAAACGAAATATCTGTCAGCCATTAGTCCGAATGTAAGTAGTTCCGGACAATTTGTTTATGGATCTAATAACTACCCGGGAAGCATCAACGGAGTAAATTTAGAATATCTCACCATCCGCCAGCTTTCAATACAAGATGGCGAAATGTTCACAGATGCAGATATACAAAGCAGTTCAAAAGTATGCGTCATTGGTAAAACCATTGTTGACAACCTCTTTCCTGATGGTGCCGATCCTATAGGGCAAGTCATTCGCTTCGGCAAAATACCTTTTAGAATAACAGGTGTACTCAAGGCAAAAGGATACAATTCGATGGGACAAGATCAGGATGCTGTTGTTTTGGCCCCTTATACTACGGTAATGAAACGTCTACTGGCAGTTACTTATCTCCAAGGCATCTTTGCCTCTGCACTGACAGAAGATATGACCGATCAAGCAATCGCAGAAATAACCTCCATTCTGGAAACTAACCACAAAATAAAAGCCGAAAATAATGATGATTTCACCATCCGTTCCCAACAAGAGCTAAGCACGATGCTTAACTCCACTACCGACCTAATGACTACTCTACTTGCATGTGTCGCCGGCATTAGTTTGGTCGTAGGAGGAATCGGAATCATGAATATCATGTATGTCAGCGTCACAGAGCGTACTCGTGAAATCGGATTACGCATGTCTGTTGGTGCCCGTGGAATAGATATATTGAGTCAGTTCCTTATAGAAGCGATATTAATAAGTATCACCGGAGGTATCATTGGTGTAATTCTTGGCATCGCAGCATCCTATGGAGTCAACACATTCGCCCATTGGCCTATCTACATACAGCCGTGGAGTGTCGTCCTGAGTTTTGCTGTCTGTACCATAACCGGAGTGTTCTTTGGATGGTATCCTGCAAAAAAAGCAGCCGACCTTGATCCTATAGAGGCCATCAGATACGAATAATGAAATAAAATATTATATTTGTAAACATGAAACTACAAACCACCAATCGTACACTAGAAGCGATGATACATATCATCAGCTGGAGCATTGTATTTGGATTCCCATTCTTCATGGAACGAGAAGGCAGTAGCATTGACTGGAATGCCTACTTGCGTCATGCCTCAGTACTCTTTTCCTTTTTGGTGGTTTTCTATGTGAATTATTTCTTTTTGATTCCTCGCCTTTTATTCAACGAAAAAACCCGGAAATACATTATATATAATGCAATACTGTTGATTGGCATCGGAATAGCCTTGCAAATATGGCAAAAAATGAATATGCCGCCCATTCCAGAAACAAATTCTGTTTATAAACGTAAGAGCCCTCCAAGATGGATCTTTTTCGCTCGCGACATCATTAGCTTAATCTTTACCATAGGACTTAGCGTAGCTATCCGCATGAGTAGTCGATGGAGAATGTCGGAAGAAGCCCGACGCGAAGCAGAGAAAAATCGCACGGAAGCGGAATTAAAAAACTTGCGTAACCAGCTAAACCCACACTTCCTGCTTAACACTTTGAATAATATTTATGCCCTGATTACTTTTGATAGTGATAAAGCTCAGCAAGCAGTGCAGGAACTCAGCAAACTACTCCGCCATGTGCTTTATGAAAATCAGCAGACGTTTGTAGCACTGGGCAAAGAGGCTGATTTTATCCGCAACTACATTGAGTTGATGCGCATACGCCTCACCAGCAACGTTACCGTAGAAACGCAAATAGAAATTCGTTCTGATAGTAAAACTGAGATCGCTCCGCTTATCTTCATATCTCTAATAGAGAATGCCTTTAAACATGGCATTTCTCCCACAGAACCAAGCTTCATACGCATCCTTCTCTCCGAACGTAAGAACAAGATCTGCTGTGAAATAATAAACAGTTACCATCCTAAAAACGAAAGGATGGATAAAAGCGGATCTGGCATTGGCTTGGAACAAGTACAAAGACGCTTGGAATTACTCTATTCGAAACACTATACTTGGGATAAATATATCTCAAACGACGGAAAAGAATATATATCAAGATTATACCTCACTCCCTCAAAAAATTGAATTATGACACTAAATTGCGCAATCATAGATGACGAACCTTTAGCACTCAGTTTACTAGAGAGTTATGTCAATAAGACTCCATTTCTAAAGCTAATCGGAAAGTATTCCAGTGCAATGCAGGCGATGAAGGAACTCCCAATCAACGAAACAGATCTGTTATTCCTAGATATACAGATGCCCGAATTGAACGGTTTGGAATTCTCTCAGATGATAGACCCTCACACGCGTATTGTGTTTACTACCGCCTTCGGACAATACGCCATAGATGGTTACCGGGTCAACGCACTCGATTATCTCTTGAAGCCTATTTCGTATGTAGATTTTCTTCAGGCAGCCAACAAAGCCGTGCAATGGTTCGAATTAATACATAAACCTGAAGAAAAAGAAAGTATTTATGTAAAAAGCGACTATAAACTCATACAAATAGAATTAAAAAAGATCCTATATATAGAAGGATTAAAAGACTATATAAAGATCTATCTTGAAGATAGCGTCAAACCAATCTTATCATTAATGAGCATGAAGTCGATGGAAGAATTGCTGCCAGCCAACCGTTTCATGCGTGTACATCGTTCATTCATCGTTCAGAAAGAGAAAATACGGATTATAGATCGCGGAAGAATAGTCTTTGAGAAGACCTATATTCCCATTAGTGATACTTATAAACAGGCCTTTCAAGTTTTCCTGGACGAAAGAAGTTAAATCAACAAAAGTTTTATCGATAAAAAACGGTTATTTGTCGATTACAGTTTGCTCAAAAGAAAACAAATACATATCTTTGCACCGAACAGATAGGGGTTGTGAAACTCCGCAATAGAATAGTTTAGTTAAGTCTAGTTTAGTTTTTGTGTAAATACTCCCCCCGTAAGCGAACGGACCAGGGAGTATTTTTTTGTTTGCCACAGGGCGTTTCAGACGAAATGATATTCCGGGAATAGTTCCATATATGACATAAAATAATTGTCGAAAAGTTGTCGGACGATGGTTTAAGTTGTCGAAAAGTTGTCGGAGTAATAATACAAAAAACTAAAAAATAGTCCAATTTCACTAACCAAGCAACTCTCCAAAAACCTATTGAGATGAGTGGAAGATCATTTTTCTTGCATGCTCTCGACGCGCTTTAATATTTCAGATAATATCTCCAACTGGGTTTTATGAATTTCGAGCAATTCCTGCTGCTCATTAATTATTAAATGGTCTATCTTCTCATGAAGCATTTCTATTTCCAATTCAGATTTTAGATTAATCATATAATCCTTCTTAGCTCTATCCCTGTCTTTCGACTCTTGCCTATTTTGGCTCATCATAATAACAGGTGCCTGCAAGGCTGCCAACATGGATAAAATCAGGTTTAACAAGATAAAAGGGTATGGATCAAATCCCTTATTGGCAAGCCAAAGAATGTTCAAACAAATCCAGAGCAGCAAAGATACCAGAAATGAGATAATAAAGGTCCAGCTGCCTCCAAAATCGGCAATCTTGTCAGCAACCCTCTGTCCAAAAGTTAAAGCAGGTTCCTCTTCCCGCTCAATTGTGTCTGAAATGGTCTTTTTATCCTTCAGGGATGTTAAGACTCTCTTTTCTAATTTGGTAATCTTACCAACTTGCTTTTTCATGAAAAACTCGATGTGCTTCTCTCTGTAAACATCCAATTCACTCAAAGATAAATATTGGTTGTCTGCAAAATTGGGATGTTCATTTCTTATCAATTGCATGATAGGTAGTCTTACTGATTTTGCTGATACTCTATCGGCAATCGGATATTCTTTGTTAGACAAATCACTAATGAAGGTTTCCATGCTATTTTTTATTAAGTTCCTAAATACAACATTAAATCAGAAAAAGCAAAGAGTATTCCTCCTTGCCAACAAAAGTTCTATTTTAATGCGTCAATATAGGAAGTGTTTCCTTTTGGCATATTTTTAAAACTTATTCAGGTATTCTTATCGCAGCATTCTCAAAACAAATGCCTCGATATTTCTCTTTCATTTCTTCATCTAGCTTTTCTTTATTATTACTAAAAGAGACTAAACCTGTATTAAAATGCCATGTACCAAGGTAATTGATCGCATTATCGGCTATTTTGATTATATAAAAATTTAAATTACTAGGATCAATCTTTCCTAATTTATTTTGTTTAGTGAAATCATTGGTAGACGTGTCTATATTCTTATAAATGGGTTCTTGATGAATCAACCCTCCATACCATTTACTTTGAGTCCAAAAATAGCTTAATATCCTATATTCTCCTGGTTTAATGTAATAGCAAAAAGGAATTTCTTTCCCGGTTTTCATTGTTGGTTTTACGTTTAATGAATATACTTCATTTGTCGCAATATTCAAAAGTCTAATATCCTGAGGAAATCCTCCACTAGAAAATCCTAGGCGCTGAATAAATAAACCATATATAATAGAATTAGCATTGCTTAATTCTGTTGATGACTTCGCCCTTTTTAAGCTTTCTATTTTTTGTCCATGCATATTGCTAGCATATCCAACTGAAAAACATAAAATAACGAGGAGGTACTTTAACATATATAATTCTATTTAGAGTATTTACAATACCGCAAATATAGAAAAATCCAAATGTATCAACAAATATAAAATTAATTATTTAGAGTTCCTATTTAAGAAGCAGTGTAAAATTATCCGTTTACGCTCCACATTAAATGTGAGGTTTTACAAAACAAAGACAGCTTACCAGTGGAAAAGTAATGGCTTGATGAAAGAATTACATTAGGAGAGTCTTTGTGACATTATAGGTTTGTGGCAAGATTAAAAAAATAAAAGAGCGTTATGAAAGAAGGGATAATGTAAAGATAAGTCAGGCAGCGTTACAAGCCTCCTGAAAGGGGTTTGCTGATCTAGTTAATTCACCGCGGTGAATTAACTAGATCAGCGTGCTGAATTAACTACTTCAACACGCTGAACTTATATGATATCTGAAAATAAAGTTATTTGTAAAGAATAAGCTATTGAAGCTTACTCGCCGCTGCCTGATCTAAGAACAACAAGACTTCACCGGCATGATGGGCGACATATGCAGCCGGACACGTATCTCCCGATTGACAAATTTCAAAAACGACATCTGCTTTGTCTTTGCCCATGATAAAGAAAATAACCTGTGCAGCATTAATGATTGGTTGTCCGGTAAGAGCTATTCTATTTTGTCCCGTATTCGGATTGTAGGTTGCCTCATAAATTTCGGATGAAATAAGCAAGTGCTCTTGCCCCGGAAAAATAGAAGAGGTATGTCCGTCATTTCCGGCACCAAGCAATACAATGTCGAATGCAGGAAAGCTTCCTTGCGGCTGAACATATTCTTTCACTAATGCTGAATAACGAGCAGCTTCTTCCTTGGGTTTATTCTCGCCCATGATGCGAAAGATATTAGCCTCGGGAATCGGAGCTACATCCAGCAGGAGCATCCGCATCATACCATAATTACTATCAGACTTCTCGGGCCGCACGCAACGCTCATCTACCCACCAAATGCGGATACGCTCCCAAGGCGTCACTGTTTTATATTCATTCGCCCACAAATCGAACATCAATGCCGGAGTGCTTCCACCGCTGAATGCAATATCGAATGTCTTATCAGGTTCGTCTGATACCAATTTAACTATGTGAAGAATCAATGCGCGAGCCGTCTCTATAGAAGAGGAATAAATGTTTTTTTTCATAGCTCGCAATATTGATCAGTGTTCGTTAAGTTTTTGCAAGGGTTTGTCCAGTCTGCTCCATGCTCGTGCATCATTGCCTCGCTTTCGAGTGGTCCCCATGTGCCGGCCGGATATCCATACAGAGGTGCCTCGGTATGTTCTTTCCAATATTGAAGTATCGGGTCAAAAAAGCGCCACGATGCTTCAACAGCATCACTTCGGGTAAAGAGCGTCGGATCTCCTTGTATGCAGTCCTCAATCAGTCGGGCATAAGCATCTCCCGAAGGTACACCACCCAACTTGTCGTAACTGAAGTCCATCGTCACTTGCTTCACCTCAAAGCCGGGACCGGGAAGTTTCATTCCGAACTTCAGCACAATACCTTCATTGGGCTGCAAGCGAAGAATCAGCTTGTTGGCAATAGGCGATTTATCTCCCGCCATGTGAAACATCTGATGAGGAGTCTCTTTGAAGTGTACCACTATCTCAGTCACTTTCGTAGGCATCTGTTTACCGGTGCGAATATAGAAAGGAACTCCGCTCCATCGCCAGTTACTGATGCCAAGTTTCATGGCAATATAAGTCTCTGTACGAGAATCCGCCGAAACATTTTTCTCCTCACGATAGCCTTTCTTAGAACCGGATACAGTGTATTGTCCGCGTACGATGTGTTCATCCAGATCAATTTCGTTGAGAGGAGTCAAAGACTCGTAAACCTTTACCACTTCATTTCTGAAGCTGTCCGCATTAAATGCAGCAGGTGGTTCCATAGCTGTCAGTGCAACCAACTGTATCAGGTGATTTTGCACCATATCGCGCAATGCTCCTGTAGTATCATAAAAGCCACCACGCTGTTCGATACCGAGATTTTCCACGGCCGTCACTTCCACGTAATCAATGTAGTTTCTGTTCCACAGCGGTTCAAAAATGCCATTGGCAAAACGGAAAGCTAAAAGGTTCTGTGCCGTTTCCTTGCCCAGAAAGTGGTCAATACGATAGATCTGCCGTTCATCAAATACCGAAGTATAAATACGGTTAAGTTCTTGCGCCGACTCTAAATCGTAGCCGAAAGGCTTTTCCACAATGATGCGGGAGTGCTTACTATTCAGCCTCCATTTTTTAAGATGCAACGGAACCACTCCGTACAAAGACGGTGGAGTGGCCAAATAGTAAAGCAAATTATCGGGACGTTCTTCGCCACTCAGTTCCTCCAGACGACAACTAAGTTGGCCGTACTCACTCTCAATCGCAGGATCGATTGAGAGATAATAAAGTTTTGACACAAAAGCTTTCATCAACGATTCATCTTGCTCAGATGACTTCACGAAAAGCTTTATTTCGTTTAATATATAAGAGCGGTAATCAGTATCCGTATATACCGTTCGCCCTATACCTAGTATTGAAAATTCTTTCGGCAGACGCTCTTCTTTATATAAGGAGTAGAGCGCAGGCATCAACTTACGTTTGGTCAAATCGCCCGAAGCGCCAAAGATGACCATAACGAAAGGGCGTTCTGTATATTTATCATTCATAATAATCTCATTTTACATAAACTGTTATACATTATAAGTACCCGACTTCGTGTCACCTCCATGTCCGGTCCAGTTTTCATGGAAGAATACTCCGCGCAAGTTATCTGTACGCTCAAAAGTGTGCGCACCAAAGTAATCGCGCTGTGCCTGCACCATGTTAGCCGGAAGTTTCTCCGAAACCAGAGAATAGAAATAATTCAAAGCGGAAGAGAATGCCGGAACAGGCAACTCTTCGCGTACAGCTGCAGCTACCAGATTTTTCCAACCAGGCAACAATTCTCTCATTTCTTCTTTGAAGTAAGGAGCCAGCAACAGATGTTCGGGCTTTTCTTTAGCTTCGAATGCAGCGGCAATATCGTTAAGGAATGCGCTACGAATGATGCATCCGCCACGCCACATACGAGCGATAGACGAAAGGTTCAACTTCCAACCAAACGTATCGGAAGCTTTTTGAAGTACAGCAAATCCTTGTGCATAAGATACTAATTTAGAAGCATACAATGCCGAATAAACATCCTTCACCAACTCAGGTTTGTTATACACCGCTTGCAGATGCCCGTGTTGATAAGTACGTGAAGCTGTTTCACGCAAAGCCTTTTGACTCGACAAACTACGTTCAAACACGGCAGTGGCTATAAGCCCCAACGGCATGCCAAGTTCCATCGCATTAATCACCGACCATTTACCCGTACCTTTCTGTCCGGCAGCATCCAATATCTTATCTACCAGATAGTCACCAGACTTATCTTTGTGCTTCAATATATTAGCTGTTATCTCAACGAGATAACTGCGTAGTTTCCCTTCATTCCAATGGGTAAAAATGGAAGCCATTTCTTCATGACCAACACTTAAGAGATTCTTCATCACCCAGTAGGCTTCAGCGATCAACTGCATGTCTCCATATTCTATACCATTGTGAATCATCTTCACGAAATGTCCTGATCCGGCAGGGCCCACCCATTCACAGCAGGGAGTACCATCCGATGCCTTAGCCGCAATGCTTTGCAAAATGGGTTTCACCTGAGGCCATGCATCGGCAGAACCACCGGGCATAATGGAGGCTCCATTCAAAGCTCCTTCTTCTCCACCGGAGACTCCAGACCCAACGAAAAGAAAACCTTTCGATTCCGCCAGTTCCACCCTCCGACTAGTATCTTCATAATTCGAATTACCACCATCGATTAATATGTCTCCGGCAGAAAGTAAAGGAAACAGTTGCTCCATTAATTCATCTATCGCACTTCCGGCACGCACCATCATCATTATTTTACGGGGAGCTGCAAGTGATTCTACAAAGTTCTTTATATCAGTAAACCCTTGTAAATTCTTTCCTTTGCCGCGTCCGTTTACGAAACGTTCTACCACACCTTCTTCCACTCCGGGCACCGTACGATTATATACTGAAACCTGCCAACTCTTACTTTCCATATTCAAAGCAAGGTTCTCTCCCATCACTGCTAGTCCGATAAGACCTATATCCGATTTCTTATTATCCATATTATTATTTTATTTGCACTATTTTTTCTGATTGTTATTTTCGTGTATAACGATATGCTTCATGCATTTGTTCGGGAGAATTTACTACTTTTGTATCCATCAATACAATCTCTATATGAAAATAAAACAGATAAGTCTGCTACCTCGCATTATTATTGCCATTGCGCTAGGTATAGCTTTTGGCTCTTTTCTTCCATCATCAGTAGTGCGCTTGTTCGGCACTTTCAACGGGCTCTTTGGTGAATTCCTTGGTTTCTCTATACCGCTTATTATACTTGGGTTGGTCACTGTTGCCATTGCTGATATTGGCAACAGGGCAGGTAAATTGCTTCTCATCACTGTGCTCATTGCCTATGGAGCTACGCTTTTCTCTGGATTCCTGTCCTACTTTGTGGGAGAAAGCGTATTTCCAATGCTAATTACTCCGGGAGTGCCACTTGAGGTAGCAAAAGAAAGCGAAAGTATTCTTCCCTATTTTTCAGTCGCTATTCCCCCTTTGATGAGCGTGATGACTTCTCTCGTTCTTGCCTTTACCCTCGGGTTGGGACTTGCCAGTCTGCAAAGCAATGCACTCAAAGAAGTAGCCCGAGATTTCCAAGATATCATTCTTTTGTTGATCAACTCCGTTATCTTACCCGTGTTGCCCATTTATATATTCGGCATTTTTCTGAGCATGACGTTCACCGGACAAGTATATTCCATTTTAATGGTATTCATTAAAATCATCGGAGTCATTTTCTTACTGCATATCTTTTTGCTCATATTTCAATATTCCGTTGCCGCACTTTTCGTAAAACGAAATCCCTTCAAACTGCTGGGCCGCATGATGCCTGCTTATTTTACAGCGTTGGGCACACAATCTTCTGCGGCCACCATTCCCGTAACATTAGAGCAAACAAAAAAGAACGGAGTTTCTGCTGATATTGCAGGGTTTGTTATTCCTCTTTGCGCCACTATACATTTATCAGGTAGTACTCTCAAGATAGTAGCATGTGCCTTGGCTTTAATGATGATGCAAGGGATGCCTCATGATTTCCCTCTGTTTGCCGGATTTATCTTCATGTTAGGTATCACCATGGTTGCCGCTCCCGGAGTACCGGGTGGAGCCATCATGGCTGCATTAGGTATCTTGCAGTCGATGCTTGGGTTTGACCAATCTGCACAAGCATTAATGATTGCTCTTTACACCGCTATGGATAGCTTCGGAACGGCCTGTAATGTTACAGGCGACGGAGCCATTGCACTTATTATTGATAAAATAACGAAAAGGCCATAGACTTTAGGAATAAGTTCAATCTCCTCTATTTTTCCATTCATTTTATTTGTGGTACACAGATAAAAACCTATATTTGCGCAGTTTTAAACTAAATGTGCAAAAACAAATGGAACACAGTTTTATCGCATACATCCAAAACAGTATTATAAATAACTGGGATCTGGATGCCTTGACCGATTATAAAGGAGTCACCCTGCAGTATAAAGACGTAGCCCGCAAAATTGAAAAGATGCATATTCTTTTCGAAGAGAGCGGAATTCAGAAAGGAGATAAGATTGCCATTTGCGGCAGAAACAGCTCTCACTGGGGAGTCGCTTTTCTGGCCACAGTAACTTATGGAGCGGTCATTGTTCCTATTCTGCATGAATTTAAAGCAGACAATGTACACCACATTGTGAACCATTCCGAAGCCAAGCTTCTATTTGTGGGCGATGTGGTATGGGAAAACCTAAATGAAAGTGCCATGCCACTACTCGAAGGTATCGTGTTGGTTAACGATTTCTCTGTTCTCGTATCGAGAAGCAAAAAGCTAACCAATGCACGCGAACATCTAAACGAATTATTCGGCAAAAAATATCCTAAGAACTTCCGTCAAGAACATATCAATTATCACAAAGATCAGCCTGAAGAACTAGCAGCAATCAACTATACTTCAGGAACGACAAGTTATTCAAAAGGTGTGATGCTACCCTACCGTAGCCTGTGGTCAAACATAGCGTTTGCCTTCGAAGTGTTGCACCTGAACCCGGGTGACAAGATAGTATCCATGCTGCCGATGGCTCATATGTACGGATTGGCTTTCGAATTTTTGTATGAATTCTCCGCAGGTTGCCAAATCTACTTTCTCACACGCACTCCCAGCCCCAAAATTATTTTCCAGGCTTTTGCCGAAGTCAAGCCTAATCTGGTAGTCGCTGTTCCTCTGATCATCGAAAAGATTATTAAGAAGAATGTGCTCCCTAAACTGGAAACTCCCGCAATGAAGATATTGCTTAAAGTACCAATTATCAATGATAAAATTAAAGCGACTGTTCGCCAAGAAATGATTAATGCTTTTGGCGGAAATTTTGCGGAAGTAGTGATTGGTGGTGCAGCTTTTAACCAAGAGGTAGAGCAACTATTGCAAATGATAGAATTCCCTTATACCGTAGGTTATGGCATGACAGAATGCGGACCTATCATCTGTTACGAAGACTGGAAACGCTTTAAACCGGCATCATGTGGAAAGGCGGTTCCACGTATGGAGGTAAAAGTACTCTCGCCTGACCCTGAGAATGTGGTAGGCGAAATTATATGTCGCGGAGACAACGTGATGTTAGGCTATTATAAGAACGAAGAAGCTACCGCCCAAGTGATCGACAAAGACGGGTGGCTACACACGGGTGACCTTGCCCTGATGGATGCCGAAGGCAATATTACCATCAAAGGAAGAAGCAAGAACATGCTGCTTAGTGCCAGCGGACAAAATATCTATCCTGAAGAAATAGAAGACAGACTCAATAATCTTCCTTACGTTGCCGAGAGCATCATCGTACAGCAAAATGAAAAACTTGTCGGATTAGTCTATCCGGACTTTGAAGACGCATTTGCTCATGGATTGGGGCATGCAGATATGGATCGGGTAATGGAAGAAAACCGGATAACGCTCAACGAGTCATTGCCTGCCTACTCTCAAATTGCAAAGATGAAAGTATACCCCGAAGAGTTTGAAAAGACTCCGAAAAAAAGTATCAAACGATTCTTATATCAAGAAGCAAAAGGCTAAAAAGCTCGTGAGAGGAATATAAACTTAACCTTGGCAACTTAACGAATTAACTTACAAGTTAAATACATTAAGTTGCCAAGGTTAATTCGTTAAATGCAACAGGGTGATTATAGAAAAAAGAGCAGAATTACCTGAGCTATAATTACTCTTAGAAACATGCTCAGAGGATAGACCGTAGCATAAGCTACAGAAGGGTTATCGCCCGGAATGGTATCGTTAGCATAGTTAAGTGCCATAGGATTGGCCATGCTTCCACAAATCATTCCTACCACCGAACCAAAGTCTACTTTCATAAACTTAAAGGCAATGATGCCCACAAGCAGAACCGGAATAATCGTCATTCCAAAACCCACCCCTATCCAGAGTAATCCTTCGGGACGAAAGATCGTTTGAAAGAAGTGCGCACCTGCATCTAATCCCAGACAAGCCAGATACATGGAAAGTCCCAAAGCCCTCAGCATCAGGTTAGCACTACGCGTGGTGTAAGTCACCATGTGCAGTCTCGGACCGAAAGTTCCAATCAAAATGCCCACAATGATGGGGCCACCGGCAAGCCCCAACTTCACTGGGGCACTTACACCCGGAATGACCAAAGGAATGGCTCCCAAAGCTAACCCAAGTACAATACCAATAAACACAGCCACCATGTTAGGTTCATTGAGACTCTTGACAGCATTGCCCAGCACCTTCTCCACATTCTGAATAGCAGCAGCTTCGCCTACCACTGTGAGGCGGTCTCCTAACTGCAAGGTTAGTTCGGGCGTAGCGAGTAATTGCACTCCCGAACGATAGACACGACTAATGTTGATGCCGTAGGTATTTCGCAAACGCAGAGAACCAAGCTTCTTCCCGTTCAGTTCGGGACGAGTCACCACGATGCGTTGAGACACTAGTTGACTGTCTATCGCATTCCAATCAATATCTTCCTTGTTCCAATCCGTATTCTCTTGCTGGCCAAACAGCACCGTAAGTGCCAATACGTCCTTCTCCGAAGTAATAACCAGTAATCGGTCACCCTCCCTCAATACTTTCTCGGAGGTAGGAATACTAACGTTCCCATCTCTCCACAGACGAGAAATAACAAATTTCGGATAACTAAAATGGGCAATGTCTTTAACGCTTTTATTAAAGATTGCAGGATTGTGCACTTGAAAGGCTGCAATATATGTCTTATTGGCATCATCTTTTTGGTTCTCTTCTAAATCGGCCTTCTTCACAAATACTTTTCTGATGAGCAACACAGCCAGAATAACTCCAACTACTCCCAATGGATAAGCCACCGCGCATCCCAATGCAGGCGAATTACTCCCCAAGCCCAACTGTTTGAGTGTTTGCTGCGCCGCACCCAATGCAGGTGTATTCGTCGTGGCCCCACATAAAATTCCTACTGCATCCGGCAATGAGATTCCTGCGGTAAAACTAGCCAACACAGCAAGCAAAGTGCCCATCAACACTACAACCACAGCCAACATATTTAGCTTCACCCCTCCCTTATGAAAAGAAGCAAAAAAGCCGGGACCCACTTGCAAACCCAGTGCATAGACAAAAATCACCAGACCGAAACTCTCTGCATAGTTGAGCATTTGACTGTCTATAGACAAACCTAAGTGTCCGGCCAAGATACCGGCAAAGAAGACAAAGGTCACCCCAAGAGAGATGCCGAATAAATGAATTTTACCCAATCCGAGACCAATAGCAGAAATTAATGAGATAACTACCACCGCTTGCAAAGCTGAATGTTCGATGAACAAATTATAGATCCATTCCATGTATAATACCGATTAACTGGTTTATCGGGCTGCAAAGATACAACTATTCATTTATTCTACAGAGAAGAGACATAACGAATTTTACAAAAAGCATGCTACTTATTTCATCATCCCATTCAGCTAACAAAGAGTGAGCAAGGAAGTTACTATAAAACTTTGCGACTCTAAAATAATAAAAGCTCTAACAACATCTTATCTATTTGAAAATTAGATTATTAGACTATTCAGCGCGCCTACAGTTAAAAAAATATTAGAGAAAGATTTGCGTAGTCCAAAAGTTCATCCTATATTTGCACCGCATTTGAGAGAAAATGCGGGTAAAGGAAGTGTGGGTGAGTGGCTGAAACCACCAGTTTGCTAAACTGACGTACGGGTAACTGTACCGGGGGTTCGAATCCCCCCGCTTCCGCAATGGAGGTGAAACAATAGTGACACCAAAACAAAGCCAAAAAGATCCCTGTAAGACGAAAGTTTTACAGGGATTTCTTTTTTAGATAAGGCAGATACATAATCTGGCTCTTAATCCAAACGGATTCATAATTTGTCTAGCATATTACTTAAGAACTGTATAAAATACCCTTTCTGCTCTTGCTATGATCATATTAATCTTCATTCTTTACAAGTCAGTCTTTTTAAAACGATCATATAACTTCAGCGCGTTGAACGTCCGCGATCAGCGTGTTGAACGTCCGCTTTCAACACGCTGATCGCGGACGTTCAACAAACCCCTCTCACAAGGCCTGTAGGGGCAGGTACGCTATCTTTACATCTTTGCTTAATCCTACTTCAAATTTATAGATAATATTTCGTTTGTCTATCGACAGGGTATGTCGGAAAATGATATTTTAGGTGATAAATTATTCTTTTTAATACAAGAAAAAAACATATAATACTTTTACTTTAACCAATTATATTTAGATTTGCAATTGATAGAATCTTTTTATAACATATATGATGAAAACACATCTAACAATCTTAACAACTACACTATTATTTATCTCTGTTGTCGCATTTGGACAAACCCGACTATCCGACAGTAGACGTAACTCTGTAGAGCGATATATATATAGAATAAGCAAAGATGATTTACGCAAAATGCACCTTCAAAATAAGAAGATTGAAGAGGATATGCTACGATCGTTAGTTAATAAAATCCCTCTAAACGGCAATGTACCCAAACTTCCTCGAGGCAATTATGTGATTGTGAAGGCAGAAGGTAACCAGCTTGTGTATACAGATCATATCGTCGACGATTTATACTTTAAAATTGTAACAGCCGAAAAAATGATGCTTTGCCTATACGATTCATTAGGCAATATAGTGGATGATGCCACAGTGAGATGCGGTTCAAAAGCGTTCAAATTCAATAGAAACACCCAGACTTACAACATAAAGAATACAAAAGACAAGCAAATAATAGAAGTCAACAATAAAGGAGTTTATCATTATATTGAAATAGAAAAGCAAAGTCCATATCATTATAAAAGCAACCTATTTAAAACAATATGGGGCAAAATGAAATATAATTTTCACAACCTCTTCAATCCTAATGATCGTCCGACAAAAAATAAATATAAAGGATTTATTGTATTCAACAAGCCAAAGTATAAACCAGGAGAAACAGTAAAACTGAAAGCTTACATGACTAATCATAACGGAAAACCTTATGATAAGGCTGTTGATCTAAAACTACTCAGTTATTATCCGAATAAGATAGACACCACATTAGCAAACCTTATGCCCTACCGTCAAGGAATGTACACATATCAATTTAAACTATCGGATAATCTGAATCTGAAGTTAGATAATAATTATACAATCGCTTTAAAAACAATAAAAGACAGAGACAACGAAGTCACATCCCAGTTTAGATACGAAGATTATGAACTGAAAAGTCTTCATTTCACAGCACAAACGAATAAAGAAGAGTACGAAAAAGGAGATTCGATCAAGCTAAAGTTTAAAGTAACAGACGAAAACGAGATGGCTGTGTATGATGGTAAAATAGAGATTCTAGTCACACCCGATCCATTTGATCAATACAAGATGAAAAAATCACAGTCAGTTTTTATCCCCGACACACTATGGACACAGACAATAGATATGAACGGATTATCAGAAAAAGAAATTATCTTACCCGACTCTATCTTCCCTGCAAATGTATCTATCAACTATCAAGCAAAATGCACATACCTGAGTGCTGATAACGAAAAAAGAACTTTATCAAAAAGACTTTCACAGAAAGCGGATGATTATACGATTGACTTCTCTTTATCGAAAGGCATCTTGATGATGAAAGAGTTGAATAAAGGCCAATCGCAAGAAATAATGGCTGAAATTAGTGTTGACGGAGAAAATGGATCAATATTATCTGTCGATTCTGTAATGCTGCCACACTCCATGCCGGTATCTTGGATAGCATCAGACGTTACAGTAAAAACAAAACATACTACAAAAACTTATTTTTTAGACGATATAAGAGAAGATCAACTTGCATACAAATTCTATCGCCAAAACGATTCGATATATCTCATTGTGGATAATCCTGCACAAATTCCGTTTTGGTATGCTGTACGCAAAAAAAATAAAGAAATTGCAAAAGGGTACACAACACAATTAAATTACTCAGTAAAGGCTAAAAGTGAGGAAGGTTATAGTATGCAACTATCTTATCTTTTCGGAGAAGAGAGCAAAAACATCAGGCAATCTCTTCCTTTCACTGAGAAGAATATATCAATAGATGTTTCTACTCCAACCTCCGTATATCCAGGACAAAAAGCGAATATTCTGATATCGGTAACTGATAAGAAAAGAAAGCCTGTGAGCAACGTTGATGTTACCGCCTATTCATTTACTTCCAAATTTGAAAGCTACTCAATGCCTGATTTAGCGATAAAAGGGAAATATATACATGCCAAAGCATTTGCAGATAAAAGGTATAATCCAGAAGAAAATTCCATTGCTGGAAATGTTGATATGCAATGGGGAAAATGGAAAAATACGATGGCATTGGATACCATCGAGTATTACAAATTCTTATACCCAAACACCTATTATTCATATGCAGAGCCTAGTATTGATGGTACAACTCAAATTTCACCATACATCGTTATAGATGGAGTTTTACAAGGAGTACATATGTTATGGATTGACCAACGGTTATATTATTTTGATCAGGCACAGCAACTTGACGTATATTCGTTCTGTGTAACGCCAGGTAAACACAATCTGAAATTTCGTACGCATGACCGAGAAATACTTGTATATAATGTAAACATTCAAAAGGGAGCAAAAAATATTCTATCTTTTGATGCTAAAACTCCTTATGTTCGTAAAGCTGTTCAAGATGAAGACACCGATCCATTTGTACTGGTATCTAAACTATTAAAGAAGAAAGAGCAAAATGAATTAAATGAAAAAGAGGTTGAGCAATTGTCATCGCAATTAATAACGGTGAACAATACCTTTGGTAGATTAGATCTACCTAACTTAAGGGCAAATTTAGAACTACCGGCTTATATTAGTTCAGGAAACATTCATTATTATCTAAACAACACGCCGAGAAATAGTTATAATAATACATTGAGAGGATCTATAAATTCGGCTATTCTCGCAGGGCCCTTTCCTTCGCGCAATTCCATGAATGGTATCACTAATATGGCATCGCTATATATAGATGATAAACTCGTCTCAAATATAGAAATTGAAGGGGGAAACGAGTATCTTTTATATAACAATTATCAGAAGATAAAAAGCTGGAATGCCTTACCCTTTCAGCGATCTATTTCAAAATACATTCCTAAAACAAATTTCAAGGAACAGCTACTCACCCCAAGTAACATTCGGGAACAATTCAATAAGCGTTTAATCACCACATTGTCTAGCTCAAATGGTTCTGCCAACTTTAACTACAGACATTATAATAAATGTCGATTAAGCCTATATCTAGGAAAAGATACCAAAGGTTTGGACATAAAGCCTTCTTTAATACTTATTGTGCCGGAGAAGAAAGAAGAGATCAAAGATTATCAGTTGTTCTACGGAGGTACTCGAAATTTCAACAGCTTATCTGTAGGCAATATGGTCGTAACTATAGCACTCAATGATTCTACATCATATAGCAAAATAGTAACGTTACACCCAAACGGACAAAATTACCTTAGACTAGACTCTATAGAGTATGACACCAATAGCAAATTGGCTAAAACAGCATTTAATTTATTTCAGCGAGATACAAGAAAGGTTTTTAGTCGAAATCCATACATCAATAATTCTTTTAAGATAGATAGTATTATAAGCGTTCCGGCACAAGAAACAGGAAGCTATAAAAGAAGTAATGCTCGTAAGGGCATCATAACAGGTATAGTATACGATAATTTTGGGGAACCTATTATTGGAGCCTCAGCTACTATAAATAAAACAAAAGTAGGAACAATTACCGACTTAGACGGATATTTCGAATTGGCAGGAAAAGCAGGCGATGAAATCACTTTTACTTATATAGGATATATTCCTAAAAAAGTAAAATACTCAGAAGGTTACAATTATAAAATCGTGCTTAATGAGGATTCTCAAAGTTTGCAGGAAGTGGTTGTCGTTGGATATGGAAGCGAACAGAAATCTCTCTTAACAGGGTCTACTATTACTATCAATGATAATTCTTCAAATACTACACTAGATAGCCAGACATTACAAGGACGTATTGCAGGCCTAACTATTAGAGGTTCTTCGAGTGATTCAAAAGGTTCCAATCCTCTTATTTTAGTTAACGGCTTACCATATAATGGCAAGTTAGAAGACATCGATGCAACTTCTATTATATCTCTAAATATATTGAAAGATAATAGTGCAACAGCGATATACGGCGCTAGAGCTAAAGATGGTGTTATTATGATTCAAACTAAAACTTTGAATACAGTAGCAACCGAAAAAAGTGATAACGCAGAGTCTACTTCAACACAAGGAGGAAACACCATGCGCCGGAATTTCCATGATGATGCTTTCTGGCAACCAACGTTGAAAACAAACATAAAAGGAGAAGCATCATTTGATATTACCTATCCTGACGATATCACAACTTGGAATGCTTACTTTATAGCCATTGGCAACAAAAAGCAAACTGACAAAAAACAAATGACAATAAAATCTTTTAAAGCTCTGACCGCACGTCTTTCAACTCCACGCTTTGCCATTAGAGGCGATAGCTTGAATGCTGTTGGGCGAATAACCAATCATTTTGGTGATACTATTGAAGTAGATCGAAGTATTGATCTAAAAGGAAGTATACAGCAAGAAAAGATAAAACTACTTACATCACATATAGATTATATTCCCGTCAAAGCTAAAACAGGAGACAGCCTTACGATCTCTTATTCATTGAAAATGCAGAATGGCTATTTTGATGGAGAAGAACAATCTATCCCTATATTTGAACAGGGCATGTTGCAGACTCATGGTGATTTTAGAGTCATCAATGATACAACCTCACATACGCTCAATATAGATCCGGCATTAGGTATAACTACAATTCATGCGGAAGTTTCGAGCCTCGAGGTATTTCTTCGTGAGATTGATAAAATAGACAGTTATCCGTATATGTGTAACGAGCAAATGGCTTCTAAGATTAAAGCGATGCTATCGAAGAAACGAATTGCTAAGATATTGGGAAAAGAATTTAAAGATGATCAAAAAATTAATAATCTGATAAGCTCTTTGAATAAAAATCGCAATTCAGAAGGCTTATGGGGATGGTGGAATAAAGAAAAAGCCGTATCATGGATATCGAAGCAGGTCATAAGTGCGATGCTAGATGCTGAGAATGCAGGATATAAAACTAATTTGAATAAAAACAGCTTATGTAATACGTTCGAAGCGGAGCTAAAAGACGGACTCTCTAATTTGAGATTAACTACTCCGGATAGAATACCATTGGCCAAACAAGAATTACTCGACAGACTTATGCTATTAAAACGTATGAATGCTCCAATCGACTACGTTCTATATTTCAAGCAAATTAACGAGCAGCTAAAAAGCCTTACTGTGACTGATAGGCTAAAATCAATGTTGACTATGTCTATCATTGGACTGAAAGATCAGATTAATATAGATACCTTGATGCAATACTCGCGCAAAACGATGCTTGGTGGAATGTATTGGGGCATTATGAAAGAAGGTGATACACAGTCCCGCAGCTTCATGTTGCCTTATGAGAACAATACAGAAAATACGCTGATAGCTTACACTCTTCTAAAAAATATCGGCGGACATGAATCGGATCTGAATAATATAAGAAACTATTTCTTTGAACATCGCCAAGGCAGTTCATGGCAAAACACTTATGAATCGTCACGCATAATTGAAACGGTCATGCCGGATATGTTGAGTGAAAATGATCAGTATAAAGAAACATCTATCTATGTGAACGAACGAAGAATATTAAAATTTCCTTATACTGAACAAATAGAATCTAAAAAAAATATCAATATTAAAAAAGAAGGTACACTACCCCTGTTCGTAACAGCTTACCAACAAGAATGGAATAAAAAACCGTTATCTGAATCAAAGAAAGGCTTTACAGTAAAAACCATCTTTATGGAAAATAAAGATACCATTTCATCTCTAAAAGCAGGCAAAGTAGCTAAACTCCAAGTGAGTGTAAAAGTCGATGCCGATGCCGAATATGTTCAAATAGAAATACCTATTCCTGCCGGATGCTCCTACGAAACAAAAAAGAGAGGTGACTATTGGCAAGAAGTGCATAGAGAATATTTCAAAGAAAAGATTGTCATTTTCAGCAACAAACTCACTAAAGGTGAACATCACTTCACCATCGAACTTATTCCGAGATATACCGGAAAATACTCTCTCAATCCGGCAAAAGCAGAATTAATGTACTTTCCTACTTTCTATGGAAATGAACAGATGAAATCGGTGATGATTGAATGATATTCAGTATAAAGCTTTCTCTTTCTAACAAAGAGATCATGAAAGAATTCAGATATAATTGCACATAAATGCTTGTTCATTCAAAAAGTATTAGTAATTTTGCAACCGAAAAGAAATAATGGTGCATTCGTCTAGTGGCTAGGACGCCGCCCTCTCACGGCGGTAACTCGGGTTCGAATCCCGGACGCACTACTTGCTGACAAGCTAAAAAAGTAAATCCTTGGTAATTTTATTATCAAGGATTTACTTTTTTCAGACCAAGCGAAAGCAGTAATTAAAAAAAGTCTTCAATAAAACAGAGTATATAATTGCAGAAAGAAGACAAGTGCAATCTCCACTTTGCAATAGCCAGATTTACAGCCTTTTATTTAATTAATTTCTTAAAAAACGAATCAAGGCTCAATTGCATAAACCAAATAAAACGAGTAACTTTGCGGGCAATTAGATTTCTGTGGTTACAAATTTATATTATTTCATTAAAAAAAGAGCTAATTATGACTTATTCACACGAAGTGGAACACATGTGTGTTGTGAAGAAAGGTCCTAATCATGGACCGGCTCCCATACCCGAAGAAGGCAAATGGGTAAAATCAAAAGAAATTGTTGACATCTCAGGTTTAACACATGGTGTTGGCTGGTGTGCTCCTCAACAAGGTGCTTGCAAGTTAACGCTTAATGTTAAAGAAGGTATCATCCAGGAAGCTTTAATTGAGACTATCGGATGTTCCGGTATGACTCACTCTGCAGCAATGGCTGCCGAAATTCTTCCGGGAAAAACAATTCTTGAGGCATTGAACACCGACCTTGTTTGCGACGCTATCAACACTGCTATGCGCGAGCTATTCCTGCAAATTGTGTACGGACGTACTCAGAGTGCTTTCTCTGAAGGTGGTCTTATCATCGGTGCAGGTTTGGAAGACTTAGGTAAAGGTCTTCGCAGCCAGGTAGGTACTTTGTACGGAACATTGGCTAAAGGGCCTCGTTACCTTGAAATGGCTGAAGGTTACATCAAAAACATCTTCCTTGATAAGAATGACGAAATCTGTGGCTACGAGTTCGTTCACATGGGCAAGTTCATGGATGAAATCAAGAAGGGTACAGATGCTAACGAAGCTTTAAAGAAAGTAACCGGCACGTACGGACGCGTAACAGCGGAACAGGGAGCAGTTAAACACATTGATCCACGTCACGAATAATATAAGGAGGAAAGAAACTATGATTAGAGAAGTAAAATTTGAAAGTCAAGACCGTCGTATCAAAGGTATCATTGAACTATTGAACGCTAACGGCATCAAAGACATAGAAGAAGCTAACGCAATATGCGAAGCTAATGGACTTGACCCTTATAAAACGTGTGAAGAAACTCAGCCTATCTGCTTTGAAAACGCCAAATGGGCGTATGTAGTAGGTGCTGCCATCGCTGTGAAAAAAGGATGTAAAGTAGCTGCTGATGCTGCTGAAGCAATCGGACTTGGTCTTCAAGCATTCTGCATCCCCGGTTCTGTAGCCGCTGACCGTAAGGTAGGTATTGGCCATGGTAACCTCGCCGCCCGTCTACTTCGTGAAGAAACTAAATGTTTCGCTTTCCTTGCAGGACACGAATCATTTGCTGCTGCTGAAGGAGCAATCAAGATTGCTGCTAAAGCTGACAAAGTTCGCAAAGAACCACTTCGTTGCATCTTGAACGGACTTGGAAAAGACGCTGCACAGATCATCTCTCGTATCAATGGTTTTACTTACGTACAGACTCAATTCGACTATTATACGTCAGAACTGAAAGTTGTTCGCGAGATCGCTTATTCTGACGGAAACCGTGCAAAAGTAAAATGCTACGGTGCCGACGATGTTCGTGAAGGTGTAGCCATCATGCACAAAGAAGGTGTAGACGTATCTATCACAGGTAACTCTACCAACCCAACACGTTTCCAACACCCGGTTGCTGGTACATACAAAAAAGAATGTATCGAGATGGGTAAGAAATATTTCTCTGTTGCTTCAGGTGGCGGCACAGGTCGTACGCTTCACCCAGACAACATGGCTGCCGGTCCTGCTTCTTATGGTATGACAGACACAATGGGACGTATGCACTCAGACGCACAGTTCGCCGGTTCTTCATCAGTTCCTGCTCACGTAGAAATGATGGGATTCCTAGGCATTGGTAACAACCCAATGGTAGGTGTTACTGTAGCTGTAGCTGTTGACGTAGCTCAAGCTTTAGGCAAGTAAATTACTGCTTAAGTATTATATTAAGTCCCTGTAGCTGATAAAGTTATGGGGACTTTTACTTATCTTTACATTAAGTAAATCATTGATAATCCATGTGTGAATACGCAGAAATAGAAGATATTGTTTTGTCCAATGGCAAAAGCATAAAACAAATAAATACAGAAGCTAAGAAAGAGGTGGAATGTATTTATCTGAAAGGATGGTCTAAGGGAATTTCTATACCATTCAGAGATAGCAAAGGAAATATCTATTTAGCTAATCCAGATGGTAGTGAAGACTTGGTAGAGTTCAATCGCAAAGAGAGAAGTTACAAAGTGATTTCACGAATTGCAAATAAGGGGCAAGGCAGATATGCTTATTTACTAAACCAATAATCATGGGAGCACGCCCAGAGTTTACAGTCATTGCAGGTCCTAATGGACTGGTAAAAGCAGACTATGCCCCTACTACATTCATACAAAGTCATTCGATGGCGATCTATTGGGACTCAATTTACGGAAAGAGCACCCCGAATGGAAAGAACGTTGGGTAAGTGGGACTGTAGCTAGCAAATTGCAAAAGCAAAAAGATTATACCACTGAACAACATAAAGACTTTGCATTTGAAACGAACTTTTCCAATGATCTCATCTTAAACATGATTAATGAGTTTAAAGAAGCTGGATATAAAATTTCCCTCTTTTATTTTGGGTTGGCTTCTTTAGATGATGGTACCTATAGAGTAATGCAGAGAAAAATGTTCGGTGGTCATGATGTTGCCGATGAAATCATAGAATACAATTTCAATGAAGGAATAAAACGAATGCAGCAAAACCTGTCCCTATTTGATACCATCACTTTTATAAATGGTAACTCAAACTTTGGAGAAATCGTTGCTATCTACATAAAGAAATCCGCAAAACATGAAGTCATTAGCCATACCTTTGGCTGGTTCAACCAATTCTTTGAAGAAACATTCAAGAGATTAATTTCTTAATCTTTATTAGAGATTGATTCGAAAATTTTCTGGTTATGCGGGGGTAACCTTTCATTGAAGTTCTTTATTTAGGGAATAAGCTACCTTCAATTAAACATAAGCATATTTTGAATTATTACTCTGTATATCTAACAACTTAAACTACGAAAAGGCTTTTTCTGACTTCGACGATGCGTCACCCAAATTCAAATTTGTCTTCAAATAGCTTCTTAATAGCTTTGTGTCTGGGTAGTTCGGTTGGGTTCATAAGCTATTAAAAGGTATCGTAACCCTTAACATAATAAATTAATCGGACTTAACTTATTTTTTATTTATTAATCCAAAAATTAACAAACTATTAGAATAGATTACTTAAATAATACAATTATATTTGTAGCCAATAAATACATAATATATTTATCATCACAAATACTTAAGTAAACTATTATATGATCGACTTAATACTAAACCAGATTAACGATACTATTTAAATAAACGAATGATTTTAATTATAACTAAGCACCTAAACAACAAAAACTTAAAAGCTATCAAATATTAATCACAAAAAACAAACAGTATGAATAGACTCATCTACATTGTAATTTTCACGTGTTTATTACTACAAATTAGTATCAAAACGTCTGCTCAATTCGCAGACGTAAGTTGCAAAAACAATGAAAGAGGATTGGAAATAGTTCAAATAGACAATACAGACTCTAGTACTATCATCCACATAAAGTGTACTAATAACGGCAATAAGTACATTAGTATAAATGAAAACTCAGTATTAAAAGATAGAACAACAAATAGAATCCATAAATTAGTAAACAGCTACAATCTCCCTCTATCCAATGAAGGAGAAAACAAATACATGGTATTTGACTCTAATATCCAGAACCACTTTTTCAGTTTAGAATATGAAAGGCTACCAGACACAGTCAACGAGTTCGATCTAATAGGTGGAACAGATATGTTATACGGTTTTAATATCTACGGAATAAGTTTCAATAAAAACAACAAGAAAGCACCTGTAGATATAGACAATTTCATATCCTACAGCCCAGTGAAAGAATATGGATCATATTTTGAAAACGGTAATTCCATACATTATTACAAGCACAACGGACTATACTTATCTGTATCATTGTCTCTTAATACTGAATTCGGCAAATACTACGCTCCTAACGTCGTTATCTACAATGCAACAGGAAGAAGTGTTTTATTCAATCCCAGCAGCATAAGCGCAGTCGCATTTAATAGTAGCAAAAATAAAAGTCAAAGCATGGAAATCTTATCATATGAAGAATACATGAAAAAAGTAAAGACGAAGCAAATGTGGAGCGGAGTATTTTACAAATTAAATGAAAATATTGCAGCATCGGATGCCGGGCATTCTACTAGCAGCACAGAGTATTACAATCACGAACACGAAAAGGCCACAGAAACAAGAAGCAAAGAATATGGCAGAAGAAGGGATCAAAAGAATAATACTTATTCAAGAAACACATCGACCTACGATTATAAATCACACGGCAAAAGCAAAACAGACACTTACGACGGAGCAGCCGCCTATGAGGCGCAACAAAATGCTGAACGAAAAATAGATGAATACATGCAAAATCAAGAACGTGCAAAAGAACAAATAAGCAGTGAATACCTGAAATCAAATACGGTTAAAGATGGAAGCGAGTACGCAGGGTATTTCAATATCAGATATTGCAAAGCAACTACAATTACAATTAACATACCCATAAACGGAACGACCTATACTTTCACAATAGACTGTACCCGTTAAATCCATATAAATTATAATCAAGGCAGCATAACAACAATTGTTCATTCAGTAGGTACAAGAGTGACCAAAAAGGATGGCAATTAAGTGGAAATACGCCAATGTACGGAGCCCAATGAAAAAGTCGTAGGGCTATACCAAGCTCTTGAATTCTGCCAAGAACCTCTGAAAAGAAGAAAATTTGTAGTGCACCCAAAACCACTTCACGAAAAAACAGTAATTGAAAAGCAGGTAGTTAGTACTGGTTAGGTTGCAATGTGAATCAAACCACGAAAAGGCTTCTCTATAAAAATAGAAAATCCTCGCAAGCAAACAGCTACGAGGATTTTCTACATTAATCAAGAATTATTCATTACCAAATCTTCACAATCAAGCTGTCTGGACGCCACATCTTATCGCCCTGCTTCACTCCAAAGGTCTCATAAAACTCAGGCATATTGGAAAGAGGACCAAGAACTCTCCATTTTGCCGGAGCATGTTCATTGCTTTTTATCTGATTTGCCATGGCTTCAGGACGCATATTGAGCATCCATGTTAGCGCGTAACCAAGGAAGAAACGCTGGCTGGGATTCAGCCCGGCAATCAATTCGTTATTTTTGTATTGCTTCGTCTTTTTGAATGCTTCGAATCCCATAATTACTCCACCTAAATCGGCAATATTCTCTCCCTGAGTCAGTTCGCCATTAATGTGCAGACTATCAACAGCCACATAATCATTAAACTGCTTTACAATCATCTTCGTTTTTTTCTCAAACTTCGCTTTGTCATCGCTTGTCCACCAGTCATTCAAGTTACCAAATTCATTGTATTTACAACCTTGATCATCGAAGCCGTGGGTGATTTCATGCCCGAAGGTTCCACCAATAATGGCATATAAAATAGCATCATCAGCCATTTTTCTTTCGTATCCGGGAACAATGATGTTACAGCCCGGGATGACTATTTCGTTATTCGACGGATTGTAATACGCATTGTAAGTCTGAGGTTGCATGCCCCATTCTGTACGATCTACCGGCTTCCCATACTTATTTATCATATAGCTAAATGCCCATTTATTGGCATTCATCACATTTTTCACATAAGACGTACGATCAATCTGCAAACTACTGAGATCTTTCCATTTATCAGGATAGCCCACTTTCATAATCACCGCATTGAGTTTTTTCAAAGCTTTCTCTTTGGTTGGAGCACTCATCCAGTCGAGTGCTTTAATGCGTTGAGCAAAAACCGATTTGATCGCATTTCCTATTTCTTCTAATTTTTCTTTGGTGCCTTTAGGCAGGTATTCGTTTACATACACCTGTCCTATAAGCTCTCCAAGATATCCGTCAGTATTCTCCACCACACGTTTCCATCGAGGTTTCGGTTCTTTTATTCCGCGTAGAGTAGAAGAATAAAAGTTGAAATCCTCCAGATAGGTTTTATCGTCCATGTAAGAAGCCAATCCATTCAATAGATGAAATTTAAGATAATTCTTCCACTCCTCTACTGTATATTTCTTCAGATAACCGTTCAGTGCAACAAGAAATTCCGGTTGACCAACCACGATGCTATCCACCTTTGCCAGTCCCACACCATTCATAAAAGATTTCCAGTCCAGATTTGGTGTTAATGTCGCTAATTTAGCTGATGTCATTTTGTGATAGTTTGCCAATGGATCTCGGGTATCCTCTCGTTTACGCGATGTTTTAGCCAGAGCTGTTTCCATTTCCATCAATTTGAGGGCTGCTTGTTTAGCTTTGGCTTTTTCGTATCCCATGATGCCAAACATGTTACCCGCATAAGCAACAAATTTATCACGAATAGACTTAGCACTCGCATCCATATCAAAATAGTAGTTACGGTCCGGCATACTCAATCCGCCCTGTGTGATATACACCTGATATTTACTACTGTTCTTATCATCCTGAGTAACATACATATTAAACAGTGGAGCCGACGAAACGGTGTGAATATAAGATGCTTCTGTGATGATGCCATTCAGGTCTTTGATCTTATCTATTTTATCCAAATCGTTTTTCAGATCACTGATTCCTTTTTTATTCAACGAAGTACTATCCATCCCCGAATAAAAGAAGTCACCTATTTTTTGTTTGTTGCTTCCCTTTGGTTCATTCTTAATCGCTACAGATGATTCGCATATCTTACGAACCTGAGCATTGATAGTATCCTGAACCAACTGAAAAATGCCATTACTCTGTTCGCTGGCGGGGATTGGATTCTCTCTAAACCATTTGCCATTAGCAAATTGAAAGAAGTCGTCTCCAGCCTTTGTTGTAGAGTCAATGTGTGAAGCAAGAGCATCGCCTTTTTCTATTGAAGACTTTGCCTGCTTACAAGATGTTGTTGTGGTTGCCACCAAAATGAGACCACAGATAAGTGGATTGAATTTCATTTTTCCTTATTTGTTAAGATTATATTCAAAAGTACAATAATATTTCAATGGAACAATTTTATGTACGAAAAAAGAATGTAAATATCCTAAAGACAACCCTCAGTAAGGTTTTGAAATAAGCTACGACTATACACTACGAATCAATATCGTTTAGTTAAGCTCATTAATACGATTTATTTACATATAATATAATCCAAATGGACCTAACTAGTTAACCGCCGTGAACTAACTAGTTAAGCGTGGTGAACTAGTTAATTCACCGCAGTGAACTAGTTAGTTCAGCAGCCCCCTTTCACAACGCCTGTAGAGGGGCATCAAACGATTTCTTAAAAATCAACAAATGACTTACTAAAAAACGTTTTTTTATTCATTTCAATTGTCTTGCGCTTAGCTAAACGACATTGTATTACATATTTTTATGATTCTATTTTCCAAAGTTATTTGTTATATAAGAAACCAAGTTATACATAAAAAAGTAAGTAAGATGAATAACATGATTCTCAAGCCTTTATTAATACTGGGTATATTATTACCTTTGTATAGTTTTGCTTCGGCACCAAATGGGTTTAATCAAAAAAAGAAAGAACATTTAAAAAACAAAACTATGAATATAGAGAAAGATATCTATTTTGCAGGCGGCTGTTTCTGGGGAACAGAACATTTTATAAAACTGATTCGAGGAGTGAAAGAGACACAAGTAGGCTATGCCAATGGCAATATTAAGAATCCTACTTATGAGCAAGTGTGTACCGGGAGCACTAACTTTGCCGAAACGGTGAAAGTGAAGTATGATTCACAGGAAGTGAAGCTAAAACAATTGATCGATCTTTATTTCCAGACCATTGATCCTACCACCATCAATATGCAAGGCCACGACAGAGGTTCTCAGTATCGAACAGGTATTTATTATACTGATCCGGCTGATTTACCCGTAATTCAATCGGCTGTGCAAGAATTGGGTAAAGCATACTCTAAACCTATTGTGGTGGAAATAAAGCCGATGGAAAACTTCTACAAAGCAGAAGATTACCATCAAGATTATCTGGATAAAAACCCTGGAGGCTATTGCCACATTCCATCTTCGTTGTTCGAAGTAGCAAAAAAGGCAAATGCTCCTACTGTGAGAGCAAAACCAAGTTACAAAAAACCTGATGACGCCACATTACGCACAAAGTTAACAGCGGAACAATATGCTGTAACTCAAAAGAATGCTACCGAACCAGCTTTTAAGAATGAATACTGGGACGAACATCGACAGGGCATTTACGTTGATATCGCAAGCGGAGAACCTCTATTCATCTCAACCGATAAATTCGATTCCGGCTGTGGATGGCCAAGTTTCTCTAAACCAATAGAAAAGAATCTGATCAAAGAAAAGAAAGATGTTTCTTTTGGCATGGAGCGGACAGAAGTTCGTAGCAAGTCAGGTGATAGCCATCTGGGACATGTATTTAATGACGGACCCGCAGAAAAAGGCGGATTACGCTATTGCATCAACAGTGCTTCTCTGCGCTTCATTCCAATAGAAAAGATGAAAGAGGAAGGATATGCTGATTATATACCTCTTTTAACGAAAAAATAAGAAAAGAAAATGAAAACAGTAAAATCAATTATCATAGTAAGTTTTATGCTAATAGGTTTAAGCGTCTCTGCTCAGAATCCGGAAAAAGCATTGAAAGTTGGAGATAAGGCTCCAATGTTTGAATTAACAAATAGTGTGAGCAAAAAAGTATCGCTTGAGAAACTATTAAAAAAAGGTCCTGTCGTTTTAGTGTGGTACAGAGGAGGCTGGTGTCCTTACTGCAACCTTGCGCTCAATAAATTGCAGGAAGCTCTGCCGGATATGAAAAAGCTTAAAACTCAATTAGTTGCCATAACCCCTGAGGTTCCAGACAGTAGTTTTACCACGAAAGAAAGAAATAATCTAAAATTTGAAGTTCTGTCTGACATCAACAATCAAGTAGGACGTAAATATGGATTAGTTTATAAACTATCGCCTGATGTGGAAAAGATGTATGAGAGTAAATTTGGGCTAAGCCAATATAATGGGAATAAAAATGCTGAGCTTCCTATGCCCGCAACTTACGTTATTGACAAAGAAGGAATTATTCGCTACGCATTTGTTGATGCCGATTATAAGAAAAGAGCAGATCCAAGTGAAGTCATCAAAGCATTGCGTGAACTAAAGTAACATACTTAAAGAATTCAAGGGCCGTCTCTCTGCTGAAGATGGCCCTTGTTTAAATAGATCAATCGTACTCATTCATCTAGAGAAGGCATATAGCCATTAAGATACTTTTTCAAAGAGTTAAAATGCAATCTAAAGAAAACAAAGAGCAACCATATTTGTATTAGTAAAGCAAACTTAATTATCTATATCCTTAGTATTTGCAACATAAACTTAGAACCACATATTTAATGAAAATATACGTAAGCAGACAGACACTGATCATCACCGCAGGTATCGTATGGATCATAGCGGGAACCAACATATTGAAAATAGGGATTACTACTTGGATGAGTGATTCGTTAGACTGGCCTTGGAAGGTTGCCGGAGCTATTGCAATATTCACAATCTTCTTTTTCCTTATCTTCAAAAGGTTGTATGGCAAACACACACGCAGAATAGCTGAGAAAGATGACAGAAACCATCCACTGGCTTTTTTTGATGCCAAAGGATGGGGTATTATGGCATTTATGATGACTATGGGTATTATTGTACGCACATTTCATCTGTTACCTGATTCATTTATTGCATACTTTTATACAGGACTATCAGTAGCACTAATAATGACCGGACTTCTATTCGTTAAACATTGGTGGCAATTTTATATTTGTTCAACGAGAAACCCTTCCTGATCCATCACCCTTCATGAGGTTCTCTACCTCCTCAACGGTTACTAAATTGAAGTCTCCATAAATGGTGGTTTTCAGGCAAGAAGCAGCCAAAGCAAAATCGAGGGCTCTCTGATCATCCTGTGGATAAGCTATCAAGCCGTAGATCATTCCTCCCACAAAAGCATCTCCGGTACCTACCTTATCTACTACATGCGTCACGTCATAAATACGTGACTGTTTAACCGATCCATCAGAATAGAGAATTCCTCCTAGCAAATCATGATTAGCATTTATTGAGTTTCTTAACTCAATAAACACTTTCTTGCATCGAGGCACCATCGCCTGAACTTCACGTCCTACCCGCTCAAAACCTTTCTTATCTATAGTATATAAAGTATCAACCGCCTTAAATCCTACAGGATTGATTCCCAACACATTCATATATTCTCCCTCACTACCAAAGAGCACATCACTGTATTTTACCAATTCAGGCATGACCTCATTAGCCGATTTACCGTATTTCCATAGGTTTCTTCGATAATTAAGATCACAAGAGATAGTCAATCCCATTTCATTGGCTACTTCAATTGCTTCCTTACATGCATCTGCTGCACCTTGGGTTAGAGAGGCTGCGATGCCCGACCAGTGGAACCAAGAAGCATCAGCGAAAATACTCTTCCAATCAATCATGCCCGGACGAAGAGTGGAGAAAGAAGAATCAGCCCTATCATAAACCACACTAGAACTACGAGCCACGGCACCATTCTCAAGAAAGTAAATACCTAAACGATTTCCACCATACACGATACCTTCCGTAGAGAGATGATGTGAGCGAAGAGCCATGACACATGCACGAGCAATTTCATTCTCCGGCAAACGAGTAACAAACTCAGTGGGAATACCATAATTAGCCAGCGACACGGCAACATTGGCTTCACTACCTCCATAGGTAACTATAAAATCTTTTGCCTGAGAAAAACGAAGATTCTCAGGTGCAGTAAGACGCAGCAAGACTTCTCCAAACGTAATTACTTTCATTGTCATTATTTTAATGTTCTACAAAAGTTGGGCATATCGTTGACATACGCTATTCGGGCAGTAAACAAACGATTAAAAGAGAAACTTCCATGCTCAATTTGAATACAATGTTCCCTAATTTTAATGATATCTGCAAATCATTCGCTGGAAATCTGCTTAATTCTTTTTAAAATCGAGTCATTCTAAAGCTTTTCCATAAACATTCGCAACCGGATTCTGTTCCTTAAACATTATTGGTGAATTTATTGTTAAGTCAAATAAGAATAAAATTAGTCTTTATTAAGTGAAGACATCGTTGCATGAAAAAACAATAGTTTTACTTTTGATAAACTATTCTTTAGGAAGGTGAAAAGAGAAAACAGGAAGAGAATCAGTATTGCATGGCTGCTAATAGTAGCATTCATACCAATCAATGTGGTGAAGTCATTTCATCATCACAACGATACTGTTCAAACCTCTTCTCAGCACCAATCTTCAAATACAACAGGGAACGAACATCATGATTGCCCCATTTGTGATTTCACGCTATCGCCTTTCATTCAAACAGAATCTATTCACATAGCATTCATCGCGGAACTTCTTCCTTACGTAGTTCCGACCTATCAGAATAAGGGAACATTCAATCTCTCTTATTCTCATGGTTTGCGTGCTCCCCCTACCATTGCCTGATCCTATTTTAGTTATTTTCTTATAACCTTCTATTATATATTTAATAGAAGCTGTTTTCGTATATCCGGATTAAGAATAAAAATATCCATTAATCAGATAGCAGACTTCAAATGAGCAATTTGGAGGCTGACACTCATAACTATATAACAATGAAAACTATATATATAATCGCTATATCTATACTTTCCCTAACGTCTGCATTTGCAAGCGCTCCGGTGGGAAACAAATCACTAAAAGGTAAAATCACCGATGAAATAGACAAAAGCCCATTAATTGGTGTGAACATTTATTTTCCTGAATTGAAGAAAGGAGCCGTGAGTGACGACCAGGGAAACTATCACATGACCAATCTGCCTGCCATAAAAACAACTTTGCAGGTGACTTATCTGGGACACCAAACAGTCGTGCAGACAGTGGATTTGAAAACCGTCGAGATACTTAATTTCTCACTTAAAGAATCGAATGCTGAAATTAACGAAGTAGTCATCACATCACTAACGGGAAACTCACTGATAAAAAAGACTCCGTCGCCGATCTCTTACGTTTCAAAGAAAGAATTGGAACGACAATCATCGACTAACATTATAGATGCTATTGCAAAGCAACCGGGTGTTTCACAAATAACAACCGGAAGTAGCATTTCAAAGCCTGTTATCAGAGGTTTGGGATACAACCGAGTTGTAGTGGTCAATGACGGAATACGTCAGGAAGGACAGCAATGGGGAGACGAACATGGAATAGAAATAGATGCTCAAAGTGTGAATTCGGTAGAGATACTGAAAGGTCCGGCAAGTTTGACCTACGGTTCGGATGCCATGGCAGGCGTTATCAATTTCCAATCGGACCCGATATTGCCCGTAGGTTCAATAAAAGCAAATGTGGCAACAGAATATCAAAGCAACAACGGCCTATTCAATTATTCAGTCAACACCGCCGGAAACAAAAACGGATTTGTCTGGAATTGGAGGTATAGCGATAAAATGGCACATTCCTATAAAAATAAATACGACGGATACGTTTACAATTCGGGCTTTAGAGAGAGAGCAGTCTCCGGTTTGCTAGGGATTAATCGTAATTGGGGTTATTCTCACCTCACACTCGATTATTATCACCTTACTCCCGGAATTGTAGAAGGTGAACGAGACGAAGCAACCGGTAGATTTCTGAAACCGGTTATTATTGATGGTGAAGAGAGTCAGGCTGTTGCAACCGATAAAGATAGCAAGTCGTATAAGCATCAAATGCCTTATCAGCAGATCTATCATTATAAAGCTGTTTTGAATAACAACATAGTATTAGGAGAAGGAAACCTCCGAACAATCATCGGTTATCAACAAAACCGTCGTCAGGAGTTCGCTAATATAATGTCACCAAATGATTATGGACTTTACTTTCAACTACATACGGTAAACTACGACATACGCTATTCCTTACCCGAGATAAGTGGATACAAAATAGTAGCGGGCGTAAACGGTATGTATCAGAAATCAATGAATAAAGGAACAGAGTTTCTCATTCCAGAATATAATTTGTTTGATGTTGGTGTTTTCGCTCTGGGTAGCCGGAGCTTTGGCAAACTAGACGTAAGCGGAGGTGTACGTTTTGATAACCGCCATAACCACGGAAAATCATTGTATTTAAACGCAAATGAAGAAGTGGTCAACGGTAATGCTGCCGGAGCAGAAGAAAAATTTACTGATTTCTCTCGCAACTTTAGAGGTATCAGTGGTAGTGTGGGGTTGACCTATCAAATCTCTGATTCATGGCATACCAAGTTGAATCTTTCCAGAGGATTCAGAGCTCCTAACATGAGCGAATTGGGCTCGAACGGCGCACATGAGGGCACCATACGTTACGAGGTAGGGAATATAAACCTGAAAGCAGAAAACAGTTGGCAAGCCGACTGGGGATTGGGATACTCTTCGCCATTTATATCAGGAGAACTTTCGCTATTTGCCAACCGTATAAACAACTATATTTTCTCTCACAAACAACTTGACAGTAATGGAGAGGATTTACTTACCGACGGATATAAGACCTATCAATTCGTATCGGGTGATGCCCGCATATTGGGAGGAGAAGTAAGTGTAGACATTCATCCGGTAGAACGATTGCATTTCCAGAACACGTTCTCATACGTAAATTCCGTTCAGCTCAATCAATCCGATTCTACTAAATATTTGCCTTTTACACCTGCGCCCAAATTAATGTCGGACCTTCGTTACGATATCATCCGTCATGGCAAAACACTGAATAACACCTATATATCATTTGGCGTTGAGTGCAATCTGAAGCAAGATCATATATACTCTGCTTTTGGTACTGAAACTGCGACACCTGCATACACCTTACTGAATGCTTCTGTCGGAACCGACTTTATGCACAAAGGGCGTACATTGGCTTCGTTATATTTCACTGCCAACAACCTGACGAACAAAGCTTATCAGAATCATTTGAGCAGATTGAAATATGCCGATGAAAATCCGGTAACAGGGAGACAAGGAATCTATAATATGGGACGCAACTTTGGGATAAAGCTGTTGATACCGTTAAGTTTTTAAGTATTGAATAATCAGGCAATATAAGAATAGAAAGAATAGATAGGCAGGCTGTTCCGAAAATATCATTTCGGGGCAGTCTGCTATTATTTTATCAGAGAATCAATAAAAGGGATACACGCATGTAGTCCTTTTCCATAAATATCATACCTTTGCGTATACATTAACTTATAGAAAATCATGAGCCTAAATAAAGAAACCCTTAAAAATTTTATTCGCTTCCAAGAAGACGAATTGACAGGAAGCATTGTCTACGGACAACTAGCTTCAATTGTGAAAGATGACGCAAATAAAAAGATACTGTTACAAATATCAGTTGAAGAGAAAGCTCACTACGAGATATTAAAGAAACACACAGGGGTAGACGTTAAACCCAAACGCATGCGCATTGCCAAGTATTATTGGTTGGCACGTATTCTCGGCCTCACATTTGCCATCAAACTGCTAGAAACCGACGAAAAGGATGCGCAAGCATTGTATTACAAACATCCTGAATATCCTGAGTTGATAAAACTGGCCAAAGACGAGGAGAGCCATGAACATAAACTGATCGACATGATTAATGAAGAGAGACTGGAATATATGAGTTCAGTCGTTTTGGGACTAAATGATGCACTTGTAGAGTTTACCGGCGCATTGGCTGGTTTTACATTGGCACTGAATAATTCACATCTAATTGCTCTTACAGGAAGTATTACCGGAATTGCCGCTGCACTATCCATGGCTTCATCAGAATACCTTTCCACAAAATCCGAAAAAGAAGATAAAAAGCATCCGGTGAAAGCAGCTGTTTACACAGGAATAGCATATATTATCACAGTTGCCGCATTGGTTGCTCCTTTCGTATTTATCGACAATGTACTTATTGCACTGGGGCTAATGTTATTGATGGCATTATTCATTATTGCTATATTTAACTATTACTCTGCTGTGGCACGTGGAGAGAGCTTCCAAAAGCGTTTCATTGAAATGGCAGTACTTAGCTTTAGTGTAGCCGGAGTCAGTTTCTTGATTGGGTATGCTCTCAAAACATTTACCGGAATAGAAGCCTAACAAATAGTCACCCAAGCAGATTATGAAGAAAATTCCTTCTCCATTACTCTCTATCGTTCCTATTATCCTATTGGTCGCTTTGCTGTTTGCCACCATACATGTATTTGGAAGTGATGCCCTGAGCGGCGGTAGCCAAATAGCCTTACTTACGACCACAGCTATATGCGTACTTATCGGCATGTTTTTTTTCAAAATACCATGGAGGGATTTTGAGATAGCCATTACCAACAATATATCGGGTATAGCTACAGCGCTCATCCTATTGCTCATCATTGGAGCTTTAAGCGGTGCCTGGATGATCAGTGGTGTGGTTCCAACATTAATAGATTATGGCGTTCAGATCATTCATCCACACTTTTTCCTTGCCTCTACTTGCATCATCTGTGCATTGGTATCGGTTATGACTGGTAGCTCGTGGACTACCATTGCCACCATCGGCATTGCATTAATGGGAATAGGGAAAGCGCAAGGATTCGATGAAGGCTGGATTGCAGGAGCTATCATATCGGGAGCTTACTTCGGAGATAAAGTTTCTCCATTATCGGACACAACCATCTTGGCCTCTTCAGTAACAGATACACCTCTCTTTACACACATCCGCTACATGATGATAACCACCATTCCTTCATTAGTCATCACACTTATCATTTTTACTATAGCCGGCTTGTCACACGAGGCAAGCAATACAGAACATATTGCTTCTTTCTCGGCGGCGCTCAACAGTCGATTCAATATTACTCCTTGGTTATTACTAGTACCTGTAGCAACTGCCGTTTTGATCGCTCGAAAAGTACCTTCGCTCATTACTCTTTTCATTTCTACGGCATTGGCGGGAATATTCGCCCTCATCTTTCAGCCGAACCTGCTTCACGAAATTTCCGGTCTCTCAAATGGAGGTGCCGAGTCGGCCTTTAAGGGTCTAACGATGAGCCTATATGGGCCAACGGGATTGCATACGGATAATATAGAACTCACCGACCTGATAACGACCCGAGGCATGGCAGGCATGCTAAATACAATATGGCTGATCATTTGCGCCATGTGCTTCGGTGGAGCGATGACTGCCAGCGGTATGCTAGGCAGCATTACCTCGGTATTCGTCCGATTCATGAAAAACAGGGTTAGCATGGTAGCATCTACCGTATGTTCAGGTATATTCCTGAATCTGACTACTGCCGATCAGTATATCTCAATTATCCTCACCGGAAACATGTTCAATAATATCTATAAGAATAAAGGATATGAAAGTAGACTGCTAAGTCGTACCACCGAAGATGCAGTAACCGTGACCTCCGTCCTCATTCCATGGAATACCTGTGGAATGACACAAGCAACCATCCTGAGTGTACCTACCTTGACGTATCTACCTTACTGTTTCTTCAACATTATTAGTCCACTAATGAGTATTTTCATTGCCGCCATCGGATATAAAATAGTGAAGAAGCAGTAAATCATTCACAGAAAAGTGTATTTTTGCACGTAGCGCTTTATTTAAACAAGGAAAAGTATGAGAGAGTATATCATTGCAGATAACCAGGATATTTCCAAAGCAGGATTGATGTTTCTGCTTAGCAGGCAGAAAGATGTTAGCTTATTACTGGAAGCTGACAACAAAGCTGAATTGATAAAAGAACTACGTCTGCATCCGGAAGCTGTGGTGGTACTGGATTATACCCTTTTTGATTTTGGAGGAGCAGAAGAATTAATCGTGCTACACGAACGCTTCAAAGAGGTGGACTGGTTACTCTTCTCGGAGGAACTGAGCATGAATTTTTTACGTCAGGTTTTATTCTCAGGCACTTCCTTCAGTGTTGCCATGAAAGATAATTCAAAAGAAGAGATAACGACAGCCTTGCAATGTGCCTCAAGGAAAGAACGTTTTATCTGTAATCATGTGAGCAACATGCTGCTTAACGGCAACAATATACCTACACCCTCCGCTATGCAAGATGACCGTCTGCTTACACAAAGTGAAAAATTGATACTGAAAGAAATTGCATTGGGAAAGACGACAAAGGAAATTGCGGCGGAAAAGAATCTGAGTTTTCATACTATTAATAGTCACCGCAAGAATATCTTTCGTAAGTTGGGAGTAAACAATGTGCACGAAGCGACTAAGTATGCCATACGTGCCGGTATTATAGATTTGGCCGAATATTACATCTAACGTAATATCCGGCATTTCTGTGATAGTTTAACCGGCTATCTCTCCACTACCGAAGCAGATGTGTGCATCTTTATCATACACTACCCCAAACTGTCCGGGAGCAATACCTTGTAATTTCTCTGAAGAAACAAGCTGATAATCATCGCCCACACGTGTTAGTCGTCCTTTAAGGAACTCAGGAGTATGACGTATCTTGAAAGTAACGTCGTGTTCCTCTCCTTGCTCTTCCCAAGGATTATCGGTAATGAAATGAAAATCGTGCATACGAAATTGGTAACCATACTGCGTCTCTACCTCATATCCGCGAGATACATAAATAATGTTTTCCTGAATATCTTTTCTAATGACGAACCACGGACCGCCACTTAAGCCAAGCCCTTTGCGCTGACCAATGGTATGAAACCAATATCCACGGTGCGTGCCGATACGTTTACCCGTTTCTAACTCTATAATTGCGCCCTCTTTTTCACCAAGGAAACGACGAACAAAATCATTGTAATTAATCTTTCCAAGGAAACAAATTCCCTGACTATCTTTACGACGAGCACTAGGTAATGCCGCCTGCAAAGCAATGTCGCGTACCTCATATTTCATCAGCCCTCCAATGGGGAACATCAATTTAGATACCTGGAGATAATCTATTTGAGCAAGAAAATCCGTCTGATCTTTCACCGGATCTTTGGCGGTTCCAAGCCATACTTTTCCCTCTTTCTCTACCGTGGTGGCATAGTGCCCGGTAGCTGTTTTATCAAAGTCCTTGCCTGCCTGCTGCTCAAAGCAGCCAAACTTAATGAGCTTATTGCACATCACATCCGGGTTCGGAGTAAGTCCTTTCTTTATTTTATCAATAGCATAAGTCGCCACTCCATCCCAATATTCCTGATGGAGATCTATTACCTCCAGTTTCAGCCCATACTTACGGGCGATGGCCGTAGCTAGCTCGATGTCTTCTTCGGCAGAGCAGTCCATATATTCCGCTCCGTCCATACCTATCTTTATATAAAAAAGAGTGGGCTTATGGCCCTGTTCACACAAAAGGTGTACGACAACAGAGCTGTCTACACCTCCCGATAATAATGTTGCAATATTCATATCTTCTTATAAATCCAATTCCATCATAATGTTACACCTGCTATAAGCAGCCCTGCTGATAGGTACTTCCTTGAAACCCAACTTTCGATAGAGCACAATGGAAGCAGCCATGCGTGTATTTCCTTCCAAAAAAACAGTTTTCACCCCTTGCCCCCTTGCATAAGCAAGCGCCGCTTCTCCGAGCAAACGTCCGACGCCTTTTCCCTGATAATGAGGTGAAACCGCCATTTTCGCCAATTCAAAGCGTTCTTCCGCAGGATGGTTGATAAGTGCACAACATCCCACAGGTCTTCCTTGTTCGTTTACGGCAAAGAATATTTGCCCACCTTGTTTCAGAATGTATCCCTCGGGGTCGTTAAGCACGACTCGGTCAGAACTTTCCAAATGAAAGAAAGTCTGTATCCATTCTGAATTAAGGCGGACAAAATCTCTGAGATAAGCGGACTTATATAGTTCAATTCTTAGCTCAGTCATTCATGCTTGATTATTAATTAAATTTTGCTAAATGCTTGTTCTAAATCGTCAATAATATCATCAATATGTTCCGTTCCGATAGAGAGGCGAACTGTGCCTGGGTTGATACCCTGTTCGGCCAACTCCTTCTCATTCAACTGAGAGTGAGTAGTGGTTGCCGGATGTATAACCAGTGACTTCACATCGGCCACATTGGCCAACAATGAAAAGATCTCCAAACTATCAATAAATGTCTGCGCTTCCTTGGTACCGCCTTTCACCTCGAAAGTAAAAATAGAACCTGCCCCTTTAGGGAAATACTGTTTATAAAGAGCATGATCCGGATGATGGAGCAATGCAGGATGGTTTACAGCAGCCACTTTGGGGTGTTTTGAAAGGTACTCTACCACCTTCAAAGCATTCTCCACATGGCGTTCTACACGCAAAGATAGCGTTTCCAAGCCCTGTAGCAAAATAAAAGCGTTAAAAGGACTGATGGCAGCACCCGTATCACGCAACAATATGGCACGTATTCTTACCACATAGGCAGCAGCACCCGCTGCATCTACAAAGCGAACGCCATGATAACTTGGGTCGGGCTCAGTGAGTTGAGGAAACTTGCCGGAAGCTACCCAGTCGAACTTGCCGGAGTCTACGATGATGCCTCCCAGTGAAGTACCATGACCACCAATGAACTTGGTAGCCGAATGGACAACAATATCTGCACCATGCTCAATGGGGCGAATAAGATAAGGAGTACCGAAAGTATTATCTATAATGAGAGGAATTTTGTGTCTATGGGCAATAGCCGCCACAACATCAATATCAATAATGTTAGAATTAGGATTACCTAATGTTTCAATAAAGACAGCTTTTGTGTTGGGCTGAATAGCTTTCTCGAAATTGGCAAGATCAGACGGGTCAACAAACGTAGTGGTCACTCCGTAGGTTGGCAATGTATGAGCCAATAGGTTATAAGATCCTCCATAAATTGTTTTAGCAGCTACCACATGATCTCCTGAGCGGGTGATATTTTCGATAGCATACGTCACCGCTGCTGCACCCGAAGCTAATGCTAGTCCGGCTACTCCTCCTTCGAGAGCTGCCACGCGATCTTCGAGCACCCCCTGAGTGGAGTTTGTCAACCGACCGTAAATGTTTCCCGGATCCTGCAGGCCGAAGCGGGCAGCCGCATGAGCCGAATTGCGAAATACATACGATGTGGTTTGGTAAATAGGTACTGCGCGTGCATCTGTTGCCGGATCCGGATTCTCCTGTCCCACGTGTAGTTGTAGTGTCTCAAAATGCAATTTCTTTGTTCCCATGAGCTTCTTTATTTTTTTAGTTCGATAATAATCTATTTAATTGAAATCTGATAATGCAAAGATAGCAGGAGATGAGTAGTGCTGAAATCGCACATTGAAGGCATTTTCATACCATAATGATGGTAGTTGGCCTACAATTATTGTTTTTTCAGTGAATAATCTAAGCTGATGAGAATAGAATCAACTATATTTGCAACACGTACAATAATATCGTAAAGAAATGAACTCTAAAAATAGCATCTATTCTATCTTACTTATCCTAACGGTTTGTACCTCTTTCGCATCATGTAGCGGTGAAGACAGGAGAAAAGAATATGTAGAACAAACGGAACTAGACCACTGGATTGACAGCGTCATGCGTCAAGAGTATTACAGCTATGAAAGCATGCCATCCGAATCTAAATTAAACTACTTCAGCGCTCCGGATGTCTTTCTCAAATCAATATTATCGAGTAAAGACAGTTACTCCTTTGTGGAAGACCTTACTGCAACCAATGATAATTACGGGTTAAAATATAAACTATACGAACTCACCAAAAAGGCTTATGTAGCGCAAGTGCTCTATGTAGTATCCGGATCTCCGGCTGCTGATGCCGGAATAAGTAGAGGCGACTATATAACAAAGATAAATGGAGACTCCATTACAACAACGACTTCAACAGCTCTTGACAAAGGAAATGCGTTAAACGTCAGCGTTGCCAAGTATGCCAACGGCAAGTTGGAAACATCAGAAATTAAGCAACTCAGTGCAGCTCGTGCCACAAAGGATAATCCTGTTCATTACCACAACGTGTTTACATGGGATGGAAAAACGGTTGGTTATCTGGTTTATAATCATTTTACAGCAGGAACCGGCGATTCCGATGAGACATATAATAAGGAGTTGCTTAGTCTATCCAAAGAATTTTCAGGAGTGAGTAACTTTATACTCGACCTTCGTTATAATAACAGCGGAACGCAATCTCCTGCCCGACTGTTGGGCACGATACTTGCACCGGCAAGTGCATTCGGGCAGACTTTCTGTACAATGAACTATAACAATAAGCAAAGCCCTCAGACAGTAAGTAACACCTTTGATGCCTCCTTGATAAGTACCGGAACCAATTTGAATCTGCAAACAATATACGTGCTAGTAAGCTCAACGACTTCCGGGAATGCGGAGTTACTCATCAACGCTCTCAAAGCGTATATGAATGTAGTCGTCATCGGGGCAGCAACCAAAGGAAATAATATTGGCTTAGACACTTATACAAACAGTAAATATATGTGGGCTATTCATATTGCCGTATGCAAATTATCCAATGCAAAAGGTGACACTTACGAAAGCGGGTTCATTCCCAACTATGTGGTTATAGAAAGTAGAGAGACATTCAAGAGTTTCTTGCCCTTTGGCAACACAAAAGAATTACTTCTTGGCACGGCACTAAGCATTATCGATGGTAGTTACACTCCCCCAAAAAAAACAGCCTCTAATTAATCCTCCTTAATATTATGAATAAAATAAAAGATAGATTACCCATACTTCTCCTCTTAACTGTCCTACTAATCGGAAACGCATCTTGTAAAGATGATGATAATGACGATAGTCCAGAAGTTATTATAGATCCAACAGAAGAAGGTGGTGTGAGCGCATGGATTGAAAGTACGATGCGTGAACATTACCTCTGGTATGCAGATATGCCCGCTCAAAGTAAACTTAATTTTAAGGCTACTCCGGAAGCATTCTTCTCATCGCTTCTATCTACTAATGATGGGGATGAAGATTCAAACGGAAAACATTATTATTACTCATACATAGAGAGCACTGCTCCGATCACAAAAGCTATCAGTAACTTAGAGCAGAGCTATGGATTTGAGTTTAACCTTTATCCCATTGGTGATTCCCATTATGCTGCACATTTGCTTTATGTAGCCCCCAATACTCCTGCTGATGAAGCCAAATTAAAACGTGGCGATTGGATTGTCAAAATGAATACAGATTTCATCACAATAAGTAATTACAAGAAATTATATGGTTCAAATGCCATGGAGTTGACCACTGCAAAATATATAAATGGAGGCTTAGTCACGCAGGCCGGAAAGACTCAGTTGGGCGCTGCACGTAAAATAGAAGATGATCCTGTGCATTATCACGACATTATCCCTTGGAATGGAAAGAAAGTCGGCTATCTGGTTTATAATCACTTCACAGCAGGGCAGACTGATAAAGACACGAAATATGACAAAGAGTTACTGACTTTATCAAATACATTTAGAGGTGTGGACGAGTTTGTTCTTGACCTACGTTACAACAATGGCGGCTTGCTAACCTGCGCACAGTTACTTTCAACCATATTGGCCCCTGCGGACGCATTGGGAAAGATTTTCTGCACACTGCAGTACAATGATAAACAACGCCGTAAAAGTGATGCATTTACATTCGACCCAAGTATATTGAACGGTGGAATAAACCTTAACTTAAAAAGAATTTTTATCTTGGTGACTGCTGAATCAGCTTCCGCTTCCGAACTGGTTATCAATTGCTTAAAGCCATATATGGAGGTGGTTGTGATAGGTGAAACGACAGAAGGAAAGAATGTAGGTTCGGTGAGTTATACTGACGATAAGTATCCTTGGCATCTCCAACCCATTGTGTGCAAACTATACAATGCAAGTGGTAAATCAGAATATGGTAAAGTAGGCTTTATTCCTGATTATAAACGTGACGAAGCTGAAACGCTGGATAAATTTCTCCCATTTGGTGACACGAATGAATTGCTCTTAAGTACTGCTCTTGGCTTAATAGGCGGGACTCCTACGGTAACTGCTACAAAATCCGTCACACGTAGTTCGATGAATTTAAAGAAGATCGCCTCTTCATTGGATAGAAAGACCAGCAACGGAGTGATCATTCGATAAGCTGATAATATATTTATTCTTGCTACACAGGCACATCTTTTTTGCCGAAAGACTTGACTTTGGGATGTTAATGTATTATCTTTGTCAACGTAATCATTAAGTAGTTTCAAATTAAACTACGGTAAAAGGAAGAAGTTCAGACTTCTTCCTTTTTTTGTTATTTTCCACTGTATTTCTTCTCAAAGAACGGTTTTTTTGTCCCAACTGAACCGTTGTGATTACTCAAAAGACGGTTGCACTTTTCAAAGAGACGGTTGCACTTATAAAATCTGCTACCGTCTCTTGCTACTTTACCCTTTTTCATCGAAAACACCTCCTATTACTCGTTAGCATAAGAACATATTTTAGCATAAAGAGACGCTATTGTTAAGAGTGCATAAACCTAGTCTTGACAAGAATGAGTTCAAAAAAGCAATTTATAGACTATTATTACCAAATTATAACATAATCTTTTCTATCTCTACTTATTGGGCGTGTCCCATATCTTTGTATTTGAACAGGTCACCATCAAAGTCTGATTACCTGCCTGAATACGAAAATCACCTTTTTCCAATCTCCACTCACCATTATATCCAACAAAAGCCAAATCAGAGGCCTTCACTTTCAATGTCACAGTCTTAGTTTCTCCCGGCTGGAGTTCCACTTTTTCAAAAGTGCGTAAGCGACGGTTATCAGGTGTCAACGAAGCGATCACATCGCTAGTAAATAATAATACCGCTTCTTTTCCTGTACGAGTTCCTGTATTTCTCACATCTACCGTAAAAGTAAGCATGTCATCCGCTGTGAAAGAAGATTTATCAACCTTAAAATTACCATATTCATACGTTGTATAACTCAGGCCATACCCGAAACCCCATTGTACCGATACTATCGCATTATAATCATAAGTTCCTTGCATCTTATCCTGATTTTCACAAGGCTTATAATCATAAGTAAATAATGAATTAATCTCTTTGGAATATGTATAAGGCATTTTTCCACTAAAATTAGTTTTACCAGTCAAAAGCTTACTCAAAGCATCACCACCATAATTACCCGGTAACATGACATTAATGATAGCATCGGCTAATGGCTCAATTTCATTAATGATACGTGGACGTCCTTCATTCAAAATCAAAATAATAGGTTTACCTGTATGTGCAAGAGCCTTTACCAGATTAAGCTGGTTGAAAGAGAGACGAAGATCTGTCAAGTTTCCCGGTGTCTCACAGTATGAGTTTTCGCCGATGCAAACAATAACATAATCAACTTTATTAGCAAAAGATACTGCTTTATCTATTTCAGGGATATTCTCTTCCCAGTAAGTTCCTCCCTGTTTATAAGTAACTCCCGGTTCATAAACAATATTCTCCGTGCCAAACTCCTTATTAAGAGCTTCCAGAATAGTATTATATCCGGCAGCGCACAAATCGGCCTTATCACCTTGCCAGGAATAAGACCATCCTCCATTTAAGGTACGCATAGAATTAGCATTCGGCCCTGTAACAAGTATTTTTTTGCCCTTAGCAAGAGGAAGTATATTATCTTTATTCTTTAATAAAACTAATGATTCCTCAGCTGCCTGCAAGGCCACGGCAGCATGTTCTTTACTGCCAAATAAAGGAAAGTCCTCCGCTTTATAAACCGGCGTTTCAAATAATCCCAAACGATATTTCAAACGTAAGACGCGGCGCACAGCGTCATCTATACGACTAATAGGGACTTCACCTTCCTCAACCAATTCCTTTAGATAGATACAGAAACTACATTCATACGGAACCATTGACATATCGATACCCGCATTAATTGCCAGTTTAATAGCTTCCTTCTTACTAACGGCAATTTTATCACGGACATACAGGTTATTAATATCCGCCCAGTCTGTCACAATCAATCCATCCCAGTTTAGGTCTTTCTTAAGCCACTGAGTTAACAATTCCGAATTAGCATGAAAGGGTAGCCCATTATTAATCGCTGAGTTCACCATTACAGACAAGGCGCCGGCTCTTATCGCTTCCAGAAAAGGAGCAAAATGTTTCTCACGCATATCTTGTACAGTAATAGATGACGGAGTACGGTCTTTTCCGGAAACAGGTACTCCATAACCCATATAATGTTTTAGACAAGCTGCTACATTGTTCGCTCCTATATGGTTAGGAGAAGCTCCTTGAAAACCTAAAACGGACTCTCTACCCATCTCAGCATTCACGTAACAATCTTCTCCATAGTTTTCCCACATACGAGGCCAACGTGCATCGCGTCCCAAATCGATCACCGGAGCAAAAGTCCAGGGAATGCTACCCGCTTTTGTTTCGTATGCAGAAATACGAGATGCTTCACGAACCAAAGTACGATTGAAAGTAGCCGCCATATTAATTCCCTGTGGGAAAAAAGTCCCATCCAAAGTATAGGTAGTTCCATGAATCTGGTCTACCCCATAAATACACGGAATACCTATTTCTTTTATAGATTTATCTTGTATTTTGCGAATGATCCTCTCCCAAGTCTCCTTTGTCTGAGCAATACCTCCCGGTACATTTAAAATAGAACCAACTTTATATTTTCCGATAACCGTATCGAGCAGTGCTTCATCTAATTCAAAACCTTTCTTGCTTTCGATATTTTGTATCTTCATATAAATCTGCATCATCACGTCCTTTTCGGGCATGCTCTTTGAAAGAACAAACTCTTTCTCCAACTTATACTTCCGTAAGAGATCTTTCAGATCCTCTAGTTTGAAACTATTCGGATTCATATTAGCCAAAGGATTGTTATTCTTAGCCAACACATCAATGGCAAGTTGTGTCATCTGACCTATTTTCTCTTCAAGTGTCATCTTTTTCAATAGGTATTCCACTTGTTCCTCTATCTTATCATCTTTAGGAATAGCAGGCTTAGGCGCATTTTGAGCATGCATAGCCCAAAAAGCGCTTATCATTAGGCATAGAAAGAGTGTCCTTTTCATAATATGTTTTTTATAATTCATGTTAATTTAATAGATGTGGATACAACAAAACAATCATTTTCTAAGAATCTTTATTGGCTCTTGCAATTTCAGCACATCATTTACCTTTCGAGAACTGCCAGTAATGTTAGCATTCAATACCGATTTAATGTCTCTCGAGGAAGCACCGATTAAGAACTTATATATCCCGGAATCTACCATCCATGTGCTGGTTTTTTCATCATAAGATGCTAGATCTTCAACATTGACTTTTAAGTTAACATGAACAGTTTCCCCCGGTTTTATCTCTTTTGTTTTCACAAAAGCCTTAAGTTCTTTTTCTGGTTTGGGCAAATTGGCATTAACAGGAGCAGAAACATATAGTTGAGCGATCTCCTTACCGGCAACCTTCCCAGTATTCTTTATACCAATATTCACAATGTAAGTTCCTTTTTCTTGTTTAATAACCGGATTGAGGTATTCAAATGTCGTATAAGATAACCCAAAACCAAAAGGATAAGAAACTTGTCTGCCAAAACTATCAAAATATCGATATCCGACATATATATCTTCCTCATAGTCAGTATAATCCCATAATCGGATATTTGTTTTTTTACCTCCATGATCAGTAAAGTTCATACTACTTTCATTACCTTCCGTAGGAAAGTTCGCAGAAGAGGCTGCATCTTCAAACTTGACTGGAAAAGTCATGGGAAGTTTGCCCGATGGAGATGCTTTCCCGCTTAAAACATCAACGACGCTATTCCCGCCCTCTTGTCCGGCTTGCCATGCCAGCAGGATAGCATCCGGTTTTTCTTTCCAAGAGGCCGTTTCAATAACGCCACCAATATTCAATACCACCACCACCTTTTTGCCTGCAGCATGAAAAGCGTCACACACAGTTTGTAACATCCGCAGTTCTGCATCATTCAAATTAAAATCGTTCAATTTACGATCGAGAAACTCACCGGAAGTACGTCCCAATGTTACAAGAGCAACATCAGCCTTAAGTACTTGTTGTTTCAATAACTCCGAAGAGGGTATTATCTCCGTAGGACGTGGCAATGGCATAAAAGCAGCAAACTTATTAGATTTATCAGGAACATTGCGTTCATTTTCTACAGCTATATGCTTATGATATGCAGTTTTCAAATCATTGTCAATTACATATCCTGCATTGATCAAACCATCAAGCAAAGAGACAGTATAAGCACGATTCACATTACCAGATCCTGTTCCGCCGGCAATAAAATCATAAGAAGTACAGCCAAACAAAGCCACCTTTTTCACATCAGTCGAGAAAGGCAATGTATGATTAGCGTTTTTCAGCAACACCATACCTTCTGTAGCAGACTGGCGTGCAATCTCTGCATGTGCTTTTAAATCAGGTTTATTGGAATATTTATAGCCGCTAAAACGAGGAGATTGCAGAACCATTTCTAAAACACGCCTAACATTACGATTCAGCACAGCCTCGTTCAACGTTCCTTCTTTCACGCCCTTTATTATTGCTTCAATTTGCTTAGGGGTACCAGGTTCCAACAAATCATTACCGGCAATCATTTGTTTTACCGGGTCCTTTCCTCCAAACCAATCTGTCATTACCATACCCTTAAATCCCCATTCATCACGAAGAAGCGTAGTAAGTAGTTCCGAATTTTCTGACGTGTAAACCCCATTCAGATAGTTATAAGAAGACATTACCGTCCATGGTTTCGATTCTTCTACTGCAATTTCAAAACCCTTCAAATAAATTTCACGCAAAGCGCGGGGAGATACATGTGCGTCATTAGCCATACGATTACTTTCCTGATTGTTAACAGCAAAGTGTTTAATTGATGTCCCGACACCATTGCTCTGAACACCTTTCACGTATGCAGCTGCAATTTTTCCTGCCACAATCGGATCTTCAGAATAATACTCAAAATTACGTCCGCAAAGCGGATTACGATGAATGTTCAATGCAGGCGCCAAAAGAATATCTACCCCGTACTCCAAAACCTCATTACCAATAGCAGAACCAACTTCCTGTACCAATTCTTGGTTCCATGTAGAAGCCAGAAGAGTACCAATAGGAAAATGTGTACAATAATAGCGTGCAGTATCTCCTTCCCGTATAGGGTTGATACGAAGTCCTGCGGGTCCATCAGCTAAAACGACAGCCGGAATGCCCAAACGAGGAATAGGATAAGTCGTTCCTGCTGCTCCCGGCACCATCTTTTTAGTCTCCCCGACAACAGCACTATCACCCGAGAATCCGGCCATACCTGTGCCAACCACGAAATGAGCCTTTTCTTCCATAGTCATAGCAGCAACTACCTCGTCAATTGAGGATTTACCCAACCGTGGCAAACTTGGGCCGCAGGCAATAAACAAAAGGCTCACCAATGTTATAATAGCATATTTCTTCATAGTATAGTATCAATAAAGATTAGCGAAACAATAAGGGCGTAAACTCGGATAAATAAATACGCCAATTTTTCCAGATATGGCCTTCATCTGTTTCATAATAAGTATATTTATATCCTTTTTCGTCCAAGAGTTTACGATAATCTTCATTCGCTTTATAAAGGAAATCAGCCTTACCAATAGCAATCCAATAAAGAGCAGGTTTCTTAGAAAACTGAATTTTCAATTTGCCGTCCAAATCTTCATACACAGGAGATTTTACATCCTTATTCGGTACAATTGCAGCAGAAAATAAACCGACATAATCAAACATATCGGGAAATAGCTTTGAAACATGCAAAGAATGAAAGCCTCCCATAGAGAGTCCTGCGATAGCACGTCCTGATTTACTTTTAATAGTACGATAATTTTTATCTGCAAATTTCACAACATCAGAGAATGACATTTCAAAAGAGCCTTCCATAGTCTTAGGCAACTGCATAGCAGGAGAAACAAAGCCTAATGAAGATTCACCCGGAGCTGCTTCCTGCGAAGCATTTCCATTAGTCATCACTACAATCATCGGTTTCGCTTTCCCTTGTGCAATCAAATTATCCATGATTTGTGCAGTACGCCCAAGGGCAATCCAAGCCTCTTCATCACCTCCCATGCCGTGAAGCAGGTAGAATACAGGATAACGTTTCCCACTAGTTTCATAACCGGCAGGAGTATAAACGGTCACACGACGTTCCATACCCAACGTCGGAGCATTATACCAAACACGTGAGACTGTACCATGAGGGACTTTATTTACTTTGTATAAGTCTGCACGACCACCGCCAATAATAAATACATTAGTCACACTTACTACATCACGAATCATATAAACATTACTTGGATCGTTAATTTTTAACCCGTCTACAAGAAATGAATAACTATAAAGCTCAGGCTTCAGTGGTTCGGGAGTGGTATACTCCCAAATGCCTTCTTTACCTTCTACCAAATCGACTGCTCCGGGAGCATCATACTTCCCGTAAGGTGTATCCATCTTCTGAGTAGGAATGAAATCACCTGTCAACTGCACTTTCATGGCCTTAGGAGCTTTAAGACGGAAAGTAACAGTATTATTGTCATGAATCTCTGGAGAGACAAGCAACTGTAGCCCCCATAAAGCCTGTTGGGCAAAAACAATACCGCACATAAGCGACATAACTAAAAGAATAGATAATTTTTTCATTTTTTTTATTTTATAAGAATTAATATTTCCGTATTACCAGCCTTCATTCTGATGCATATTAGTATTCACAAGTAGCTCTTTTGTAGGGATAGGTAATAACTTATTTCTATTTTTAAACCCATAGATCGTATTATGATTCAAATATTCTACACCTGTTTTAGAGAAGCTAGGCACATCCTTTCCTTGTTCGGACAACACTGTTGAAGCATCTCCCCAACGAAGTAAGTCCTGATAGCGTACATCCTCCAAACACAATTCTAATCGCTTTTCTTTCTTTATATCATCCAGAGAAACAATCGACAAGAGCGGTAAATGAGCACGAGTTCTAACTTCATTGATATATTTTAGTGCTTTCGTTTGACTACCACCACCCTGAACATGTGCCTCGGCAGCCATCAATAGAACTTCAGCATAACGCATTATTCGTAAATTAATATATTGAAGAGCCTGAAAAGCAGAAAGATCAATCACGCAATCTTCTTTTAAAGGGCGGTTTTTCCACATAAAATATCCTTCAGATCCATAGAGATAAGCACCACTTTGTAATGTAATTCCAGATTCTTCCATCTGCTCATACGTGTGTATTGTACTATTAAGACGATACCCATCTTTACCCTCCATAGCAACAAAAGCATCATAAAGTTCTTTTCTCGGATTAACAAATCCATAAGTACCGCTTGCAATAGATGTTTTAATATCAGTACTATATTTTAACTTATCAGTACGCCAGCCCTGCATTATGTGCGTCATAGTGAATACATTCCAGATTTTCTCAGGATCATTTCGCATCTGTACTTCTAACATAGATTCACAACTATTGTCTGCCACCGTATGAAGTAGCATATCAAAACCACTTTTATAAAGATCATATTTGCCCGATTCTATAACCTTATCAAAAGTAACAGCTGCTTCTGCATATTTACCTTGAAACAATTGTGCTTTCCCAAGATAAGCTTGCGCAACCTCTTTGGTTACACGAATCCCGGTCTCTTGATCATTTACATCAACCTTAGAAGGCAATATATCAGAAGAAATAGCAGCATTCAAGTCACTTTCAATAAATGCCCAGGTTGTTTCAGGATTTCCATTGCTTTGGCGATACTCAGAAGTCTTCAGCAAATGATTAACAATTGGAGCCGTACCAAACATCGTTACTAATTCAAAATGTGCCCAAGCACGAAAGAGTTTAGCCTCAGCAACAGCGCGCTTTTTAATATCCGTATCCACTTCTATTTTGTCAATAATCAGATTTGCACTATATATTACAGCGTACATGCTAGAGTATAATTGCTCAACCATAGCATGGTCTGTTCCAAAATTATACTCGTTTAACTGTTCCATAGACGAATTATCGCCACGTGATCCTCCTCCGGTCCAAACATCATCAGCAAGTAGGTTTTTTGTAAAGTACCAATTAAAGTACATATCATGTAAGCTGTAATACAAGTTTGCAACAGCTTGTTCAGCATCCTCATCCGTTTTATAGAAACCATCCTCTGCGCCTAAATTACCTTGTTTAAGTATATTCAAACGATCTTCACAGCCAGTAGTACCTACAATTGATAACAAGCCGAGTAAAAATACATATAAATATTTTGTTTTCATATTATTATTCATTTAAGGTTAATTAAAATTCAATATTCAAGCCAAACACAACTTTCTTAGAAGAAGGGTATGCTCCTTTATCAACTCCCATACCTGAAGTAGTACTTGCTGCAGCTTCAGGATCAAATCCCGGATAATTAGAGAAAGTGATAAAATCATCTAAAGATCCATATAGGCGAAGCTTGTTTACGAAAATCTTCTTTAACAAGCTTTTCGGAAAAGTATATCCCAATTGGATTTGTTTTATTTTAAAAAATGAGCCATTAAATACCAATGCATCAGAAAGCTGATATTTATCCATTAATGTTGCGCCTGCTCGGGGTACTGTCCCAGTTGTATTATCTGCTGTCCAACGATTATCATAAAATACTTTTCTAAGCTTATTGGATGCTTTATAGTCTGGACGATTAATACAATTAAAAATATCATTCCCATGAGAACCTGTTCCAAAAAGAGTCAAATCAAAACCTTTCCAAGCTGCTGTCAGTGTGATACCATAAGTAAAATCAGGGATTGCATTACCAATATTTGTCATATCTCCATCTGAAAGATCGCCGCTCTTGTCCAAATCGGCAAAAATTGGTTCACCCGTGCCTGGGTCTATCCCTGTGAATTTATAACCCCGGAAATAATAGACAGGATATCCTTCTTCAAAATAAGTGATATATTTTGTATGAAATTTAGTTCCTTCAATCCTTGTTATAGATGGATCAATATAGGTCACTTTATTTTTTAAGGTAGCTAAATTAGTGCGCACACTATAGTTAAAATCACCTATATGGTCTCTCCATCCCAACTCAAACTCCCATCCCTTATTACTTACATTTCCAGCATTCATTGGTGATGTACTACCTCCAACCGATAATGATGGAGTGGTATTCCAGACCAATAAATCTTTCGTTTTTTTATCAAAGTAATCCATAGTGAATGTCAGACGATCACGTAAGAACCTCATATCAATTCCTAAATCAATTTGTTCCGATGTTTCCCATTTCAAATTATCATTACCCATAGTTGAGGGTTTAGCACCGGCAACATAATTATTGCCTGGAGTAAAGGGATAAATGCCATTCGCTTTCATGTCTGTACTGTAAAGATAACCACTCAAGGCAGAAAGACTACCATTTTGTCCCCAGCTAGCACGCAACTTCAAATTACTTATTTTATCTCTCAAAGGCCCGAAAAAACTTTCTTCAGAGACAACCCACCCAGCAGACACTGCGGGAAAATAGCCCCAACGGCTAGTAGAAGGTAATTGTGAAAGATCCGCCGCATCTGCACGCAAAGATGCTTGCAGCATATATTTATTGCAATAATCATAGCTTACACGTCCAAAATAAGACAATTTTGCTGTACGATTTTTCTCACCTTCCACTTTTTTTGTTGAAGAAGAAGAAGCATAGTTCAAAAAATAAAACAATGGATCATTCTTCAATAAAGCATCTTCACCATTAGCAGATAAAGTACCTTTCACATAATCATATGTGGATTCCTGATAGGACATACCAACCATAGCCGAAACTGTATGTTTACCAAAATGTTTAAGATAGTTTGCAAAATTTTCCCATTGATAATAAATTGCAGTAGAAGATTGGGCATCCTGTTCTACATAATTCCTACTTTGTACAGCATTTCCATAAAATGGCAATGAAGTGGTTGAATTTCTACCTCCGGATAATCGATAACCAAGTCTGGAAGTTATTGTTAACTCCGGAATAGGATTAAAATTTCCATAAATAGATCCTTGTACATTAAAGCCACTATTCTTACCAAGACTATTATCGCGCATAATCATTGGATGATATTGCTCAGATGACAAGAATTTAGACACCGAATAATAATTACCATTTTTATCTTGCAACAAATGTTTTCCATCATTCAGAGCAGTAAGCATGTGATCAGGAAGATTCTCATAAGTATAAGTATCCGGAGTAAGTGGATCGAGCTGCAGAATAGAAGTCAACAAACTACCATATTCATTATTTGACGACACGGTACGAACATTATATTTCTCTATTTGATTGGTAGTACCAACCTTTAGCCATTTCTTTATTTGGTATTCAGCGTTAATAGTGACTGTCATACGAGTATATGTATCCGCATTACCTCTTACAATACCATTATTATCTAAATAAGTAAGAGAAAGATAATAATTTCCTTTATCACCACCACCAGTGAAAGCCAAATTATGCTTTTGCATAAGACTTTTTCCAAAAGCAACATCCGACCAAGATGTACTAGTCGTTCCATCCCAGTTATCCAATAGATAATCTTCAGTAAATGTATTACTTTCAACCATATAGTCAATATACTGTTGAGAGCCTAGCATTTTAGGAATGCGCGCTAACGACTGGGTTGCATATTGAAAATCATAAGTAATCTTCCCTTCGCCTAACTTACCTTTCTTCGTTGTAATCAGAACGACACCATTACCTGCTTCTGCACCATATATCGCAGCAGAAGCAGCATCCTTCAAAACTTCCATTGAAGCTATATCATTAGGATCAATGCCAGATATATCCGACAAGCGAACACCATCAACAACATATAACGGACTGGAAGATGCATTAGAAGAATAGCCACGTACACGTACCGTTGGTGATGAGCCGGGAGCCGCAGAAGTTTGAATGATTTGCACACCTGCAGTTTTTCCTTGCAGTGCCTGTTGTGCATTATTGACCGTACGGTTCTCCATATCTTCCGGCTTAACCTGAGAGATGGCTCCAGTTACAGAGCTCTTCTTTTGTACACCATATCCTACGACAACGACTTCCTCCAGCGTCTTAGTATCTTCCTTTAAGGTAATATTGTGTTCACCGGCAGCAGTAACCTGTCTTTCCTGACTAATGTAACCTATATAAGAATAGAGAATAGTAGCCCCGCGTTTAAGGGATAAAACATAATTTCCATCGAAATCTGTAATTGTGCCATTACTTGTACCTTTTTCCAGTACACTTACTCCAATCATCGGATCATTATTTTGATCAACGATCTTTCCTGAAACTTTTATTTGTCCTTGTGCGGATAATAAGGGAATCTGTACCAAAAAGAGGAATATCCAAAGAATCCATCTTTTTACTTCATTGTTTTTCATACTTTTCTTCATTTAAGTCATATTAGATTATTAATACAAAGGCTCTTTATCATGATGGCGTTTCACCTCACATTGATTGCCCAAAAACTCGGATGTGAACATATACAGATTCTTCCTGTGTTGAATGTAATAATGGACAAGAAGTGCTTTTTCATAGATGTATCAGAGTTTTAATTTCGCTGTTGCAATATTACTTCTTTCGCTAAAGCATAACTATTCAATACATCTAAAAAACTTTTCTGCGTGTTCATTTCACCTTTCCTATTTATTCAAATATTTATCTATTTATTCAAAACCTGCCACACAGCAGCTTTTACCCTATCATTCAGTCAAAAAAAAAATTGCAGATCATTTACTTCTCACTACATTTGCATTATCCATTAACCTATAAAAAACACGATGAAAAAGACCCTTCATCTTTTTACGCTATTGCTCCATTTGTTGTTTGCCTCTTCTTGCATATACACAGAAACAACAGAAAAACAAGAAAAGGTAGAAACCAGCCCGGTCATTGCAAATGACATTTCTAATCAAAAGATATCTAGCTTCGCAGAAGATGCGCAAGGACATATATGGATAGGGACATTCCGAGGGCTTAATAAATATAACGCACACGGATACCATCAATATTTCTGTACGGATGATTCTATCGGATTGCCCGACAGTCAAATACAGGATGTATTCCGTGATTCTCAAAACAGGCTATGGATAGCAACGGTCAATGGAATATGCCAATACACCGATAAAGATAGTTTTAAGCCCATACCGTTAACCATTCCAAACCAAAACGGAGTTCAGTTTTTGGAAAACAAAGAAGGAAGAATCTTTTTAAACATGGTGGTACATCTCTGTGCATACAACTCTGAAACGAAACAACTTGATTGTCTAATTCATGATTTCGATCCTCAAAGAACATTCAATGTAAAATGTTACATAGATAGCTTCAATGATTTATGGGCTATCAATCCTCTTTCTATTCGACGATACAATTCATCTACTATGGAATTGAAAGATTCCATCCCGACAAAGCAACATCTCACTTATTCGTACATGCATAATAACGGAGAATTATGGCTGATCAGTAATAATAACCTTTCAATATTTGACACACGCACTAGAAAATACATTGAAACACCATCCCCGATCCGTAATCATCCACTGTTATCACATTCCTCTATTTATTACATACACCCTTATGGTAACAACAGTTTACTTATTAGCACCCAGAATGGAATGTTTCTATATAACTACATTGAAGAGCATGTGGTACGTCAAGGAGAAAATGGCTTTCCGTTTGAAGTGCCCAACTTTAGAATAAGCAAAATGTTTACAGATTCACAAAAAAATCTATGGATAGGTTCGGTAGATCAAGGATACGTAGTCCGATATAATTATAAAGAACGTTTCAATAATAACAACTACCTGCGTTCCATCATTGAAAATAAGTCCGTAGTTGCTTTAGCAGTCGACAAAGAAAAACATTTATGGATTTCCACCCTAATGAATTGCATGTATATGTATGATCTGAATAAACAAAAAATTGAAAAAATAGATATACATAAACTAGTTCCTAGAGAAAAGGGAAAAAATATTGATGTGAGCCAGATCTTTATAGATAATAATAATTCAATCTGGCTATTATGTAACACCTCCCATAAGATAATTAAATGCAAATATCTGAATAAAGTTTTAAAGGCAGAAACGGTATACTCTATTTTTGCTCCTATGTGTATAACCCAAGACCGCAACAAAACCATCTGGGTAGGAACCTACAGCGAAGTAGCATATGCTTTAAAGAAAGGGGAAACGACATTCAAGAGTATTCAACTTTACCCAAAATGGTTTTGTTTCACCCCTTCAATGAAACCACTCTCAAATGGAAATATTATCGTATCTTCTTTTGGGCAAATGCTCCATACGATCAACCCCGATACATGGAAGATACAACAACTAATGATACCTCAAAGTGATATTCAGCAAAGCATTCGCCGCTCAAGATTCATCCCTACTGCACTTTTCGAAGACACGCATGGAGATGTCTGGGTCGGTACAGTAGGAAACGGATTGATGCTTTATTCTCCTTCAACAAACAGGTTGCAGCCAATACCCGGTACTCCATGCACAGATATTTGCAGCATTGAGGAAGATTTAGAAGGAAATATCTGGGTCAGTACACAATATGGATTGTGCAAATACGACCGCACAGTGAAACAATTTACAACCTATTACGCAGCAGATGGCATTGGCGGAAACCAATTTTATGACCGGGCTTCATGCCGCTTACCAGATGGCGCACTGGTATTCGGAGGTACGCATGGACTCACACTCTTTAATCCGATAGATGTGGCTGTTAAACGAGATATACCATTGCTATTCGAAGATTTAAAAATTCACAATAAGCTAATACATCCTCACAACAAAGGCTGCATAGACAAACATCTCTCTTATAAACCTGATATTCATTTAAAATATAACCAAAACAGTTTCAGCATATCATTTTCGGCTCTTGATTATTGCGAATACGAAAAGGCACATTATTATTATATGCTAGAAGGTTTTGATAAGTTCTGGATTGATGCCCGTAATAAAAATGAAGCATATTATGCCAATCTACCTTCCGGAAAATATATATTCAAAGTTAGGGTTACGAACAATGACAAAAGCATTGTTGAAGCTGAAAATTCCATACCAGTTATGGTATCATCTGCCCCTTGGGCATCTTGGTGGGCATATTGTCTCTATTTTATTATAGCAGCAGGCATCATCTATTTATTATTTAGTTCTTGGTTGCGTATCAAAGCAGAAAAAGAAGCAACCTTGAGAGCGGAACATGAAAAAGCACAAGAACAAAGAGTCAATAAAATGAATATGAGCTTCTTTGCTAATGTTTCTCATGAATTCCGTACACCGCTCACGATGATTTCTGCTCCGGTTGCTCAATTATGCGACCGTTCCGACATTTCCGAAAACAATAAAAAACTTCTGCACATTATACAACGAAGTGTAAACCGCATGCTGAAACTTGTCAATCAATTAATGGATTTTGATAAACTAGAGAATGACACTCTACGACTAAAAGTGAAACGAACAGATATTATTTCCATTCTACAACAATTGGCAAACGTTTTTCTGATAAATGCACAAAACAAAAGTATAACACTCAGCACCTATGGTTTGGAAGATACGTTTATCTTGTGGCTAGACGAAGATAAAGTAGACAAAATAATAGGGAATCTATTATCAAATGCGCTGAAATTTACCCCTGCCGGAGGAAAGATAGGTATAAATTTTGATCTCATAACACGTGAAGATGCCTCAAAGCTATTTCCATTGACTTTTGAAGACAAAGACACGCAGTATATCAAAATAGCTATAACAGATACAGGAAATGGTATTCCTGAAAAACAATTGGAAAAAATATTTATGAGATATTATCAAATAGAAGATCATTCGAAAGGAGTCTATAACTGGGGTGCAGGTATCGGCCTATATTATGCACGCAGTCTGGTAGAGCTACATCACGGTCATCTCAAAGCAAGCAATCAACAAGAAGGTACGGGCGCCATTTTTACACTTATACTCCCAATAAACGACGTTTCTTATTCAGAAGAAGAACGTTTTCAGGATATTAATACACAAGAAAGTGCTTTTCCATTATTTGATAACGAACAATGTAAATTTAATGAATGTACAGATGCTAAAGAAGGGCAACAGACTCTACTCGTGGTAGATGATGATACAGAAGTTGTTCATTATCTCAAAACGTTGTTGTCACCTTATTACAAAATCATCTGCTGTTTTGATGCAAACAGTGCATTTAAAAGCATAAGTGAAGAGTTTCCCGATTTAATATTGAGTGACATTGTTATGCCTGGCATAAACGGATATCAACTTTGTCATCAAATTAAAGAAGAGTTGCAATTGTGCCACATTCCAGTAATCTTGATAACAGCCAAAGCAACCGTAGATAATCAGGTAGAAGGTCTGAACATTGGTGCAGATGCTTATGTAACCAAACCATTCGATCCCAATTACCTATTGGCACTTATCAAATCGCAACTGAAAAACAGAGAAAAAATACGTAACATTTTAGGCAGTACTACCCAAACAAAGAATCTATCAGAAAATCTTCTGACTCCCCATGATAATGCTTTTATGACAGATCTTTACCGTCTGATGGAGATTGAGCTTTCTAACACAGAATTAGACATTGCACGCATGACTTCATTATTAAAGATATCACGTACTAAATTCTATTATAAAGTAAAAGGTTTAACCGGGAAAAATCCAGGCGTTTTTTTCAAAACTTATAAATTAAACCGTGCCGTAGAACTAATTTCCGAAGGTAAGTATACCATTTCAGAAATAGCTGATATGACAGGGTTCGCTACGCTATCTCATTTTTCAGTTAGTTTTAAAAAACATTTTGGAATCGCACCTAGTGAATACAAAAACAGTACAAAAAATGAGTGTACAGACAAAGAATTACCAAGACTGCCTTACCAATAAAGCATAGGCAAAGCAGTCCTTATAGTTAAATGGTGTGTCTGATCGTTCTTTACTTCGCAAAGTATTTGCTAAAGAAGATAATCTGGTAATCAATAGAGTTCTGCCAATACGGGCCATTGTGCACCCCGGGGCGAGTGATAAAGTCGTGATTGATACCACGCCCCAAAAGACGTTCATGCAGATCTTTGTTTACCGTCAAAAAGAAATCACCTTCACCGCAGTCGATGATAAGGGCCAAGTCTCCATTCTGAATTTTATCTATCTGGTTGATAACCGTATGCTCATCCCACGATTTCTTATTAGCAGCAAATTCGCCCAGTTGAGTAGTCATTTCCCAATTGGTAGGAAAGGGACGAATATCTACTCCACCACTAGTGCTTCCTGCTGCACCAAACACATCTTTATGACGGAATGAGAGCCACAAAGCACCATGTCCCCCCATGCTAAGTCCCGTGATGGCACGTCCTTTACGATCGGCTATCGTTTTATAATGCTGATCAATAAATTGTACCAACTCCGACGAAACAAATGTTTCATACTTATATTGAGGATTCTTGGGGCTATCCCAATACCAGCTATTCTTACCATCAGGACAGACAAAGATAATGCCTTTCTCGTCGGCTATTTTTGGTAGTTCTGGTTTCAGGTCTATCCACGAAAGAGCGTTGCCACTATAGCCATGAAGCAGATAGATCACCGGACAGTTCACTGCCTTTTTGCCCATTGCCGCATCGGGTGTAACCACCACTACCTGCACCTCTTTATTCATCGAAGGACTTTTCACCAGTAACGTATCTACTTTTGCCGCTTGTACCGAAAGGCCTGCCAATAATAGCAAGGCAACTAAAAGATTTCTTTTTCTAAGCATACTTTTTTTATTTATTAGAGTCATTAATAGCTACATCGTTCAACGTTTCATCAGCCACTCCATCCTGTTTTTCAATGTGAGGACTTTCAGCAGGAACATCAAACTCCCCACTGCACTCACTACACTGATATACACTGCGTATGTTGCCCAACGGAGTAGACGCTAACAAACCTGAGAAGAGAGCAAAAAAGAGTTTTGAACATTTACGCTTGCCCAAGGAAGTATAAATATCCTCCGAACCGCAATAAGGACAATACTTCTTATTTAGAGGAGTATTGCGACTAAGTATCTTCAACGCTTGTTCCAGATCGCACTCCATCACCAGTACCTGTACGCCTCCACCCATAATATTGGCATAACCAGGAAGCAAAGTTGAAAAGTTTTCATTGTGCAGGATAGATTCGATTCCTTCATTCTCAAGAGCTCCCTGTAACAGGTGAGCTTGTATTGCATTATCGCACGTAGTTAGTCGGACAGTTTTCATAAGCACGGAAATTTAGCGGTTCGAGAAAGCAAAAGTAAGAATTTAAAACGAAAAGGAAAACTTTTTTTCACATTAGTTTGTTGAATAATCACATAAACCCATTACGAATATATGAAACGTATCATAGTATCATCCATTCTTCTGAGTTTCACCCTTTGCATTACCTTGGCTCAACCTACGCATCAGATTAAAGGTGTAGTGATTGACAATACCAGCCGTCGGCCATTGGAGTTTGTCAGTGTTGTGGTATTGGGCACAGGCACAGGTGCAGCAACCGATTCGACGGGGCATTTCGCTATTCCGCAATTAAAGCCGGGCATCTATCGTTTGCAGGCTTCTGCCCTTGGCTATAAAGTAACAACAACTCCCGAATATATTCTCTCTACCAAAGACCTTCACATCACCATCGAACTCGAAGAAAATCCGACTGAATTAGCAGGTATCACTGTTACCGCTCCTCCCTTTCGTCGAAGAGGAGAAAACCCGGTTAGCCTGCGCATCATCGGTTTGCAAGAAATAGAGAAAAGTCCGGGAGCAAACCGAGATATTTCTCGCATTGTACAATCCTATCCCGGTGTGGCTTTCTCTCCGGCAGGTTATCGAAATGACTTGATTGTCCGTGGAGGAGCACCCTCGGAGAATCGTTTCTATCTGGACGAAGTGGAGATTCCGAACATCAATCATTTCAGTACACAAGGAGCATCAGGCGGACCGGTGGGCATCATCAATGCCGACCTTATTCGTGAAGTAAACTTCTATACCGGAGCCTTTCCTGCTGAAAAGGGAAATGCAATGAGTTCCGTGCTCGACTTCAAGCTTCGAGATGGAGACATGGAGAAAAATTCATTCAAAGCAACCCTAGGCGCATCCGAAGCATCGCTCACATCCAACGGACATTTAGGAGAAAAGAGTTCCTATTTAGTTTCCCTGCGCCAGTCGTATTTGCAATTTCTATTCAAAGCACTCGGCCTACCTTTTCTGCCCACATATACTGATGCGCAGTTCAAATTGAAAACCCGTTTCAATTCCGCCAACGAGCTAACTCTACTAGGGCTTGCGGGTATCGATAATATGCGCTTAAATAAAGATCCCGATGGAGAAGATGCTGAATACATTCTAGGATATCTGCCTAAAATTCAACAGGAAACTTTTACTCTGGGCGGTGTGTATAAACATTTTGCAGGACACCATGTGCAAACGATCGTTCTAAGTCATAGCTACATGAACAACCGAAACACAAAGTACACTGATAATGATGAAAGCAGTGAAGAGAATCTCTCATTGAAACTGCGCTCCACCGAACAAGAAACGAAGTTTCGCATAGAGAACTCTTCGACCATAGGATCGACCAAAGTTTCTTTCGGAGCCAACATAGACTATGTGCAATATTCAAACGATACTTATCAAAAGCGCTACATTAACCAAGCAGAAACCATAGACTATCACGCATGGATGGACTTGGTGAAATGGGGATTCTTTGGTAAGATAACCTACGAATCAACAAACGACCGCTTCAGCGCATCACTCGGTTTGCGAACAGACGCCAACAACTATTCAACTGAAATGAGAGATATTAGCAAGCAACTTTCTCCACGTTTATCACTCTCCTATCGTTTGGCTGGCGAACTCTACCTCAACGGAAGTATCGGGCTATACTATCAACTCCCCGCCTACACAGGTATGGGATTTAAAGACAATGACGGAATGTTAGTCAACAAAGCAAATCTTCGTTACATGTCCGTTAGCCAAAAGAACATTGGACTGAGTTGGCGCATTAGTAATCAAATAGAGCTTTCAGTCGAAAGTTTTTATAAGGACTACGATAACATCCCCTACTCCATTGTCGACGGTATTCCGCTGGCTTGTAAAGGTAACGACTATGGCGTAGTAGGCAACGAAGCATTACTATCCACTGCCGAAGGTCGCTCCTACGGTGTGGAGTTGCTCCTGAAATGGATTGTAGCACAGAAAATGAATTTATCTTCTTCCTTCACGTTCTTCAAAAGTGAATATAGAAACAGTAGCAAAGAGCCATACATTGCTTCCGCTTGGGACAATCGCTACATCTTCAATCTCAACGGCACTTACAATCTGCCTCGCAATTGGAGTGCGGGTATGAAGGTTAGCTACATTGGCGGTGCACCCTACACCCCGTATGACACAGATAAATCATCACTCGTCAGCGCATGGGATGCTCAGGGAAAACCTTATTATGACTATTCTAAATACAACACTGAACGCCTGCCTAACTTTGGACAGGTGGATATCAGAGTAGATAAAATATACTACATCGGTCGCTGCATGTTAGGATTCTATGTCGATATACAAAACATAAGCGGTAGCAAGTTCAAACAACCGGATATATTTATGAGTACGGGAATCATAGAAAACCCCACAGCCCCACTAGCCGAACAACGATATCAGATGAAGTACATCAAGCGAGAAAGCGGTACTGTGCTACCAACAATCGGAATTACATTTGAATTCTAGCGTCTTGCTTCCATTACAGATTCATTATTTTCTGAAAAATCATCAATAATCTGTGTAATTGTTTGCATAGTATCTTAAAATCACCTAAATTTCCACTTTCAAATCCATCCTAAACATTTATGGAATTCATTATCATTCTCCTCTTACTCGTTTTAAACGGTATTTTTGCCTTGTACGAAACCGCTCTTGTTGCATCTAGTAAAACCAGATTGGCCACCTTAGCCGGAAGAGGAGACAAAGCAGCCAAAATTGTACTGAAACAACTCAAGCAACCCGAAAAGTTCCTCTCTGCCATACAGATCGGCATCACACTCATCGGCATCATTTCCGGAGCGTTCGGTGGAGTAACCTTGGCCGATTACGTGACTCCTCTTTTCGAGAAAATGCCTGCCACCGCTCCTTATGCCAATAATCTATCGATGATAACAGTGGTCACAATTATCACATACCTATCATTAATTATAGGTGAACTAGTTCCCAAATCTATCGCTCTCACCAACCCCGAACGATATGCCTTAGCACTAAGTCCGGTCATGACGTTACTTACCAGAGTTGCATTCCCGTTCGTTTACCTACTCAGTATTTCCACCCGCTTCATAAACAAGATAATAGGAATAAAAGAGACCGAAGAACGCGCGCTCACTCACGAAGAACTCCGCACTATTCTACACCAAAGTTCCCAACAAGGAGTGATAGACAAAGACGAAACGGAAATGCTGCGAGATGTATTTCGCTTTTCAAACAAACGAGCCAATGAACTGATGACTTACCGCAAAGATCTTGTGGTACTATCTCCCACCAACACACTTGAGCAAACATTAGATACGATAGATAAAAGACATTTCAGTAACTACCTTCTGGTAGATATGAACAAAGATGAAACCATCGGAGTAGTTTCAGTAAAAGATATTATCCTGATGATCGGTAGTAACAGAGAGTTCGACCTTAGGAGCATCGCCCGCACACCTTTATACATTCCTGAAAGCTTGTATGCAAAAAAAGTATTGGAGCTATTTAAAAAGAACAAAAATAAGTTTGGTGTAGTGGTCAATGAATATGGCGGCACCGAAGGAATCATCACCCTCCACGATCTGACCGAAAGCATCTTTGGAGACATACTCGAAGAAGACGAGACAGAAGAGCAAGAAATCGTAAAACGCTTAGACGGCTCTATGCTCGTAGAAGGTTCTATGAATATTGGCGACTTCATGGATGAGATGAGGATTTCCAGTAATGAAGAGCTTGAAGCTGAAGGTTTCACAACATTAGGCGGAATGGCCATGTTCTTCATTGGTCGCATTCCCCGGGTAGGAGATACGTTTTCTTATAAGAACCTCTTGTTCGAGATAGTAGATATGGACAATGGCAGAGTAGACAAACTACTCGTTATTAAAAAAGACAAATAACAGAAAAGACAAATGATAATGAGTTTAAATCCAAATAATCGTTCAGAATTAGCCTCGCTCACCGAAAAAGTTCGTGCCATAGCCATTGAAGGAGGTACCTTCTTAGGTAAAGAACGAAAAAGTTTTCGCAGAGAACGAGTAGAAGAAAAAAGCAGCCACGACTATGTGTCGTATGTAGATAAAGAATCAGAAAAGCGCTTAGTAGCCGAACTTTCGACATTACTACCCGAAGCTGGTTTTATTGCCGAAGAGGGGTCCGGCGAACTTTCGACAGAGGAATATTGCTGGGTAATTGATCCGCTGGACGGAACTACGAACTTTATTCACGATAATGCACCCTATTGCGTAAGCATTGCTTTGAGAAACCGAAATGAAATATTACTCGGGGTTGTTTACGAAGTATGCCGCAACGAGTGCTTTTGGACTTATAAAGGTGCGCCGTCTTACTTAAACGATGAAGAGATCAGAGTGTCTGACATTGTTTCGATGAACGATGCTTTTATAGAGCTGGGCTTACCTTATAACTTCAATGCCTATAAACCCATGGCAGATTATCTGATACATAGTCTCTACGGGAAAGTGGGTGGTACCCGCATACAAGGAGCTGCAGCAGCGGAACTTTGCTACATTGCCGCCGGCCGATTTGAGGCTCGCATCGAAGCCTTCTTAGGACCGTGGGACATTGCAGCCGGTTCTCTCATTTTGATGAATGCCGGAGGAAAAGTGACCGACTTCTCTAACGGCGATTCCTTCTACTCAGGTCAGGAAGTTCTTGCCAGTAATGGCAAACTACACCAAAATTTGCTAAATATTATTCAACAATTTCACCCTTAATACCTTACTCTAATGATTTACCATTACACATACTCCACACCCATTGGTCGGCTCTGCATCTTTGCCGACGAAAAGAGCATTACACAAATATCATTCAAAGATGCCACTGAAGGCATTGGAGTTGAACAGGAAACAGCCCTTACCAAGCAAGCTTTTCAGCAACTTAGTGAATACTTCAATGGTACGAGAAAACAGTTTGATCTGCCACTCAACCCTCAGGGAACCGTTTTTCAAAAAATAGTATGGAATATACTTCAAAGCATTCCCTACGGAGAGACATGGAGCTATAAACAGGTAGCCACGGCAGCAGGAAATCCACAAGCATCCCGAGCAGTAGGAATGGCCAATAACCGTAATCCTATTCCCATCGTCGTGCCTTGCCATCGAGTAATAGGTGCAAGTGGCGATCTGGTAGGTTATGCCGGCGGTTTGGAGATTAAAAAGAGTTTACTCGAAGTAGAAAAGAAAAAGCCATAAGGCGTAACGCTACACTTCAAACAAAAAAACTCTGCTTTTTTCTTAAAAGATGAATGCGATCAAACGATCTTCACATAAAACTTTCTATATTTGTGATCTTCACAGATGTTGTGAGTTGATGAGAAAAAATGATGCAGCAAAGGAATAACTACATAAATTCAACCATCCTCTACACCTTATTGGTGTTCTTGCTGATCACTTGCCCCATAAAGCAAGAGATTAAACAACAGCTAGGCATACCCGTCAGCGAACAAACCGCTAACGAGAAACCTAACCAAGCAAGGAGTTGTGTAGTTGTGCTGCAAAAAACGAACGAAGCTTCTACGCAGCAAAGGCATCCGGATAATTCCCGGAAAACTGGTACTACTCTGTCCTCTTTCTATTCGTCCACTTTCTTATCCACCATTCAATCCTCATTGGAGCCACAAACAGCAAAGGTTGTTTGCCGAGCCCCCTTGTTTATCCTCTTTAGAACAATACTTATTTGATCCATCGATTTAATTTTGTTTTATTACTTCAGCGAAAGTAGTACAATATCCCCCCCCTTATTATTTAAGAAAACAAATTTAAATCAGATTAATTATGACACAATCAAATCATCTGTCAGGAATACAACATGCGTATTCCTCTCTCGCACTTTTCACCTTATCCCTTCGTCTGGTTGTTGGCTGGACCTATTTTTCCGCTTTTTGGCGTCGTTTAATTCTGGAGAACAAACTCTCTCCGGATGAAGCAGGATACATCGGAGAGAAATTCAACCATTTCCTCCCCAACGCACTGGGCATTAAACCAATCATCGAATATCTGGTTACCAATCCGGAATCTTTGTGGTGGGCTATGGCAGCTTTTACCATCATAGAAGGTATAGTAGGCTTATTGTTCATGTTGGGATTCTTCACACGGTTAATGAGTTTAGGAGTGCTAAGCCTTGCGGCAGGTATCTTATTAGGTTCCGGTTGGCTCGGCACTACCTGCCTGGACGAATGGCAAATAGGTATACTAGGCGTTGCCGCAGGCTTCACTATTTTCCTTTCAGGTAGTGGAAAGTATTCGCTAGATCAACTGCTCATAAACAAGAAACTGAACATGACGAAGAGTAAATGGTTTCCGTGGGCCGCTTCAGGAACTCTTCCTTTAACTCCAAAACTACTCAATAGAAGTGTGCTGACAGGTTCTTTTCTCATTCTTTTCATTACACTCTTTACCAATCAGTATTTTCACAATGGAGTATGGGGTAAGCTACACAATAAATCAGTTAGTCCTAAAATTGAACTTTCAGAGGCAAGCCTCAACCATAATGAATTGGCCTTTACTGTCTACAGAGTAGAGGGGGTGGATGTTTATGGTTCTTTCCTGATAGGCATCACGCTAACAGATAGTAAAGGGAATATTGTTTTGGAACGGGATAATGATCATTTAGCAGCATTTCCAAAAAAAGATATAAAAAACAGCTACGTAACCAAGGTAAAGCCCGGCAAACATAGTCTCATTATACCTTTGGGTGCTAAGGCCAAGTTGAGTATAAAAGACGCTATTCTACAAAGCCTACCAGAAGGCAATTACAAACTAAAACTGACAGATATAAGTGGAATAACATGGGAACAGCAGGTTGTACTCTCTTCTATATCTACTCATTAAAGCCCGTCAATATCAAAAGGAATGGTTTTACGATCTCCTTTTGATTTACTATAAAAGAGAAAGCGGAACATTTCTTGTGAAAATGTTCCGCTCCTCTCAGTTGTATAATATATATTTGCGAAAAAGTTCGATTACCTAAAAACCTTCTTCTATGGAGTTATCCTCCGATCCTTGCTGTTGCTTGTCTTGCTTCATTCCCTTCTTTCCGGCATTCATATTACCAAAGTTATAAGTAAGCGTAAAGCCTACAACACGCCCTGAACGGGCAAACATAGCTTCTTGAGAGAAGCCCGATCCGGAAGTCACCGTAACGCGCTTACGAGAGTTTAATACATCACGGGTGTTAATGGTCAAGCTTAACTTACGATCAAGGAATGACTTTCTCACTCCCAAGTCAATGGTATGATTCGCTTTCATGTATCCTTGAGCAATAATTTGCCGGGAATTATAATTACCTGTAGCTTGCAACGAAATGCCATAAGGCAACATCACATTGGCGATCATGCGCCCACTCCATGAGAAATCTTCATCTGCCTGTCCAACAACAGCTTCACTTATTCCTTCTGGAAGATAAGTAAATCCATCCAACTTATTATAGTAGAAGTTCAACGTAGTGGTAAGATCGAGAAAGCGGAAAAGATTATTCTTAAGAATTAACTCCGTTCCAGCCGATTGCGACTTAGCCACATTCTCAAATGTTCTTTTCATGATATCTCCTTCCCGATAACTGATTTGTTGAATCACATTATCCGTATTCCGATAATAAAGTGAAGCCGACAGAGTATGACTTGCCCAATTCTTAATGTAATTCAACTCCAATGAATTAGAATACTCAGGCACCAGATACGGATTACCATAAGAGATATTAGTAGAATCAGTAAGATTCATAAATGGATTAAGCTGGTTGCCCCATGGCCGGGATACCCGGCGGGTGTAATTTAATTGAACTTCATTATTGTCCGGCAACTGATAAGATAAAAAAGCACTCGGATAAAGAGAAAAATAATCATCCTTATATGGTGCTTGATCGGCATTGGTTTGCTCATAAGCCAAAGAATTGGTATTGGTACGGGTATATTCTCCTCTCAAACCTAGTTGCACACCAAACTTATTAATCTTCTTCGAATAAGTGGCATACAAAGCCTGTACATCCTGATCGTAAGTGAAATGATTATAGAGAAGAGGGTCAAACACAGCCGCACTTTCAGATACTCCCGAGTAAGTTTCTACCGGACTCTTCATCTTAGTGAATTCGCCTTTATATCCCGTTTCTATTTTATTCTGATTACCAAACTCCGTCACATAGTCAGCTTGAAACTCCCACTTTCTACGACTCATATCATTGTTTTGGTACTGATAAGAAGAAGACTCACTGCCATCGGCGAAGGTCGAATTCTGATTAAAAAAGCTCTCAGGATTCCTCGTCATTATATTATAAGAAGCCGTTATATCCAGATTACTCTTCTCACTAAAATCTTTTTTATAATTAAATTCCAGATTACCAATATTTATGTCTTGTTTCTCTCTAGACACGCGCTGACTAGTTACGAAAGATCCGGGTATATTGCTGCTATAGTTCAACCAATCAGTTTCGTCTCCTTTACCCAACATGCCAAAAGCATTAAAGCCTAAATGATCTTTTGGTGTGAGATGATATGTAATACCTGTGCGTGCCATATAAGGACCACCTTTACTGTCATCACTGCGCAACTGATTCAGATAAGAGGTAGCATTACCACTCCCATCCAAATTCGTACGATTCGTATATCCACGTCCTTCCGAACTTCTTAAATGGCGGCCAAAATTCGCATAAGTATCAAATTTACCACTACTATAATTGATATTTGCTCCTGCATTGTATCCACCTTTGGTATCCACACCAGCCTGCACACTTCCGTAATAACCTGCTTTGCGATTCTGTTTCAGTACAATATTGATGATGCCGGCAGTTCCTTCAGGATTATATTTGGCCGAAGGATTTGTAATCACCTCAACCCTTTCGATAGACTCTGCAGGAAGCTGCTCCAATATCTGCGCTCTGTTCTCGGCAGAAAGACCCGATTCTTTTCCATTGATCCATACCGTCACGCTAGTATTTCCGCGTAACGACACCTCGCCTTCAGGGTCCACTTGTACCGAAGGTATATTACTCAGTACATCGCTGGCCGATCCTCCGGTAGTAGCTAAACTCTGATCCACATTAAACACCTTGCGGTCAATTTCAAATTTCATCTGCGATCGTTGTCCCACAACCTGAACCTCACTTAACAAATGAGTATCTTCCTTCAGCAATACATTCTTCAGATTTATATTCTTTTGCTCTCCTCCAATAGATATTTCTTTTTCGAATGGCGTATAGCCCACTACTGTGATGCTAAGAACAAAATTTCCGTTAGCGATCGCATCCAAACGAAACAAACCGGTCTGATCAGCTACCGCACCTTTAATAAACTCTTTACTTCCACTGGCCTTGCGAAGGCTAATATTGGCAAACTCAAGAGGTTCTTTACTTCCGGCATCTAATACTTTTCCGATAATTTGGCTACCTTTAACCGATTCGGCAGAAACGGTCAACACTGATAAAGCTAATAAAAAAAAGATCACTATTCGTCTCATACAATTAATTAGTCTAGAGTTTCAAAAGCCTGCCTGTAAAATCAAAAACAGTTAAGTCATAGTCTTGTTTTATCACAATCAAGCAGGTTCTTCCATTATTATTTTAACTTTGATACGAATAGAAAACAAAAAGTTTAATGAAGGATCAACGCTTTAACTATAAATTAAAGTTTCAATAGATATTATAACGATCTTACGACTTTCTCATCCGAACACATTATAATAATTAAATATAAAAAGAAGGCGATCTTCAACTTAAATGATGCGATAAGCGTTACATTTACAAAAAGTATGCTAGAACCATAGAATCAAAATGAGAAAGCATCTGCTAACCATATTCATGTTGTTGTACATCGTTGTTTCTTCAGGAATAACGATTAACTACCATTATTGCATGGGCAAACTTGCCGATGTGAGTCTATGGCAGGAAGCAGTATGTCCGGCATGTGGCATGAAGCACGATACTCACAAATGTTGTTCCACGGATACAAAACTGATTAAGCTATCATTAGATCAGGAGGTAGCGCATTTAAGCATCACCGATTTCGTTCCTTCCGTTACAACTTTATTATTTGATATCTCCGAATGGAATTCATTGCTCGCTCCCGAACAATACAGCATAGCTTATATTCCGCAAAAATCTCCACCTGATTGCAGTAGCGTTCCGCTATTCATTCATAATTGCACATTTCTGATTTAAATCGCTCATGTATATTAGTTTTACGGTATTTAATTAAAGTATCATGAAACTATTGCTGTATTATTTTTGTTTCCATACAAGAGAGACAATAATTATAGCCTTATATTTCAACTTTTCTACTATAGGATAATAACGGTTCTTCTACAAGTGCCTCATCTCCTAAAGCTAAATAAGTATGAAATTCAATTATCATATACTATAACGATTTAAACATTTACAAAATGAAAAATCTATTCAACAAAAGCTGTATTATACTTTTCAGCCTGGCTTTTACTACTACACTATTTTCCGCAAATAATCTTCATTCTCAGCAAACAGCACACGTTCGTCATTCGGCACATTATGATGCCACATCCGGTGCAAGTGCGCAAACAAGTGTAGAATTTAAAGATCCTAAAGTAGAAGCCCTCTATAAAAGCTACCACGTTCTATATGAGGCATTAATAACAGACAACCTCCAATCAGCACAAAAAGCAGCGCTCTCTTTATCAACAACAGCTAAAGTGTTTCCGGCTGCCGCAAGCATTGCCATCGCTGCAAAGAAAATAGCGTCAGCAAAAACAATAGATGCTCAGCGTAAGGAATTCTCATCTATTAGCAACGAACTAATTTCAATTTTCAGGAAAGGTGTGCTGAATAAAGGAGCTGTTTATGCAGCTTTCTGCCCCATGGCTAATGACGGAAAAGGAGCCTACTGGCTAACAAGTGAAAAGAAAATAGCCAATCCTTATTTTGGAAGTCAAATGCTCACTTGTGGAAGCATCAAAGAGACTTTAAAGTAAGAAACCTAACGTTTCGGAGTATATTCTTCATTTGTTTCATATTTAAAATCAGTAACTCATGATTAATAAAATCATTCGTTATTTCCTTGAAAACAGGCTGGTTACAATACTCTTATTATTGTTGATTGTAGTGTGGGGTATATCAACTTCACCCTTCAATTGGCACGGAGGCATTATACCCAGAGACCCAATACCGGTAGATGCAATTCCCGATATTGGTGATAACCAGCAAATTGTGGCTACCGAATGGATGGGACGTTCACCCAAAGACATTCAAGACCAGATTACATATCCCTTAACAACTTCCTTACTGGGTATTCCGGGTGTAAAAACCATCCGTAGTACTTCCATGTTTGGCATGTCGTTCATCTATATAATTTTTAATGATGATATAGAGTTTTACTGGAGTCGCTCTCGGGTGCTCGAAAAGCTCAATTCTCTGCCCAACGGTACTTTGCCCGAGGGAGTGCAACCGGCTCTCGGACCTGACGCCACTGCATTGGGACAGATATATTGGTATACACTCGAAGGACGAAATCCTAAAACAGGTAAACCTGCCGGTGGATGGGATGCCGAAGAGCTACGCACCATTCAAGACTTCTATGTAAAATATTCGCTCTCATCGGCCGAAGGGGTGTCCGAGGTTAGCTCTGCCGGAGGATTTGTCAAAGAGTATCAGATAGAGCTTAATCCGGATGCCATGCGCGCATTCAACGTATCTGTTATGGATATCATGGATGCAGTCAAGAAGAGTAACCTCGACATCGGTGCAGAAACAATGGAGATCAACAAAGCGGAATACCTTATCCGTGGTTTAGGCTATGTAAAAAACATCTCAGACTTAGAGAATTCCGTGATTACCGTACGCGAAGGTGCGCCTGTTCGAATATCCGACGTAGCTTTCGTCAACATTGGTCCCGGTACGCGTAGAGGCGGACTGGACAAAGAAGGAATTGAGGCTGTGGGTGGAGTAGTAGTTGCCCGCTATGGGGCTAACCCACTAGAAGTAATCAACAATGTAAAAGCCAAAATTAAAGAAATGGAGGCAGGATTACCACAGAAAACATTGGCAGACGGTAGCGTCTCCAAAGTAACAGTCGTTCCTTTCTATGACCGCACCGGTTTAATAAAAGAGACTATCGGCACCTTGGAAACTTCGCTTACCCACGAAGTCTTAATCTGCATCATCGTCATCATCGTATTGGTCCTTAACCTCCGAGCCTCGGTTATCATAGCTGGTATGCTACCCATAGCCGTACTATCTACATTCATTATTATGCGTCATACAGGTGTAGCAGCAAATATTGTAGCTCTATCGGGTATTGCCATTGCCATCGGTGTTATGGTGGATGTAGGTATTGTCTTTGTTGAAAACATCATTCGATACATGGAGATGCCCCAGAACAAAGCAATCAGAGGAGGGAAAAAGCTGGTTAATCTAATCTACCAAGCCATTAGCGAAGTATCTGGTGCCATTGCTACTGCCATGGCTACAACAATTGTAAGTTTCCTACCTGTGTTTGCCATGCAAGCCCAAGAAGGTAAACTATTTACACCGTTGGCATATACTAAAACTTATGCGTTGACATCAGCCTTTGTCTTAGGACTCATCGTGTTACCCACCCTTGCCTACTACTTATTTTCAATTAAAATCAATTCCCGACTTATCCGCAAAGTACTCAACTACGTACTAATTGTTTCGGGTATTCTTTTATCCATCATATATAGTAGCATTCCTGCTTTAGGACTCGTAGCAGTAGGAATGAATAACCTCTCCACTAATTATTGGAAGAATCCCAAAAACAGTACTTATATTAATATAGGTATTGCTCTGGGAGTAGCTATATTCTATCTATCCGAAGAGTGGTTGCCTATGGGACCGCAGAAAGGATTCTTCTCTAATTCACTATTTGTAGCAGGCTGCATAGCCATCATTCTAAGCATCTTGTGGATACTTGTTATTTACTATGAACGCATATTGCGCTGGTGCTTAGCTCACAGATGGAAGTTTATGTTTATTCCCGTCATTACCATTGTTTGGGGTATTGTGATATGGATTGGCTTCAATACTACCTTTAGTGGCATCGCTTCGGGTTTTGAAGCTGTAGGATGGAAAAACTTCCGACAGACGAGCTTGTGGCAGGCAGCATCAAAAACATTTCCGGGTGTGGGACAAGAGTTTATGCCTTCGTTGAATGAGGGTTCATTCTTGTTGATGCCTACCAGTATGCCTCACACAGGAGTGGAACAAAATTTGGAATACATCCAAACATTGGATAAACGCCTAGCAAGTATTCCCGAGGTGGAAATTGCTGTAGGTAAATGGGGACGAAGCAATTCTGCTCTCGATCCTGCTCCGGTGCAGATGTTCGAAAACACAATAAACTATCGCTCCGAATATATTCTGAATGAAGATGGGCAACGAGAAAGGTTTAAAGTGAACAGGAAGGGTGAATACCTGCTAAAAAACAATGGCACCTATAATCCATCTGATGGGTTCCGTCGCATACCGGCAGATAGCTTGATTCTCGATAAGAATGGAGATTACTTCCGGCAGTGGCGTCCGGAGATAAAAAAAGCTGACGACATTTGGCAAGAAATAGTAAATGCTACTCACCTGCCGGGAGTTACTTCTGCACCGAAACTTCAACCCATAGAAGCTAGGTTAGTGATGCTCTCTACCGGTATGCGTGCGCCTATGGGACTTAAGATTTACGGCCCTGATCTTGAGACAATTGAGCAAGGAGGCAAAGCAATGGAGCAAGCTCTTAAATCTGTTTCATCTATTATTCCTTCATCCGTGTTCTATGATCGGGCAGTAGGCGCTCCCTATCTGGAGATTAAACTCAACAGAGAAAACATGGCACGATATGGCATAAAAGTTGCCGATATGCAAGAAGTGTTGAGTTCTGCCGTAGGTGGTATGGTTCTCAGTAAAACAGTAGAAGGGCGAGAACGTTTTCCTATCCGCCTGCGCTATGCCCGCGAATTAAGGAATAACCCGGAAGATCTATCAGCCTTATTAGTACCTACAGCCACTGGTGCGCAAATACCACTGAAAGAAGTTGCTGACATACAGTACACACGCGGTGCACAAATGATTCAAAGTGAAAATACTTTCCTTGTAGGATATGTCATATTCGACAAGCAAGTCGGAAAGGCTGAAGTAAACGTGGTAAATGAAGCTCAAAAAGTGATCAAAGATAAGGTTACAAATGGAGAGTTAAAGCTCCCTAAAGGGGTAACCTATAAGTTTGCCGGCAACTATGAACAACAAGAACGTGCCACCAACCGTTTACTTATTCTTGTACCACTTTCCTTACTCGTTGTTTTATTGATACTTTACTTCCAGTTCAGGACAATAACTGCTTCACTTATTCATTTCTCAGGAGTATTTGTTGCGTTTGCGGGAGGTTTCATTCTCTTATGGCTTTACGGGCAAGATTGGTTTATGAACTTCTCCGTGGGAGGAGCAAACATGCGCGACCTCTTTCAAATGCATACTATTAACTTAAGTGTCGCAGTCTGGGTTGGATTTATCGCCTTGTTTGGTATAGCGACTGATGACGGCGTTTTAATGGGTACTTACATACACCAGACCTTCCTCAATAAAAATCCGCAGAGTAAACATGAGATTCGTGAAGCAGTAATAGAAGCCGGGCTGAAGCGTGTCCGCCCTGCAGCTATGACTACAGCTGTCACACTCATTGCTCTGCTACCCGTACTAACATCTGCCGGTAAAGGGGCCGACATCATGATACCAATGGCCATACCAACATTTGGCGGTATGCTCATACAATCTATGACTATGTTTGTGGTACCAGTGCTTCAATGTTGGTGGCGCGAAGGAGTTATTAAAAAGAAAACAAAAGAACAGGAGGAAACAAATGATGAAGAATAAAAGCATAAAACGTTTCTTAGCTAGTGTATTAATAATGATACTAACCATACTGACAGGACATGCGCAACAGGGCGATAGTCTCTCTCACTATTTAGAAACAGCAGCCCGCAACAATCCACTCATTAAAGCTGACTTTGCCAGTTACAAGGCTTCTATGGAGAAAGTGACGCAAGCAGGCACTTACCCCGACCCGGAACTCGAAATCGGTTTTTTTCTGAAACCGATGGAGATAACAAACGGAAAGCAAATAGCCGACTTTACATTGATGCAAATGTTCCCATGGTTTGGCACACGCAGTGCTGCCCGTAACGAGGCGACCGAAATGACTAAAATGGCATACGAGAAGTTTCGCGAAAGCCGAAACGATCTCTATTATCAGGTAAAAAGTCAATGGTACCAGCTCAGTAATCTCCAGCAACAGCGAAAGAATACTCTGGCACACTTAGCTCTGCTCAACCAATTGGAAGAACTAGCTTTGAGTCGTTTTTCCTCGCCAACAGGAGAAGGAAAAAGTTCACAACGCAGCTTTTCATATTCCGCACAGCAGCCGATAGGCGCAACAGGAGGAGGTATGCAAGGCATGGGGGGAGCTTCTCTAGCAAGTTCTGTTCCATCTGCTACAAATAGTATGAACTCCATGCAAACAAGCTCTATGGGTAGTGGCGGTAGCAACAACATGTCCGATGTGTTACGCATTCAATTAGAAAAGAAGGAGCTGGAGAATAAATTGGAAACAATACGATCGGACACTAAAGCTGCCGAAACCCGGTTTAATGCCTTGCTCAACCGCTCTCAGCAACTTCCCGTTACAGTGCCTGACTCGCTTCAACAAGTGCTATTTAGCAGCAACGATAGGGCTTTGCTCGACACCATCACTACTCAAAATCCGATGCTTGCCATGCTCGAAGCCGAAGGCAATGCTTACGAAGCAAAAAGAGTGATGGATAAAAGAATGAGTTACCCCATGTTCGGGATAGGATTGCAATATTCTTTAATCGGCAAAAAAGCCGGAGATACTGACACGATGGGAACTATGAACAAAATGAATGGTGAAGATATGATTATGCCGATGGTAAAAATCACTCTACCCATCTTTCGCCGTAAGTACAATGCCCAGCAACGGGAAAGCCTGTACAACCGCCAATCGAGCCGGATGAAGTATGACGACACGGTGAACAAGCTTCAGGCCGAATACACTGGATTAAAGCAACAACTCGAAGATGCTTCCCGTAAAGTGACGCTTTACACTGAGCAATATACTCTTTCACAATCCATCTATCAGGTAATGGTGCGAAGCTTTTCAGCCGGTAGCACGTCATTGACAGACGTAATAGCAGTAGAACGGCAAATGCTGGACTATAATTTGAAAAAGAGTGAGGCAATAGCATCTTATAACACTATGGTGACCGGAATCCAAAAACTAGTATCCACTACCTTTTAATACATAAAAAATGAAAAGAATAACCGAAATAGGAAAACTAAAGCAAGTTAGGTATGTCTTGTTTGCTTTAGCAGGATTGCTCATAGGATGGTTACTATTTAGTTCTCCCTCCGAAACAAAGAGTAGTGAACACGAAGGGCACACACATGAAGTACAAAAAGAGGCCCAAATATGGACTTGCTCCATGCATCCTCAAATACGAAAAGACAAGCCGGGGAAATGTCCTATCTGTGCAATGGATCTCATTCCGCTTCAAAAGAGTTCAGATAGTAGCAAAGCAATGGATCTGAATACCGTACAACTATCTGAAGAAGCAGCTGCACTGGCCAATGTGCAAACGTCACTTGTCAGTCGTAAAAACCCGATGAAAGAAATACGCATGTACGGAAAGATTGCCGCAGACGAACGCAACTTGCAATCACAAACAGCCCATATCAGTGGACGTATAGAGGGATTGAGGATAAATTTTACCGGAGAAGCTGTACAAGCAGGGCAAACCCTCGCACGTATTTATTCGCCGGAATTGCTTACTGCTCAACAAGAATTGCTCGAAGCGTTAAAGATTAATCAACCACAATTAATAAGAGCTGCCCGTGAAAAACTGCACCTCTGGAAAATGAGTGATGCGCAAATTACTTCTATAGAGCATTCAGGTAGTGTGTCTCCAGTTGTAGATATTAAAGCCAATACCAGCGGCATCGTAATCAATAAGCGTGTTAGTCAGGGCGACTATGTTTCACAAGGTGCTGTATTGTTCGATGTAGCGAACCTTTCGAGAGTATGGGCACTGTTCCAGGCTTATGAAACTGATTTGGCTTTCATAAATATAGGCGACCGACTGGAATTCACGCTAACCTCTGTTCCCGGTAAGGTATTTGCAGGTAAAGTCTCGTTTATCGATCCCATCATCAACCCCACAACACGCACAGCCGGCGTGCGCGTTGAGGTCAGCAATCCTAAGGGAATACTAAAACCGGAAATGTATGCCACCGCGACATTGAATGCTGGACTAAAAGCGTATAAAAATGAAATTGTTATTCCCTCCAGCGCCATATTATGGACAGGAAAACGATCCATTGTATACGTTAAGCAAACCGGAGTTACTTCTCCTTCTTTCCTAATGCGTCAGGTAGAACTCGGACCATCATTGGGCAATGCTTACGTCATACTAAAAGGACTTTCAGAAGGAGAAGAAGTGGTGACGAATGGAGTTTTCTCCATTGATGCCAGTGCACAACTTGAAGGTAAACGTTCTATGATGAACGACAATGAAGCTAAACCAATGGGCGGACATGAAGGGCATGCAATGAACAACGGTAAAACACTGGTACCCAATCAGCACGAAGGACATACTATAAATAATAACAGCATGGAGACAAATCAGCCAAAACAGAACATGACCAAAAGTCAAATGAAAGAAATGTCCGAGCATAACCAACATGCCACGTTTACCGTAAGTGGTAAATGTGAGCAGTGCAAAAACCGAATAGAATCCGCTGCAAAAAGCGTAAATGGCGTATCGTCTGCCAAATGGGATCAGGAGAAGCAGATGATTCATCTGCAATTTAATCCTCAGAAAACTTCCGTAGATGCTATCAGCAAAGCCATCGTAAAGGTAGGGCACGATACCAACAAATATAAAGCAAATAAGAAAGTTTACGATAATCTGCCCGAATGTTGCAAGTATAGAGATTAATCATTCCATTTATTCAATAAATAGGTTGCTTCAGAAGAGAGAAATGAGGCAACCTATTTTATTTTGTGAGTATTCATAACAAAGACTTTTTATTAATCTTTTTTTAATTCACTCTCTCCATAAAAGCTGTACCTTTGCTGTACATAATGCAAATCAAATAATATAGACTCGAAATGAATTACAAAAACTTTCTAAAATATACCCTCATGACAGCTACTCTTCTAATTACAAAGCCGACATTGGCACAAAATCAAGACTTCAAAGAATTAGTGGCATCGGCCATCAAAGCTCCATCGGGACACAACACCCAACCGTGGCTTTTCCGCTTACAAGAAGATGCGATTGAGGTACACCCTAATTTAAAGAATGCATTAGCGGTGGTAGATCCTGAAAACAGGGAACTTTATATTAGTATCGGCTGTGCAGTAGAAAATCTTTGTGTAGCTGCCACACAAAAAGGCTATCATCCTACTCCGGTTATCTTGCAAGAGAATGATAGTACATCTATTATCCGGATAAATCTGAAAAAACAAGCCCCCACAAATAATCCTCTCTTTGAAGCAATAGCCAAAAGACAAACTAACCGTAGTGTGTACAATGCACGCACAATTGCAGCAGATACACTAAATCTAATACAGGGAATCGCAAAAGAAGAAGGAGTTAAGTTTTATATGTATAAAAACGGAGAAGCCGACTTCGATACGTTGACCGAGTACATTCGTCAGGGCAACGAGATGCAAATGAAAGATAAACAGTTCAAAAATGAATTATTAAACTGGATTCGCTATAACAAACATCATGTTAACCAGACCAGTAACGGGCTAACATATGCCACCATGGGCTCTCCCAGCATTCCCAAATTCTTGGGAAAACCTCTTGTGAAAGCATTTCTTAAACCAAATACACAAAATAAATCAGATATTAAAAAAGTAGAGTCATCTTCGCACTTGGTACTATTTACTATAACCGCAAACACTCCTGAAGAATGGATTCTCCTGGGCCGGACATTAGAACGTTTTCTATTGGAGACTACCCGACTCGGAATTGCCAATGCATATATGAATCAACCTTGCGAACTCAAGGAATTAGCACAAAAAATAAAGGAGAAGTTTCTCCCTAACAACGAATATCCAATGATCCTCATCCGTTTAGGGTATGCTTCTCCTATGCCTTATTCGCCTCGAAAGAGCGTAGACAGCGTGATTATCCCTTAAGCGGCAACCAACCCGTACGGCTCAGCAAACTGCTCCACATTGGTGTAGGAATATTCAATCCTTCTTGATTGTGCACATCAAGTGCTTTCTCTAGCTGTTCTGCTTTGCCATTCTTTACCTTTTCCAGCCAATGAGGTTCAATAAGCAGTTCTCGTCCCAATGCTACCAAAGAATAGCCCTCTTGAAGAACCTGTTCGACTTGTTCGGGAGAACTGATGCCACCAACTCCAATAAGAGGAACAAGATTTCCCACCCTCTCATAAATTAATTTGGTACGAGGCATTGTATCTTTCTCATCACGCATAGAGCCTGCCCAAAAGTTCATGGTAGACACATGCAAATAATCGAGTCCCTTTGCTACCAAAGCTTCAGTCAATGCCAACGTATCTTCAATAGTAATACCCGGATTTTCCATCTCTTCGGGAGAAATACGATAGCCCACAATGAATGGATGTTGGACGCTTTTCTTCACAGCAGCTTTCACTGCATCGACGACTGCCAAAGGAAATGCCATACGTTTTTCCAAACTACCGCCCCACTTGTCCGTACGGCGATTGGAATGAGGTGAAAAGAATTGTTGAATGAGATAGGTATTGGCTCCGTGTATTTCTACTCCGTCAAATCCTGCTTCCACAGCCCTACGGGCAGCCTCACCATAAGCATCAATCGTTTCTTCAATCTCTGCTACAGTCATTTCACGAGGAACTTGCGCACCTTCTCTTAACGCAACCACAGCACTAGCACTCACACATTGTCCATCGGGCAACTCTTCGGGAGGGCACATGCGACCTCCGTGATGAATCTGCAAAAGAGCCTTCCCTCCATTTTCTTTCAAGGTATCGGCTATTCGCTTCAAACTCGGAATCATCTCGTCAGCATGAACACCTATCTGCCCGTGGAATCCCTTTCCCTGAGGAAGTACATACGCACATGCTGTGAGCAACAAGCCCGCACCTTTATTACGTTCTTTATAATAAGCTATTTCTGCATCCGACACCGTTCCGTCTTCATTACCCGAAAAAGTGGTCATCGGGGCCATCACGACTCTGTTATCTAACTCTATGCCCGAAAGCGGGAACTTAAATGACGACAGAATATTGTTATAATTCTTACTCATATACTATTGTTTTTATTTATTTGATGTAATCACCTATGATATTAATGATATTTAGATTTCAACCAAAAGCTTTCCGGTATTTTCTCCACGAAAGAGACCTATAAAAGCATCAGGCAATGCATCGAATCCCTTCATTATAGTTTCCTGATACTCCAATTTTCCTTCGCCTATCCATGTCGCAAGCTGCTTCACACCTTCAGGAAAATGTTCCGAGAAGTCACTCACAATGAAACCTTTCATGAACGCGCTGTTTTTGACTAATGCTACTTGTGGACGAGGTCCCATTGGAATCTCCGTACTGTTATACATGGAGATCTGCCCACACACAATGATACGTGCAAACTTATTTATATATTGTAATACTGCATCAGATATTTCTCCACCTACATTGTCATAATACACATCCACTCCATCGGGACAAGCTTTTGCTATCGCAGCAGGCATATCTGTTGTAGTATGATAATTAATTACCTCATCAAAATGAAGTTCGTTTTTCAGATACGCAACCTTACTATCGCTTCCGGCAATACCCACCACGCGGCAACCTTTTATTTTAGCAATCTGCCCTACCACGACACCAACGGCTCCGGCAGCTCCCGAAACAACAACTGTTTCTCCCGATTTGGGTTCGCCAATATGCAATAGTCCAAAATAAGCAGTCAGACCGGGCATGCCCAAAATACCTAAATAATAGCTCAATGGTGCCAAGCCTTGTTGCAACTTTGTAACAACGCTACCATTTACTACTTGTTGCTCCGTCCAAGTAAGATTTCCCAGTACGACATCTCCCGATCTAAAATCAGAATGTTTACTTCCCATCACTTCCGCAACGATTCCTCCTGAGATTGGTTTACCCACTTCATAAGGCTGAACATAAGACTTTGAAGCACTCATTCTACCCCTCATGTAAGGATCCACCGATACAAAAAGAGCCTTCACGAGCAATTCTCCTTCATTTAGTGAAACAGGTAATGACGTCTCAACCGTTTCAAAGTGTTCTCTGCCAACCATTCCGTCAGGTCTTGATTTCAATAAAATTTGCTTATTCATAATCATCCTTTTTTGTTTTACCCAAAGAAGATTCCAAGGAATCTATTTTTTGTTAACAAAACATTTCGCCATCCCTCTTTGTTCGTTAAAGCACAAACAAGAGATGCTAAAAAAAGTTTACCTAAAGAGCAATTGTAACATAATTCTTGCATGGTGAAAAAAAAAATATGTATATTTGAAAAAGAGAATTGCAATAGCATAATAGACCACACGTCGAAATATCGATCGTTATATCTGAAAGCATGCAAACAAACAAGAATAGATTGATATGAATAAAATTAAAATCATGGAAGCAAAGAATCAACTTATGAAGAAAGTTTATACCATCGCATTAATTGCCACTTTAATGGCATCTTGCCAGTCTCAAACAAAACAAGAAACAATGGAAGCTAAAAACCAAACAGTAGAAGATATTCTGAATCGCAGAAGCACTCGTGCTTATAAGCCGGAACAAATCAGAGCTGAAGATCTTGATCTCATTCTACAATGCGCCATCAATGCGCCAAGTGCACTCAACAAGCAATCATGGGAAGTGCGGGTTATACAAAAGCCCGAATTAATCAACGCCATTAATGAAGGCTTTGTAAAATATGCTAGTAGCAAAAGGATGGAAGGCAATGCTTCTAAATCTCAAGAGCCCAATTTCAGTGTCTTCCATGGTGCACCAACGGTTATTGTTGTAGCCAATGACACAAAGAACGATTACAGTGAAGTAGATTGCGGCTTACTTGGGCAAAACATCTTAGTATCTGCCGAGTCGATGAATCTTGGGACTTGTGTGGTAGGTGGTGTGATAGCATACCTTAGCACTCCTGAAGCTAAAGATTTAGTTGCCCAACTCAATTTACCACTCAATTACAAACCTCTTTACACGATTACAATTGGATATAAAAATCAATGGCCTGATGCTAAGCCAAGAGATAAAACTAAAATTCAGATCATTAAGTAGTTTTCTATATATTTATGCAACTCCCCAAAATATAGTAGAGTTAAAAAAAACAAATAACGACTAAAATCAGGAGAGTTGTGATATATTTGCGACAAAATATAGCAATTTATCCATCCACATGTCAATAATAGCAAACTTATCACTTAACGATGAACAACTTCTTTTAAATCGATTTTTAAAGGGACATGATGAATCTTTTACGCTGATTTACAACCGATATGTAAATCAGCTGATGGCTTATGGAATGGGCTGGGGATTTGACAGAGAGATGTTAAAAGATGCCATTCAGGATGTATTTTACAAACTTTACTTCAATCGAAAAGCTTTTGAAGGAGTGACAAATCCCAAGTCATATTTAATAAGAGCTTTGAAAAACAGAATTCTGGACCTACAGAAGAATAATATAGAAACTACCGGGCTGGCTGATCTGGAATTCTCAGTAACTCCAACGATACTCGATAATATGATTGTCGAAGAGGAACGAACAGCTATTGAACGACAAATACAACAATACCTAAATCTACTTACAGGACGGCAACGAGAGGCTGTATACCTTCGATTTATCGAAGAAATGGAGTACGAAGAAATTGCAGAAGTACTTGATATGACTGCTCCTGCAGTTCGAAAACTTATTTGCCGAGCCATTGCACGTATTCGAACAGAAGATATGTCATTACTCCTATTTCTTTGCCTCTCCAGAATGGTAGAGCAATCTTCTTTTTCTCCTTTCTAACATTATTTCCCCTCCTCTTTTTCAACAGTCAAAACAAGAAAGCAAATGTACTTTAAATTTTCTTTCTAAGATAATCTGATTTTTATTTCAAAAATGGGAACGTTTTTGGAAATCTATCGTCTATATAAGCAAAAAGAGTATTTATGCAGACTACAGAAAAAGAGTATATGACATATAAAGCGGTGGATTTTGCTAAAGATCTGCGCTTTATCGGTTGGCGACTGTCACCGAATAGTGCTAGTAACAAGTTCTGGAGTGATTTTCAGAAAGAGCATCCTGAAATGAAATCGGAAATAAATCGCGCCATTGAAATATTGCAATCGGTAAAATTGAACAGAACTAGGCTATCTTCTGAAGAAGAAAAGATGGAAGTCGGCAAACTGAAAAAACGAATCACCGACAGGAAAAGGCTATTGACAACACGTTACATGCTTTACGTAGCAGCAGCGGCTTGTTTGTTATGTGCAGTATTTATGTTGCAGAATGTTTTCATCTCAGAGAATAAAATAAACGAGACGGTTGCCCAAGCGTGCAAGGATATTCAATTAATAACAGATGACAATATCACAATTCTGCCTCAAAATGCAATCATTGAATGCAAAGCAGATGGAACGATACTTATAGAAGGTATCAATAAGAAGTCATCTTCAGTCAAAAGTGCTCTAAAGATGAATCGTCTGATTGTTCCAAAAGGAAAACGTTCCTCTTTGTTGATGCCTGACGGAACAAAAATTTGGATTGCCTCTGGTTCTGAATTAGAATTCCCTACAATGTTTGCTAACAACAAACGACAAATACGCTTATCCGGAGAAGCGTATCTGGAAGTAGCAAAAGACCGGACAAAGCCATTCACTGTAAATGGCGATGATTTTTCCGTTGAAGTATTGGGTACGAAGTTTAACATTTCTGCTTATCGGGGTGACACATCCAAACAGGTAGTATTGCTGGAAGGAAGTGTTAAGGTTAACTCAGGAAGCAAACGTTCACTAACTCTCAGCCCCAACCAGATGGCCACCATTACACAGAATAATATCACAGCCAGTGAAGTGGATGCATACGATTACATCAGTTGGAAAGACGGCATTCTTAGTCTATCAAGCTATCCCCTAAATCAGGTTCTACACTATCTGGAAAGGTACTACGATGTCGAGATAAAGAGTTCTCCGGAAACTGATGTTCTGAAATGTAACGGAAAACTAATACTGACAGATAACATTGAAGATGTGCTCGATTGTATTCAATCGACTATGCCCATAAAAATAGAGAAGGAGAATAATCAGATAAAAATATGTTTAACCAATCAAAATTAGTTAAGAATATGAGATAAAAACTAGACGAATAGATCATAAAAAGCCGGATAATAAGGGTGTATTATCCGGCTCTGATAAAATCCGTAGCATTAAATGACTGCTACGAATGTTTTAATGTACTAAATACAAATATATGAAATTTATTAAGCTATTCAAAAACAAAAGAAACTATTATTTAGCTTTATTATTCACAATGACTTTTACAGGGCTGTTGGCGCAAAATAACAAACTATCTATTCACAGAAAAGAAGCTACTATTATTCAACTATTTACTGAACTAGAGAAGAAAAGCGACTATGTATTCTTCTTCTCGGATGATGTGAAAACAGAACTAAGCCAAAAAGTAAGTATCTCCGCTACAGATAAGCCTTTGAAGAAGATTCTGGACGAAGTATTGGAACAGACTCCTTTAGATTATAAAATAGTAGGCAGACAAATTACCATTAGCCGTAAAGCTAGTAAAAATGTGATCCGGCAAAACAAGAAGACAAAAAATGTAAGAATTAACGGTGCGGTCACAGATGCGGAAAGCAAAGAACCTCTTGCAAACGTGAACATTTACATTGCGGAGCTGGGAAGAGGGACTTCTACAGATGAGAATGGAACATTCAGCATTACTATTCCAAACGGTATATACTCTTTCCGCATGTCTTACATCGGCTATAAAACAGGTACAGAGAAAGTAGATGCTAATCTAGATGTTAGTAGCTGCAATTTTACTCTTCAGTCGGACACGAAATTGGAAGAAGTATTAGTGTTGGCTAACAAGAAAGACGAGAATGTGACACGTACCAATATGGGCGTTGAAAAGCTAACAATCAGCGAAATAAGACGCATGCCAGCTCTGATGGGAGAAGTAGACATTATTAAGGCTATACAGCTGCTTCCGGGAGTACAAGCCACTGCCGAAGGAGGATCTGGTTATAGTGTACGAGGTGGGTCGGCCGACCAAAATCTAATTGTGCTCGACAATGCCACGGTGTATAATGCATCTCACATGTTTGGTTTCTTCTCGGTGTTCAACAATGATGTAGTAGAGAATGTAGAGCTGTATAAAGGTGACTTACCTCTAAAATATGGTGGACGTCTGTCATCGTTGCTCGACGTGCAGTTAAAAGATACATACACCGACAAATTAAAAGGTAGCGGGGGAATCGGACTGATATCCAGTCGTCTAATGTTGGAAGGCTCTATGGGTGAGCGAACGAACTGGATGGTTGGCGGGCGACGAAGTTATGCCGATTTGTTTTTAAAAGCGTCATCTGACGAATCCATCAACAAGAGCATCATTTACTTCTACGATTTGAATGCAAAAATATCACACCGTCTTTCAAACAAAGATAAATTATCTCTTAACATGTATATGGGTAACGATAAGTTCGGTGCAGCTTCTGTGGCAGAATTCTCTTACGGTAATCGTGTAGGGTCATTAACTTGGGGACATATATTTAACGAAAACGTGTTCTTCAAACTAAGCACGAATATTACAAATTATCATTATGATCTGCAGTCCAATCTGGATAATTCAAAGATTAAATGGGAAGCCGGCATTACAGACATGATGCTTCGTTGGGATTGGAACCATACCATAAACAATAACCTCAAACTCACTTACGGAGCAACAAGCATACTTCACCATTTTAGTCCGGGGTTAATTACACAACCCGACTATGAAGATTTTCGCATGCCGAAAAATAAAGCATTGGAACATGGAGTTTACCTCTCGGCTGAACAGAAGCTTACAGACAATTTCACTGTAAGATATGGTCTTCGCTGGTCTATATTCCAGAACATGGGTAGTGCCACAGTTTACAAATACGATAAAAACTATGAGGTTTCTGATTCTACTCGCTACGGATCGGGTAAAATTTATCACACTTACCATGCATTGGAACCAAGAGTGGGAATGGTATATAAACTATCCGAAACCTCTTCGGTAAAAGCTAATTATGCGCGCAATAGTCAGTTCATACAGCTTGCCAATAACTCTTCAGCAGGATCACCGCTAGATTTGTGGTTTCCCGCCAGTACGAATATTAAACCACAAACGGTGGATATGATATCGGCAGGGTACTTCCGCAACTTTAACCAGAATGCCATTGAGGTATCTATGGAAGTATACTACAAGAAAATGAATCATGTTATTGACTTTGCCGACCATGCCGACCTGTTACTAAACGAGCAATTGGAAGGAGAAATAAGATCCGGTAAAGGAAAAGCCTACGGAATAGAGCTTATGGTGAAAAAAAACACAGGCCGCCTTACCGGGTTTATAAACTATACCTTGTCACGTTCCGAAAGAACCATCGCTGAGATAAATGAAGGCAAGACTTACCTTTCACCTTTCGATAAAACGCACAGCATAAACATTTCTGCATCGTATGAGCTTTCTAAAAAATGGAGTCTGTCTGCTGCATGGGTTTATGCAACAGGAAATCCCACTTCCTATCCTACCGGAAGATTTGAAGTAAATGGCGAGTATTTCCCCATCTATTCGGGAAGAAATGAATATCGTAAAAAGGATTACCACCGTCTGGATTTATCTGCTAACTATATACCGTCTCATAAGCCCGGAAGAAAATGGAAAGGTGAATGGAATTTCTCGTTGTATAATGCATACGGACAAAAAAATCCCTGGATCATTACCTATGACCAGAATACACCCAACGGAATACCTAATGCAAAAATGACTTATTTATTTAGCATGGTGCCTTCTATCTCCTATAATTTTAAATTTTAAGAACAATGATATACCAGTATATATATAATCACTACAGACGATTATCAATTATTATTATCGCTCTCCTCAGCTTAACGAGTTGCACGGAAGATATCAAGCTTGATACAGATAACGCGGCTCCTGTTCTCGTTATCTACGGCGTAATTACCGATGAAATAGCTTATCAGGAAATACACCTGAGTGCTTCTGGTGGATATTTCGAAGGACAGAAAAATCCTAAGATATCGAATGCCACAGTATCGATCTCCTCCGATAACGGAGAAACCTATCAATTACAGGAAGTTGCAAATGAACCAGGCACATACCGTACTACCACACAAATAGCCGGAAAACCAGGAAAAACTTATTATCTGAAAGTAACTACTGATTTTAATAAAGACGGCACTCCTGATATATACGAAGCAGAAGCTAAAATGGAGACTAAAGTAGAACTGGATTCTATGGATATTTCTTATGAAAAGATAGCTAATTACCACTATTATTCGTTTAACATCTATGCACAAGAACCGGTTGGAGATAATTATTATATGTGCCGCTATATTATTAACGATTCCGTGTACAATCAAATAAGTAAATATATTATTTTTGACGATTTGAGTTTTGATAATCAGTACATTAAAGGTACTTCAATCGGTTATTTCTATGATGAATCCGAAAGAGATAAGTATGTTGACGATAATGACTATGAGCAAATGGTATTTGTAGCCGATGGAGATGCAGTTAAACTAGAATTATCAAACATTAATAAAGGATATTACAACTTTCTAAAGCAATGCCAAGACGAAAAAGATGGAGAAAGCCCTTTCTTTGGGGGTCCATTAAGTAACATAACGACCAATATTAAAGGGGGCGGCATCGGCTATTTTGCTGCTCGCAGCATATCTAAAGCAACAAGCATAGCTAAGAAAGAAGAGGCACAATAATCCTCTGATTTTAAAAGTTCAAGTATCCCCCTTGGAAACTTAAGAACTATCAATATACAAAACTTAACTTGACTATTTGAGCGAATCAAAGTTAGGGCTGTACTTTTACGAGTTCAGCCCTTTTCATTTACTTTTATTCTTCACCACAAATTCGAAAAGCAAATCCGAGGAACAATACTACTAAGAATTCATAAGCTCTGTATCATCACAATGTAAATATTTTAAACCAACCCCTACAGGCCTTCTGAGAGGGGTTTGGTGAATTAACTAGTTCAGCGTGCTTAATTAACTACTTCACCACGCTGAAGTTATATGGTATATGAAAACAAACCTATTTGTAAATAAAAACACACCAAAGTTAGCAAGACCTAATTATCTAAGTTCGCAAAGAAAATGGCTACACCTTTTAGAGACAATAGAAAGAGGCATATTCTCAAAGCTACAATATACAATTAACGTTAAATATTCACTTTGAATTATTTCTTACTTCTCACATAATCAGCAATTCTAACTTTCAAGTAACTTAAGCACTTTCTTGTAATCTCTTGTACATGAACACTACACAAAGTATATTTGCTCTCCATAAGTAACTTAATAACTCTTATAAACTAAGAGCATTGATTAATATAAAAATAAAGAATATGAAGTATTTAGAAAAAAACATCGACTTAGGATTATTGATTATCCGATTAAGCGTAGGAGGATTAATGCTATTGCATGGCATCTCGAAGCTAATGCATGGAGTGGGATTTATTGAACAAATAGTAACCGGTGCAGGCCTACCCCACTTTGTTGCTTACGGAGTATACATTGGTGAAGTGGTAACACCGATTCTTATTATTGCCGGATTTTGCACCCGTGGGGCGGCAGCGATTTTTGCGTTCAACTGTTTAGTTGCCACCTTGTTAGTGCATTCAAATATGATTTTCACACTAAGTGACCAAGGAGGATGGGCCTTAGAATTACTGGGATTATACTTCTTTGGAGCTGTTGCCTTAATCTTCACCGGTGGAGGAAAATATGCATTAAGCAACAAGTATATATGGGATTAAAAATTAGATCACTATAAAATTAAAAAAAGATGAAAACAATTATTATTTTAGCTCACCCTAATATAGAGCAATCACACATCAATAAATCATGGATAGAAGCGTTGTCAAAAAGGAATCCGGAAGTCAAAGTACATAACATATACAAAACTTATCCTGATTGGAATATAGATGCCGCTGCAGAACAGGCACTCTTGGAGCAATATGACAGAATCATTTTGCAATATCCATACCAATGGTATAGCGTGACTCCATTATTAAAAAAGTGGCTAGACGACGTGTTTCTACAAGGTTGGTGCTATGGTGAGAACGGAAACAAACTAGCCGGGAAGGAAATCGGAGTAGCCGTATCAACTGCTGGTGTAGAGGAAGCCTATGCGGAGGAAGTATATGGTACTATGGATCAACTTTTGAAACCCATTGAATCTACAGCTAAGTTTGTTGGCACTAAATACATTTCTTACCATACACTCCACGGAGCTTATACTCCGGATGTAAACGATAGATTGCCTCAAAACATTGAGCAGTACATCCAATTCGTTACAAAGTAATTCTTTTCAGAGAGACGCTCTAACGAAGTGTCTCTCTGAAAAAACAAAAAAACAGGGAAGGATAAAAAAGATGAAAACAGAAGACAAGTCAAAGAATGGTTGCCCTGTGAGATCAGTATTAAATGGCATTGGAGATAAATGGTCTATACTAGTCATAGACATGCTGGGAAATCTTGGGATCATGCGTTTTAACGAGATAAGTAAATCTCTGGGAAACATTTCGCAAAAAATGCTCACTGTTACCCTACGATCTCTTGAAGCAGATGGAATAATATTCCGTAAGATCTATGCCGAAATACCTCCACATGTGGAGTACGGATTGACAGATCTTGGGGATGATTTACTTCCTCATATAAGTAGTTTAATAAACTGGAGCAAACAGAATATGGAAGCTATTAAAGTAAACAGAGAACTATTCAAACGTAGCCATTGTGCAAAAACAAAAGCATAGCAAAATATAAAAAATTATCTGAAAGCAATTAAAATGAGATAAAGCTAAAAGTTATAAACCAACCCCACCCCCAAACTCTCGCTACTAACCGCAGGCAGTATGACCAAACTTTTAGTTTTATCCTTTATGCCAAAAACATGATGCCAAACAGGCAACAGTGCATAGCCCAATTCAGCACTCAAGATACCAACTCCCGCACCTGCAGCTACATCGCTCACCCAATGTTTTTTATTCAAGACTCTCATTGTTCCCGTAGCCAAAGCCACTGCATATCCACTAACTCCTATCCAAGGGGAACTATCTTTGTATTCTTTAAAAAGAATATGAGCTCCGACAAATGCGGTAGCAGTATGCCCCGACGGAAATGATTTCATATTTGATCCGTCCGGACGAGCAACATGCGTTGTACTCTTCATTACTTGTACTGCTGCTCCCATTATTAAATAAGAAGTAGCCATAATCATGGTTCGGTCACGCAGATTATGCTTGGCCTTTATTCCCATGAAATCGAGTCCATAAACAGCTACCGCAGGAGCAAATTGCATATAGTCATCATAAGGAATAGGTTGCGACAGATGTTCTCCTACCTCATGATTTGTACTCAGATCGACTTCTCTCAAAGACTTATTCATGTGTACGCCCACTCCATAAGATACTAAAGCAGCCGGTATAATATAACGTGAATAGGAAGAGTTGAAAAAACTGTTTTTCTTGGGTTTACCGATTTTCAATGTCATCTGATCATAAGGTGATGCAAGTAGATTCTTATTGAAATCGTTCAAATCATAGCTATTCGAAATAGCATCTATACTACTCTTCTGTTGATTGACAGAATCAGAGACAGGGAAGTCGAACTTATTCTTTCTCCCAACTTTAATTGTATCTTCTTGGGCAAAGGCATGGCAGAGATTCAGCGTAACAAATACGAAAAATAAAAAACGATATTTCATGTTCATACTAAAAAGTTTGTTTTATCTGTCTGATAGTTCGTTTATTCAGTAAACAAGTAAGAAAGCTTAATTATGCAGGCAAAAATAGAGATTGATTTAGCAGAAACTTTGAATTTTTAGATTCATTGCAATCTTTTTTCATTCATAAAAACAATGATAAGATAATTTAGTATATTTGGACATCAATTCGCTTGTCGAAACACAAACGGATAAACAATTAATGATCATGAAAATATTAATCATCGAAGATGAGCACGAGCTATCAAGTAATATAGTTACCTATTTGTCGTACGACAAATACTTATGTGAACAAGCTTTCAACTTTCAGGATGCAATGGAAAAAATTTCGTTGTATTCGTACGACTGCATTTTACTAGATTTAAATTTACCCGGAGGAGATGGTTTAAAAATACTCGATGAAATAAAAAAGAGAAAGATAGAAAGCGGCATCATTATCATTTCGGCTCGGGGTGCGTTAGTTGATAAAATAAAAGGACTAAAAACCGGCGCCGATGATTATTTGCCAAAGCCTTTCTCTCTGCCTGAACTAAGTGTACGCATTTATGCATTGATGCGCCGGCAACAGTTCTCACATAGCAATATACTAAAATCTAATAATATAGAAGTTGATATGCTAGCCAAGGCAGTAAAGGTTAATAATCACTGTGTTGTATTGACTAAAACGGAATATGATTTACTGCTTTTCCTCATCGGAAATAAAAACAAAGTGGTGTCAAAAAATGCCATTGCCGAACATTTGTCTGGAGATATGGCCGACATGCTGGATAGTCATAACTTTGTCTATGCACATATCAAAAATTTGAAATCAAAAATAAAAGAGGCTGGTTGCGCCAACTGCATCAGAACAATATATGGTACAGGTTATCAATGGATAGAATGAGAAGCTTATTAAATAAAAGTAGAGTTCAGTTCTTAAGTTACACAGTGATCATCATATTGTGTAGCTCGCCCCTGTTTTTTTTCATTATGAAATATTGCTATACCGAAGATTTGGACGAACTGATAGAATATCGAGCCGATTACTTTATAAAAAAGCAACTACCATCATTTAGTTCAAGTAAGATAAATGAGTGGAACCTTTATAACGAAGATATGCAAATATTACCTTTTGCTACTTCTTATCCACTTAACGACGTGGTGCAAAAACCGTTTCACAATAATGCAGAAGATCATGAAGTAAATTATCGAATTTATTACATCCAAATAAAAATAGGCAATAAGCCATATGTACTGATGTCTCGCATCGCAATGATAGAGACCATACACCTGATAAAGACGTTGGCTTTCCAATATGGAGTACTGGCGCTGATATTAACAATAGCATTACTCATTATTCAGCGAGTTATATCTAAAAAATTATGGAGCCCTTTCTATGACAGCCTCGACAAAATAGAGGGATTTAATCTGGAACAAGGAATTGCTCCACAATTCATTGAAACAGACACATTGGAGTTTGCCCGTTTGAATGAAAATTTGAGTAGACTTATAGAGAGTGATTTAAATGCCTACGCACAACAAAAGGAATTTGTAGAGAATGCGTCACACGAATTGCAAACTCCGCTGGCTGTTTTTCAGTCCCAATTAGACTTATTGCTACAAAAACCTAATTTGACAAAAACGCAGGTAGATATCATTCAGTCACTTTATTCCGTTTCGTCTCGACTAACAAGGCTCAATAAGAATCTACTATTACTTGCCAGATTAGACAATTCACAATTCAAAGAGAAACAACAAATAGACTTTACTGAAGTCTTGGATGCACAACTATTTTATTTAAAAAATTTAGCTGAAAATGATGGAATAAGCGTTTCTTTAGAAATAAACAATTCAATTACAGTTGTAGCCAATAAAACTCTATTGGAGAGCCTGATAAACAACCTCATAGCAAATGCAATAAGGCACAATATCAGCCATGGGTCCATTTCTATTTCTGTGACAGGAAATGCCTTCATGGTAAGTAATACCGGAGAATCGGCTACACTCGACGAGGAAAAAATATTCAGACGATTTAGCCGCACTTCAGAGAAGAAAAAAGGGAATGGTTTAGGCTTATCTATTGTACACCAAATATGTAAACTGCATGGATGGAAAATAGAATATACATACCAAGATCACCAACATGTGTTCATCGTCTACTTTTAATTATTCCTACACCTGACAAGTGATAAGAGCTGATCATTTGTTTCGCTCCAAAAATAATCGATTTGTAATACTTGACGGAAGTTCTTGTTCATAATGAGTAACCATGATCAGGGTTTTATCTTGCCTTTGACAGAAAGCTTCGATAATCTTTTTTACTCGTTGCCGATTATGCGTATCCAGCCCATGAAGCGGCTCGTCTAAGATAAGAAGTTCCGGATCTTTCACAAAAGCACGTGCCAACAATGCCAAACGTTGTTCACCGGAAGAGAGTTGCAGAAAAGGTTTATCTTTGAGATTGACAATATCAAAAATATCCATCCAACAAGCACAAGTATTCATTTGTTCTGGTTTCGGGCGTTTATAAAGTCCTATAGAATCGTGTAATCCCGAAGCCACAATTTCGATGGTAGGAAGGTTTTTCAAGTAAGCACGGTGCATCTCAGGAGACACATAACCAATATGTTGCTTTATTTCCCAAATACTTTCGCCTGTACCACGTTTACGTCCAAAGAGACTTATGTCACAAGCATATGACTGTGGATTATCCGCACAGACCAAACTTAATAAAGTAGACTTTCCCGAACCATTTTCACCGCTAAGCGCCCACTTCTCTCCACGACACACAGTCCAGTCGAGCTCTTTCAAGATGGTACGCTCTCCATAACGAATGCTTACATGATTGAGTTTCACTACTTCCTGATCATCATAATTAGTGTTAGCATAAGGTAGATGAATAATACGTTGCTGTACCTCCTCCATTTCTGTTGATACCTCCTGAGAAGGAAGATTCTTCAAATATTCCTCGCGTGTAAGTTTATTACCCACTTCCCGATTGCTCACCGGCAACACATGAGTAATGAACGAGGGAACATCATCAAGCATCGAAAGTACAAGCACTATTTGTAAGCCGGATTTCTGTGCAAGGTGTTGCAACAAACCATGTAGCAAATCACGTGTGAAAGCATCAAGGCCAATAAAGGGATTATCCATAATCAACACGCGAGGTGCTGTAAGAAGCGTTTTCGTTAATTGAAACTTGCGTATTTCACCACTTGAGAGTAGAATGATTTTTTTGTCGAGCATTGGTTCTATGCGGAAAAGCTCAAACAGTTCTTGTTTGAGTGCCTCGTCCCTTATTTCGCCAAGCATCTCATTAACTGTAGGCGCATCATCCTGATCGTGAGCATTCCAACGCTGCTGATAATAGTAATTGGCATCTGCAGCACCATACGTATCACGAAAGGCAATATACTTCACATTCTCATACACCGTATTACTATTTGAAGGCGAAAAGTCGTACATCAAGTTACCCTCTTTCAGTGGATATTTACCCAAAAGTGTATCAATCAGCAAACTTTTTCCTGAGCCATTAGGGCCTATAACAGCCAAATGTTCTCCGGCAGCAAGTGCCATATTGATAGGTGAAACTAAACGAACAAGCGGGTTGCGCGCCACGCCTCCCATTATTTGAATAACATTTTGTGCCATGAACTCATCTTTATATCTGCAAAAATAGATAAATCTAGATTGATAATCGAAGAAACATAGAAGCAAATTCATACCTTTGTGATCAAAGTAAAATAAATAAGGCCATGAAGTACAAATTATTAGTTCTTGATGTAGACGGGACACTGCTCAATAATGAGAAAGAGATCAGTACCCGCACCTTAGCTACGCTATTGAAAGTACAACAAATGGGTGTACGCATTGTGTTGGCTTCCGGAAGGCCAACTTTTGGGCTGATGCCATTGGCGAAAAAATTGGAATTGGATAAGTGCGGTGGATTTATTCTTTCCTATAATGGTGGACAGATTATCAACGTGCAGACGGGAGAATTGCTGTTTGAAAAACGAATTAACCCGGAAATGTTGCCTTATCTAGAGAAGAAAGCAAAGAAAAATAATTTTGCGATCTTTACTTATCACCAAGATGCAATCATTACGAATGAGCCGGAAAATGAACATATTCGCCAAGAAGCGCTTCTTAATAACATGAAAATAGTCACGGTGAGCGATTTCTCCATTGAAGTAGACTTCTTTCCGTGCAAATGCATGCTAGTCAGCAATGACCAAAAAGCTCTTATTAGCTTAGAAGAACACTGGAGAAAGAGACTAAACGGTGTATTGGAAGTGTTTCGTTCGGAGCCCTATTTTCTCGAAGTAGTTCCTCAATTTATTGATAAAGCAAATACACTGGGCGTTCTATTGGAAAAGCTAAAAATAGAACCAAATCAGGTGATTGCCATTGGTGATGGAGTTTGTGATTTCTCGATGATACAACTTGCCGGCTTAGGCATTGCCATGGGTAATGCACAAGATTCGGTAAAGGCTTGTGCCGATATCGTTACCACATCCAATGAAGAAGATGGGGTGGCCATTGCTGTAGAAAATGCCATACTTGCCGATATCCGTCCTTCCGAGATACCACTAGAGGAGCTGAACGCACAGGCCAATCATGCTCTGATGGGAAATTTAGGAATTCAATATACGTATGCTTCCGAAGATCGGATAGAAGCCACAATGCCTGTTGACGAACGCACTCGACAACCGTTTGGGATTTTGCACGGTGGAGCTACATTAGCTTTAGCTGAAACTGTAGCAGGATTGGGATCAATGATTCTTTGTCAACCCGATGAAATAGTGGTAGGCATGCAAGTCAGTGGCAATCATATATCATCAGCGCACGAAGGAGATACAGTACGAGCGATAGGAACAATTGTCCATAAAGGGCGTTCTTCTCACGTATGGAATGTAGATGTGGTTACTTCTACTGATAAGCTGGTATCTTCTGTACGCGTAGTTAATAGTATATTAAAAAAGAGATGACTTTAGAAGAAAAGAATATTTGTGAAGGAATAGATGCACTCATCAAGCAGGAACAAAGTTTTGCAATTTATCGCGCTCCGGGAGAAAATAAGTCTCACTTCCTGACACAAACATCGGGCTCTATTCGCCTAATTTATGATATAGAAGAACTAAACGAACTGCAAGGATTCGTCATCGCTCCGTTTCGGGTAAACCAAGATTGTCCCATTGTATTGATTCAGCCGGATCGTTTTGAAGTAGAGGAATGGAGGAATGCAGATACAAGTAATAAAACGCCTGAAAAATCTGCAACTTTCAGAAAGAACCAACATCAGCGATTGGAGGATTATACCGATCGATTCAACCTCTTTTCGGAAGCATTACGCAAAAAGGAGTTTGATAAATTAGTGCTCTCTCGTAGTTTTACGTTAGACAAAAAAGGTGAGTTCTCTCCAGCTAAAGCTTTTTACAGAGCTAGCAAGCGGTATATTTATTCGTATGTGTATCTTTGCTATACTCCACAGGCAGGTGTTTGGTTAGGTAGTACTCCCGAAATCATCTTATCCGGTGAACAGGGAGAATGGAACACAACAGCATTAGCCGGTACACAGTCACTTCATCAAGGGGAGCTTCCTATTAATTGGGATGAAAAAAACAAGGAAGAGCAAACGCTGGTAGCAGCATATATTCGTCAGCAATTGCTGTCGATGGATATTCATTCGGAAGAAAAGGGCCCCTATGCAGTGCGTGCGGGAGAATTATCACATTTAAAAACTGATTTTCATTTTCATTTATCTGGAACGAAAAAGCTCGGAAGTATGCTTAAGTTATTGCACCCCACTCCGGCCGTATGTGGATTGCCTAAAGAGAAAGCCTATCAGTTTATTCTGGAAAACGAGGGATACAACAGAAGTTATTATTCCGGCTTTATCGGCCTGTTAAATCCTACCGGAAAAACAGATTTGTATGTGAACTTGCGCTGTATGAATATTGAGAATGACACACTAACGCTCTATGCCGGCGGCGGTTTACTCGCCTCTTCGAATTTAGAGGATGAATGGAATGAGACTGAGAATAAATTGCAAACAATGTTAGCAATAACCGATAACTGAAAAGCCATTATATATGTATTCTGATAAGAAAAATATACTTCAACTGGTTGCATTGCTTCGTGCACACAATGTTACTAAGGTGGTTTTATGCCCGGGTAGCCGCAATGCTCCCATCATTCACACATTGGCCAATCATCCTTCATTCACTTGTTATTCGGTAACAGATGAACGGAGTGCAGGTTTTTTTGCTCTTGGATTGGCTTTGCATGGTGGACAACCTGCTGCTGTTTGTTGCACATCCGGCACAGCACTACTGAATCTTCACCCTGCAGTAGCCGAAGCTTTCTATCAAAGCGTTCCCTTGATTGTTATCTCCGCCGACCGTCCGGCTGCATGGATAGGGCAAATGGATGGTCAGACGCTGCCTCAACCGGGAGTATTCAATGCACTTGTTAAGAAGTCGGTTAATCTACCTGAGATTCATACGGATGAGGATGAATGGTATTGTAATCGCCTGATAAATGAAGCGCTGATAGAATTAAATCATCACGGAAAAGGACCGGTGCATATCAACGTCCCTGTTTCTGAACCCCTGTTTCAATTTAATACAGAGGAACTACCAGAAGTACGGGTAATGACTCGCTATCAGGGACTCAATGTGTATGACCGTAACTATAACGAACTAATTGATCGACTAAACAAATACAATAGACGGATGGTCATTGTGGGGCAGATGAACTTAATTTATCTGTTCGAAAAGAAATATTCCAAACTATTATATAAACATTTTGCATGGCTCACCGAGCACATAGGCAACCAAACCATACCGGGGCTTCCAATAAAGAATTTTGATGCCGCACTCTATGCGATGACGGAAGAGATGGAAGAGCAAATGGTGCCGGAACTTCTGATTACGTATGGCGGTCATGTGGTATCTAAACGGTTGAAGAAATTCCTTCGTCAACATCCTCCCAAAGAACATTGGCATGTTTCTCCGGATGGAGAAGTGGTCGACTTGTATGGCTCACTAACGACCATTATAGAAATGGATCCGTTTGAGTTTCTGGAAAAAATAGCTTCTTTACTAGATACTAAAACTCCTGAATATCCACGGATGTGGGAAAATTATTGCAAAATACTCCCTACTCCGGAATTGCCTTATTCAGAAATGGCTGCTATTGGCAGTCTGATACAATCGCTACCGATAAAGTCTGCTTTGCACTTAGCTAATAGCTCCGCTGTACGCTATGCTCAATTATTTAATTTGCCTTCCACGGTAGAGGTTTGTTGTAATCGTGGGACAAGTGGCATCGAAGGTTCGTTGTCAACTGCCATCGGCTATGCTGCCGCTTCAGACAAATTGAATTTTGTGGTCATAGGCGATCTCAGTTTCTTTTATGATATGAATGCACTATGGAACGGACATTTCGGCTGCAACCTGCGCATTCTGTTATTGAACAATGGAGGAGGAGAAATCTTCCAGACTTTACCCGGATTGGATATCTCGACCGATTCGCATCGCTTTGTTGTGGCAACACACAAAACATCAGCTCGCGGTTGGGCGGAAGAACGCGGCTTCCTATACCAGAAAGTAGAAGAGGAAGAACAGTTAACAGAAGCCATGAAGTTATTCACTCAACCCGAACTATTAACGCAACCAGTGTTGATGGAGGTTTTCACAAATAAAGAAGAAGATGCTCGCCTACTGAAAGATTATTATCATCAATTAAAACAACAATAATATGAGTACTCAAAGAGAATGGACTACCATCAAAGAATACGAAGATATTCTTTTCGATTATTATGATGGCATTGCCCGTATCACAATTAACCGTGAGCGCTATCGTAATGCCTTTACACCGACAACCACGGGAGAGATGAGCGATGCGATGCGTATCTGTCGGGAAGAACAAGATATAAATGTAATCGTTTTTACCGGAGCAGGAGATAAAGCTTTTTGTTCGGGTGGAGATCAAAACGTAAAGGGACGTGGTGGGTATATCGGCAAAGATGGTATTCCTCGCTTAAGCATATTAGACGTTCAAAAGCAAATTCGTTCCATACCTAAACCTGTAATTGCTGCAGTAAACGGTTATGCTATCGGCGGAGGACACGTACTCCATGTGGTATGCGACTTATCCATTGCTTCGGACAATGCCATCTTCGGACAAACAGGTCCACGTGTCGGTAGCTTTGATGCCGGATTTGGTTCTTCGTATCTGGCTCGTGTGGTTGGACAAAAGAAAGCGCGAGAGATCTGGTTTCTTTGTAGAAAATATAATGCACAAGAGGCTCTGGATATGGGATTAGTAAATAAAGTAGTGCCATTGGAACAATTGGAAGACGAGTATGTACAATGGGCAGAAGAGATGATGCAACTGAGTCCGCTAGCTCTGCGTATGATTAAAGCCGGACTGAATGCTGAACTCGATGGACAAGCCGGAATACAAGAATTGGCAGGAGATGCTACCATGCTTTATTACATGACCGACGAGGCACAAGAAGGTAAAAATGCGTTTCTTGAAAAACGTAAGCCTAACTTCAAACAATATCAAAAATTGCCTTAATTTGAAATTTATCAAATAAGAACCGTTCAAAACATCGATCTCATTCAAAGCCTATAATCTCTTTGAATGAGATTACACAGCAATCGCAATAATGTATACAATAAAGATTGTCCCTAGAGTATTGGATTTCAAACAGCCGGCAGGAACCTCACGGGGTATTTATAAAAGTCGTAAAGTTTGGTACATTCACCTTTCGTCTAGCAAACATCCTAGACGAGCAGGAATTGGTGAATGTGCTCCACTGCCAAATCTGAGTTGTGACGACCTGCCCAATTACGAAGAAATCCTTGCTCAGACTTGCCGTCAGTTAGAAAAAGACGGTATTCTAGACAAAGACTCTTTGCGTAATTATCCATCAATTCTTTTTGGTTTGGAAACTGCATTACGGCATTATGAAGCAGGTAACTGGGCATTATGGGATACACCTTTCTCTCGTGGAGAAGCCGGTATTCCGATTAACGGGCTCATCTGGATGGGAGATTTCAATAAGATGTTTAGCCAAATAGAACAAAAAATGCAATCAGGCTTTCGTTGCATCAAACTGAAAATAGGAGCAATCAATTTTGAAGAAGAATTGAGCTTAATTCGCCACATCCGTTCACACTTCTCGGCTAAAGAGATTGAGCTTCGTGTAGATGCCAATGGTGCTTTCTCTCCTGCAGATGCGTTGGAAAAGCTCAAACGTCTGTCCGAACTTGATTTGCATTCCATCGAACAACCTATCCGTGCCGGACAGTGGGAGGAAATGGCAAAACTTACTGCCGTTACACCTCTACCCATTGCTCTTGACGAAGAACTCATTGGCTGCAATACCATTATTGATAAGCAAGAACTATTGACCGCCATCCAGCCTCAATATATCATATTGAAACCTTCTCTGCATGGAGGAATTTGTGGCTGTGAAGAGTGGATAAGAGAAGTTGAAAAGCGGAACATTGGCTGGTGGGTTACCTCAGCACTCGAATCGAACATCGGACTCAATGCTATTGCACAATGGTGTGCTACACTTAATAATCCCATTCCACAAGGTTTAGGTACCGGTATGCTATTTACAAACAATGTGGAAATGCCTCTTGATATTCGCAAAGACTGTTTGTGGTTTCGCCCTTAGGACTACTATACTAAAGAACAACTAAGAAAGCAGCAATAAGCTAAGGAGTAAAGAACTCTATTATAAGGTAATATGTTATTGCGATAACAATATATGTAATGGGGCATTACATATATTGTTATCCATTCCGCAAAATCTTACTGAAGAAGCAATGAATTTAAAAATAGAAGAACAGCAGTTAACTTTGGAAGGTAAAGCCTACTCCATTGAAGCAATAAGCCAACTGATTGCAACAGCACCCGAGGGCTCCTCTCCTTTTCTTCAGGAGCTTTATTTGTTTCTGAATGATTGGTTCAGTCCATCACCCTATATCACCGTTCAAACTTCGGGTTCTACAGGAACACCTAAACAACTCACTGTATTTAAAGAACAGATGATACAAAGTGCTCGTCTCACTTGTGATTTTTTACATCTGAAACCTGGAGACGCCGCCCTGTTATGTATGCCTTTGCAATACATTGCAGGTAAGATGATGGTGGTGCGTGCATTAGTTGCCGATTTAAACTTGATTTTGCGAACTCCTTCCGGCCATCCGTTGGCAGATATCCATTGCCCTCTAAAATTTGCCGCTATGGTTCCCTTGCAGGTATATAACTCACTTCAAATACCTGAAGAGAAAGAACGTCTTAGTCAAATTGAACTTCTTATTATTGGCGGAGGTGCTATTGACACAGCTTTAGAAAGAGAAATCAACCAACTTCCAAATATCGTTTATTCCACTTATGGTATGACCGAAACCCTTTCACATATTGCACTCAGAAGACTTAACGGTGCTGAAGCCTCATCACATTATCAACCGTTCTCTTCTGTCAAACTTACCTTATCGCCCGATAATACTTTGGTGATAAATGCTCCTTTGGTATGTAGCGAACAGATCACCACCAACGACGTAGCAAAGATCTTTGAAGATGGCACATTTACCATCTTGGGAAGAAAAGATAATATCATTAATACCGGAGGAATCAAAGTACAGGCAGAAGAGGTAGAAGAAACGCTGCGTCCGATAATCTCTAACTCTTTTGCCATAACATCCGTCCCTGACAGACGCCTAGGAGAAGCAATCGTTCTCTTGATAGAAAACGTTCCAAACTTAGAGACAATAAAAGAACAGATTGATCTCCTCCTACCAAAGTATCAACGCCCTAAACACATGTATAGAGTAGAGCATCTTCCCATTACCGGTAGTGGAAAAGTAGATCGAGCTATGTGCCGATTATTAGCACAAAAACATAATAATAAAGCAGCCTTTTCCTAAAACCTTTCTTTTCTATATTCCATGGGAGTCATTCCCGTATACTTCTTAAAAAATTTACCAAAAGAAGAAGCATCCGAAAAATTTAGAGAGAAAGAAATCTCCTGAATCGTCAGTTCTGTAGATTTTAAGAGTGCTTTAGATTTTAAAACGACAGATTCATCAATCCATTCATTCACCGTTTTGTTTGTAAGGGCCTTGACCTTTGCCGATAAATATTTAGGAGTGAGAAAAAGCTTATCTGCATAAAATTTAGTTTTTCGCTCCGTTCCGTAATACATAAAAATCAGATTAAAAAACGTCCGTTCAAATTCACTCTCTTTACTCAGGTTTTCCGGCACTGATAAAATATATTTTTTATAAATAGAGTAAAATTCATATATAGCTGATAGCAGAGCATATTGCATTACCTCTTTATGAAAAGCATAATCTTCATGCACAAACTTCTCTTGTAATACCGAATAAATATCTAATAATGTTTTAATCTCCTCTCTCTCCATTTTAAAGCATGGAGCTTCTTTGAGGCTCATAAACACATCTGTTGAATCAAACTCCTTAATGAATTCATCAGAGAAGGTAAGGAAGTAAATAAGAAAATCATCACTTACGTCTTCAAGGTTACATTGCAAAATAGTACCAGGAAGCAAAACAACGATGCTGTCTTCTACTACCTCATAGCTATTAAGGTTAATATTCAGTTTCCCATGCCCTTTGACACATATTCCAAAAAAAATGGCGTCAATAATGGTAGGATAGTTCAGAACTATTTCAGGCAAATCTGTATCTGTATCTGACAGAACAAAATTATTTCGCAAATAATTATCATCATTCTTTTTATTTAAGATAGAGATATTTATGATTGGAAGATCTGTTTGGCTTTTCATAATAAAGATACTTTTCGGCAAAAATACACATTAAAAAAGCGTAAATCAAGCGATATAATATATAAATCCGTCCATTTAACCATTTCAGCATGAAATAGCACCATTAAAGAAGACCTCACTCTTACGTAATTTGCATCATGAAAATAATTAAAAACAAATTAAGGGTAAATTAGATGAAAATGTCAGTGAAAATAATGGCAATAGCTGCATTTGCAATTATGCTAAATGGTTGTTCCGGTAAAGAGAAAGAAAAAGAGAGTATAAAAGAGGTTCCGGTAAAATCTCTAAAAATAGCAAATGCTTTAGTCTCTAAAAGTGAACTATATATAGGAAACATTGTGGAGTCTCAGGCCTCTTCTCTAAGTTTCGAGGTTTCCGGAAACGTAAAGCAAGTATTAGTCTCTGAGGGAGAAAAAGTCGCAAAAGGACAACTGCTTGCTGTTCTGCATAAAGGAAACATCAACAACAACTATTCCGATGCTGCCGCTACTCTCAAACAAGCACAAGATACATACAGCAGATTATCTATGTTATATAAAAATAAGAGTCTGCCCCAAGCTCAGTACATTGAAGCACAAACGCAGCTGGAAAAAGCAATGGCTGCTGAACGTGCAGCAAAAAAGGATATGAATGACTGCAACTTATATGCTCCCTATGCAGGCATGATTGGAGAACGCTCCATTGATGCTGGAAGTAACGTAACTGCAGGAGTTCCGGCATTCAAATTGGTTGAAATAAAAACTCTTAAAGCAAAAGTATCTATTCCCGAAAATGAAATCGGAAGAATTGAATTAGGCGATTCTGCTAAAATTGAGATTGCTGCACTTAATAATAAGATAATAAAAGGTATTGTCACTCAGAAAGGTATACTGGGGAACTCATTATCACATACGTATGAGGTAAAAATAACACTTATCAACCCTACACAGGATTTTATACCAGGCTTATTGTGCAATATTACTCTTTCTTCAAGACAAGATGCTGTAGGTATTGTAATTCCTGCCAGCAGTATTCAATTATATGAAAATGACAAGCGGTATGTATGGATAATAAAGAGTAATAACAGAGTTTCACTTAGGGAGGTAACTGTCGGTTCGTTTACTGAAAACGGAGTGATCGTGCTCAGTGGCTTAAACTCCGGTGATCGGATTGTGACAGAAGGATTTGAGAAGATAAGTGAAGGTTCTCTCATTGTGGGAAAATAATCAGATAATTTTATGATGAAGAAATTAGGCATTGTCGCATCAGCCATGCGATACAGAAAGATTATAATCTTAATTACAGGAATACTCCTTTTATTTGGAATATATGGACTTTATAATATGTCCAAACAAGAATTTCCCGTTTATACGATTCGTCAAGGAATAATTGTGGGAGTATACCCTGGAGCAACAGCCAAACAAGTGGACGAACAGCTAGCTAAACCTCTGGAGAATTTTATTTTTACCTATAAAGAAATAAATAGAAAGAAGACATATTCACAATCCAGAGATGGCGTTGTGTACACTTATGTAACTCTCAACGATAACATTAACAATAAGGATGAAGTATGGTCTAAATTGAGGCATGGACTAATTGATTTTAAAGAAGAACTGCCACTAGGCGTTTTAGGATTAATGGTAGACGATGATTTCGGACAAACTTCAGCCACGCTTATTACATTAGAGTCCGAAACAAAAACATATAGACAACTGGAATCATATCTCGAAAAGCTCGAGAATAGACTGCGGAAAATAGAAAAAGTAGCCAATTTACATCGATACGGCACGCAAAAAGAACAAATCAGCGTATATCTGGATAAGGACAAAATGGCTGCATACGGTATAAATACAACTACGATAGGACAAAGTTTATTTATGCATGGTTTGATATCCTCGAGTGGAAACATTAAATCTGAAGAGATCGAAACTCCGGTACATATCACCAAAACATATCAAACTGAAAAGGATCTTGAAGAACAAATTGTATACTCAGATCCACAAGGAAACATCATACGCTTAAAAGATATTGCCAGAGTAGTTAGAGAATACCCTGAGCCAGAAAGTTACATCACCAATAACGGAAAAAGGGCTCTTCTACTTTCCGTAGAAATGCGCGAAGGTAATGATATCACCAGCTATGGAGAAGACGTTGACGAGGAGATGAAGAAATTTGAATCATCATTACCAAACGATATTAAAGTCTACCGAGTAGCTGATCAAGCCAAAGTAGTAGAAGAGTCTGTTGATACATTCTTATGGGAAATGTTAATAGCCATTGCTTCTGTGATTTTAGTAACCATGCTTTTAATGCCATTTCGTGTGGCAAGTGTTGCGGCAGCATCCATACCAATTACTATTTTTATCTCTCTGGGAATAATGTATGCCGTAGGCATTGAGCTAAATACAGTAACTCTCGCAGCTTTGATTGTTGTATTAGGCTTAATAGTCGATGATTGTATTGTAATAGTCGACGGCTATATTGAAAAGATAGATCATGGTATGTCCAGGTGGCATGCCTCCATTAATAGTGCCATTTCTTATTTTAAATCTTTAGTCACAGCTACTTTGACTATTAGTGTCACTTTCTTTCCGCTACTGTTTACGTTTACCGGAGAACTAAATGATTTTATTAAATCCTTCCCTTGGACTATCACTATTACTTTATTTGTTTCATTGGGAGTAGCCATGTTTATTATTCCGTTCATGCAATATGTATTTATAAAAAAGGGCCTACTCCATGCTCAGAAAACTAATAAATCAAAATCGTTCTTAGAAAGGTTGCAATTTGTCTACGACAGGTTATTACCTAAACTATTCAAAAGGCCCACATTAGTTATGGGTGCAGGAGCATTATCCGTCATATTGGCCGCATTTATATTTATGAATGTACGACAACGCTTAATGCCTGTTGCAGAAAGAAATCAGTTTGTGGTTGAATTTTATTTACCTCAGGGGAGTCCATTAAAGAGAACAGCAGCCGTTTGCGATAGCATGGAGCATATATTAAGGAGGGACAACAGGACCGTTTCCGTAGCCTCCTTTATAGGAACAAGTTCGCCGCGTTTTCATTCTTCTTATGCTCCCAAGATTCCGGCAAAAAACTATGGGCAATTTATTGTAAATACAGTCTCTAATGAAGCCACCGAAGAGATGTTGGATGAATATACAGATGCTTATGCTCAGCATTTCCCCAATGCCTATGTAAGGTTTAAGCAAATAGATAATCAAGATGCAGCAGTAGAGATTGAAGCGCGGATAAGCGGAGAAGACTTCGCTATTGTGAAGCAATTCTCGGATTCTTTGACGGCTAAATTAAAAGAAGTGAAAGAAACCAGTTGGATACGCACTGATCTTGAGGGAACACTCCCCTACGTAGACATTAATATAAATGCTGTTCAATCTAATAGATTGGGAATCAATGAAACAACTCTTGCAATGGAGTTAGCGACTCGGCTTGATGGCAGTAATATAACCACCTTATGGGAAAACGATTATGCTCTGAATGTAAAGTTGAAACCAGAGTGGCAGAATAAAAAAGTAACGGCAAACAATATAGAGAACGAATATATCCCCTCAATAACAGGAGTATCTGTTCCTCTTAAACAAATAGCAACGGTTTCACCTAACTGGGAGCATGGGCAAATAGTAAGAAGAAACGGAACCAGGACTTTAAGTGTGCTCGCCGACTTAAAAAGAGGAGAAAATGCAGGTGAAGTATTTCCAAAAGTAGAGAAAATAGTTCAAACGCTCTTAAAAGAAAAGACATTTAGCGGGGTTACCGTATCATATGGTGGTGTTGCCGAATCAGATGCCAAAACAATTCCGGAAATTATCAACGGCTTGCTTGTTGCTCTGCTAATTATTTTTTTCGTATTAATATATCATTATAAAAAAATCAGCCTCACACTCCTTACTTTGGCTTCTATTTTACTTTGCTTCTTTGGTGCAGGTTTAGGTATTTGGTTGCTAGATATGGAGTTTAGTATCACTGCCGTACTTGGAATTGTTTGTCTATTTGGCATAGTCGTAAGAAATGCAGTCATTCTGTTTGATTATGCTGAAAGCTTAAGAGCTACAGGAAAAATGACTGTTCGTAATGCAGCCATTGAAGCTGGCAAACGAAGAATGCGTCCTATATTTCTAACATCAGCCGCTGCCTCTATGGGAGTTATTCCAATGATAATTAGCCAAAGCCCACTATGGAGTCCAATGGGTACAGTTATCTGTTTTGGTACCTTTTTCTCTATGCTATTCATCACTACAGTTCTACCAGTAACTTATTGGTTAGTTTTCAGGGATGAAAAAACAAAAACAAGTATAATCAAATAAGAAATCCATATGAAGATTAAAATATTATTAGCTACGTTCATTCTCTTGTTTACAGTTAACGCCGTTGCCCAAAAGAGATACACGCTAGAAAAATGTAAGGAGTTGGCCGAAAAGAACAACGTAGCACTGAAAAACAGCCAACTGTCTGTAAAAGCTGCAGAACAAACAGAAAAAGAAGCTTTCACTAACTACTTTCCTAATGTAAGTGCATCTGCTTTTACATTTAAGAATAGTAAGCCATTAGTATCTATAGATCTAGGTGGTACACAATTAAATATGCTCAAATCGGGTGTAACAGGTGGAATTACCGCTATACAACCACTATATTCCGGAGGGAAAATACACAACGGAAACAAACTGTCCAAGTTAGGTATTGAGTTAAATCAGGATCAGCAGCAGCTGACAAAAAATGAAGTGTTAATAGAGACAGAAAAAGACTATTGGCAAATTGTATCTCTCACAGAGAAACTAAAGACAATAAATAGTATCAAGATTAGCTTGGATACATTGCTCAAAAAAGTAGAACTTTCCTGTCGGGCAGGACTTGCTCTACCTAATGATGTGCTGAAAGTGAAACTAAAACGGAATGAAATAGATGCAACCGAACTAAGGATTAAGAATGGGATTCTTCTGAGTAAGATGACTTTATGCCAGTATATTGGTGTCCCTATGGATTCAGTTGATAGCATCGAAATTACAGTTCCTGATTCTACGCAGATAATACTTCCCACAGGATACTTTGTAGAACATGGGAGTGTTGTACTGAACAGACCGGAGATCAGAATATTAGATAAAAATATGACTGCAAGCCACTTGGAAACTTTAATTAAAAAGAGCGAATATATTCCTACAATATCTATTGGTGCGAATTATGGATATGATAATTTCATGCAAGGCAAGCATTTCACGGGGACAGTATTTGCTACATTGAGCATTCCTATTTCCGACTGGTGGGGTGGTTCCCATGCACTTCAAAGACAGCGTATCAAAGAGACAATAGCAAAAAATAACTATCGTGAAGGTAAAGAACTACTTCTCTTAGAAATGCAACAAATACAGAACGAGTTTACAGAATCGTTTAGGCAAACACAACTATCTAAGCTCTCAGTGGAGGAATCCACAGAGAACTTTCGATTAAACACAAACTATTACAACGCCGGAACTGTAAGCCTGACAGAAGTTTTAGATGCACAAAGCCTATTGATGCAAAGCCGAAACAGCTATACAGATGCTTGCATTCAATACTTTACAAATAAAGCCAAGTACTTGCAAGTAACAGCGAGATAAAAGATCTTCCGTGCATTTTCATGAAACAAGTCATATTAATTGTTAGGCTATCAACAAAATACAAATCAATATTGCAATTGCACAATTAGAAACTTATAAAATAAAACGAGAGAATAAAAAAGTATCCCTCTCTTATTCTCTCGTCAAACAGGTCTTCTTATCAGATATTATCTCTCACCAGATACTTTCTTAAAATCAATACCTAATAACTTCATAGCAAAAGGAGCTATCTCTGCCTGATTCATTATCGGCACTTCCTTTTTATCTATTCCAGAGCCAAAAGCCACCAATGTAGTTGGGTCAATCCCGGATAAGTATCCATGCTTACCTCCAAATTTATCCATCACATCAGCACCTGTACGATTAGTCGCTACAGCAACTCCCTTAATCGGCTCAATGGCTAATGCAACTTTAGGATCACACCCTAAATCTTCAAGCTCTTTTTTATCAACTATCCGAAACATGGAACGAGTAGACTCGGGAAGAGAAGCCAGCTTTTTACGTACTTTGGTCAGAGTTGTTTTATCAGATGCATCTTTCAGATAAAGAAACATCATAGCACCCGATCCGTGAAAGCAAGCCTTCCAATCGCCTTCAGGCTGTTCGCTCAATAAACCTTCTTGCACTAACCACACGTTGGGTGCAATGTTACGATAAGAATTAGTAAAACCATGGTCACCACAAACAATAATCGTAGTACTATCCATCATCTTTGTTTGCTGCAAGTTTTCTATGATCAGACCTATTGCATTGTCAGCCGAACTAACAGCAGCTTTTACCCTATCCGAATTCAATCCGGTAGCATGCTGTGCATAGTCTGTCGTTATCAGATGAATAGTCATCAAGTTAGGTTTGTACTTATTCATTATATAATTAGCCATATATGCCGTACGAGCGTCACGATTCATGGAACCGGCTCCAAAGGTTTCTTGCGACAACCTACCGGTTGCTTCACGTTCCAATTCATCTAGCAAGCCCAGAGGTGTACAATAAGGTTTAATAAAATCAAGTTGGTTATCAACAGGAGCATTAGACCAAAACTCAGGAATATTATACTGAATATATTTTGAACCCACAGAAACAGGCCAGAATAGGGAAGATACACTCAAACCGTGTTTACTTGCAACCTCCCAGATAGTAGGTGATTTAATAGAGTCAGCATACCAATAGCTAACAGAAGAACGTTTGTTGCCAGTAAAAGGAGAATTATAATAAATCTGATGTTCAGCAGGTTTTACTCCTGTTACGATAGTCGTATGCGAAGGGTAAGTAGCTGTAGGTACAATACCCTTAATGCGATTCACAAACATCCCATTACGTCTCATCATCTTCAGATTCGGTGATGGCATCAAAGAATCAGTAACCATTTCAGGTCTCATTCCATCAATCGTTATTAAAATAACATGTTTAGAAGATTCTTGAGCCATTGTTACTAATGAAAAACTTAAAGAAAGGAGCACTAAGGCTCCTTTTATAAATTGATTAATTGAAGAAAGGTACCACATATTCAGATGATTTATTTGAAACGATTACTTTATTCATGTTATATTTAATGGTTACAGTTTTTGCGTTTGTATCCATATCAAAAGCATCCATACCCTGATTCAGCGGGATGAAAGAAGGTATTTGTGCAGTAGTGTAAGCGCTAGCAGACGGGGTATTGGCCGCTTCCGTTTCAGAAACGGGAAGACGAATACCCAAATCGGCAGCCCTGCGTCCTTCAGCCATAAAAATCTCTTGCCTCATCAGATAAAGCACTTCCAGTAATTCATCCACTGAAGCAGCCGAAGCAATCATCTCTTCAGTTACAGAAGTTCCTGATATATAAGGTATAGAAATCAGTTTAGGCGATTTTCTATCAAGTACGAGATTACTTCTGAACGAATCTGTAGCCGATGCTGCCACTTTATATTCAGAACTGTTGGGATACGTTTTGTATCCGCCATTATAGCGACCTTCCAGTTGATCATTAATGCTTGTTTCCACCGGACGCCCCTTGACTAAAGATAAGAGCGTTTTCAACGTGCTTTTAGCCGCAGTTAAGTCATTGTCGGCCAAACTAGCTTCCGCCAAAATCAAGTAAGGCTCTTCAGCCTTGGCTATGCAAATAGGGCGTTGTTCATATGAACTCGTTTTTTGAAAATATTTAGGATCCAGAAAATCTAAACGAGGAAGCGGCTGAAAATTAGTACCATAAATATATCCTTGTATAGAGCTTGTCACACCATTCTCTCCATCAAAAACAACTTGCTTTACAAAGTCAGTCGATAGCGCCAAAGCAGCATTTGCATATTTTACAGCATTTGTCTTATCTCCCAATCGGTAATAAACGCGCGCTATCAGTGTGTTTATAAAAGCTTTATCCCCTCCGGTATTGGTATACTTCAGCGACTCCGTAAACGTAGATATTGCCAAGTTCAGATTATCTTTCCAACCTTTCACCTCTCCGCCATTCTCAACAGGCAATGCCAAGAAGTATTCTCCCGCAAGCAAATAAGAGTATCCTTTAATATAGTAGAGATTAAAACGCTGTGCATCCGTGGTGCTTTTATCGGCCTCAGCTACCACATTCAATCCCTGATTAGCCGTTTCACGCAAAGTACCCACGTATCGCTGCAAATTCGTCACATCCACATCGGTATATAGAAGAGTAGGAAAATCAAACACCTTACTACTTTGACTATAGTTATTAAAATAGTTATCAGATAAAATTTCAGTCAACTCCACATACGAACCTATAATAGTAGCGAAAGAACGATTAGCCCCATTTACCCAAGTAGTCATTGCATTTGGCGTTTGCAAGAAAGTATCCTCATCTACATTCGGATTCACAATACTATCCGGCTGTAAAAGTTCGCAAGACGACACAGAAGCGGCCAGCGCCAACATAAAAATATATTTTGTTATCTTCATTTTATTTTTCATTTAATGATGCGTTGATTTAGAAAGTGATTTTAAGAGTACCGACGTACTGACGGGGAGTTGAATAAGAAGAATAATTCAAACCTCCTACAGCTACCATTCCCTGAGCCCTACCACCGGATAATGAAGCCTCCGGATCAACAGATGACGCCGTGAAAGCAAACGGATTATATACATTAAACGCCAAGTTAACAGCATTCAAGAACTTTTTCGGCTTAAAATCATAAGAGACACCAATGTTTCTTATTTTAAGATAATCAGCCTTTTCAACAAAGAAATTGGTAAAATTAAGCCAACTGGCCGCCTGAGTTGTTCCTTCAAGTGCTTTATCGGGGATAGCATCATCTTTCAATCCTTTTGAAAAACGGAATTGGCGGTCAAAAGAGTGCACATAAGATCCCCATTGATAATCTCCACTAGCCATAAAAGAGAAGTTCTTATAACTAGCCGTCAGAGAGAAGTTTCCATAAGAAGTAGGAAGAGTAGAGCCTAAATTTTGCAAAGGCAGTACTTCTTTCAGGGAGTTGTCATCATTAAGCACAGCCTTATACCCCCGGATGAATCCGACCGGTTCTCCTTTAGCTACAACCGTTTGCACCGTACGTGCTGAAAAACCACCAATAGCAAATGGCACTGCATTACCAAGATCCAACACTTCATTATGATTCGTATTATAGGAAGCATTTAAACGAACGTTCCAATCCTTAGTATCAACAAGCTGTAAACCAACAGTCAGCTCAATACCCTTATTCTCTATTTCCCCCACGTTAGAGAGATAATTTGCAGATTGTCCGGATGAAGGAAGAGATGGAATACTAAAAAGAGCATCTTTCGTTAATGCATAGTAATAAGTGAACCCCACATTTAAAATACGGTTAAATAACACAGCATTAATTCCCGCTTCATAAGAATGTTTTTTCTCCGGACCCAGATCAGGGTTACCATATTTACCAAACGAAGCAGCCTGTTTTCCTAAATAAGAGCTAAAAGACACTGTACGTTGAAATTCAAAAGCAGGAGGATAACTACCAGCTACACCATAGTTAGCCAGAATTCTAAAATTATTAATCAGATTAGCCTCTTTCAAACCTTTCATAAACGGTTCCTCGGAAAGCACATAAGAAAGCCCTACTTTAGGATAAAACTGCCAACCAACATTATCACCAAAAGCGGTGTTATAGTCAGATCTCACTCCCAAATCAATATAATACTTATCCAACAAACCAAAGTTCTCTTGCAAGAAGAATCCATAGTTATATAGATAACTCAACCATTCATCCGAACTCAGCGTGCCCGCTCCGGATATGATTTCTGCACCATCCCGCACATTCTTTCCATTGTATACAGATTGATGATCATAAGTGCTGAAATACTGAAAACCAGCTGTTGTTATTGAGCTTAGCAAATCTTTATACCGAACTTTATATTGACCATTAAAGTCAAGAGTTAAACCGAAATAATTACGGTCGAAATTAGAAATACTACCTGCATCCGACGTACCTGCCACTTTTTGTTGCGTATGAATGAGATATTCGTTGGTCACAATGTTTTTGTTTGTGTTCAAACGATAATCAACCCCCAATACTCCTTTAAAGGACAAGTTGGGAAGTGGCGTATAATTTAGCGAATGAGAAGTCTGAAAGCGCTTGACAGATTCCCTATTATTTTGCAATGCCTCCGCCTTACTTACAAACTCTTTCATCTGGGCAAAAGCATAATCATCGAGCCCATCAAGGTCTGCTGTATAATTCACTAATTTTCCGGATGCGTCAGTGTATTTAAAATTAGTTGCGGCTGCACCTTCCGTGAACCAAAGTCCGGTGTATCCCCCCTGATTACCATTACGGCTTCTTGAGAAATCCTCAATCACCATACCGAATGAGTTCTGATACTCGAAGAATCGATCAAACTTCACTCTTGATCCAAAGCGCAAGTCATATTTCTTATCCTCGTTTACATTTTTAATTAGCGTACCCGTATTATTGGTCATACTTCCACCAAAGCTATAACCAAACTTTTCATTTCCGCCATCAAAACCAAGGCGATATTTCTGTGTGAAACCCGTCTTGTGCAGCAATTCCTTTGTTCTGTTGAAGTGATAGAATTGAGAAGATGCCACATCCGATTCCAACTGCGTCTCTACAAAAAAGGCAGTTTTTTGATCTCTGCCCCTCTTCGTAAATATCTGAATAACGCCATTAGCAGCATCCGAACCATAAAGAGTCGTTGCCGCACCACCCGTCACATATTCTATATGATCAATGTTCTCCAACGGAATATCGCCGATAGCACCAGAAACAGCACTATTGCCTGTCAAAGAATTATTTAAAGTAGCCCCCGTATTCATGTTATCCACGCGAACTCCATCTACATAAAATACAGGCGTTGAATTTGAATAAGCCGAAGATAATCCTCTCGATTTAATCAGTGAAGTACTTCCCGGTTGCCCATTGCTCATCGTGATCTGCACATTGGGAAGCGAATTCTGCAATACCTGATCTATGCGTCCCTGCTTCATACGATCCAGTTCCTGACTGCTAACAGTAGTCACATTCGATGATAAACGACGTTTTTGCACTTCTAAACCCTGGCCTGTCACCACAACCTCATCGAGTTTGAAGTTATCCTGATTCAGTTCGATCGTCATTTTATCCGCATTTGCGGCAACCATCTGTGTTTCATACCCTATATATGAAACCTTCAATTTAGAACCTTGTGCAGCAGACACTTTAAATTCCCCATTGATATCCGTTACCGTGCCCAGCCCCGAATTGTTATTCAGTACTACTGTCACTCCAATTAAAGGTTCTTGTGTTTTTTTGTCTACCACAACCCCTTTTGCATGAATCATGGCCGACACTTTTTTCTCGGGAGTATCTTTTTTAAAGATCAGAATAGTTCCCCTTTCTATTTTATAACCAATTGTAGCAGGAAGCAACTTAGTGAGAACTTCCGTCAATTCTGTGCCTCTGACTTCAATGTTAACTTTCTCCTTGGCATTAATCACTTGCGAACTATATGCCACAGTCAAACCCGTTTGCTTGGTTATAGATGAGAAGACTTCTGAAATAGCCACGTTCTTATACTTTAAAGTAACCTTCTGGGCTGCAACCGCAAGAAATACATTAAAGAGAACGATCATAACCATTAAAAACCTTTGTTTCATACTTTGTACATTAAATGATTTATAGAACTAATTTTATCGATTTACGTACTATTGACACAAAGAATGGCAGTAAGTGTATAACAGAGCTATTTATTTTTCATTTCATTGCTGTTTCACGGCTACTTTCACAGTATCTCCTCTCATAAAGTAAATAGGAGAAATGATTTCCATCGTCTTCAACACCTCTTCCAGTGAAGCTTTTCTTACTAAGAAAGTATAATTATAACGGTAGGCAACCGTATCTGTCACTTTAAAATGAGCATCATAATTTAAGTTCAACACATCCAACACCTCTTTTAAAGGGGCATTGCTGAAGCTAATCTGTCTATTTTTCCACCGAGTAAGAGCTGATTCCCCCTGACGCCGATGAATGACACAAGAGTTGTCCTTTTTATCAAATAAGAGATCTTCTCCCGGATGGAGCAAATACTTCTGCTCACCACACAAAAGGTGTACTTTCCCTTCGTCAAGCCCAACGAGTATATGTTGTCCTGAAGCATACGCCTGCACATGAAACGAAGTGCCGGTCACACAAACAGAAGCTTTTCCCAGATCAACAACAAACGGACGTTTGGGTTTTTTAGTCACAACGAAATATCCCTCTCCCTCCAGATACACCTTGCGTTCTGTAAGACCGAATTTAATCGGATACCGAAGATGAGAATTCGGATAGAGATACACACGTGTACCATCCTGAAAGGCCACCTGCAACTGCTCACCTTTAGCCACATATACATCCTGATAATCTTGTCCTCCAAAAAGGCTGACCTGCGTATTGAAGTAGAATAATAAAGCAATGAATGCTGCAACAGGGAATAGAATGGCCGTTCTTCTTATAATCTTTCTTCGCAAAGTCGTACGAGAAATATTTTTGCGGATTGAATGATACATTTTCTCACTGGGAATTCTATGAGAACCGGATAACTCATCCATCATGCCATACTCTTTGTCAATACGTTCAGACAGATAACATTGTCCCTCATCGGTGGCAAACCAACGCGCCAGTTGTTCCGCTTCAACCTCATTGCCCATACCGTTAAGTACGTCATCCACCATCCTATTATTCGGGCTATTCATAGATATATTCGTTTAAGGTAATGCTTTAATAATTTAATCGATTGTGTATAGTAGTTTTTCACCGTGCCTACCGGCATATTCATCCTTTCTGCTATTTCCTCATTGCCCAAGCCTTCATTCATCTTCAGCAAACAAATCTCCCTTTTCTGTTGAGGCAATAAATTCAAAGCCTTGTATACAGAAACGATTTTCTTCTCCTCCTCCAGTTTATGCAACAGTCCATCGTCAGCAATATCTTGCTGTTGCAACACCTCATATTGCCTGGCCACAACATCATTTCTGTCTCGAATCAGATTCAATAAATGATTCTTCGCCATCGTATAGAGGTAGTTCTTCAAGCTGATGTTTATCCGTAGCGTAGAGCGAGACTCCCACAACCGCATATAGACGTGTTGAACCACATCTTCCGAAAGGGTTTTATCTTGCAGATACTGATAAGCCAGTACATACAACATTCTATGATATTTATTGTAAATCGCAGTAAAGGCATCTTCATCACCTTGCAATAAGAGATAAAATAATCTCTCATCCTCATACGAAGTTTCTGTAATGCTCATATATGCTTGTTTAAAGAGAGCACAAAGGTATGGAACGAAATCTACATTCTTGTTCCGTTCCAGTTACATGAGAATTACAAAAGAGTGAGATGCAAGTTTCACTTTTTGTTCGCTACAGCTCTCTTAAACAAAAGCGAACCATAAAAAATAAGATGAACGACTGAAAAAATAAGTGCAGTAACAAGTAACCGTTTACTACTTGTCCAACCAGCTGTTTGTTGATGCCAGAAAGCTACAAATATCAATGCCACCGAAAGAGAAACAGCCGTTACATCGAGAACAGATCTACCAGGCCTGCGCTCTCCTTTAGCTTTCAATACTTTACTATGAGAGATACCATAAGAAGCATAAACATCAAGTCCAATGAGCATCCATACAATTAAACGAATCCATGTGTCCGCAGGAAGAAAAACCATCATGAATAAACAAGTGCATACACCCAAAGCAGGTATCACAGGAACCCATGGAGTTCTAAAAGCGCGAGGTGCATCGGGCATCTTTTTGCGCAATACAATAACACCGATACATACTAAAATAAAGGCCAATAAAGTACCTATGCTAGTCATTTCGCCCGCCACCCTAGCCGGCACAAAAGCAGCAAACAAACTTACCAGTACCAGAAAAAAGAAATTACTCTTTGCCGGAGTACGATATTTCGGGTGAACCTTAGAGAATACTTTAGGTAATAAGCCATCCTTACTCATACTATAAAAAATACGACTTTGCCCCATCAACATCACCATGATTACAGAGGAATATCCTGCAAGAATAGCGAGAATGATCGCACGATTTAGCCAAGGGTAATCAGGATGAATAATCCCACTAGCATCAGCATGCCCCATGTGCTCAATCGCTATCGCCACCGGAGCTATGCCATCATGCCCTCTAAACTCAGTGTAATGCGCAACTCCCGTCATCACATGAGCAAACAATAAGTATAAAATTGTACAGATAAAAAGAGAGACAAGAATACCAATAGGCATATCTCTTTTTGCGTTTTTCGCTTCTTGCGCGGCCGTACTCACTGCATCAAAGCCTATAAATGCGAAGAAGACAATGGCTGCCGCACGAATAATCCCCGTCCAACCGTATGTGCCAAATGTTCCTGTATTTTCAGGAATATACGGCACATAATTCTCTAAATTGATGTATTTCCATCCAAGTACAATGAAAACCAGAACAACAGCAATCTTCAAAATAACAATGATCGAATTGAAAAAAGAGCTACCCTCAGTACCCTTTATCAATAACATAGTCATCAGAAAAATAATCAATACGGCAGGTAAATTTACGATTCCGCCATCCCATGGACAGGCTACTAGTTCAGGCGGTAAATGCAATCCAAATCCACCCAGAAATTTTACGAGATAACGACTCCAGCTAATACTTACTGTAGCAGCCGCTACGGCATACTCTAGCACCAAGTCCCATCCGATAATCCAAGCAATGAATTCTCCCATAGTGGCATAAGAATAAGTATATGCACTACCTGCAACCGGTATCATGGAAGCAAATTCGGCATAGCACAAACCTGCAAATCCGCAACCTATGGCAGCAATTAAAAAGGAAATGGTTATTGCAGGACCGGCTTGTTCGGCAGCCGCGCCGCCCGTTATTGAAAAAAGCCCGGCACCAATTATGGCTCCAATGCCCAGTGCTACGAGCTTCCCAACACCCAGTGACTTCTTCAACGAATTATTATCTGTAGCATTTGCTTCTTTAAGCAAAGTTTCTATTGGCTTTCTTTCAAATAAGCTCATATTGATTTTATTTTCTAATTAATGAAAGCACAAAGATATTAATTTATTTAATTATGAATCATATTATTATGCATATTAGCTTTTTTATGCTGTTTTGATTAATAATACCAATAAAGACGATTATCTACGCTTAGGGATGTCAACTCTATTAATCAAGCTCTCTCTTTAGTTAATCAAGGTAGATATTATGTTAATGAGTTAATTGAATCTTTATATATATTAAACCATGTTATAAATCTAGCTACAATGTGGTGAGTATTTGGTAATAAGCAGAATATGAATACCTTTGTAATGTGTTTTTCATAGTATTAGATTTAAGGTTAACAAAAAGATTGGTTGCTCGTGATGGGTAGCCTTTTTTTATAGCCCAATCTGATAAACACAAGACTTATCTCCACGGAAGACAGAAGAAACAACAGTCGCTTTTACCGGCCTTTGGCAAACATAACCAAACATGCGTTCGGCAAATCCTTCGGAACAGTAACAAAGCGCTGGAAACTTTTTATCCAATCCTTTCACGAGCGGACAGACACAATGTGGCTTGTTCTCATTCGCTATCAGCGTATTCTTATCTTCAAAAGAACAGATCCATCCCCATTCCTTTTCAAGGAAAGGAACAAATTCCTCTAGCTTTCCCTTATACGGAGCTAAAATATTCTCCATCTTCAGATCATTATAATGAGATACGGAGGCCGATTTAACCACCTTTCTGATACTTTCTCTATCTAAATTAGCATCCAGATTGTTGAGCAATTCCGCTATCCAGAATTGATTCATGCTTACTTTGGGATCTGTTTCCCCGCTCTTTTCACTGATAGTATTCAGGGGATTAGCTTCCAGTATGGAACTAAAGCCACAGAGACAAGCTCCGCCCAAGCAGGCCGTTTTGATGAAATTTCTTCTTGTAGTGGACATAGGGTATTGGATTTAAGTGAATAAATTATCGATTATATGGTTAGATTTTGCGAGCTTCTCCGTAGAAAACTCGGGGTCATAGAGATGCAATTTCGGCATATCCCGTATCTCTTTTGGTTTACCTCCGGTCGCTGTTTTTTCGTTCAAAAAAATCATTAATATCTGCTAGAGTGACATAAAATCTATCTTTACATAGATAGACAAGTTCTACAATACTTATATTTCTTATCATCTTTCAAAACACCATCGGAAAGACTTAGTAGCTCTTGAATGGAATCGTAAATTTGCATCTCACAGCTTTACCTTGCATATAAGCAGGCTTTGCAAATTTAGGCATTAACTTAGCGACACTTATAGCTTCTTTATCTAACAATGGATCTACAGACCTTACCACTTTTATATTAGAAATACTCCCATTAACCTCTACGACACATTAAATAACAGTCATCCCATGTGGTGCGCTTTCTGACAGTTCAATTGGGAATCTAAAATTATCTTTAATAAATTGGAGCATCGCAACAGTTCCCCCGGGATATTGAGGTTCTGTTTCAATTGGATCAATTAACATTGTGTCAGAATCATCGGTGTCAACAAGCAAGTTGCAATAGTTTTTGCATCCGTACAATAAAGACAGAGTACCTATTAGGAATAATACAATCGATAGATATTTAGTTTTTTGCATAAAGGTCTTATTTAAAAAGGAAAGTCAATAAATGAAATCAAACATGAATAACGATCTGCGCTTTCAATCTTTTAGTGAGTTCATCCCGAATAATCCATCGCTCTATTCTTACATATTTATCCTTCGGCTATTATGTAATATCCTCCAGTCTTGTATGGACCTTTAAATTCTATAAGGTTCTTACTTCTTAGGGAGCTAAGATAACGTTCTACTGTAGCTATGCTTTTCCCAATTCGCTTTGATATTTCATTTGCATTTACTCCTTGTTCCTCCTTTATTATGGCAAGAACCAAAGCTTCATTTTCATTTACTCCCTCATTTACTCCCTCATTTACTCCCTCATTTACTCCCTCATTATCTTCTTCGTACTTAATAGTCACCTTAAACACATCCTCTTCTTCTATAACAGGAAGTGCTCCAGTTACATAGATTGGGCAGTATCTATACATTTTCCTTACTCCCGAACCTAATTCCTCTACTAAACCCATCTCTTTAAAGAAATTGGCAATAGTAGGATTCTTGGGATGAGGTTTCAAATTCTCCAGATTAATTCTTCCCATATTATAGGGTCGATTCCAGTTTTCTGTTATCACCTCAGTTTTATATATAGTCATAGTAGCCGGATATGCATTAGAAAATTCTCGATGTACCAGCAGATTGGCTATCACCTCACGAAAGATCGACTCTCGGATACTTATACGTTGGTTACCTTCCAAATAAAATCGATCAGGCAAATGCTTACGAATAAAAGCCAGTAAACGAGAGTAAGAGCGGATTAAGTTGCAACGAATATCGTCACGGTCATCATATCTTTCTACATCCTCTTTCCGGCACAGCGCATCTGTTTTAAAATGCGGAAGTACGGTAGCAATGGTGTTATCCTTGCCAAACATCAATGCTGCAGCGAGCGTATAGCCTTCTTTACCGGAATTAATATCTTTTAGCCGCATGCGAGCCGAGAGCAAAATATCCTCATTAGACATTTTCACCCATGGATGGTCTGCCCGGGCTAGCCTTGCATAGCTGCGCACCGTATCAAATAAGTCCTCCTCAAAATCATCCATTTCTAAATAAGGAAAGACCCTATTTTCTGTATATCCATCTTGTTTACGAAGGAACAAACTAGCTATTAATTGTGGATTTGTCAACTTTAAATCACCGTCTCTACTCCTATCATAATAGCTGTTTTTGTAAGTGTGCGGTTGCGAACTCTCAGGCACATAGATAAAGATAACTTTCTTTCCCTCCACTTCTACAACATCTTTAGCTAAATAAAATGTTGGAGAAATGATATTTGGATTATTCATATCTCGAGTCAAAGTGTCGAGTTGAGTCGCCAAAGTATCTTCCTTCACTCCTTTTATTTCTCCGTTGTCGGCAACGCCCAAAAGTATAGAACCACCTTTTCGGTTCAGGAAAGCACATATTGTCTCGAACACGGAGCGCGAAAGTGAATTATATGATTCTTTGAATTCCACTTCCAGTCCTTCGCCTTGATTTATCAAGTTCCTTATTTTATCTTCTTCAATGCTCATAACCTATACATTAAAAATGAAAATCTCTACTATTTACTATGCTTTCTAAAAGCAGCTATTAACTGATAAATTCCGTATGCAACAAAAATCTTTCCTAGAAGAAAGAAAAGCATTTGCCAAACCGTTTGAATAGATTCTATCTCTTTCGAACTATCAAATAGCAAAACAAAAGTGAGAGCTTCTTTTAAGTATTTTATATTACACCAAATAAAGGTATCGCCAATGCCATCTCTCAGTACTACGAAAATGGAGAAAAAGAAAAAGGTGGAACATAGTATAAATCCAAGTGCTCTGATCCATTTAGTTCCGTATCCGTTTGACCACTTCATTAATAAAAGAGGAACTTTTTCAGCAATATATTTTCCCAACGCTGCTAAGAAGGCGCAAACTGCTGAAAGAAACAACCTTTTTGAGAGAAGTTTCTTAAGATTCGAAAAAAAAGATAGAAGTTTCTTCGGAAGTTTCAATGGGCACTTAATGCTTTTATAGTAATGGTTGAGTTCCATCGCTTTCATTTTTAATGCAACCGGATTATTGCCACCTTTTACTGCTTCATTTTTTAATGTTCTTGCAGTATATTCATCTTTAGTATTCTTTATTTCTGCTCCCGATAGCGAAATAAAATGAGAGAACAGGCTATTCCGTATTGTTACATCCTCAATTCTTGCTTCGTCAACACTCAGAAGATTCTCAAATATATATTCGTGTATTTGAAGTTCTTTTATTGTAGCACCATTTAAGTAAAACGGTTGCTTTATCATCGTTTTGCCTATAGTTCCCATTTTTCCTAAGCGGAGTGTACCATTGAATTTACTATTATTGAAATACACCGGGCAATTGAATTTAGTATCGATTAAATGAACATCCCCCTCAAAAGTTAGCTTCCAAAATCTAGCATCACTAAAAGTAGAACCGCTAAAAGAAACATCACCTCCGAATTTTACTCGATCATCATCTGATCCAGAATCGCTAATAGAAACAGAGTCCTTGGATTTTACTCGATCTTTGTTAGGGGTGAAAAGAGTCATGGTATTAAATGTGGAACCGCAAAATTTGACTTGAGCTTGAAATTCTGTCCCACACAATCTTATCTCCTGCTCAAAAATATTGTTCTCTAAATCGCATTCTTGTTTGAACTTACACTTTTCTAGTGTGAATTTCTTCTTAAATGTATAGCTATTAAAGCTGACTTCTTTTTCAAAGGTGCATCCTTTAAATGCTATTTTTTGATCTATTATATTGCTTTGCCCATATTTTAGTTCCTCATTTGTTAGTGATAAATCGACATTTCCATTAAATAGGCAATTTCTAAATGAGAACCCTGTAATGCTACTGGTAAATAAATCTTTTATAGAAAAAGAGTTACTGCCAAACAAATAAGTTGAATATAAATCGCAGTTGAAAACGCATTCTTCAAATATAAGAGTAGCATCATCCACCGCAATATTCTCGTCTTCTTTTATTCCTTTAAAAGAAGAATCACTGAATGTTTGACCTTTTACTCTTTTGTTCATTGATTTGCTCTCTTATAAATACCATTATCCTGCGCCAGATTCATCTTTCCTGAACGAACTCTTTCAACGCTCGTATCGGTCATCCCAAAAGCACTCAGCAAAATGTATCCCACATTCTCAACTGCAATGAATTTTTCTTTAAATATAGTGAGTTCCTTTTCTATTTCTTTGTAGGATATTGTCGCCATTCTATTAACCGGAGTTAGCAAATTATTTATTATTATGTATGAAACTACTTATTCGTAATTGTTCCCCAAATATAAAACATTATTTCTATATCAGATTAACTTTCAAGAGTATAATTTCTCTCACCAGTGGCGAGAGTATTTGAGAAAAGAAGACAACGTTAATCCTGTGAAGGTACCATTTTCAAAGGTGCTGATAGTAAACACACTCAATCCGGTATGCGCAGCCACTTCTTTTTGTGTCAACCCCATACGTTTGCGATAATCTTTGAACCTCGTTCCCAACTCACGAATTATGTCACTATTGCTCTGGGCATAAATATCATCCTTCATATCAAACAACTTTTTATAAATATAGATATATCTATCTTTATACTGATGCTATTGGCTCTTTTAGCTGAGTTTGGCTGATAAGCTACAAGACACCGTTTTTCAAGATAGTAGATCGCCCCCTACAGGCCTTCTGAGAGGGGTAAATAGAACACGGACGTTCAACACGCTGATCGCGGACGTTCAACACGTTGAAAGCGTGCTTTCTATGCGTTGAAGTCATGAGTTCTATTTCGAAGAGACCATTTGTAAGGAATGAAGAGAAATAGAGCCGATAGGAAAGACTTATGAGGGGAATGTGCCAAAGTCGACATACTCCCCTCGCATTATTAAAGATTAGTACAAATTCACCGTGAAACTCATAAGTGATAGAATTATTTGTTAGAGTGTTGATACTTCATCGTTTGCCCGGGCAATGACAATGAAGGCGGAACAGCCTCAGCGGACACGCCCCGCTTATAATTTGGCTTGCAGCTCATCACAAAACGAAGTTTCACGCCGTCGCGAACATCATCATATTCCAGATAAGACTTATCATACTTCTTGCCGTTTACATAGAGTTCCTTTACATAAAGATTCTTGGGCGACCAGTTATCGGTCGTCATTTCTATCATCCTCCCGTTACTCATCCGCACCGAAATGCCTTCTACACAAGGAGAACCTATATTATAAATATTGCTCGAAGGGGCTATCGGATAAAAGCCGATACAGTTGAACATATACCATGCCGACATCTGCCCGCAATCATCATTTCCGCTCAAAGCATCGGGCGTATTGCCATAGAAACGATCAGCTATCGTCCGTACCCACTTCTGACACTTCCATGGTTCTTTCAGATAATTATAAAGATAAGCGATATGATGACAAGGTTCATTCCCATGCCAATAAGCTCCGATACGTCCCTGAATGTCATGTGCTCCCGGAATATCTTGCGGCAACTCTACCGTGAAGAGCTCATCCAGGCGCTTACGGAAGAGTTCCTCACCCGCTTCATTGATATACCCCTGTACATCTTGCGGAACATACCAAGTGTATTGTGCCGTGAAACCTTCCGTAATATCGCCCCAACCATTTACAGAACCGGGACCTTGGTAAGCCACGGGAGTAAACGGCGTTCGCCAATTGCCTTTGCTATCTCGGCCACGCATGTATTTTGTTTCCGGGTCAATCAGCATCTGGTAGGAAAGTGCCCGATTCAGAAAATAGCGGTAATCTTCTTCTTTTCCCAACTTTCGGGCGGCTTGTGCAATACAATAATCATCATAAGCATATTCCAGCGTTTTAGACACCGATTCTGCTTCTTTGTCAAAAGGCACATACCCCATTGAAGAATACTCCGGCAAACAGTCGTAGTTCGGATTCATCGCAGTAGCCTTCATTGCCTGATACGCACGCTCATAATCAAACCCCTTCACGCCTTTCACAATCATATCCGCCAATACGGATACTGCGTGATAACCGATCATGCACCATGTTTCGTTGCCATAAAAAGACCAAATAGGTAGCATTTTTTCTACACTCTTGTCATAATGGGCTAACATCGAATTGGCAATGTCTGCATTCACCTCTTGCTGCACCAGATTAAACCAAGGATGCAAAGCACGGTAGGTATCCCACAAGGAAAAAACAGTATAGTTCTTAAAACCTTCCGCCTTTTCAATATTCTTGTCCAAGCCACGAAAACTTCCGTCGGAATCCTGAAAGATAAAAGGATGCAGGGCGGCATGGTAAGCGGAAGTATAAAAGATTTCTTTGGTTTTGCGGTCGGCTGTCAGGGTATACTTAGCCAGTTCTTTTTCCCAAAGAGCTTGTCCCTTTTCTTTCAAAGCGTCAAAAGTCATCCCATCCAATTCCTTCATGTTGTTCATGGCACCCACCGTACTTACCGACGAAATAGCTGTCTTCACCGTCACCACTTCACCTTCTTTGGTGTCAAAAGAGATGCAGACCATCAGATTCTTTCCCCAAGCTTCGTGATTGCTGCGAAAACGGGAAGTATTATAAACCACCGGTTTCTTATCCTGCATAAACCTTAACCCGGCCAGCTTTTTCGAGAAAACGGCCGTGAAATAGACATGCCGTTCCGGTCCCCAACCTTTCACCAATTTATATCCGGTGATAGTAGAATCGTTCTCCATCCGTAAGTTTGCCCATTCGCAAGATTGCCACAAGGTATGATTTATATCAATCATGATAAATGTCTTGTCGGATTTTGGGTATGTAAAACGAAAGATGCCGCTTCGTACCCCTGAGGTCATCTCTGCTTTTACCCCGTAATCAGATAGCTCCACCGCATAATAGTTAGGCGAAGCCCACTCCTTCTCATGCGAATAACGCGAACGGTATCCTTTATCCGGTTCTTCTTGCGTAGATGGCTCCAATTTCATCTCACCGGTTCCCGGAATAAACAAAAAGTCCCCAAGATCGGGAATTCCCGTTCCACTCAAATGCGTCAGACTAAATCCCATCAGGGTAGGACGATTGTATTTATATCCGGAAGCGGCATCATAAAAACGGTTATCTGTATCCGGGCTGATTTGAATGCCCCCGAAAGGGATCTGTGCACCCGGATAAACATTTCCATAACCGTCCGTGCCTACAAACGGATTCACATATTCGATCAACTTCTTTGTTTGGCCCATGCCCTGCAAAATACTTGCCAGGCACAACCAAACAAAAAACAAACTTCTTCTATTCATCTTATGAGTCATACATCTCTGTGTTTTATACTTGTATGTCGCCTACAGCAACCTGATATTCATGCCATAACTCGTCTATATTGTACTCTTTTCCTAAAATATGCTTTATCGCTTTATCGAATGACCAGGGAATTACCTCCAGCGTACTCCGGTTAAACTTGCGCAAGAATTCGGGATCTTTATTATCGCGCAACCAGACAAAGAAATAGCCGGCCGTACGATAACCATCCATATAATTTCCACCTTTCGGACGAGCATCCGGACCAAAGCCTCCATTTGCTACCCGTACAGCATCTGCCATTCCTTCTATAAAAGCCCAAAATACCCGATTGGTACCGTAAGAGCCAATTCGTTGCGGTTCTAATTGATACGCATGAGTTAGTTCGTGTAGCAATACACCCCGTGTTTCAAAGAACAGTTTTGCCGTATCCTTTTCAGCAAATGATTTCTCAATATGTCGGGTACTATAAAAGATGGTAATGTCCCCGTGATCACCGCCTTTAGCAGAAACGCCTTCAATGTCTTCCAAAGTATAATGTATTTTATTGACCGGAGCAATACTGTCATCGGGAGAATTATAGAGTGTAGCCAATACTGTTCGCGCCTGTTCCTTAATATAAGACTTTGCATTCGGAATGATCCGGTGATAAATATCCGATCCTTTAGTACCCGGAGCTTTATCTTCAAATAAAATGGTTCCTACATTATACTGATGCCATACATTAGGGGTAGCATCAATCTTTTTTTTCAAGCTTGCAGAACAAGCACCCAAGCCTGTCAATAAGCAAATAACGTATAAAAAATGCTTCTTTCTCATCTTCTTTTATTTTTTATTAATTCCGTTAGTCAATGAATAAGGTTTATCGACGGATGCCACTCCGCGATGCTTGTTGGGCGATGCGGACATTTTGAATTCCAACACACCTCCTTTGAGGATATCCTCATGGGTGATATACATCTTATTATACATCACCCCATTGAGTTTCAGCGAATGCACATAACGCTTCTTATCACTTACTCCGGGAGCTTTAATTTCTAATACTTTTCCATTTGGAAGTTTCAACTTGATGTAAGGCAGATACGGGGCTCCCAATACATACTGATCCGTTCCGGGACAAACCGGATAAAATCCCATCACCGAAAAAAGATACCATGCCGACATTTGTCCGCAGTCATCATTTCCGCCAAGTCCGTTAATATCATTACGATACATCTTGTTCAAAATCTCTCGCAGCCAGTACTGGCTTTTCCACGGTTGGGAAGTCCAAGCATAAAGATAAGGAACATGATGGCTTGGTTCATTGCCATGCACATACCCGCCAAGCAGGCATTCTTCCGTGATGTCTTCGTTGTCTTCATAATATTTTTTAGGCAGATGCATAGAGAAAAGCTTATCCAACTTTTCCACAAACCTTTTCTCTCCTCCCATCAAGGCCATCATGCCAAACACATCATGTGGCACGTGGAAAGAAAAATTCCATGAATTTCCTTCGATGAAACCTTCGCCGTAAGTCTGCAACACGTCAAACTCTTTCTTGAATGAACCGTCGCTGTAGCGGGGACGGGCAAAACCGATGCTTGTGTCATAGATGTTGCGGTAGTTCAGGGCGCGCTTCCTGTATGTTTCTGCAATGTCCTTCTTACCCGCTTTCAAAGCCGTCTGATAGATAGTCCAGTCATCATACGCATATTCCAAAGTGATAGAAGCAGCCGTACCACTCTTATCCAAGGGGATATAGCCTCGTTTCATATAATCGGTTATACCTTCGTAGTAAGGCACTGTGGAGGTACTGATCATCGCTTCCAACGCTTTATTCGCATTTGAAAAAACACCTTTAGTTATGGCATCCGCCAATACGGATACTGCATGATAGCCGCTCATACACCAATTCTCGTTGCCCATCAAGCTCCATACCGGCAACATGCCGTGCACACTCTGCTGTTGATGTTTGATCATTGATTCCACCATATCCGCATTGTGCTCAGGTTTTATCAGATTCAAGAAAGGATGCTCGGCACGATACGTATCCCAAAGCGAGAAGATTGTGTAATTCGTGAATTCTTTTGCTTGATGGATATTGTGATCTACTCCCCGATAAGCACCGTCCACATCCATATATACCGAGGGGTTGATCATCGTATGATAGAGCGAAGTGTAGAACATGGCTTTCTGATCGGGGGTACCCTCTATTTCGAAATGACCTAACTCCTTGCTCCAGTCGCTACGCGCTGCGTCAGCCAACTCTTCAAAACTCTTTCCCGAAGCCTCGGCACGCAGGTTCTTGAGAGCCCCTTCCGTGCTGACAGCCGAAAGGGCGACTTTCACGATCAATTCCGGTTCTGTCGCCGTATCAAAGTTGAAATAAGCAACAACCTTGCGTCCGGTAATTTCCGGAAAGTTCTTTTCCATGTTGAAGCGACGCCAGAAACCATTATAAAGAACCTTTTCTTTATCCTTATATCCGTAATCTTTGATGGGTTGAGACAAGGATATAGCAAAGTAGGTATAGTTTGTACGCGCCCATCCGTTCGTAATGCGATAGCCGGTCAACAGGGTGTCATTCTCCACCCGCAGATTTGCCCAAAGCACCTTGCCGTCATAATTATAAATGCCATGTACTAAGTCCAGAATCAAGTGACCGTTTTTTCCTTTCGGAAAAGTATATTTATGCACGCCCACCCGTTGTGTAGCGGTCAACTGTGCCTTAATACCGTAATCATCAAGCATCACTTCATAATATCCGGGCTTTGCCTTCTCCGTGGCATGACTGAAACGTGAACGATAACCTTCCTCCGGATAATCCGACCGACCGGGATTCAGCTTCAAATCACCTACGGTAGGCATTAGCAGGATATCACCCAAGTCCGAATGTCCCGTACCACTAAGATGCGTGTGGCTGAAGCCGACAATCGTCTTGTCCCGATACTGATAACCGGCACAATATTCATAAACATTCTTCTGATAGGCTCCATTCACATTATGTGGAATTGTGTCTGTATCCGGACTCAACTGCACCAATCCAAAAGGTGTACAAGCACCCGGAAATGTATGCCCCATACCGTTTGTTCCGATAATCGGATTAACATAGTCTACCGGTTGCTGGGCCATAACAGACAGTGCCACTACCGCCAAAGCCATCATTACTATTTTCTTTTTCATATCGTTAATCTTCGCTTACTATATTATCACGCGAGAAAGAATACGGGAAATCGGTTTCACTTGTACCTCTTCCTTTTGATGGTTGGTTGTCCATATCAAAGACTAGCCGTCCACCTTTCAACAGATCGAAATGATTCAGATAATTCTTAGTATAATTCCGACCGTTATATTTCAAAGAATGGATATAACGATTTTCATCGCTGTTTTTCGGAGCTGAGATCTCTAGTTTCTTTCCGTTCTCTAAATTTAAAGTCACTTTCTTGAAATAAGGAGCCCCCATTACATATTCGTTGCTTCCCGGGCATACAGGATAAAAGCCAAGTGCTGAGAACACATACCAAGCGGAAGTCTGCCCGTTATCCTCATCACCGCAATAGCCGTCAGGGTTGGGTGTGTAAAGGCGATTCATCACCTCACGTAGCCAGTATTGCGCTTTCCACGGTTCTCCGGCATAGTTGTACAAATAGATCATGTGCTGAATAGGTTGGTTACCATGCGCATAATTGCCCATATCCGCAATTTCCATCTCACGGATCTCGTGAATTACTCCTCCATAGTAGCTGTCATCGAATATAGGAGGAAGGTTAAATACTGAATCAAGCATGCTGACAAAAACCTTTTTACCACCCATCAGATCAATCAAGCCTTGTACGTCGTGAAATACCGACCACGTGTAATGCCAGCTGTTGCCTTCAGTAAAGGCATCTCCCCATTTGAAGGGATTGAAAGGTTTCTGGAAACTACCGTCGACATTCTTCCCTCGCATTAGCTTTGTCTCTGAATCAAACAAATTGCGGTAATTCTGGGATCTCTTTTTATAAACATCCAACTCATCAGCCGGTCGTCCGAGCTTCTGTCCCATGCGATAGATACACCAATCGTCATATGCATATTCAAGCGTACGGGCAGCGCTTTCATTAATCTCTACGTTGTAGGGAACATAACCGAGTTTATTGTAATACTCAAAACCTATACGCCCTGTTGTCGCAATTTGCGGATGTACGCTGTTGGCACCATGGAGTAGTCCCTCATACATCTTTTCTGCATCCGCCTTCGTTACATCCTTCATAAAAGCATCCGCTACCACGGAAGCCGAATTATTGCCAACCATGCACCAACGGTGACCCGGGCTTGCCCATTCGGGAAAGAATCCGCTCTCTTTATACGCATTTAACAGACCTTCCTGCATTTTCTCCCCCATTGAGGGATACACCAGATTAACGAACGGAAACAAACAGCGAAACGTATCCCAGAAACCCGTGTCAGTAAACATGTACCCTCCAAGCACCTTACCGTTGTAAGGACTATAATGCACAATCTCGCCCTTAGCATTTACCTCGTGAAACATGCGTGGAAAGAGTACAGAGCGATATAGACAAGAATAGAATGTACGCATACGATCCGTATTATCATCTTCTACTTTTATACGCCCCAATACATCATTCCAAACCTTACGTCCGGACTCTTTGGTTTCTTCAAACGTTTTTTCTCCGATTTCTTCCAGATTCAATTCCGCTTGTTCGAGACTAATAAATGAAGAAGCCACCATAGCATGCACCTGTTCTCCTTTTTTAGTGGCAAAACCAATAGCAGCACCTGCGTGATTTGATTGTAGCTCAAGTTGCTTTTCCACTATATGATAGTCAGACCATACTTTGTTGAAAGTAAATGATTTATCAAACTTTATCACGAAATAGTTCTTGAAGTTCTCAGGCACTCCACCGCTATTACGAGTAGTATATCCTATAATTTTATTCTCTTCCGGAATCACTTTTACATAAGAACCGCGATCAAAAGCATCTACCACGACATAGGAATCTTTTGTTTCAGGAAAGGTGAAGCGAAAATAGGCACACCGTTCCGTCGGGGCAATTTCAGTTGTTAAATTATACTCCGACAAGTAGACCTTATAATAATAAGGAGTCACTTTCTCCGCCTTATGTGAGAACCAAGAAGCACGACTATCCTCATCAATCTTTAGTTCGCCAGTCATTGGCATCAGTGAAAACTGCCCATAGTCATTAATCCAAGGACTGGGTTGATGGGTTTGTTTGAAGCCTCTGATTTTATCGGAAGCATACGTATAAGCCCAGCCGTCTCCCATTTTACCGGTCTGCGGCATCCAGAAATTCATTCCCCAAGGAAGCGCAATGGCAGGATAGGTGTTGCCATTGGACAACGATATTTTAGAATCAGTGCCGATTAATGGATTCACATAGTCCACCGGCTGGTTATGAGCCAAAGAAGAAAGGCTCATAAAAAACAAAGCTAAGACAGAAGAATATAATTCTTTTTTATTCATAGTTTACGAGTTTAAGAATTTAGACTTAAAAATGAATCTTCTTGCTTACAAAAAACAATGAAAAATAAAGTTGATTGTTTTTAATACCAAGAATCAATCAGAGAATAATGTTTATCAATAGTATGCAATTATTTAATAAAAACAAAAATTGCTTGCGCATTTTCCGCAAAAATAATGTCATCATTGGATAGTACCTAGTCTATCCAATGATGATAAAATTCAATTAATTAAAATTCCCCACGGGAATTCTCATTTTCTTTCGCAATAGACTCCGAACTCGGCAATAGAAACTGTTCCATTTGATTTCGACACAGTCATACGCACCGCATCTCCCCATACCGTATCAAAGCGATGAATCTTTATGCGCAAATCCGTCGGTGCTTTTCCTTCATAAAGTGTTTTCCAGATTCCACTTGTTCTATACTCTAAATGATACTCTTGTAATCTATCGTTATTACGATCAGATATTACGATCATATTGAAGGGCCTTTCACGTTGAAAAGACACTGAATACCAAGGAGTTTTAACATTGGGATTGGAGTTCCAACAACTACCAAAGTCATCATCATTCGCAAAATCCATAATTGCATAATCGCTACTCCAGGTACCCTCAGCAGGCTGATATTTAGCAATATTGGAAGAAATTATAGGGCTTTCAGCATTAGGTATAGCAGCTACTTGACCGTTGTTCTTCCAACGTTTACCTATTTCTTTCAATGCTTGTAACGCGTTATCATCAATAAGTCCATCTCTATTGGGCGCAACGTTCAAAATGAAGTTACAATAAGCTTTTCCCATTGGAACGATATTCTCATTTACCATCTGTTCCGGAGATTTCACAGGAGTGTTCTGGAAATTTTCTTTCCAAAACCAGTTGGCTTGTAATGGCAAACAAGACAAAGCCGGCAAGCGATTAGAATCCTTTGAAATATGCTGTCCGGCTCCTTGTTCATATGATTTAATATCAGTATAAAATAAAGCTTCGGCAGGATATTTAGCTGCATTCAGGTCCATTACCAAACAGTTGGGTTGAATCGCTTTCACTAAGCGATAAATGTCTTCAAAAGGAACGTCATCATATGAGATACGTGACCATGGGGCATCCCATCCGTCAATAATCAAAGCCGTGATTTCACCATAATTAGTTAGCAATTCACGAATTTGCTCCTTTATCATTTCAATATGTTTAGGAGTAATGCAGTTCGGACGCAACCTGGCGTGTGTATCCAGGATAGAGTAATAAAGCATCACTTTCAAACCTTCAGCACGAAATGCATCCGCATATTCTTTCACTACATCATGTTTAAACGGACTGTTCATAACACTGTAATCAGTCGTTTTGGTATCCCAGATACAGAAGCCGCTATGGTGTTTGGTAGTCAGACAGCCATAGGTCATATTAGCAGACTTTGCTGCTTTAGCCCATTGCTTACAGTCCATCTTCTTAGGATTGAAGAGCGCAGGCGAAGCGTCCGGATCAGGCCAATCCTCGTTGAAGAACGTTGGCATATTGAAGTGAATGAACATACCACAACGCAAGTCAACAAATTCTTGTTGTAGTTGATGCAGCGACTTAGTTTGTGCATTGATCCAAAGCGTAGGACATAGGCTTAAAAAAAGCAGTAAAAATAGTTTTCTCATTATTGGTTTATTCTTTACGATTAATATAATTATCCTTTCACAAATTTCATCCACATTCCCCCTTGTGAGGTTGCCTCCATATCAGGGCATAAAAGATAAATATATGAATTACCCCTTATTTCCTGACGAACAACAAAAAGGCCTTTTTCATTAAACCAAGTACTTAAAAGATTTGTACAATGTGCATTTATCTCCGCAATTTCGCTCGATGAAAAGACTCCGTTGCCACAAGTTTTTCCGGTACCGGATATGTTCTTAAATAAAATCCGTTCTTTATCTTGATTATTCATCATGATGCTTGCTCCTACTTCACTACTTGGAAAAGCAAGATTCCAGAACCACCATGTCCAAATCACCAGTGGTCTTTGTTTCGGATCTGCCCCCCAGTCATAGTTCATAACATTCACATCAGCAATTGATGCACCGGAACTGGTTACTGTACCATCTGTCTCTTCCCATATCTCATCACAAGCATTTCCGTGACTTTGTGCTTTTGCCATTACGTATTTTCTTCCTGATGTTACATAATCAAAATCATTCACCGCTCCTTTGTTGGAAGTAAGATTAACGCCTGACATGCCTTCAATAGTAATGGCAGCACCGCTACAATTAATAGCACGAAATGAATAAGTTGTCCCATTTGTAGCTTTGATTCCTTCCACCGGTGTATCCAGTTTAAAGACTTTGCCTTCTTTAGTCAACTTCGATTCATAGTATTGTGTGTGCCCATTTGTATCATTTCCACTTTTGTTTTCTATTGTCAGCACTTTGATCGAGAGATCTCCCATCCCATTCAAAATCAGTCCATAATAAGCAATCAACTTACCGGAAGCATCACAAATCACTTGATTATCCAGCAAGTTTTTTGCAAAAAGATCCGTAAAGTCTGCTTTTGAAGCTACCTGACCTTCAATATATACCTTGGTAGTAGGCTGCAATTCTATCACATTACCTGAAGCTTCTCCCGACAAAAACAATTTTTGCACTCCTCCTTCTGCCGGGATCTCAGAAATGATAAACTTAGTGTCAACGAATTCATCACCTAGGTTTTGAAGGTGCACATCGCACTGATCCATAGTGAGTTCTACCGTGACCCCTTTGGTAGCAAAAGTCGTGTTTCCTACCACCTCCTGCTCCAAGAAATCAGAATCCAACGTCACAGTCCCATTTTTATGGAATTTGAAGTAAAACTCGTGTCCTTGATAATCAGCCTTCCAGCAACTATCTGCAGCATATAATACTTCTTTCACTGCAGAAGATTTCAAACGGTCACCATCACCGTATCCTACATCACTTAAATCCAGGGAGCTACAGCTCCACAGAGCCGTACACAACACGGCCAATATAAATAATACCTTTTTCATTTTTTTTTCTATTGGTTATCTATACCTAGTTGTTTTGTATAAATGCTTCTACCTCAGTTCTGTATTCACTCCAAAGCTCTTCTATCGTGATATTCGGATAGCTCTCTTTTAATACATACTTCACCGCATCTTCCAAGCTCCACTGATTCGTGAGGTCATCCATCAGCACTGTCCACGGTAACATGCGCACAAAATCACCATTATAAAGCCGCAACCAACTCATGAAAGCACCGGAAGTATTATAATCTATCTGCCAAACAAACTTTTTGTCGCTTTGAGGATCTGCATACGGTTTCGCAAGTGCAGCTTGGTATTCGCTTTTTTGCGTATCCAAATCATAACCCTTGCTAGCCAGCTTCACAGCATCAGGCCATCCTTCCTGGTATCCCTGTTTGTCACAGTCTTGCACATTCGGTATGATATATTTACCTCGCGCAGGCATCCATTCCACGCAGTGTCCCATTTCGTGCATAAGGACGTTTCGCATATCACTCAACTTCCACCAGTTGCTGTTTAAGTCGTTTTCTGCAGCTGGATAGACAATCCCTCGTCCCTCATTGTGGCTTGGATAATCTATCGCATAAGCTCCTCCTGTCTGTTCTTTCTTCACTTGAAGATAGAGCTTTGTGTAGGGATCAAAAGCCATGTTGTAGGGATCGAACGACATAGCCGCACAATCCATGTAATACCATTTCTGAAACTCTTCTTTAGCACTTGCTTCACTCCCACTGCCTGCTACATCCCATATTGCCGACACGGGTCTGATAGTTGAGTTACTTTCAAAAAGGATTTGGACCGGTGTAACTTGGCTGCTCTTAAAATACTGCCATGCAGAATAGCTCATATCTACTGTAAGTTCAGCTTTATTGACCTGATCGCTCAATTTCATCCACTCACTTGTTTTCTGTGTTCCTTCAGCATCTTTATAAATAGAGCGAAAACGTAATTCAGCTACCCCATAGCGATCCGTAACCACCACAGTACGATATTTGCTCAAGCGCAAAGTGCTCAGTTCATTATTATAATCACGCTTCTTTACGATCAGATTCCCGAAGTCTCCAACATTCGGTATCATTACTCGTTTGATTTTCTTCCCGGAGAGCAGAGAGTTGAACTCCACTTCAGCTCCTACATATTCGTTTCGTTTTTCCCATCCGGTGTTACCGCCGTCCCATGTGATATAAAGTTCATTCAACGTTTCATCATATTTTGCTTCCTTGAGAGGAGCCGCCCCATATCCGGTCAACGTATTTCCATCATTCAACACAGGTTGATAGTCTTTATAAATGGAAGGAGTTGCAAAACTATCTTCTTCACCATAGCAAGAAGCCAATGTCAGTGAAGCAAGCAACCCGAAGGCCATATCTTTCCAATATTTCATCATTGTCATATCTTTAAGTTGTTGTTTTAATAGCATTACCATCCATAATTTTGTACCAAAGCAGGAACACGACGGATATCATCATAAGGTATCGGCATGAAATATTGCTTTTTAGAGAATGCGACACGAGTTTCAAAAGAAGTTCTCTCGAAGAATGCCGGATAATCTTTATCCATATTCATACCATATACTTTTCCACCTTCACCACCAGTGTGGTATTTTGGATAAATCCAGTGTTCAGGATCATTTTGTCCTTCGGCTACTTTCCAACGACGTACGTCAAAATAACGATTCCACTCGAAGACTAACTCTACCAAGCGCTCGCGACGGATACGGTTTCGAACATCTGCCTGTACCTTCGGGCACGTAATCATACCGGAAGTTGCAGTAAACGTGTATTCCGGAATACCCGCACGGACACGAATCTTATTCAGATAAACCAGCGCATTATCCAAGTCATTAGATTCGCAAAGGGCTTCAGCATATCCTAAGTACATGTCAGCAAGGCGTAGCACAGGAGAAAAATGTTTAGAACCATCATTATTTGATGCCTTGGCACCACGACGAATCAAGTATCCAGAATCCGGATAGTCTCCAGATGCTTTGGACTTTCCACAAGTACCATTCGCACCGTTAGTGAAATCAGTACGCATCTCTTCGTTGTACTTACCTTCATTTAACCAGATAGAACCACTATAAGTAACATTCACATAAAAACGCGCTTCCCGATTTTTCCATTGATTCAACACTCTCGACTTAACTCCATCGAAGTAAAGGCGCGAAGAGTTGTTTGGGTCGGTATATCTTTCGGCTACGAAATGTTCCGCTCCCGGTACACCCTCAAAACTGTCGTAGGAAGGGTCATTATCAATGCTAAGCCCATCTTTTGTGAAGAACATATCCACTGTTTCCTGTGTTGTATAGAAACCTCCACCGCCGGTTACATCTGTATCCTGATAGTCTGTGAATTTGGGACAAGTCCAATAGGTATAATCATATAAGTCTCTCAATTTGACAAAGATCAGTTCGTCTACAGCCTCCCAAGTTGTGGTATAATATTCAGCGATAGCTCTACAAGAAGCGTAAGGATCTAACTTCCCATTGGTATAAACTTCCGTCAGTTTATATCCCTGCCCTGTTGCAAAATCCAAAAACTGTTTATAAGCATCTCTTGCTTTTATCCATTTAGAAGCATCGCTCGTTTGCGGAAATAGCTGTTTCCCATCTTTATTCTTTACCGATGCTAAATCCATATTTCCGTTGAAAAGTGGACTTGCCCAGTAGAGGTACAACTTCGCTTTCAGTGCCATACAAGTAGCCACATCCATACGCCCTAGGTTTGCTTTCCCAGCCCTCTGATACAAATCGCCTGAATCAATCGCACTCTGAAGTTCCGCTGCGATAAAGTCTACACATTCATCTACTGAACTTCGCTCCTTAATCAGATCTTCCGCCGTAGCATCCACGGCAATAGGTTCTTCTCCAATCAAAGGAATTGGACCGTAGATACGTAGTAGTTCAAAATAGTAATACGCTCTTAGCGCACGTGCTTCCGCTTTCCATTTACCACGTACGGATGCTCCGGCTTCCGTACATTTGTCCACGTTCTGAATGAATGTACTTGCTTTGGCTATTGCTCGATAGTATTTAGAGAAATATTCACTAGCCTGACTCGAAGCCGAATTGAAAGAACCGTTTGTCCATTCAGCATAAGTCTTATTCCAACGGTTAGCTCCTTCTATCGAAGCCTCCGTAAAGATTCCTCCGTTGCCGCTCGGATGGATAGCATCCGTTGATTCACGGATATAGCTATACACATTATTCAAGTATTCTTCCGTTCTTTGTTTTGATGAGAATGTTTCATCCAAACCAAACTGTACACCGGGAATCGGTTCAAAGAAATCGCTGCATGCGCTCAGTCCGACACATAGTGAAGCAGTCAATATATATTGTTTTATTCTATTTTTCATACGACTATTTGATTTTGGGATTAAAAACTAAACTTGGCACCGATAGAATAGCTGGACACATTCGGATATGCCTGACCATTACTCGTATTCAATTCAGGATCCCACAACTTGAATTTTGAGAAAGTGAGTAGGTTTGTTCCCATCAGGTAGATACTTGCGCTCTTCAGAAAACTGCGATCCAGTATTTTTTTCGGCAGATTGTAGGAAATATTCAATTGTTTCAGACGAAGGAAGCTCATATCCTTTATCCACCAACTGCTCTTCTGTGCATTATTGGAATTCAAGTCGCTACCTACAGATATGCGCGGATAGAATACATCTTGATTAGTAGGATCATCTGCGCTCCAACGATCAGTGATATTTGAGAATATATTGTCCCGACCTTCATCATCCCAGAAAGGCTTGATAGATATACCATCCAAATAACGATCTGTTTGCGTCACTCCTTGAAACAGAGCACCGATGGAGAAGTCTCCAACTTGCAAGTCGGCACCGAATCCATAATAGATTCGAGGTACATCACCACGGCCAATCACGGTTTTATCGTAATTATTTATCACACCATCCCCATTCAAGTCTCGATACTTAATGTCTCCCACGTGCAGCGTTCCGAATTGAGTAGCATGATCTTCTATTTCTGCCTCGTTAGTGAAAAGTCCGTCAGAAATAAATCCCCATGTGGCATTCACATTCGTGCCGCGTGTTTCCATCCACTGATAATTTACAGGAGGTTGGTCATTTTCGATAATCTTGTCCTTATTGAAAGTAAGGTTGCCACGTACGGTAAGAAAGGTCTTCTTACCCAACTGTTGAGTATAATCCATTGCCACTTCGATACCTTTATTTTCCACAACTCCCAAATTAGCGTATGGATTTTCGACCCAACCCGCATAACTAGGAATAGTACTGCGTTGCAAAAAGATATTATCACGGCGTTCCTTAAATAGATCAATGACAAACGATAAATTATCGTTTAAGAACTTAAGGTCAATACCTAAGTCTTGTTTTCTAGACTTTGACCAAGTAACGTTCACACCATATTTTTCTTCACCGTAACCGCTTGCGCCGCTATAATTGGTTCCAAACAATGTGCCATCCAAGCCTTTAAACACTCCCTGATACATAAAACGCCTGCCCGTAGCCGTGTCGCTGCCTACCCATCCGTCTGTATAACGAAACTTCAGGAAAGAAACGTATTTACGAAAAGGATTCCAAAACGGCTCATTAGATACCGCCCATCCCAAACCGAAAGCAGGAAACACACCGTAACGTTTTCCCGGTGTAAAGTTCTCCGATCCGTTGATACCAAGGTTGAACTCAGCAAAGTAGCGGTCGTTCCAAGAGTAAGTGGCACGTCCGGCAAAACCACGTTGTTTATAAGGCATCCCCCCAATGACGTCTTCTGCATTCAAATCCCAATAAACCTTCTGGTTATAGAGCAATAGAGCACCAACACGATGAGCACCAAAACTGCGATCATAGTTCAAAGATCCTTCGGTATAGACAGTTCGGTTACTCGAATGCTCCGGTGTCTGAAGTTCTAGACTCCCGTCTGCTTCCTTCAATAGAGAGTATAGATAGTCTCCTGTTTCTTCGTCAAATAAAGTATCTTCTATCCAAAGCCCGTTTTCATCCGTCTTTCCGGCAAATTTGTACATCGGTTCGTTACGATTATACTGTCTCTTGCGTGAATTATAGGTATCGAAGGCTACCATGAGAGATACGGAAAGTCCTTTACTAAATCCCCCAAAATCGAGATCTTGTGTTACACGAATATTCGAATTTAGTTGGCTGGAAAACTCGTCATAATAACCACCGCGAGCCAGCAAACCATAAGGGTTGAATTTTTGCTGCGAGTTGATACCAGACACTGTTCCATTGGGTAGTAATAAAGGATACATCACTGGATTGACATCCATGCTGGCGGCATATAATGCATTTGTACTAGTCTGTGGATAGTGTCCTTGTCCCATATTACCGGAAAAGCCCAAGTCGATAGTAGTCTTGGATGTCGGCTTCAAATTCAGGTTGGAAGTAAAATTATAGCGATCATACTTCATTTGAGTGTTGTAGTTCTCCAATTTGAAGTTACGGGTCATACCTGTTTCACCATAATAACTCAATGACACATAGTAGTTTGCATTGGGTACACCACCACGAATATTGATATTCCCGCGACGGTTATGCCCCCAATCATTAAATAATTGGTCTGCCCAGTCGATAGCTGGATACAAATACGGATTGTACAAGCGTGTATTGTCATTAGGTAGCAAACCATTGGCTTTCTTAGTAGCCTCGATGTAAGCATCCGAATACTTGAGGGTGCCATTTGCATTCATCTGTGCCTCATTGCGTGCATCCATATAGGTATAAGCATCTGCCATATCTACTTTTTTTGTCAGACGAGTGAAGCTTTCATAATAGTCTACACTAAATTGCGGTTTTCCGACCCGCCCGGGCTTGGTTTTCACAATAACAACTCCATTAGCACCACGCACACCGTAAACGGCTGTGGCGGAGGCATCTTTCAGTACAGTGAAAGATTCGATGTCTTCGGGATCAATGTTATTAAAACTGCGTTCCACACCATCTACCAGCACCAATGGCCTAGAACTTTGTCCAAGCAAAGAGGATATACCACGAATCCATATATCCGATTCGTCGTGTCCCGGCTCGCCGCTACGCTGCACAGCAACCACTCCCGCAATACGTCCGGAAATAACAGAGGACAACTTGCCTGCAGGCATTTTGACGTCTTTCATATTCAAGGCCGATTGTGCTCCGACAACAGAGACTTTGCGCTGGTTGCCATAACCTACTACTACGACTTCATCTAGCGCCGATACGTCTTCCGCCAAAACAATATCGATAACTCTCTGTTTGGCGACTTTGATCTCTTGTGACTTATGTCCTATATAGGAAACTACCAAAATAGGATTACCGGTCGACAGCTTTAAGGAATACTGACCGTTTATGTCGGTAATAACACCGTTTGTAGTTCCTTTCTCCAGAATGCTCACTCCTATGAGCAACTCTCCTTTCTCATCAGAAACACGCCCTGTAACAGGATTGCCTTGTGCCCGTACCGCTACACTACATGTGAGCAACAATAACAGCATCCATAATGATCTGATGTGACGTCTTTTCATTTCAAACAAATTCATTCTACTCGATTTAAATTAATACTAAGGTTATCAAACACGTTGAATCTCATGGATGCAAATTAATGGAATAAGAAATCGTATTTGATACTCCCACAAGCCAAAATTAAAAAGAGAGAAAAAATGTCTGTTCAAAGGACAAGAGGTAATTGAGAGTACAAGGTAATACCTTATAAATCAATTAGATAAATAATACAGAGGAGTAATAAGAGTACAAGAGTTCTCCAATAAAAAGAGCGCAATACGTTCACATACCAAATAAAAGCCAGGTCAAGTGGCTTCTTTCACAAACTGTCATTCATGTTTTTGTAATTGCTCTCGATAAACCTTCGGAGTCATGCCGAACTTGCGAGTGAACTCTTTGTAAAAATAGGCACGACTGGAAATGCCAATATCAGAAATAACATCTTGGATGGATAACTTCTCATCTCGTAACAAGCGAGCAGCTTTTTCCATTCGATAATCTTTAATTAAATCGCTTGGGGACATGCCTGATATTTCTTTTAACTTGCGGTAAAATTGGCGGGGACTTATCAGCATCTGTTCAGCAATAAAGGTGGAGCCTAAATCTTCACGATCCAGATTCTGTTCAATCACTTGCAGGAGTTTTCTTATAAAGTCTGCCTCTTCGGTGGTAGTACAGACGATCGAATTTGTCCATCCTTCCAGATCTTCCATATAGATATGCTTAGCTTCCTGTTTTCCGTAAATCACTTTATGAATGACTTCTTTCAAGAATGGAATATCATAAGGAAGAACAATATAGGAATCTGCCCACAAAAGCAATTCGCGCTGCATCAATGAACTGACCTTCCACGTCAGCATGGGAATAAATGCTGTTTTCGACAGCATTGGACGATTCTTATTGATATACTTCATAAAGGAACTTTCGGCATCGGCATACATAAGCATGTCTACCAGAAACAAAGTCGGAGCCAACTTACGCATCTCATCAAATGCCAACTGTATGCTTTTTACTGAACGAACTTCGTATTCGTCCGAAAGCAGGGCAGTTATCAGCCAAACCATCTCTTCCTTATCTTCCAATAGCAAAACGGTTTTCTTGATTTTCTCTTGTTTCGCAATTACGACAGGTTCGAAAGCTATGATCAAGCGATTTCCTTGTTCCGTATCAGCATAATGTAACGTGCACTGCTGTTGTCTCAAGGCGGAAAGTACAAAATGTTGCATCGTTCGAGTCCGAAACATGGCATCCGAATCTTTTGCATTAACAGACAAAGGCTTTCTCCCGGAAAGTGCTTCATGCAAATCTTTCACCATATCATCTGAAGAGACGAACATTAACAGCATCTTATCCTCCTCTTCTACCACATCCACTATAATTTCGGCTGTTGTCCGACTGGAAAGATAGAGATAGCTGAAATAGAGTATGCAACGCAATGCATTCTTATAGCCCGAAAAGCTGAAAGTATCCGGAATATTCAAACGTATGTGAGAAACATCGTATTTCTCCTTCTCCAATATTTGGAGTACCTCTTCCGCCAATTTGGAAAGATAAACACGACCCGTGACAGAGAAATTTAAAGAAGACAACAGACGGAAGCACTCATCACCAAGCCTACAGCCAAAGAGTAAGGACATAACAGATTCTCGAATAAGCTCTATCTTTTCACTGCGTTCTTCAGGCGAAGTACTTTCAGAACGTAGCTGGTCGCAAGCATGATAAATAAGGGTACAATTATCAAGCAACTCGCGTTCTTTATAGGTGTCCGCCACCAGAGATGCATTGCGGCTTTCTGATTCCTGCAATTTCTTCATCATCTTTTCGTGACGGAAATATTTACGAAACAGATGGGCCGCATATACAGCCAACGCAAGTCCCAATAATAGATATATAAAATAGGCATAGGCCGTCTGATACCAAGGGGGAAGGATGTGAATCGGAATAATTAAAGTTTTGTATTCCGTAGCAAATACATCCTTTTTATAACGTACCTTAAAGATATAATCTCCCGATGGAACATTAAAGTAGGATGCCTCATTAATACTACTAAATGCTCCCCAATGTGTGTCATATCCTTCGAGCATGTAAGAGTACTCCACATCGCCACCGCTTGCATAATCAGGGACTACGAAAAATAAGGAAAAAGATATTTTATCACCTTTCATTTGCAAACCTTTCCTATCAGGCAGATAATGGTCTTGAAGATTGACGAATGTTTTTTCAATCACCAATTTGCGCAATAAGATTTCGGGATAATATTCGGAATCAGTGGATACTTTCTTATCTAAATAAAGCAAACCATCAATTCCTCCGAAAAAAAGGTTGCCGGTGTAAGGGCATCGATAATAAGCATCGTCACTGAATTCTCCAATTTGTACGCCACTACTGTAGTAGTATGCATGCGAGAATGAATTCTTGGGATTGAATTTGATAAGGCCGCGATTTGTACCCAACCAGAGCAGACCATTTGCATCTTCCAAAATACTGTGAATCATATCATTGAGGAGCCCATGCTCACGTCCAATATAATCCACTTTCAGCTTGCTTCCACGAAAGGTGATCCGCACTAATCCGGAAGTCGTTCCCACATAAAGTTGCTTTTTGTGCCAATGTAGACAAAGAATATCGTCTACCGATTTATGCAATATTCTATTTAAGGAATAAACCTGATATTCTTCTGTCTTTCGATTGAAACGGACCAATCCTTTCTGTCGACTGCCCAACCATAGCAGAGAATCTCCTTCGGGCACCATACTTTGAAAGATAGTCAGTTCTTGCTGATCACAGAAAAAATGATAGTATTTCCAAGATTTAACCTGAATATCACGCTTACTTTTTTTGAGTATAACTTTGCAAAAGCCTTTTCCCGTAGTGGCTAAATACAATACACTGTCATTCGCTTCAAATATAGAATGTATATCTGTAACAGCTTGTGAGAATTCTTTGGAAAATTCATGCAATTTCTTGTCGTCAAAAGAGTAATAGCATAATCCCAAAGAACCTGTTCCTAGCCAGAAACCATTCATAAAGCGACTCTCCAACATTTTATATATCTGGAATTCTTTGTTGGGTTTTATATACGACGCCACATTCTGCTTGCTTCCAGGCAAATAAACTTCTGTATTATTACTCTTTATCCCATTTTTGTATTCATTGACGTGTACTAATCCGTCACCTTTGGTGCCAAACCATAATCCACCATATTTATCAGTCAATATAGATCTGACCTGTCTACTTAAATTAGGAGATAGGCTACTTAGCATCAAGTTTGTGGCAATAGATTGTTTTTTAGAATACATAATAGCTCCCTGACCATCCGAGGCAACCCATAGTACCCCTTGCCGCGAATCATTATAAATATCAAAAATGCGTATATTCTTATTTATTATTTCTTCAGAATATTTTTGAGAGAGCTTTAACCGAATCAAGCCATTCGTTTGAAAAGCAAGAATGATATCTTCATAAAAAGATACAATGCCTATGACCTCTCCGTATTTTTGAACCATTTCGGCAATATTACGGATATAAATTTTTGATTTTCTTGTTATGTCGTATAAGAATAGGTCTTTATCGGAATCGTAAAAGTAGAATATCCCATTTTGGTAGCACACATATTCTATTGGTTTGGGATGAAAGCGGGAAGGAATAGCAGTGAGTCGGGTAGCCAGTGTGTCTTGATTGAAGGAAGTTAAAGAAAAACGGTATAAATCACCACTCTCATAAGGAAAAAGAAATAGCTCACCATTATCGGTGACAAAAGCTCGGTTATCTACCTTAAGCATTTTAATCTTAGGTGTTTTTATTCGAACGAAGCGGTGATGGTGAGTATTGTAATATGCTATCCAATCATAACCGAGTGCCCATGTGTTGCCTTTGGAGTTTGAGTGAATAACAAAGTCGCCCCCAAATTCATAATTGCATATCACTTGACGTGAATCTTTCGAAAACCGGTTTGCCCCTAAATGTGTCGTTATCCACAAACAATCACTGTCTGCTTGCTGGATTGAATGAATGATATTATTGCTTAATGTCTTTTTCTTTGAAAAGTCTGAGCGAAAAACCTCCATACTTTGTCCGTCGTAACAATTCACGCCATCGTATGTCCCAAACCACATCAGTCCCTCATTATCTTGAAACAGACAAAGTACAGCACTATTAGATAACCCTTGTTGGTAATCTACTTTCCGAAAAAAGTAATTGTCTTTGGTATTCTCTGCCCAACCAATCAATGGAAAAATGAACGTCACTAAAATTAAAACCAGACGTATTTTCATGATACTATACTAAAAAAGACTTGCATGAATAAATCAATTAACTTTCTCTAAGAAGGACAATAAGCGCATTAACCGGCATTAGCATAAAAGAATAGGTCAAGCAGCTATGGCATTAATCAAGTTTTTCGGGATGATATGCTAAAAACAGGTGATTCCTATTCGCTTGAGATTAACCAGAATGGGGCTTAAAATGCTAAGTTTGCCAAAGAGCTTACTTGGTATAGCCCTTAAAGCTACATGGATATTGTAATATATGTTTTTGCAACAGATCATTATGTTAACTAATCATAACTATATATTGGGGCAAAGATATGTTTTCAGTAGCAAACCTCCAAATTATTCTTTTATCTTCATTTATATAAATTCAAGGGTTTGTTAGATTGTTGATAAACGAATAAGGCAAAGTAGAAAGCTTTTAATACGACTCGTTTAGTTCCGCTTCTCGTTTTGAATACTTTTTGCTTTTACAAGTTCTCCGATAAAACTCGTTGAGTGGCTCATATCTAAGCTTTATTTTAATTTTGCTAGCATCAGTTTGTCAAGATAGTAGAGTATCCCCTACAGACCTTGTGAGCGGGATAAATAAAACTAGTTAGTTCACCGTGGTTAACTAGTTAATTCACCGTGGTTAACTAACTAGTTAACCACGGTGAAGTTATATGATCTATTTCGAAAAGACCATTTGTAAATAATGAAGAGAAATAGAGCAGATAGGAAAGACTTGCGCAAATTTCTGATTGCATCTAACTTTAACGAACAGGACAACTTTTAATTTGTTTTTTCTTCCTGAAAAACTTGACTTTGCTTGTTTCATGTAGTATCTTTGTCAGAGTTATCATAAAGTAGTTTCAAATTAAACTACGGTAAACGGGAGAAGCAACAACTTCTCCCGTTTTTTTGTATCTGAACCGTTCAGTTGACCCTTCTGAACCGTTCAGTTGGCCCAAAAGAAGGCGGAGGATGCCCAAAGAGACGGTTGCAAATTCTCCAAAAGACGGTTTCTCTTCAGCAATATGCTTATTTGTTATCGGAATAACTCCTAGTGAAAACTAAATTTCCTCTATATGCTATCCCGATAACTCCTTTTTGTTTTGGAAGTGCCTCCGTTCCGTTAATTATGCATAAAACTGCTCTTGACAAAAAGGAGCTCCATATCAAATGATTATCAGCTATTTAGACACGTTCTTTGTTATATACAGAGATCATCGGCTTTCATAAAAGATTAAGAAGCTCTCTAAAAAAGAAAAAGATTAGTTTCCATTTCTCAAATAAAGTTCTAACTTTGCACCCCGATAAAGATATGCCGATATAGCTCAGTTGGTAGAGCAACGCATTCGTAACGCGTAGGTCGCCGGTTCAAGTCCGGCTACCGGCTCACTTTCCAAAAGAGCCTATTAGTGGTAAACATAGCATTTCAGGGCTTTTCACTCCTCCTTTCACTTTTTGTCGAAGATTAAAAAAAGGGTTTTCCGGCCATATATGGACTTATCAACGAGTCCAAAACGAATCCCAAATTAATCTTACACTCATGACAACTTTAAAATTAGCGGTCGTTCCCGCCAAAATTTCAAAAAAAGGAATTCACAAAATAAGAGTACTACGTTGCCCCGGCAAAAGTGGTTCGTGAACTAGACATTACTGTTGATAAACTGAAATTGATACGTGATGCTGAATTTAATGATAAAAGCATGCGCATAGCAAGAGATGCATTCATGCTCTCCTACTATCTCGGAGGGATTAATCTCATTGATTTGCTTGAGATAGATTTTAGAGATATGGAACAGATAAATTATATCCGGGAGAAATCCAAGAACACTAAACGCAACGAAAGGAAAATAAGCCTCACAATTCCGGATGAAGCAAAGCCCATCATAATAAGGTATAAGAAAAAGAATGGTAAACTTGATTTCGGCTATAAGTTCAGCTATCATAACTTCTCATGCTTCATTGCCGGACGCATCAGGCGGTTGGCGGAAGAACTCGGGATAAACAAGAGGGTTGTGTACTACTCAGCCAGAAAGTCATTTGTTCAGCATGGCTTTGAGTTAGGCATCCCACTTGAAGTATTAGAGTATTGCATCGGCCAATCAATGAAAACAAACCGTCCCATATTCAATTACGTGAAGATTATGAGGAAGCATGCCGATGAAGCAATACGAAAGATATTGGATAGCATAAAATGAGAACAATCAAAAAAAAATCTTAGACCTCCAGCTGAAACGGTAGAGTTAACGAAACATCAAATAATTAGCAAAAAATATATATACTATTTTTCGTTGATTATCAAATGATACGTTTTTTTTGTACATAAAAAAAGTACTAACATAAAATTTATTATTATGAAAGCAGTAAACAAAGAAGTTGAGAAATTCGCCAAAGATGTCATTGAAAAATTCACAAAAGAAATTACCGATCGCATTTTTCTTTATATAGAAGAAAATGAGTCGCTATTAAAAGAATATGAATACCTTGTTTCAAAGAAAGACTGTCAATCTGTAAATTCTCAGATAGGCCGTGTGATTAAAGTGAAATATAACGTAGACAACATAGATAAAGATGATAACATCATCGTAGAGAGTCCAAAAAGTAGCCTAATAAAAACTAAATATACAGGACACACGTTGAAATAAGTAGGAATTAAAGAACTACAAAACATCATATATGCCCCGTATTAAGCCGTACGGGGCTTTTTATACATTCTCGGATAACACAAATTCAATCGCTTCTCTCCTAGCCTGTTCCTGCTCCGATTCAAGTTCAGAATCAAGTCTAGACATAAGTTCTGTGTCACCGGTAACAGCAGAAAGCACACGGCCATCCTCAGCTACAACATTAAGTTTGTAGTGCCCATAGCCCACAAAATCTTTAGTGAGCTACTTCACATCTTCTTTTTGAGTTTTCCGCATGGTAAGTCATCATTAGTTGAGCGGAATAGAAAACGGTTCCGCTTTCCCGTTGCGTTACACTATTTAGATAGCAGTGAGTACATTAATACATCACACGGGGGTCAGAACCGTATATGTGTGAAAGCCACGGACATAAACACTATGTCCGTAGCCATTCTGGCAAGTTTCCTCGCTATCTAATAAAATGTAACGCAGTGCAAATATGAAGAAATTATTTGGGATGGGCAAGCCTCTTTATATATTCAATATATGTATCCGTAGGCATACCTTCAATTTTACTTTCTATGAAAGAAATACCATCCTCAGTTAATTCGCCACACTTGATTAATTTACGTTTAGGAATATCTTTAATAAATCTATGAGCTACAAAATAAGAATTATCCCAATGAAAATAATAACCTGGCTTAATATGCTCTTCTCTCAATGCAATATTATTAGCAAATTTCACATCAGTTCCATGCGTAATCATTACTCCGTGATAATTTTTCCCACAATCCTCCCAATACGCGAAGAAGTGCTCATAAGTGAGTATCCCACCTGTAAGAATGCCGCCTTCTCTTTGCAGCTTATATATCTCGCCTCTTTTCATTCTTCCCATTTTACCTATCTTTATTTGTACCCAATTTTTACATTTATTATTATAGTTGATTTATTAAGAAAACTCTTTATTTTCTAATATATTCATACCATTGTTTCAAAATAGAAAAAGAATTAACGGGACTACTAGGACTTGTTGAATACAGCGTTTTGAATATAATATCTGGAGATAAACTCATTTTTGAAGCCTTAAAAGAGTTGCTTACTTTTTTCCCATTAAAACCAATTTTTGAGATATTAGGATGATCAAGTATAAATGTTTCAAGATCGTTGAACTGAGGATTTTTTATTTTATCATCACTATTCCCCTCACGCTCACATGACTCGACAATATTCCATAATGCTATTCCATTATCTAGCAGCAGCTTAACTTTAGTGTCGTAATCAGGTCCCTGACTAGCATCCTCAAACATTGGCCAGTCTTTATCGCAGATTCGAAGCATAATATCCCAAAACAAATTATCCACATGCCTATAATACTCTTTATACTCCAATGATTCTTTTCCGGGCATAGTTCCCAGAATTAAAACCCGGCTTCTTTTATCTGCAATAGCAGGCATTGATTTTATTCTTTCCATAGTCATTTTTCATAAAATTTGATTTGCTCACAAATGTATAATAAATTTTATTATTCAAAAATCTAAATAGAGAATATTCATAAGAAAGTGGAAATATTGACATATAAGATACTAGGGGTAGCATACAATTCAGTAACCATTTAGCAAAATTGCCAGTATAGCAAACACAAATCTATTGAAGCATATTACTTTGCAAAACAGTTGCTTCTCTTTTGCTATCTTTCGACAAATACATCTATGAATGAAAAATATTAGGTTGTATTCTTGCTGAAAAATATTTAATACATATATTTGCACAACTTATAATATAAATACTATGATTACAAGAACTTTTCATCCTATTGGGCAAGGTGCATTTTATTCTGAAAAGCACGATGGTTTTACAGTTGTATATGATTGCGGAAATCAATATAATACGAAAATGGGAGATCAAGCAGTAACTCAAGCATTTTATAAAAATGAGAATATTGACATATTATTCATTTCTCATTTTGATTACGATCATATATCCAAAATAAAGCTTCTAAACGAACACGCTAAGATAAAGCGGGTAATCATGCCATTACTTTATAAGGAAGAATTAATAATACTTTCTAATATTTATGAGACAATAGAACAAAAGAATATTGGTACATTAATCCGAAACCCTCAGGCTTTCTTTGGCAATGATACACAAATTATTCAAGTTAGATCCACTGAAGAAAATAATATAAGGGACGAAGACACAAACCCTACAATCATAGAAAATCTAAGCTCTGGAGAAATTATTAATAGTGGAGTTCAACTTTCAATATCGAGTAACAATGATTGGATATATGTCCCCTATAATTATGAATATAATAACAGAAGAAAAAATTTACTTGACAAATTAGAAGAAGCCGGATTTAATGAAGATAAATTTGTTAACGATATATCGTACTGGAAAGATATTATTAGCGACAGAGAGCAAGTGAAAGCAATCAAAAGAGTCTATAGTGAATTAAGTGGAGAAATAAATCAAAATTCTATGATGATATACTCTGGACCAATGAATTATAGCCCCAAAAAATACGAAAAAAGAAGTATCTGTCTTAGTCTTCACTTCATAGTACCTCAGAACAGCATTGTCAATAATAGATGTATTGGAGCTAATGGTATAATAAATACACATCATTTTCGTAATTATACTATTAAATCAGAAAGAGTTGCTTGTATTTACACCGGAGATGGAGATTTAAACGTAACAAATATAAGAGATGTATACAGAAAATTATGGGCGAATGTGGGAACAATACAAATACCACATCACGGATCACTAAGCTCATTCAATGAAAATATTTTGGCACCCTATGGATATTGCTGCCCTATCTCATTTGGAGTAGAAAACCCCTATGGACACCCTTCAGGAGAAGTCATTCGGAAAATTCTATCTGAAGGTTCTTACCCTATTGCAGTAACCGATCAATTGGACAGTGCATACTTTGAAATCATAGGAAAGAAGCTGGACCTCTAATTGCACAAGTTGTCTCCAGCATCAACTCTTCCGAACTTTGCGATTAAAAAGTAATGGAATCAATAGCTATAGAAAAATTTATGCCGATTATAAAACGTCAGCAGGGCAATGGATTGAACTGTATCCCTTTGATAGTCTCCTAACAGTCTCCGAATGTTTTAGAAGTTTTTGAAATGATTAATAAAAACAAAGCAAATCCTTGAAGAATATATGTAGAATTATGCTCAAGGATTTTGCAATACGGGGGCAAGAAAATGCATACCCTAGCTTTGCTTTTCATATAATGCTATCTATTTTTAATCCAATGAACAGCAATGTCAATCGGTTCATCAGAGCCCGAAACATAATGTCCCAGCGTTGAAAATAAACAATACTCGTAAGGTTTCCCTTGTGCCTTGAATGCATTGAGACGCTCTATCGATAGTCTTACTGGGACTTGTATATCCTTCTCTCCAAAAAGCCAAAGTCCCGGAATCGAGAGCGTGCTAAGGGCGTCGTAAGGATCAGTGTTTGCAAATTGATAGCGATCTGCAGCATTACGTATGTGTTCTCGTACCTCTGCTTCGGTGTGATTGTCCCAAAAATCAGGTTTCCCTTCTGTAAAAAACTGAAACCTAAGTTGCTCTAGAGTTGAGACCATAGATCCGCTAAACAACACCATAAAATTCACAAGCGAATTTTTGTTTGCGGCAATGGGAATTATCCACCCTGCCTGACTGAAACCGACCAAACCGATAGGTACATTTTTGTCCCGCTGATGCTGATGAAGTATATTTATAGCGGCGATTGCATCTTCAGCCAAGAGGTTGAGATTAGCAGAATCAATGTTGTTAGTACTCACTTCCGGACCGGCATAAATCCCACCCGATTCACCAACTCCACGTTTATCATATGTTAACACCGAAATGCCTTTTTTAGCCAAAAGCGATGCGAAATTTCTCATTCGAGGTGTCTGGTCAGAACCATGTACCAGAACTACCGCAGCATGTGAATGCTGCGGCGTGTAGATCGTACCAACAAGAGTGACTCCCTCGCTTTCAAATCTGATATCCTCAACGGTCACGCCCGGTGACTGGGCTTTTAATTGATTCGATAATACTAGCAATAGCAACAAAAAAAAGGCATACCGGCAAAAAAACATGATATTCCTTAATCTATCAACGTTTTTAATGTAACTTATGGTGCAATTTAAAGGGGGCATCTTTTCTGGATTTAAATTAGTTTATATTCACACTAAATAAGACGTAACAGATTAGAAAAGGTTACACGTTTTTAGGGGAAATTTCAGAGTACTTTCTGTATAAACAGAACAGGCAGATAGTCACAGCCAATTATCTTCTCAGGATTTGATAATAGTATTTAGCTTCGCAAAACAGAAATCAAGAGTTTTTTAATATCCTTGAAGAATATCCGTGGACTTTTAATGTACTTCCATAATTTTGCAATACGGGGTTTAGCCAATGCTCCCTATTATTGGTTACAAATATGCAATTTTAAGAGGACAAGAACAAGAATAACCCACTATTTTTTACTATGCGAGATAGAAATGTTTATCCTAAAAGTTACATCTTATGACTAACAAATGGTGGGAGCTATATCAAACTCTATCTGATTATAGTAATAAGATTTTTTTCTCTGATAATAAAGGCTATCAACTTTCAGATTGAAAGTTACTCTTTCCCAATATCGAATTCTGATATACTCATACGATTTTAACAAAAGGGTTTTATATTTAAAGTCGAATCTGCAACTTCTTTGTGTATCGTGTATTTATCAAGTAAATTTCTCACCAAAGAATAGAACCATGAAGGTGCTGTTGGTGAAACATATATATGATCAATTAGTATATTCAGATCTACTGGAATTAATATTCCAAAAACATCTTTTTGAGTATAATCAGAAAGTATAGCCCTTACCTCTTTTTCATGTTCGAAAGAACATCTTTTATACCAAAAAGCACCATTATGGTCAACAAAACGTTTACTATAATCAATATAATTAACCCTGCCAATGGATATAGACGGATTTTTTTGCATAGAATTATACAATCTATTATATGTTGTTCGTATCGCTATTCCTTGGGATGAATCTTTTGTATATAATTTCCACATTGCTTCTGATTCATATTGGTTTTCATGCCAGCAGTTAATAAAAGTATGTAAAGGCTGCTTTGATGTACTTTCTTTAAACTCCAAAAGTAGCCTTTGCGCTTGTTCCTTTATTTCTTCCAAACTTCTTGATATACCGTCTATTTGCTTAGCAGAATCTATTGCGTAACAAAAAAAATCATAATAAGATTTAGACCATTCTTCTTGACGAATTAAAACACCTTTTGCTCCTTCAAAAGGATCTTCAAAACAATCTGCTCTTGAAAAATATAAAGAATTATTTTGCATTAATGATACAAATTTTGCCAAGTCCATAAATCTCCATAATACACTTTCTGGATTTGGTATTATATATGGAAGGGTTTGATAAACATGCCTAACAATTGTTTCTTTTAATACAGATATACAACAATCTCCTACAAGTTCAAGATTGTTGTCATGGTTATAGCCTAGATGAGTCGTATTACCATCTATAAAGTTTCTGCCACAAACCGTACAAGAATCATAATGTTCTTTTTCAAAAATACGAGATTCTAGAGTATATGTTAAAGTCATTTTTTGCATAAATCTTATATGTGCATTTTGTAAAGTTTATATTTTCTATTTCATTCTACAACTTATCCATCAATTGAAAGATAAAATTAGCGATCTTATCAATTCATTCCACATCTCATCAAATGAATTTAAAAAAGAAGCTTCACAGATTGGAGTATTATGCCATTTTTCCGGAACATCAAAAGCCTCCTTGTATCCAGTATATTCAATTCAAACGAGTGCAAGTCATATTCTTCAACCATAGATTGCATACCTGCCCAATAAACGTATCAAAGAGAAAATATTCCATAGCTCCAAAAACACTAACATACTGCTAATGATAAAATAGGTTCTCCAAATCTTCAGGTGGATATACTCCATCCATCATACGTTCAGTCAGCTGAATATTGTTCCTATCGTTTTGAAATGTATGTTCGTGTTTATAATATAAAGCATAAATATATACATTGATTCCACGACATGCCGCTCCTCTTTTTACATAATAATTGGTCAAGATAAAATCACAATCTTTAGTAATCTAAGCCATTTGGAGGAGCAATAGCTTTAGCTCCTTCTTTATAGGTTTATAGGACTCATCAACATAAGCCATTATGTCTTTTATATAAAACACGCCTTTCTCGGCAATCACATTCCCATCAATATAACTGCACTATCCATTATTTTCTTTTTATACAAACTTATAGAAAAAGAGCAGATTAGCATTATATAAACTATATAAATTTCCAAGAAAACGGGATTTATGCATAATTCAACCCTGTATATTGTAGAACTGGGGATATAATTTTATGCTAAAATTGGTGAAAGGAGAAAAGCCCCACCGAAAGGTGAGGTTTAACTAAAATTCCACATAATATTACCATGTTGCATTAATAGCATTTCGGAGACGATTAAAGCCTAATTTGCAATCTTTATATTTTCCAATTCTTCTTCCCAAGAAGCGATTAAGCTCTGATAATTTACTTATTTCAACTCCCAAGTAGCAGCCTGAGCCCTTGGTTAATTGAGCTCTAATAGGACATTTAAATTCCTTCTCTAGTAGCTTCAAATCAGCAATATAGACAACTTCTTCCGACGCTATCCGTTGCATAATTTCTATAAATTTGTATTTATAGTCCTCATTGTTTGAAAGCTTTGCATAATGATTTATTGACTCTGTCAACGGGTAATCATCTTCGAATATGTATTCTTCACTCATAAACTTTGGTACTAATATTATTTATTATGGTTCAATATAATGTCCTTGTGGATTCAGATATTTAAAAAAATAGTAGATGTCGCCAATGACATTTTGGAAGTCTATTCCTTTTGAATCTACTTATGTACAATTCGAATATAGGAATAAAATTCCATTACCCAAAATATTGAATATAAAAAGCAATCAAAAGTAGGACATACACGCATCAATAATAAGTAAACTTATATTAAATGCGTTTAAAAACGTAAGAAAGGATGAACAAAAGTGCCCCGAATCAGGAAAGCGGGGCAAAGATTAAGTAAATATAGAGCCTGTTTAAATTTTATTGATTAATAATTTTATAGCTGCAATTTTGACTATTTCTTCGGCTGAATCAAATGTGAGTTCATAGTTTCGACAGAGCCTTCTATTGTTGTCAAACCATGAAAAGGTTCTATATGAAAACTACGCGACTATTTGGTAGCGCATTGGTTTGGCACAAAAAGCATCCCCCCAGCCCCCCACGGGTTTGAAAAGTGACACGCACACAGAAACTAGGGAGAGTAGGCTTCGACACTATGTGCCAGAAATAAAAAAAAACCGCCCCCCTCTTGGTAGAGGTGAAGCGGTTTTGAATGATTGCAATAAATTAATACAATCAATAAAGTTTTAACTTAATGCTACAGAGCTACCGAAGCACATAGCCTTCTGATAGCCTCTAACTTGCTCGTGTTGTCTTTGTTTCGGCGTGCCATTTCTAGGTTATAACGACTTTGCATATTGTTCCAAAGCGATGCGTTAACGCCTAAAGCGGCCTCTAGCACCAAAGCCATTTCAGCACTAACAGGGCGTTTACAGTTTATTATTTCATTCAGCATCGTATAAGAAACAGATATAATTTCTGCGAATCGCTTTTGGCTGATTCCACGTGCTTGCAATTCATCTTTCAGCACATCGCCAGGATGTGTGGGTACGTATGGTCTTAACTCGTTACTCATAGCCTTTATGTTATTTAATTCTACTTTACTTATAATGATTTGACAGTTCTAGAATAGTGCAGATAGTTATAACAGGTTCTTTATCATTCAACTTCGTTACACTAAATTCTATTCGGTATTGGTTGTTTACTCTAATCGAAGATATTCCGTTTTTATCACCCGAAAGCACCTCATAGTTTAAAGAACGCAACGGAAACAAATATTCAATCTGCTCGGCTCCAATTAGAATATCAATACATCTTATGTATTTGGATACGATATTTGGTTGAAACCGATATTTCTTGCTTTTGCATTGTCCTGATTCATACAGCTCTCTTAAATATGCTTGGTCAAATTCTATTCTCATAGCTAATTATTTAACGATACAAAGATACGAATTGTTTTCTACAATTCACTCTTTAAGTGAATTATATCGTGTTCTGTTTTGAAATATCATTTATAATATAGATTAGATTTGTTATATGTGGCGTATGCGTGTATTTTTGTAGCATGAATTATAAAGAGCATATACTCAATGATTATCAGGATAAACTAGACAAGAAGGAAAATATTGAATAGCATCCAATAATAGAATTTTCAATAAAAAGTCATGTGCATGTTTGAATAATAAGCAAAAGCTTATTACCTTTATGGAGTTAAAAAAACAAATATGATTGATTTAAAAAAAGGTTGCCCTCACCTTAATTACTGGCCGAATTTGAGAAGTTCAAAACGTTGAGTACCGAAAAGGAAAAGCTTGCGTTTCAAGCGGAACGTAAAGCCAGATTAAACTCACTGACACCTGATGAACGCAATGAATATATTGCAGCATCCAACATGGGAGTAGATAGTACGATATCAGAAGCAAAGAAATACATTGATCGTGCGTAAGCCAATAGGATTAAAATTTATGAAGATGACAAATAACATATCACAGTAATACACTACTCATGCAGCCGCAGGAACTTCCTTATAAAGTAACACGTCTCTCTTTTACAACTATCACTATATTATTTATAGCGATTCAATTCTTTTTTCTCTCCTATTTATCTGTATTCGGACAAGAGACCTATCAAGGCACAATTTTAGATAAGCAAGCTCTTGAAAACTTAGAGATTCCCAACGCAACAACCTCCCGAGAAGAGCAAGTTATAAGGCATAAAGGGTATATTGTTTCATACAATAAATCGTGGAAACTACCAAACTGGGTCTCTTATGAACTTACTAGAGCCGAACTCACCGGTAAAGCAAAAAGGAATAATCGTTTCATGAGTGATCCCTTCGTTTACGAGAGCAGTGTTAGCAACAAAGACTATGCTCGTAGCGGTTTTGACAAAGGGCACATGGCTCCGGCTGCAGACATGAAATGGGATGAGGTAGCAATGAAGGAATCATTCTACTTTAGCAACGTTTGCCCTCAACATCCGGAACTAAACCGGAGAAAATGGAAGGATCTGGAAAGCCAAATTCGTGATTGGGCAAAAGCGGACAGTGTACTTATCATTATTTGTGGACCTTTGGTTGATAAGCAATCAAAGACTATCGGACGAAATTCTATCACTGTTCCAACAGGATTCTTTAAAATAATACTATCTCCTTTCCCGACTCCGAGAGCTATCGGTTTTATCTTTAAGAATGAGCGCTCTGTTGCCAACCTTAGAAGCTATGGTATAACTATTGACGATATAGAAAACATAACCGGTTTAGATTTCTTTTCTCATTTACCCAATAAGCTCGAAAGGCAAATTGAATCACAAATAGACTTCTCTCACTGGCCTATGAATTAGTGTTCTAGGATCCCCTTCTAAGAAATTTAAGAAAGATTTTAGTCCATCAATCAATTCTATTCATCTATTTCTTTATATCTTTGGCGCGAAATTCAACACACTCATTCGATGATTAAGAAAAATAAGAAAAAATTAGTACTAATTGCAGCCATTCTTTCTGCGGTTGGTTTTATAGCTATAAGCACTGTATATTACTATTTCTTTTCCTCGCAATTTCATCCAAAAAAAGAAGTTTACGTCTATGTTGATCGAGACGACACGCTGGACTCTATCTATAACAAGGTAATGGCCAAAGGATTACCTGGCAATTTAAGTGGGTTCCGCTGGATGGCCGAATATCAAGATTATGCAAAGAGTATACATACCGGACGATATCTCATAAAACCGGGAGATAATGTGTACCACGTATTCAAACGTCTGGCAAGAGGGCGGCAAACACCTTTAAATCTGACAATAGGCAATGTACGAACAAAAGAAAAATTAGCACGCAACATAGGAACGCAACTGATGATTGACTCCACGGAGGTTGCTTCTAAACTTTTAGACTCAGCCTTTTGTGCGAAGATGGGTTATAAAGAGGAAACGATTATATGCCTGTTTATTCCTGAAACTTATCAGGTGTATTGGGATATAAGTTTAGACGACTTCTTCAAGCGGATGCAAAAAGAGCATGCTAAATTCTGGAACAAAGATCGACTAGCTAAAGCAAAAGCTATCGGATTAACTCCTGAAGAAGTTTCCACTGTTGCATCTATTGTGGAAGAAGAAACCAATAACGACAATGAAAAGCCGATGGTAGCGGGGTTATATCTGAATCGATATCACGCATCGATGCCTTTGCAAGCAGATCCTACAATCAAATTCGCCTTGCAGGATTTCAGTCTGAGACGGATCAAGAATGAACACCTCAGTATTAATTCGCCTTACAATACTTATAAAAACATCGGATTACCTCCCGGCCCTATCCGAATACCATCCGTGAAGGGCATCGATAGTGTGCTGAATTATGTGAAACACAGTTATATATATATGTGTGCCAAAGAGGATTTTTCGGGTACGCATAACTTTGCAGCCAACTATGCTGACCACATGGTAAATGCCCGCAAGTACTGGGAGGCCTTAAACAAAAGAAAGATCTTTCAATAATCGTCTCCGATTTATAAGCAACCAACTAATACCTGATTAACACTAAAAAGAACAATATGGATAAGCAACTTTTACTCGGAGATGAAGCGATTGCTCAAGCAGCATTAGATGCCGGACTTTCGGGTGTATATGCATATCCCGGAACTCCTTCGACCGAGATTACGGAATACATTCAAGGTGCCACCCTTACAAAAGAGAAGAACATACATAGCCGCTGGTCGGCCAATGAAAAAACTGCTATGGAGGCAGCATTGGGCCTGTCATTCGTAGGTAAACGGGCATTGGTCTGCATGAAGCATGTTGGAATGAATGTAGCTGCTGATTGCTTTATTAACTCAGCTATTACGGGAGTAAAAGGCGGACTGATTGTGGTTGCTGCGGACGATCCAAGCATGCACTCTTCACAAAACGAACAAGACAGCCGTTTCTATGGAGACTTCTCACTGATTCCAATGTATGAGCCAAGTAATCAGCAAGAGGCTTACGACATGGTGTACAGCGGATTTGAGTTTTCTGAAAGAACGGGAGAACCGTTGCTGTTACGTATGGTGACACGTTTGGCGCATTCTCGTTCCGGCGTGGAACGTAAAGGACAAATACCCCAAAACAATCTTTCTTTCAGTGACGACCCACGACAATTCATCCTGCTCCCCGGAAATGCCCGGAAACGATACAAAGCTCTCCTTGCCCGCCAAGACGAATTCATAAAGACTTCAGAAGAATCTCCTTATAACTCATACATTGATGGGGCAAACAAAAAAATGGGTATTGTGGCCTGCGGCATCGCATATAACTACTTGATGGAAAATTACCCCGAAGGATGTGAGTATCCGGTGTTAAAGATCGGGCAGTATCCATTACCTAAGAAACAATTGAAACAACTGGTTGAAGCATGCGACGAGATTCTAATTCTGGAAGATGGGCAACCATTTGTGGAAAAGCAACTGAAAGGATATCTGGGCATGGGTTTGAAGATAAAGGGAAGACTAGACGGTACCTTCTCTCAGGATGGAGAGTTAAATCCTGATACCGTGGCTCGTGCCGTAGGAAAAGAACATAAATCTTACTTCAAAATACCCGACATTGTGGAAATGCGTCCACCCGCACTTTGTGAAGGCTGTGGCCATAGAGACATGTACACAACTCTGACGGAAGTATTAAAAGAGGAATATCCTACTCATAAAGTATTCAGCGATATCGGCTGCTACACACTAGGAGCTAATGCTCCTTTTCATGCCATCGACTCGTGCGTAGATATGGGTGCTTCGATCACAATGGCCAAAGGAGCTTCTGATGGAGGTCTCCATCCGGCAGTCGCTGTTCTTGGCGATTCAACTTTTACTCATTCGGGAATGACCGGTCTACTAGACTGCGTTAACGAAAAGGCAAATGTTACCATTATCATATCCGACAACGAAACGACAGCCATGACTGGGGGGCAAGATTCCGCCGGTACGGGACGCTTGGAAGCTATTTGTGCCGGCCTCGGAGTAGAGCCGGAACACATCCGCATCATCGTTCCACTGAAGAAGAATTACGAAGAAATGAAGCGAATGATACGAGAGGAAATTGACTACAAAGGAGTATCTGTCATTATCCCCCGCAGAGATTGTATCCAAACATTAGCACGCAAAAAGAAGAACAAATAAGCCATGAAAAAGGATATTATACTATCAGGCGTAGGTGGACAAGGTATTTTGTCTATTGCCACCGTCATCGGTAAAGCGGCCTTAAAAGAGGGACTTTATATGAAACAGGCAGAAGTGCACGGTATGAGTCAGCGTGGTGGTGATGTGCAATCGAATTTGCGAATCAGTGACTGCCCTATCGCTTCTGATTTAATCCCATCGGGTAAGTGCGATCTGATTATCTCACTTGAGCCAATGGAAGGACTTCGGTATCTCCCCTATCTCAGCGCCGATGGTTGGGTGGTTACGAATGAGACTCCGTTCATCAACATCCCTAACTATCCTGATAAAGAAAAAGTAATGGCAGAAATAAATAAACTGCCTCACAAAATAATACTTAACGTAGATGAAGTAGCCAAAGAGGTAGGCTCTGCACGAGTAGCAAACATGGTATTACTGGGAGCTACTATACCTTTCTTGGGAATAGATTATGCTAAAATACAAGATAGCATTCGTGAGATCTTCGAACGTAAAGGTTCCGAGATTGTAGAACTTAACCTGAAAGCATTGGCTGCCGGAAAAGAGATTGCAGAAAAAACAATGTAAAAGCGTGAGTGATATAAATAGAAGCAATAAATAAACAAAATATGCAATTATTAAAAGAAAGAATCCTGCAAGACGGAAAATGTTTTGAAGGGGGTATCCTGAAAGTAGACAGTTTTATTAACCACCAGATGGATCCTAGATTAATGAAATCTATCGGTGATGAGTTTGCACGACTTTTTGCTTCAAGCGGAGTTAACAAAATAATGACCATTGAAGCCAGCGGCATTGCTCCTGCTATTATGACGGGTTATCTCATGGATCTTCCGGTTGTCTTTGCGAAGAAAAAATCGCCGAAGACAATACAAAATGCATTAATCACTACTGTGCACTCATTTACCAAAGACCGTGACTATGAAGTCGTTATCAGTTCGGATTTTCTCACTCCAAATGACAAAGTACTGTTCGTCGATGATTTCTTAGCCTATGGGAATGCTGCCTTAGGTGTTATCGATCTGATGAAACAATCGGGCGCACAACTGGTTGGAATGGGCTTTATCATAGAGAAAGCATTCCAAAACGGACGAAAGATGCTCGAGGAAAAAGGGGTACGAGTAGAATCTTTAGCCATCATCGAAGATCTGTCCAATTGCCAAATCAAGATAAAAGAGTAGTAGAACACACAGATGACTTACACAGGCTTGGAGAACCTTTTTGAAGCTCCATTTCGCATCAATGGGTCAAAAACAGCCGCTACATTGCGAATATAAAGCATACCGTCATCTGTTACGTTTATTTCTTCAGGAGTATAAGTTATGATACCATCATTCTTCATCTCCTCCAGTTTACTTGGGTCATAAGAGATATCGGTCTGAATGGTTTCTACGTCCAGACCGATATGTTCTGAAAGCTCTTTCCAGTTCATACGATTATTGCACATCAACGCAGTGATAACCTCACGAGCCAACTGTTCTTCTTTGTTGAGTGCATAGCCACGCATGACAGGCAAGTAGCCTTTGTTGACAGTCCCTATATATTCTTCGATGCCTCGCACATTCTGACAATAAGCTGAGGAAAGTTGGCTGATAGCCGTTACACCAAAAGCATAGACTTGTCCGGTAGTGGCACGCGTGCAATATCCCTGAAAGTTACGATGAAGCATGCCGCTTTGAAGAGCCACATACAAAGCATCATCCTGTTGTACGAAGTGATCGAGCCCGACAGGCTTATATCCACAACTTGTAAGAATATCGATCGTTCTCTTATACATCCGGCTCTTATCCTCAGCAGAAGGTAATCCTGCTTCCTCCAGCTTCAGCATGTTTTTATTTACCCATGGCACATGAGCATAAGAAAATGTCACTAGTCTATCAGGTTCCAGCGTTGCAGCTTTCCCTATAGTTTGCGCAAATCCTTCTACTGTCTGTTTGGGTAAACCGTAGATAAAATCCATGTTTATCTTCACATTGTGGGAACGTAATATAGAGAAAATTTCCTCCATTGGCAGAAGAGAGGGAGTACGATTGGAGATTTCGAGCACTTCTGTATTGAAATCTTGCACACCAATGCTGAGACGATTAAATCCCGCTTCAACCAATTGCAACCAATGCTTTTCGTTCAAATAACCCGGATGGCATTCAATAGCAATCTCAGGATGTTCAATGCAAGCGAACGATGAAAGAAGTAGTTCATTAATCTCTTTGAGGTAGTGCAACGGGATGGCTGTTGGGGTTCCACCACCATAATGTATTTGGGATATCTTTCGATTCTTATCCAGAAGCGGCAACACCTGCATAATTTCCTTTTTCACCGCATCCACATACGCAGCTACTACATCTTTCTTAGCCATTGGGTAAGAATTACACCCGCAGTAATGACACAAACGTGGGCAAAAAGGAATATGGATATAGAACGAAATATAATCAGGATGCTCCTGATTGGAAGCTATCACTACCTCACGATAATCCTTGGAGGTAAATCCTTCGTGAAAATAGTTGGCTGGGGGATAGCTAGTATACCGAGGAGTAGGAACGTTATATTTTAAAAGCAAATCAGATTTCATATACGTAATATTTTTCTATAGTAAAACCAAACAAAGAGTAAAGAGATCAGGGATAATCCGACTTCTGCCAGAAACAAATTACTGTATCCCACACAATCGGCCAACTTGCCACTTCCTACGGCTACAATCATGCTACTAAAATGCAAAATCACAATTTGCAATGTAAAGTCGGTACCTTCACGCCCTACCCTTACATAGTCCATAGCTACTGTGTAAATCAAAACGGTAGAGAGTCCATAACTAAACCATAAGCAGAAAATGACAATGTAGAGCGCAATGTCTCCCACATTCTCCATTCTGGAAACAAAGACAAATAAGAGCGTGGTGCACAAAACAGAAGTAGCAAATAGAGTTGCTGCATGCCCTCTTCCCCATCTACGAATAATGTGTCCGCTCACATAAGAGCCTAAGCATCCACAAAGCGAGCCAAAGACGCTAAACATAAAGCCAATATCAGCAATCGGGTAGCCTAAATCGACCATCCATGGTTTTAGCATAGTTAAAGTTCCAATCAGTCCGGAATTAAAAAGAAAGAGAAACGTTAATTGCGACCCGATCCTACGTTGACGAAAGAAGAGATACAAATCCTTCATACTGATAGGAATTCGCCCGGCACGAGAGATAAACGTATGGTCATGATAAAGGAGTAGCGGAATAAGCATAACAAGAACAAACGCAGAAAGCCCAAGTAACAGGCCTGTCCACCCCATGAGTTTGTAATGAACCAGCAGCAAACCGCCTCCAACTAAAGAACCAATAAAGCTGCCCATGCTCTGCATACTGTTTGCACGCCCTCTCTCTTTCTTAGGAAATGAAAGAGTAGTTAAGGCGTCGGTTGCTATATCTTGAGTACCGGATGCTACAAAAGAGACTATAATTAAGCATAAGACTACAGGAAAGTTAGCTTTTAAATCAAGAAAAGCCAACATAAAAAGAAGAACTGCATAGACTATCTCTGAGGAAAAAATCCAGTGTTTGTATGTTCCCAGGCCCGATGTATTTCGATCAACAATAGGAGCCCATAAGAATTTCACAATCCAAGGTAGTTTAATAAGTTGTAGCATTCCGATAGCCGTAAGCGAAAAGTTTTCTTGTCGCATCAGTACGGGCAGTAACGTACTGAAAAGACTCATTGGCACAGACTGCGCAATGTATAGTGACAAAAAGGTAAAGAGCTTATTAGCCTGTTTATCTGCCATTCTTTATATTACTAATTATAATGTCAATGAGATAGTGGCTCCAAAGGTAAGGGGTTTTCCTTTCTGAGCAAAATTATTTCCCAACGAGCTGAGGTAGAAAGCCATATATTCTCTGGACATAGCATTCTTTATCCACAAATCAACAGTCAAAAACTTCTTTGATGCAGAAACCTTGCCATTAAGCAGCCCGTAAAATCCTTGTTTTACTGAATTATCATCATTAAAATAATGTTTTCCCGTTCCAGCATATTGAGCAGAGAAACAAAGCCTGTCAATGTATTTTGAACTTAAATTCAAGGTATAGTCTCCACCAAGCATCAATGTCTGATTCGGCACATAGGGAATATAGTTTCCTGAATAATCTGCATTTCCATTAACATAGGTGCGAAATTTAGCTTCTGTATAACCGTAACTTAACTGTAAATTCAAGGCACCAGTTACTCTTCCATTAAGTGTCAATTCAACCCCCTTACTATATGATTTGCCCGCATTAGCGAGCAGAGAACCTTTGCCGGTAGCTAAGGGATGAGAAATTTGTTGATGTCTCCAATCAATATAAAACAAAGCTACATCTCCATATATCTTATCCTTCAACATAGAGAAACGGCTACCCAGTTCGTAATTCCAACTATATTCGGGAGAAAAAGTACGCTCATTATCTGTACTGAAAGTAGTATTGAAACCTCCTGTTTTATATCCTTTGGTAGTAGTTACATAAATCATATTGCAGGGATCGAACTGATATTGAAGAGATAGTTTCGGAGTAAACTGAGTAAAGCTCTTGCCATCATTCAAGTGAGTAAGCTGAGTCTTCTGTCCGTCAGCCACTTTTGATGATGTATAATCCTGCTTGGCCTTCTCATAGTCAAAACGTAAGCCAAAAGTCATGGATAGATTCCTTATAAGCAAATCTTTCAATGTGGATTGGTGATAGAAAGCCGCACCATAATTCGGTTCATCGTAATCTTTCAGTGTAGTGCCAACCAGCACCGACCGATCACTCATTTGATAAAAGCCGAAAAGACCATTCAGCCAAGAATAACGTCTATCTCCTTTGGAACGCATCTCAAACTCCTGAGAGAATTGATGTTGTTGTTGCTTTTGCGTAACAAAATAGAGTGATGCAGTAGTAAAGTCCTGATCAATGGCTTGCCTATCGTCCAAATTTTGATATCCTGTAACCGATTTTACCTGAAAATGCTCAAAGTCATAGTCAAAAGTCAAACCGCTTGTCAGCACTCCCTGGCGATAGGAACTATAATCATTGTAGTTTACATGACCGATCTTACCTGTTTCAGGATCTATCAAGCCATACGGATAACCACCCTGATCAGTATATTCATAATTTACAAAGAAGTTTGTTTCCAGGCCGCAATCACTTTTCCATATGAGTTTGGCTCTGCCGGAAACTAGATTTAGGTCATCGGCATCACTTCCGGTATAATCATTTTCAAAGAAACCATTATTATGTTTGTATTTAGCGGAAACAGAATAACCAAATTTATCAGAAGTCTTGCCATAATAACTTCCGGAAAATTGCGTTTGCCCATAATTACCCAGCAACTGTCTGTAGTTGAGTCCCTGATAATCTAATGGATTCTTGGTATATACGTTGATAATCCCTCCCATCGTGTTACGCCCATAAAGTGTTCCTTGTGGCCCGCGAAGCACCTCTATTCGACTTATATCATTCATATCAAAATCAAACACCGACTTATCAAAGAAAGGCACACCGTCAACATAAAGTCCGACTGAAGGTGAATTTATTTTGGAACCAATACCCCGTATATATACAGGAGAAGTCAATTTCGAACCGTAATCAGGAAAATATAGATTAGGGATATAAGCACTAATTTCTTTCAGGTCAACAATATTGTTCGTATTCAAATTATGAACAGAAAGGAGAGAAACGGATGCAGGCACTTCACGAAGATTCTTCTTCTCTTTGTAAGAAGAAACAATAACTTCATTGAGCATCACTCGAAAGCGAATGGCGGAATCGCCCAAAACAGAATCAACCATAACTGTAGTACCCCATGAATGAAGGCAAAAAAGCATTAATGCAAATAATGTAAATGTTCTCATCCTATCTTTTCTAAATTAATTTGACTGCAAAATTACATGATTCAATTCTTCCGTACAATCCTCATTAATTAGGATTTAGAGTGACTACCAATCTATTATACAGCGTAAGTACAACTGTTGAATAATAGAATGCTGATATCATGGCATCACAATACATCAAAAAAAGCGATATACTTAAAATAAAGTATACCGCTTCCTTTATGAGCTAAAAGCTCTCTTTCCTATTTTATTCCAGAATTACGACACGATTAAGAGCATCTTTACTAAACATGTTGCTTGTTCCACCGAAACCAACTAATTCTAGCTGACTAGCAGATACACCTTCTTTAATAAGAGCATCATAAACAACCTGAGCACGTTTTTCGCTTAACGTTTGGTTCAGCTTAGCACTACCTGTAGCTTTATCTGCATATCCGGCAATCTTATATTTCTTGCCTGGATTAGCTTTGATAATCTTGGCAGCCATTTGCAAGTTAACCATACCTTGATCGCTAATCTTTGAACGTCCAATTTCAAAGAATACTGCACGTGGACCTGCGATAGTTACTTCTTTAACAACCTCAGTAGTAACAGGTTTTGCGTTAGCAAGAGCATTCTTAGCCTTTGCCAATTCAGCTTGTGCATCAGATAGTTCTCTTCTGTATCTGTTAACTTCATCATTGATTGCAGATTCATCTACTTTAGGGCAAGTCACAAATTTCTTTCCACCAAAAGTGTAAGTAACACCAGCAGTCAAAGAGACAGCTCCGTCAGTATATGCACTACTTTGACTACCAAACATAGAAGGAGAAACTTCACCTCTGGCTTCAATGTTAATATCTAAATACTTACTAACATTAAATTGTCCCATCAAACCGACAGAACCATTAATCAAGGCGTTAATCTTTCTTTGATTACCAAAAGCTTTTGCAAAAGTTAGTCCAGGACCTGCAAATGTAGAAACAGTAAACAAGCGATCTTCTTTATATCCAGCAAAAAGGTTTGTCAAGTTCAATAAGGCATCAGCATGTAGCGTTACATATTTCTTGTTTTTTATTTCTTCATAGGTTCCTGCTGAGTTATACTTTGAATACAATGTTGACCACATTCCAGCAAACTGACCACGAACGCCCCATATCGGGTTAATTAATTTACCCACAGATATACTAATCAGTGGAGTTATGGCATGTCCAAAGCCATAATCAAAATTGTCTGGATTTACATTGCCTTGAGCTCCAACTCCAGCACTGATAAAGATATTATCCTTAAATCTCTCAGAATAGTACCTTTCTTTTGCACCTTCATTTTGAGCCATAGCTGTTGAAGCTCCAGCCAAGAATAAAGATAATATTGCTATTTTACTTTTCATTGTTTATTATATTTTAAATATTTAACTCTTTTCACTATTACTTGCCTCGACCAATACTTAGATCAAAAGTAGATTTGAGAGGTAAATCCTCTCTTAGTAAAAGGTTCCATCTTTTGCACTTTTATCTGTGTATGTAAGCGGTTGAGAAGCAAATGACCCTCACCAAAGGTCAATAAAGCAAGACACGTATGGGGTGGCCATAGGAGGAGTTATCTCCTTGTTCACAAAGTTAGCACCGAAGTTACTATTTTATTCTCTCACATTTATGCAAACGGAGCATACAGTAAAACCGGTTACACCGTATATTAATTGAACCGAAAGCATGGAATACTAAGATTAAAAAACATTTTATTGAAATAAACCGTTTCTACATCAGTTCCAGTATTCTTCACTTTTGGGTCAATTTATATACGGTATCTTTCATCTTTTATTCAGCACCACCGGCACCACCACCAGCATTAGTAGAGCCTCCGTGAGTATTGTGACTGTCATGAGTATCTACTACAGCTGTTACTTGTACATTTGATAACCATGTAGCGTCTGCTGACCAATTATTTCCAGATACAGTGAATATAAAAGTCTTTATATTTACTGTGTACGTAACCTTGTATCCTATAACAGAGTTAGTACCTCCATCCAAAAGAGCTGTTCTTGAAACTTCTTTTAAGCCATATGACTTATTAAGATAGTTTGCGATATTCGCAATAATTTGATCTTTTTCGCTTACAGCTTTAGTCACAATAGCTGGTTCACCAACTAATGCAAATCCTTCTTTATAAGAATATGTAACCGTAACAGGATCTACAGATGGACTAGCCAAAGTTAGAGGTGTGGAAACTGTAACAGTACCATCATTATTAACAACAGCAGTGGTAGTACCCATCGTTGTTCCTGCAGGTGCACTAGTTGGAGTAAAGCTAGTCACTAATTGCCCTTTCACTGCTTCAATGTTAGCAGTAGAAGGAGACGTTGGAGTTTGTACAGGATCTGAAGCCTGCGAAGAAGGAGTAAACAATGCTATATCAGCAAGAGCTGTACTTGTTTGCCCATCGGCTACTTCAACACAAAACACTGTTTTTTTCACATCATAATATCCCGTTGCAGATACATCAACAGTATGTGCTCCAGCAGCAGCCACTTTTTGAATGAAAGCTCCATTATTTAAACTAACGGCAGTTCCATCTACTTTAACTGTAGCGGTACCAATAGGTTGACCATTAGAACCATCAGAAATTGTCCCTACTACATAGTAAACTGCAGGAACAACAGTTGTGATATCTACACTCTCTTTCTCGTAGCAGCTAGTAAATGTACCGAAAACTGCTAAAACGGCTAACGCTAGCTTAGCGCTATAACCGAAAACTTTACCTTTCATTTTCATCTCAATAAATTCAATAAATTAATAATTCAATAATTCTGATTTAATAAAATACGGGTTAAAACTATTATCTTGCATCATATTATCACTAGCTTGGGATTTATATCCTTTCCCGTAAATTCTTTCATTACCCGCATTGTAGCTAATTCCCATGTTCTTTGAAGTTACAATCCTAGGAATGTATCCCTTTCTTTTATATTTATAAGGAGGTAAGGCTATCTGAAAACGAAAGCCACCATTAAGCCCATTGTTACCAGCATGCTCTACCTTCATGGCATAAAAACCAATAGAAGCATAACGGAAATGTCGAGTCATATCAAATCGTACCCCATATTCTCCTTCCAAGTATCTTTCGCCTTTCAAGCTGAATTGGGTGTTATACTTAGGCCAATAAAAATTTCCGCCTAAATTTCCTGTAAAGAGCCACTTCTTACCGTGGTAATATGCCCAATTCTCAAAATATCCTCGCCCGGTATAACCAAGCCTTCCCTCCAAAGAGAAACGTTCATCCTGTAAGAAATGTTTTGCTCTTACATCAATTCCCCAACGAAAACTATTAAAAAAACCCACAGAGGAAGTCAGAAGAGTTCGCTGAGGTAAACGGAACGATTGCGAAAGAGTTAAAAAACCGGGCCTTACTTGTTCATATCTAAGGCCATAGTCATTAACTATTGGTATAACTATTTGCCCAGTAAATTTCATACCTTTCCATAATGAAATTTCAACAGCTGGAGAGAGGTTTAGTAGAATATCGTAAACTCTAGATAGTTTATAATTTTGGAAGCTAAATTCTGGGTATACCACTATATCAAATTTATATAGGGAGCTATTCTCTCTCTTCATATTCTTTATCTTATCCCAGTTACTTCCCAGCTCATAACTGGCCACCCAATCTTCCCGCCTCGCAATAGAAATACTATCATTCAGCGAAAATTGATAATATAAGGAAAGCTGAGGTATATTGTTATCTAGAATAATTAAACGGCAATTTTTATTTTGAGGTAACCCTGTTTGTTGTATTTGATCTATGGCTTTAGCTATACCAATACCATTTAAACGATAAGCAGAGTTCTCAATAGCAAAAACTCTTTCTTTATCATTTTCATTCCAACTAACATTTTCAAATCCCATTTTAGCTAATGCACTAACGGTAATTTCACCACTCTGACAATATCCTTTTATAGAAAAGAAACAGATGTGGAGAAGAAATATTTTTATTGCGTACTTACGAATTTTATTTGTTTCGTTTGAGCCGAAGCCTTTTCTTTTCATTCTATCAATATAAAGTATGAAGGTATAGAAACTCCAAGATATAATGCAAAAATAGACATTTTTTTTATAAACCCTAATAATTTTACACAAAAATAAGCGAATTTCGTCCGATTTTCTTTTCTTTTTTTGTTTTTCACCTATAAATGCTATAAATTTTGAAATTATATTGTAATTTTGCAGACGATTATGAGTAGGATTTTAGCTATTGATTACGGCAGAAAACGTACAGGCATTGCTGTTACGGATACAATGCAAATTATTGCGGGCGGCTTAACCACTGTGGCAACCAATGAATTATTAGATTTTATACTGAGATATATTAAAGAAGAACCTGTTGAGCGCATCATTATTGGCCTACCCAGACAAATGAATAATGAAATGTCTGAGAGTATGCAATATATAAAACCTTTTGTTAGTAACCTCAGAAAAAAAATACCTGATATGACCATTGAGTTTGTTGACGAGCGCTTCACATCTGTCTTAGCACATCGAACCATGCTTGAGGCTGGATTGAAAAAAAAAGACAGGCAAAATAAATCATTGGTAGATGAAATCAGTGCCACTATTATTCTACAGACATATCTCGAAAGCAAGCGTTACTGAGTAAGAATTAATTAAAACTTTTTTTTTCAAAATATGATTTTACCTATTTATATATATGGACAGCCTGTATTGAGAAAGGTTGCTGATGATATATCCCCAGATTATCCCCAATTAAATGAACTCATAGAAAATATGTTTGAAACAATGGATAAGGCAGATGGAGTGGGGCTTGCAGCACCGCAAATTGGGTTGCCTATCCGTGTAGTTGTTATCAATCTGGATCCTCTTTCTGAAGAACATCCCGAGTATAAAGACTTTCGTAAAGCGTATATCAACGCACATATATTGGAATTCACCGGAAACGATGTATCTATCGAAGAAGGATGCTTGAGTTTACCGGGCATTCACGAAAGCGTAAAAAGAAAAGATAAAATTCACGTAAGATACCTTGATAGTAACTACAACGAACATAATGAATGGGTAGAAGGATATTTAGCCAGAGTAATGCAACACGAGTTTGACCATTTGGATGGGAAAATGTTTATAGATCATATTTCTCCATTGCGCAAACAGATGATTAAAGGAAAATTAAATGCCATGCTTAAAGGCAAAGCTCACTGTTCCTACAAAGTGAAAACAATAAAATAAGAACAGAAAATACATTAATGACCAACAGCATAATCTAAATAGATTAAGCTGTTGGTCATTAAAAAAGTGAATATTCGAGCAACGCAATCCAAACGAACTTTAAATTAGTCAAAAAAGATAAAAAAAGAACCCTTGAATCTAATAGATGATTGAAAAATACTACATTTGCTCTGCTTACAAAAGTATATAAAGATCAATGGCAAAAAAAATAATATTAGCTTTACTGCTATTTCCTTCTTTTCTTTCTGCCCAAATAAATACAGAACGAGTCATGACCATTGCCCGTAATGCACTTTATTTTGAGGACTATGTGCTTTCTATCCAGTACTTTAATCAAGTAATTAATGCAAAGCCTTATTTATACGAGCCCTATTTCTTTAGGGGTTTGGCCAAAATAAACCTAGATGACTATCAAGGAGCAGAGGCTGACTGCAATGCTGCCATTCAACGAAATCCTTTTGTAATAGGAGCTTATCAGATACGTGGCCTTGCTCGAATTAAGCAAAACAAATTTGACGGAGCGATAGAGGATTATAAAAAGGCTATAGAACACGAGCCTGAGAATGTGACATTGTGGCATAACTTAACGCTATGTCACATCCAAAAAGAGGATTACAAAGAAGCTGAAAAGGACTTAGGTAAGCTAATTGCAATTGCACCTAAATATACACGAGCATATTTGATGCGTGGCGAAGTAGCACTAAAGCAAAAAGACACGATTCGTGCTTTGCAAGACTTTGATTTAGCCATTAAAATGGATAAATATGATCCTGATGCTTGGTCTTCACGCGCCATCGTAAAATTACAACAAGGAAAATATGCTGCTGCTGAATCCGACTTAGACAATGCCACACATTTAAGTTCTAAAAATGCCGGAAATTATATAAATCGGGCCTTGGCACGCTTCCATCAAAACAATCTAAGAGGAGCTATGGATGATTATGACATAGCACTTGATATCGAACCAAATAACTTCATTGGACATTACAACAGAGGCCTTCTTCGAGCACAGGTAGGTGATGATAATCGTGCCATAGAGGATTTTGATTTTGTAATTCAAATGGAGCCTAAAAATATGATGGCTATCTTTAATAGAGGCTTACTAAAGGCACAAACAGGAGACTTGCGTGGAGCTATTAAAGATTACACGACTGTTATTAATGAATATCCGAATTTCTTAGCGGGATACTATAATCGAGCTGAAGCAAGAAGAAAAATGGGAGACCGTAATGGAGCAGAACGTGATGAGTTCAAAGTGTTAAAGATGCAATTAGATAAACAAAACGGACTAACAGTAGCTAATAAAAACGCCAAGAAAGATTCTAGTGACACAGACGAGAATGACCAAAAAACTCGAAAAAAGTCGGATAAGAATATGAATAACTATGGCAAAATAGTTATTGCCGACGATTCGGAAGCTGAAAAACAATATAAAAGCGATTATCGTGGCAAAGTACAAGATCGAAACGTCGAGATTCAAATGGAGCCAATGTATCTACTTACTTACTATGAGAAGACAAGTGAAGTAAAACGAGCCATTCACTACCACAAATATATTGATGATTTGAATCGCACAAATGTGTTACCCAAACGCTTGTATATCACCAATGCTGAGTCTCCTTTAACAGAAGATCAGGTGACATTCCATTTTGCTCTGATAGACACGCATACCTCCGATATTGTGCAAAACCCGAGAGATGCCCGTAGGCGTTTTTCTCGCTCTCTTGACTTCTATTTGGTACAAGATTTTACCAATTCTATCGAAGATTTAACGCAAACGGTTTTGCTTGACGACACCTTTTTCCCTGCCTACTTCATGCGAGCGTTAGTGAGATGTAAGCAATTGGAATATCAAAAATCAAAAGATGATTTATCGAACACTGTTGCCGCAGTAGCTGTGGGGCAAAAGCCAGCAGTATTGGCACTCGATTATGATATGGTTAAAAGTGATTTGGACCACGTAATTACTTTGGAACCCGATTTTGTTTACGCCTATTATAACCGCGCCAACGTACTTGCAATGCTTAAAGACTATCGCGCAGCAATTGCCGACTATGATAAAGCCATTGAACTAAACAAAGATTTTGCTGAAGCTTATTTTAATAGAGGCCTAACACAAATTTTTCTAGGTAATAACAAAAAAGGTATTGCCGACCTCAGCAAAGCAGGTGAGTTAGGAATTGTTTCAGCTTATAATATTATTAAACGTTTTACCGAACAAGCTGAATAACATTTTTCTATAAAACCTCAAAATACTTAAAAGATTTAATTATTTTTGCGTGCTAAAACAGAGATATAACACATTATTATGATAAAAATAACATTTCCTGATGGCTCTATTCGTGAATATAGCGAAGGAGTTAATGGTCTGCGGATAGCAGAAAGTATAAGTTCTCGTTTGGCGCAAGATGTATTGGCTTGCGGCGTTAATGGTGAAACGTATGATTTAGGTCGCACAATAAACGAAGATGCCTCTGTAGTTCTTTATAAATGGGAAGACGAACAAGGTAAACATGCTTTTTGGCATACTAGTGCTCACTTACTAGCCGAAGCTTTGCAGGAATTATATCCAGGTATTCAATTTGGAATTGGACCTGCAATCGAAAACGGTTTTTATTATGATGTAGATCCGGGAGAAGCTGTTATAAAAGAAAGTGATTTGGTTGCCGTTGAAGCAAAAATGGTTGAATTAGCTTCAAAGAAAGAAGCGGTAGTACGAAATAACATCAGCAAGACGGATGCGTTGAAAAAATTTAGCGATCGAGGTGAGACTTATAAATGCGAATTAATATCAGAATTAGAAGATGGACGCATCACCACGTATACCCAAGGAGATTTCACTGATCTTTGCCGCGGCCCTCATTTGATGAATACAGGCTCAATTAAAGCTATAAAATTGACTTCTGTAGCTGGCGCCTATTGGCGTGGGCATGAAGATCGTAAGATGCTTACCCGCATCTATGGAATCACTTTTCCTAAAAAGAAAATGCTCGATGAATATTTAACGATGATGGAAGAAGCCAAAAAGCGAGACCATCGTAAGATAGGAAAAGAAATGGAACTATTCATGTTCTCCGAAACAGTAGGTAAAGGTTTGCCCATGTGGTTACCTAAAGGGACTGCTCTCCGCTTACGGTTAGAAGATTTCTTGAAAAAAATTCAAAAGCGTTTTGGATATCAACAAGTAATGACTCCTCATATTGGCAATAAACAATTGTATATTACATCTGGACATTACGCTAAATACGGGAAAGATTCTTTTCAGCCAATACACACCCCAGAAGAAGGAGAAGAGTATCTACTTAAGCCCATGAACTGTCCCCATCATTGTGAAATATATAAATGGCAACCTCATTCTTATAAAGATCTTCCATTGCGTTTAGCTGAATTTGGAACCGTATACCGCTACGAACAAAGTGGAGAATTGCATGGACTAACAAGAGTTCGTAGTTTTACGCAAGATGACGCCCACATTTTCTGCCGCCCCGATCAGGTGAAAGATGAATTCCTTCAGGTAATGGATATTATCTTCATCATCTTTAAAGCGCTGGATTTCCAAAACTTTGAAGCACAAATTTCACTTCGTGATCCTAATAATCGCGAAAAGTATATTGGGAGTGATGAAAACTGGGAAAAAGCCGAACAAGCTATTGTTGAAGCTTGCCAAGAAAAAGGACTAAAGGCAAAAGTGGAATTAGGAGAAGCTGCATTCTATGGGCCAAAGTTGGATTTTATGGTTCGTGATGCAATCGGCCGTAAGTGGCAATTGGGAACAATTCAAGTAGATTATAATCTTCCTGAACGCTTTCAATTGGAATATACTGGCGCTGATAATCAGAAACATCGTCCGGTAATGATTCACCGTGCACCGTTTGGCTCTATGGAAAGATTTGTAGCAGTATTAATAGAACACACCGGTGGAAAATTTCCATTGTGGCTAGCCCCTGATCAAGTTGCCATTCTACCTATTAGCGAAAAGTTTAATGACTATGCACAAGAATTGAAACAGTATTTAGACACAATGGATATTCGCGCTATAGTAGATGAAAGAAATGAAAAGATAGGCCGAAAAATACGTGATAATGAGATGAAACGCATTCCATACATGTTGGTAGTAGGCGAAAAAGAAGCAGCAAATAGGGAAGTCTCTGTTAGAAAGCAAGGAGAAGGAGATAAAGGAACTATGAAATTTGAAGATTTTGGTAAAATTCTGAATGAAGAAGTTCAAAATATGATAAATAAATGGTAACTTTGCGGCCGATTGTAAAAGCATAGCATTCAGTAATGTTCTAAGGTCCGCTTTTACTTTAACTTTAAAAATAATTTGGTAGTAAAGAAAAAACAAACTGGAAGTAACCGTTTTTTAATGAAGAATGACAGCTTAAAAGGGCAATTCCGAATCAATGAGCAGATTCGAGCCAAAGACGTTCGCATTGTAGGTGATGACGATATTGAGTCGAAAGTTTATCCGATATTTCAGGCATTAAAAATGGCTGAAGAGCGTGAAATGGATCTCGTGGAGATTTCTCCTAATGCAGAGCCACCTGTTTGTCGTATTATTGATTACTCTAAATTTCTTTATCAGTTAAAGAAGCGTCAAAAAGAACAAAAAGCGAAACAGGTCAAAGTGAACGTAAAAGAAATACGCTTTGGACCGCAGACTGATGATCATGATTATGACTTCAAATTAAAGCATGCTAAAGGTTTTTTGGAGGATGGTGATAAAGTTAAAGCATACGTATTTTTTAAAGGACGTTCTATCCTCTTCAAAGAACAAGGTGAAGTATTGCTACTTCGTTTTGCTAATGATTTAGAAGACTATGCTAAAGTAGATCAAATGCCTGTACTCGAAGGCAAAAGAATGACTATTTTTCTTTCTCCTAAAAAGAAAGAAGGACAAAAAAAAGTGGTTTCAACAACTCCCACTACTCCTTCAGCTAAACTCACAGTCGTTAAGGCTGATAAAATAGTAAAAGTTGAAAATAGTTCTGAAGAAGAAGATAAAGAAATGCGTAACGCGCAGGTATAGTGCGTTCCCATATTAAATTAATAATTTAAAAACAAGTAAGATGCCAAAGATGAAAACTAACTCCGGTTCTAAAAAAAGATTCGCTCTTACCGGAACAGGTAAAATCAAAAGAAAGCACGCTTTTCACAGCCACATTTTGACTAAGAAAACTAAAAAGAGAAAAAGAAACTTGTGCTACTCTACAACTGTTGATGCAACAAATGTGAGTCAAGTCAAGGAACTCTTAGCTATGAAGTAATCAAAGCGTAAAAGTATTATTAAAGTATTAACCGAATGCATTAGCTTTAAGTTCATAACGTAAAGTAATGACGCTAACATTCAAAAAAGAGTAAAACTATGCCAAGATCAGTAAATCATGTTGCTTCAAAAGCAAGAAGAAAGAAAATTTTGAAATTGACCAGAGGTTACTTTGGTGCTAGAAAAAATGTATGGACCGTAGCAAAAAACACTTGGGAAAAGGGTTTAACCTATGCGTTTCGTGACCGCAGAAATAAGAAAAGAAACTTTCGTGGACTTTGGATACAACGTATCAATGCTGCTGCCCGTTTAGAAGGAATGTCTTATTCGAAACTAATGGGTGGTTTACACAAAGCTGGCATTGAAATAAACCGCAAAGTTTTAGCTGATTTAGCGATGAATCATCCTGAAGCTTTCAGTGCTATTGTAGCTAAAGCAAAAGCTGCTTAATATTAGTTTATAGCTTTATATTTTATAAAAAGCGCTAGTACTTTCATTAGTAACTAGTGCTTTTATTTTATAAATGTTTATTTATTCGTAATTACTCAGGACTCACTAAGAGATATGTGTTTTCCAACCTGATAATATCACAACGACTAGCGAGATTTCGTACAGAGATTGATACAATAAGTTGGATCATTAGAAACAAAATCACGCACCCCCAAAGACTATTTCTGAAAAAAAATGCAGAAGAAACTGCGTGGCTTACTCCATTTTTTCGTAAAAGCGTTTATGAGTGAGTTCATCTTTCACCACAGCCATCATGCCCTCGACTTGCGCCAAGGCTAACATGCGACCATGAAAAGAATAACCGGGGTTATACCCTTTATCGGCATCACCGAGCATCAGTCGCCCGTGGTCTACGCGCATGGGAACGATGGGACGCTCTTTCTCAAAGATACGAACCAATTCAACCAGATGGCCACGACCTTCTAAATGGGAGGCTTCAATAAAATTACCCTCGGGAGTAACATTGGTGCTACGCAAATGCACAAAGTGAGTACGCTTTGCAAAACGGCGAGCCAAAGCAGGTACATCATTGTGCAGACCGGCACTAAGTGAGCCGGCGCAGAACGTTAATCCGTTATGCGGGTTATCCACTGCATGGAGAAACCAGTCAATATCTTCTGCACTGGTTACAATACGAGGCAGGCCAAGCATCTGGCAAGGAGGATCATCAGGGTGAATGCACATGTTAATGCCCCACTCTTCGCAAACAGGCATGATGGAGGTGAGAAAATAACACAGATTCTCCCGCAAACCGTTACGATCAATCCCTTGGTACAAATTTAATAGTCTATTGAAGATGGCTACGGGATTCTGGTCGCCCTCTTTGATGTTACCATTTACAAAGCCTTGTGTCTTCACGATGATGGTGTCTACCAACTCGTCTTTCTCTGCTTGAGTAATAACGGCATCCAACTCACGTACTTTATGGAGTTCTTCATCCATATAGTCAGCCTCAGCACCTGCACGCTTCAAGATTCTGCAATCAAAATAGGCAAAACGTATTTTATCAAAATAAAGAGAAGAGGTACCATCCGCCCACGGATACTCCAGATCAGTACGAATCCAATCGATAACAGGCATAAAATTATAGCAGACTGTCTTCACTCCTGCCCTTCCCAAATTGGCCAGACTAAGTTTGTAGTTTTCAATCAGCGCATCACGTTCCGATCCCGCATATTTTATCGCCTCGGACACAGGCAGACTTTCCACAACCGACCAACGCAAACCGAAAGACTCGATATATGTCTTCATATCGTTGATCGCGTCGAAGCTCCACACCTCTCCGTTAGGTACTTGATGTAAAGCTGTCACAATACCTTCCACTCCTATTTGTTTAAGCATGGCAAGGGTTATTTTGTCGTTCTTACCAAACCATCTCCATGTTTTTTCCATTGTTTTATCGTTTTAATTCTTTTCACCTAATATCTAAATGATAAATGCCACAAAGCTATAAAATAAATTGTTGAACAAAAAGGAAAAGAAGGAGATCAACTCTTTACACATGTCATTTCACATAGGAGCATTCTCGTAATTGCTAATCTTCAAATGATATTGTTGCAAACTATCCAAGTCATGCACAGGACGCTCTATATCATAAGGAATGGGATGACCACTGAACTGTTGAAAGTAAAGCAAACAAGCATCTTTCCACCAAACAGCATCTCGCGTCTGAATCTTCAGACGGCGCTGCACTTCGTGAAAACGTTGTGAGTCTACATATCGCTCCACAGCATCCCATGTTTTCTGAAACGAGCGTGCCTGCCGCACACCACTATCATAGGTATAGCAAAGTTCATCCCAGAGGGTACGCCCACTTTTCATTTTATGATTCCACGGCACATGATGAAACCAGAGTAGAAGATTTTCGGGACAAGTTTCCACGGCATCAAACATCTCGCACAAAGGCGACTGATATTCTGAAACGGCATTGCTTCCCGTGCTGCTACGATCAAATCCAATGCCTACACTATCTGCTTTATGATAGTAAGTAGGTAACCAATCAGCACGAGCACCGGGTACATTGCACCAAGGTTCAGGGCCATAATGATGCCCGAAAGCAAACTGATGGTGCAGTCCAAGGGGCATCATATAATCAACTGCCGCCTCTCGAGATTCCAGCATCATTTGCCTAACCTGAGGTACAAATGCAACCTCCCAAGAACCAACAATCAAATTCCTTTCTCCTTTTATAGATGTTATATTACTTGATATTTCATTCTTCCATTCGTGACTGATATTCTTCGACACAGCCTCAGCTGCATTATCTGCACTACCACTATCCGGAAAGGTTTGTTTAATCCATTCATCCGCTACTTGCGCTGAAGTCAGTTCGTGATTCCATGCCAATCGACCGAAAGCGTACCAGTTGGCTTGCGCAAAGGGATGTCCACACCAATTGGCATCTTCACCAATATTTGCCACTCCGGCAATGGCCGTTAGTTGATGCGGATAAACTGAACCATCCGTGACACGTGCCACAGTAGAGCCTTGCCCTTGTTGATAAGTATCGCTTTCCAAACATTCTTTCCACAATGGAGCTAAATAAACAAGATGGTTAGAGAACCCCAGATACTCTTGCGTAATCTGAAATTCAGGCATCACCGCTGTTTGCTTCATTGCACCAAACAGCGGACTAAATGGTTCACGAGGCTGAAAGTCTATCGGTCCATTCTTTACCTGTATGATTACATTCTTTCTAAACTTTCCGTCCAACGGCATAAACTCCTGATAAGCTTGTTTAGCACGATCACTATCGCCCGGACTGTAAACGAATGCCCGCCACATCACGATACCTCCGTGGGGTTGCAACGCATCGGCCAGCATATTAGCACCATCAGCATGTGTGCGACCAAAATCTTGCGGCCCGGGCAATCCTTCAGAGTTCGCCTTAACCAGAAATCCTCCGAAATCAGGAATCAGACGATAAATTTCGTTCACTTTCTCTTTCCACCAACGACTAACGGAGGCATCAAGAGGATCGGAAGTAGGCAATCCACCCAACTCAGCAGGAGAAGAAAAGTTGATGGATAAATAGACCTTAATACCATAAGGGCGAAACACTCCTGCCAAAGCTTTGACCTTCTGCAAATATTCTGTTGACAACATTTGCGGACTAGCATTGACATTATTCAGCACGGTGCCATTAATACCTATCGAGGCATTGGCACGAGCATATTCCTCATATCTCGGCGAAAGTGTATCGGGTAGCTGTTCCCAATGCCAAAGAGAACGGCCGGCATAACCCCGCTCCACCGTACGATCGAGGTTGTCCCAATGATTCAATACCCGTATCTTATAAGAAGGAGATTCAGAGATGTTTAATTGAACAGTCAGTTCACCTGTTTGTTGCAAGCGTAGTAAGTGATACACTCCATAAAGAATACCTGTTTCGCCCAGCGAAGCAACAATTATTTTCTTCCCATCAGCAGATGTGCGAATGGTAAATCCGTCCTTTCCTAGTTTCTTCCATTCTTTGCTCGTTTGCATTTGGAGTTCGACAGGTATTCCCTTCCACCCATTCCTGAGTTCAGTAACTGCAATAGTCAATGTCGGAGATTGTTTTTTGCAGATTACTTCAGCTTTTTCATTGGCGGACATTCGAAGCCATAAACGATCGGCCTCACTGGCGCTTAAAATCAAAAAGAAAGAGCAAAACATGCAAGAAAAAAGGATTCTCTTCATCTCTGTAAAATCAAGGATTAATCACTATTGCGGAAAAATAATACGGTACTTGCCACTTAAATGCATCACTGAAAAGAGCCTCAACAGCCCGTCGTAGTAAGCGTCAAAATAGCCATCAGCATAGGGTTCATGATGCGCATTCCATAATTGCTGAACAAATTCGCTGCTCTTATCATGAGTGCATACTAGTGAAACAGCAGCCGAGGTTGCTACCAACCCCAGTGAATGACGCAATGCAGTATACTCTCCGGCAGGTAATATCTCAGCCACAGTAGAGCCATCTACGTTATACTGGTCAACAAATGTATGAATTCCCTGTGAATATAAGAAATTCTGAATCTTATTTCCATATTCTTGTTGCCAGTCCTTATCAGCACAGGCCCAAGAATAATCGAGTGCAATATTCATAGGTACGCGCCAAGAGTCGAAACGAAAAGCCTTACCAATTAACTGTTTTGTATTCAACGGAGAACCATCATAGTTAGAGTAATCCGGATTAAGTCCTGTAACCGGATGAATTGCTTTATGAAGATATTCACGGCTAGCTTTAGCACATTCTCTCCAAAAGTCTGCTCTACCATCATTGGCCCAACGAGCCCAAACCTCATAAAAAGCGGGTACATGATAGGAAGGATCAGTAAAAGAACCTCCCCAAGTATCCGGAACAAATGTAATAAGTTTGTGCTCCTTATTAATAAGATTAGTAACTCTGCCTTTACCTTCTTTATTCATTGCATTATCTAAAATATACTGTGCCTCTTTCAGATAATCAATCCCTGTCGTATTTCCCCAAAGATTAGAAGCAAAAATTAAAGAAGTGACATAGTATAATTCACCGTCAGAAGCCGGGCCCTGAGCATTTCGCATCCCATTAATCTTGCAGCTCCATGCGAAATACCCTTCTAAATCTCCATCTTTATGCTGCATGTACTTTTTGCTCCAGCGCCACAAACGGTCAAATATCTCTTTTTTGTTCAACTGTACAGCTATCATCATGCCATACGACATGCCTTCTGTTCGCGCATCATGATTCTTGATATCCGAGATATAAGCCAAAGAATCTCCCACTTCAAAATAAATTTTGTTGGGACCGAAGAAAAGAGATTGGAATACATCCTCTACTTTCGCATCAATCTCATTCTGAGTATATCCAAGCTCAGCAAAAAGATTCCGATATTTTAGCGTTTCAAAAGCCCCTTTATCCCAAGGTTTCATCACATTTACAGCATGGCAGTTCATAGTAATAAGAGTAAAGATAAATATAAAATTTAAAACAAATGTGCGTCTCATGGCTCTCTATTTTAGTTTATTAAATAGGCAACACGTTAAAAAAACTATTCCCCTCCTCCATCAATGGTTTTAATCGTCCCATCGGCGTTATACTCCAACTCGCAGACTTTAAGACTACGAAGCCAAGTTCGCCCACCCGAAGGTACACTATCGTGATGAAAGAGGTACCACTTTCCTTTGAACTCACAGATAGCATGGTGCGTAGTCCATCCCACCACAGGCGTAAGTATCACTCCTTGATAAGTGAACGGACCATAAGGATTATCGCCAACGGCATAACACAGCCTGTGTGTATCACCTGTTGAGTAAGAAAAATAATACTTATCGTTATACTTGTGCATCCACGATGCTTCGAAAAATCGACGTTCGTTATCTCCTGCTGTCAATGGTTCTCCGTTTTCGTCTAAGATAACGACAGCTTTTGGCTCTTCGGCAAAGTCCAACATATCATCGTTCAATTGAACAACCAGCGATGGCAAAGCCGCTTCATTACCCTCCAACAAAACGCCACATTCTTGTGCTTTATTGTTGCGGTAGCGTTGCAACTGGCCACCCCAAAGACCACCAAAGTACATATAAAACTGACCATCTTCATCTTCAAACACGGCAGGGTCTATGCTGTAACTTCCTCTAATAGGATCGGGTTGAGGTATGAAAGGACCTTCGGGCTTATCACTTATTGCCACACCGATACGGAAAATATCTGTCTGATCTTTCAGTGGAAAATAAAGGTAGTATTTACCATTCTTATAAGCGCAATCACAATCCCACAACTGGCGGCCTGCCCAAGGAATGTCCTTTACTTGGAGTGCCACACCATGATCCGTCACTTCACCATCAATACTTTCCATCGAAAATACATGATAATCACACATATCAAAATGATCGCCATTATCATTTTCGGGAATGCCACTCTCACGATCGTGCGAAGGATAAATATAAAGTTTGCCATTGAAAACGTGTACAGCAGGGTCGGCCATATAGTCGCCCGGCACTAGATAACGTGCTTCTTTTTTCATAATCAAATTATATAAACATTATTTTTTCTTATTTGCAGCCTTCAAAATAGCTTCCACTACAGGCTTAGGCTGATTATTACGATCGAACAGTAAAGGATAATCCTTTCGTCCTCTGATAGGCCAATTGTTTCGCCACGAATCAGCATCAGTCACTCCCCATACGGTCACTCTGCTAATCTTATCACTATGCTTCAAGAATAAATTAAAAAAATCTTCCATTCGAGCATTCCAAGCCTGTGCCAGAGAGTCGGGCAATGTGTCGGGATACGGGTTCATTTCCTTTTTATATTCAAAATTGGCTCCTACATCAGCGCCTATATTTTGCTTAGGGCTAGGCAGCATAGTCATATCCATTTCGGTAATCATCACCTTTACTCCGGCATTAGCAAACGCCAGCAGACTCTTTTCAAACTCCTCTACCGCAGGAAAATCCATCTGCATATGCCCCTGCATACCTACGGCATCAATACGGATTCCTTTTGCTTTCAGCTGAGTAACCATCCGTACCACAGCATCCCGCCGCCCTTTGTGAGCCATGGAGTAATCATTATAATAAAGCTCCGCATTCGGGTCGGCCTCGTGTGCAAACTGAAAAGCAAGCGGAATATAGTCCTCTCCCAGTATCTCGTAGAATTTAGTTTTGCGGTAGGAGCCGTCATCTTCAAATGCTTCATTCACCACATCCCATCCCTGAATACGTCCTTTGTAACGTCCTACAACAGTATGAATATGGTTCTTCATTCGCTCTATCAGTACCTCGGCTGATACGTTTTTCCCTTCTTTATCTACACAAAACCAAGGCGAAAGCTGCGAATGCCAAATCAGTGTATGTCCGGTGATAGCCATTTTATACTTCTCACCAAATGCCACAAAGCGATCGGATCGGGTAAAATCGTAGCGATTCTCCTCGGGGTGAATGACTTCACTCTTCATGCAATTCTCAGCAACCACAGCGTTAAAATGTTGCTTGATGAGGTGAAGTCCTGCCGTATCTCGTTCCGAAGCTTGCGCATCATTCATCGCAACACCCATCAAGAACTTTCCTTCGAGTGAAGTCTTCAACGAAGGCCCTTGAAGTGAATTCTTCTGCAAAAGTTGATTCTCGCTCTGTATGGTTTTACAGCCAGACAAAAGAGCTAACCAAAACAGGGGCAAGCTTAAATAACAAATTCTCATAAAATATCGCATCATAGTCATCTTATTGGTTTCTATCATTCTTCGCTCTTCGGTCGGCCAATTCGAGCTGTATCTTTTCATTCAACCGTTTAGAAATAGGATAAAAGAAAAGTGCAACGACACCAATTAAGAATGTGATGGCCGGAATAACGCTCGAAGTAAGTTTAATACCCACAATAGCAGAATCAGTTTGCACCGTATTGGGCACAAAGCCAAACGCATCGACAATACTTCCGCAGATAGCACCTCCCAGTCCTAAACCGGCTTTCAGCGCAAAGACAATACCGGCAAAGACAAAACCTGTCGCACGTCGATGGTTTACCCATTCCGAATGATCAGCCACATCGCCCATCATTGCCCAAAGAAGCGGAATCGTTGGAGCATAAGCCATACTTTTCAGTAAGTTAATCACAAAGATCAGCTCCACATTAGTAGAATCGACTAAGTAAAATAGAGTAGTGAACACACCTGTTAATGCTAAGCAAAGAATGAACACATTTCGTTTACCAAAGATATTAGAGAGATATCCGGATAAGAAGATCACTCCGAGTAACGTCACGATCTGTCCTGTCATATTAAAAAGACTGAAACCGACTGCAAATACATTGCTATGATCGGGCAAAGCAATCAATCCGAAAGCATCAAGAAATTTATGTACCACTCCATAGGTATCACCGGTAACATTGACCAAACCAAAATGCTGAAGGAAATTGAACAAAGCTGTCTTATCTACAAAGTAGTTGAAGTAATAGGACATACTACTACCCCACAATGCAAGGGTGGTAAACAAAAAGAGCGTAAGGATAAACATCGCTTTCCATGGACCATTATGAACAATATCTTTAAAATCTTGCCTAATGGAATTTTTCTGATTAGCGGGGGGCGTAATGCGTTCTTTCGCCGTAAAAAAGGTGACAACCAACAATGCCACAACGATCACGGCAAACAGTGAAATGGTAATGAGCCAACCCTTCTGAGCATCACCATGTCCGAATTTAGAGACCAAAGGTAGTGTGAGTCCCTGCACAATAAACGTAGCAATGGTAGCGGTAACAAAACGTACGGATGAGATACTAGTGCGCTCCTTGATATCGCTCGTCATCACTCCGCCCAATGAAGAATAAGGGGTATTATTGAACGAATAGATGGACATCAGCAAGGTGTAAGTAATACCGGCGTAAATAATCTTTCCTCTTTCACTAAGATCGGGCGTAGTAAACGCCAGAACGAAGAACAAGGCAAACGGAACGGCTGTCCACAAGATCCATGGGCGATACTTACCCCAACGGGTATTCGTTCGGTCGGAAAGAATACCAACAAGTGGGTCGACAAACGCATCGAAGATACGGGCAACCAGCAATATCATGCCGGCAGCAGTAGCCTTAATGCCAAAGACATCCGTGTAGAAAAAAAGTTGAAACATCATCATCATCTGGAAAACGAGGTTCGCCGAACCATCACCCAGACTGTAACCAATTTTTTCGCCAAGCGAAACTTTTTGAGAAGAGCTTTTCATCGCATTTATTTGTTATAGTTAATATTCAGTAGTAAAAGGTGAGGCAGGAAGTCCCGCTTTGTTACGCAGATTGATACCGACCGGATTGTCATCCCATCCATAACGAACCACCACAGGATTTGCCATATCTTCATTCCAGACAATTACTTTATTACCTTCCACACGAGCCTTAGCCCATTTGAAAATTCGGTCTTTTCCCGCAACAGAGAAACCTTTCAGTTCAGTTACCGATTGCAAATCATCCGTACCGCTACGAAAAGAAAGAATCATCTTATCACCCTCAGTTGTTGCTGATTCATACATGGGGCCCTCTGATACAAGCTTTTTATCCCCATAAACCAGTTTTTGAGCTTGCAAGGAAAGACGGTGCCCCACTTCTTTCTTACTCAAGGGATGAATATCGTTCCATTCTCCTAAATCGATAGTCACCGCAAGTGCCGTATTGGGAATAGTACGGCTAACCTCCAACTGTTTATTTCTCAATTCCGCCCAACTACTCTCCACCGGATGTGAGTGCGATTGCATGAAATTAGGTAGTTGCACGATGAAAAAAGGCAATTCAGGAGCATCCAGTTTACTCCTCCAATCAGCAATCAGAGTTGATAAAAGAGTACCGTATTCATTGTATCTTCCGGTATTAGATTCGCCCTGATACCAGATCACTCCGGTAAACTTACAGTGAAGCAAAGGGGCTATCATACCATTATATAAGCCAACGGGTTTGTATTGAAAAGATATTTGCGGAGGCATGGCAGGCATCTGGGTACCTAAGCGGTATTTCCATTCTCCCAACAGATTGATTTCTTCTCCCCCACATAGAATCTTATAAGGTTTGTCCTTTACAAATTCAGGACGTCCCCCATAACTCATCAATCGTATGGTTATATTATTCTTTCCGGCTTTCAATAGGTGAGCGGGAATCTCATAGATACGGGGAGGATAACGATAAGACACCGTACCCAGAAATATCCCGTTCACATAAACAGAATCAGCATCCGCTATACACCCCAAACGAAGGGTTACTGCTTTGCCAACGAATGTCTGCGGCACATCAAAGTCTTTACGGAACCAGTGTGAACCGTTAATAGGATTAAAGCCACTCGTAGCCCATGAGGTATCAAATAGTTCCGTTACAGTCCAAGATGAATCATCATATTCCGATGAATACCACGGTTGGGTAGCATGCAAACCTTCATCCGATCGATAAAGCGTGGCGTTCCACAATTCTTGGCTTTCGCGGCCCAACTTTGTCACATCATCTATATATTTGTCTGATTCACAAATTCTTTTATCATTAAGGTATAGCGGGAAAGGCTTTAATCCTTCTTCACTGATCCATGCTTCTATCGGCGAACCTCCTACGCTAGAATTAATGATGCCAACAGGTACTTTCGTTTTGGCATAAAGATCTTTAGCAAAAAAATAGGCTACAGCTGAGAAAGAGAGTGCTTTTTCAGGAGTCAACGATTTCCATTCAACGGGTTCGATATCCGCTTGCGGTCCATGAAAATTATATTTCCAAGGTGTCTTGACGTAACGAATCATCAGATTACTATCCGCTTCGGCCTCTGCACGATACTTATCCAGTACTCTGGAAATAGGAAGTTCCATGTTCGATTGCCCCGAACAGAGCCAAACATCGCCAATCAAAATATCCTTTAACTGTATCTCATTAACAGTCATCACATACGGACCTCCCGCTTTCATTGGAGGTAATGTAACCTCCCAGTTACCCTGGGCATCCGCACGGGTCTCAACCTTTTTTTTCAGAAACTGAACTACTACTGCTTCACTAGGATCAGCTATTCCCCAAACAGAAATTGTTTGTTCCCGCTGAAGAACCATGCCATCCGCAATTAAAGTAGGTAGTTTGACCTTTGCTTCACCCAATTGGGTGAAGCAAAAGGCAAACAAAACAATCAAACTAAGCCTACTGAAAACTCTCATAACTAACCAATTTTACTTTATTTTATTTCATTTTACTTTCAGGTGCACCCAGATAAGAGGGTTTCAATCCTCCTGCATCCAACATCAGCTTTTGCAACACAATCCCCGGATCGAGCGGACGAAACCGCAACATATGCTTGCCGGGAGTTGTTATCCGGTGTGTCGTAACTGTCCGATTGATGCTGTTCGCTTGCCAACTTTCCATCAATCGGATATCATACGTCTGATTTATATTGACTATTTGCTCTTCGCCATCATCAAAAGAGACGGCATAACACAAACCTCTGTTTCCATTGAAATTGAGCGTTGGAGAGACTAATATCTCCAATTTCATCTCACCAATAGAAGTCAGCTCCATATCATACTCCAAAGTTGTTTCTTTATCCGGCAGTAACGTAACAGGCGTGGTGGTCACTCCGGAAAGAGTTTTCCCCAGACCGGGAATCACGACCCAATGAGTATTCGTTCCATTCATTGCCCGGCTATAATGTTCTGCTTCCATAGAAACAGAACCATCTGCCTCCACAAATACAGAAGGAAGTGGTGCCATTCTATTTTGAGCCACACGCTTTAACTTCGGTATTACATTGTGTTCGGGCTGCTGCCAATAAGTGTATCCAATGTGTGTTTGATCCATCATGTGATTCCATTTACCTCCCGCTATCTCCTTATTATAATGTCGGGTAAGCAATGAATCTCGTAAATAGCATGCCTCTGCTTTGCCGGCCCAAAGATTGGCTTTCACCTCTTTCTTGTCGGCCAAATCATGATTCATTGCCACTGCATAATAGAGTTCGTATAAATTAGCACAAGCTTGTATCGGGAAAAGGACCAACTGATCATAGGCATCCCGACAATCGGCCGGCAACAGATAGTTCAGTTTCAGAGCATCAAGTAACAACTCCTTGTAATCATCGACCACCGTTTGAAACTCATTATAGTGATGTAAACTGTATGTTTTTTCATTTAACAACTCGGGAGTTACACGACGGTTGTACTTCGTGTAGAGATTGATGAGACGCGCTGCTTCTTTAGCATACTGTTCGCCAAACTGACGAACACAAAACTCTTCCGTATGCTGCAATAAATTGTTTTCATTAAACCGTTCAGGATTCCATGCCATATCCATAAAGAATTGAATAGGATATTCCATCGGTTTCAAATCGCCCACATTCACAATCCATAGTTTATCGACACCATAGCGGTAAGTCAGATTCATTTGTTCCCACACACGTTGTATCTGAGAGACATTAAGCCATTTATAATTTCTAGGACCACCGACATAGTCGAAATGATAATACATGCCATAACCACCTTTACGCTTCTTAGCTGACAGTTCGGGCAACTTACGCACATTGCCCCAATTATCATCACAGAGTAACAATGTTACATCATCCGGCACACGCATGCCTTTATCGTAATAATCCTGCACCTCTTTATAAAGCGCCCATACTTGTGGCGTTTCAGCAGCTTTCTTTCCGGTAACATCAGCAATGATTTTGCGTTGATCTTTAACAATCTTCTGCAATAAGGAAATATTAGCATTCTCACTCATCGGTTCATCTCCATCACCACGCATACCTACAGTGATTACTGATTCCCAATCTTTGCAGCGTTCAATACCTGTTTCCCAAAACTGCTGTAACACAGTACTGTTTTTAGAATAATCCCATGCACCAGTTCCACGGCGTTTCCAATCTTGCTGAGCCAGTCCCATTGGTTCATGGTGAGAGGTTCCCATAATAATACCCATCTCATTAGCAAGTACACCATTAGCCGGATCATCATCATAAAAAGCATTCCCCCACATAGCAGGCCAGATAAAATTGCCCTTCAAACGAAGAATTAGTTCAAAAACTTTCTCGTAAAATTGGTGATTGAATCCGCCAAACTGTTCGCGTGACCATCCACTAAGCGCAGGTGCCTCATCATTCAAGAAAATTCCTCTGTAGGTTACAGCAGGTTCTCCATCTGTATATGTTCCTCTATTTATATATAAATGTTCTTGCTTGCGAACAGGTACATCCGCCCAATAATACCAAGGCGACACTCCTATTTGTGCAGAGAGTTCATAAACGCCATAAACAGTACCACGCTTGTCACTGCCGGCAATTACTAACGCCTCGTCTACTCCAGGAAAGGGTTGTTGAATCGTTTGGATAAGGAATTTCTCTCGTTTGCCTCTGAGTTGCTCGCCATTTATTTTATTCTCTTTAACCAGTTGGTCAATGAAACGGCTATGTCCGATAGTTCCAATAATGATTTGTTTTTTTGCATCACCGGTAAGTTGATTGAATGCAACCGGCATAATGCCCGTCACATGGTTGATGTCTTGCTGTAAGGCGGTTACACTTCGTTTAACTGCAACCGTCTCCTGATCGTCTACCAGCAAGGGGACTACAAAAGAGCCTTCCGCTAAGACAAACGCATCTTGTTTATCAGCAGAGACGATTTTCCCTACCTGAGCGTACAAACCTTGCTGCATCCACAAAACGACTAGTAAACAAATTATTTTCAGCTTAATCTTCATTTTTGTATTATTCATTATTAACATAGCTCTGACACAAACATACACAATAAATTATATTTGATTCTCGCCTTTTTGTATCCAATCATTCCTTCGTTTGTTACATCCACCCGTTCAGGTGTTACAAAGATTATTCCGTATGTTACATCATGCAATAAACTGCTACCAAAATTACAATAGGTGCAAAGAGATTGATTAGGATAACGATTATATAAGAAGCTCAGAAAATACAAATTATCACTAAAGCCAAATATAAACGAACCATAAGTATAACACTATGAATACATCTAAATATGTATCCCTCTACTTTCGGCTTTTGTTAAAAAAGAAAGGTGTGATAAATTTAACTTTTGGCACATCTTCTTTTTTGAATGTCTATCGAAAAAAGAATCAAATGCAGATTTTATTATAAAACAAATGTCTATTCCAATCTATTTATTCATATCATTACCTTTCAGGTTAGGATCATTGTTCTGCCCATTCTGTGGGAAAGGATAATACATTGCCTTCTCCGTCCAACCTAATGTTTTTAAAGGCTCAAGCCATTTAGAATCTGCCATACCCCAACGAAGTAAATCGAAATAACGCAAGTATTTACCGCAAAATTCGACATAACGTTCATGCTCAATAATATTCTTTATACTATTCATAGCAACGCTATTAATGATTTTACCACTATTCCAGACAGCAGCAACATGAGAAAAACATTAAGAAGATTTCGCTAAAATCTCCTGATGATAAACTCTTGGAGAAAATAGTGAATGTCATTAATAACAAATACTAGATTTTCTTGAGAGAAAACCTGATTATTAATAGCACTACTCAATAATATTCCAATAGTTAATGTGAGTATAAAATTCGTCTTTACATTCATTCTTATTTGTTTTTAAATTGATAGCGGAGTCATAGACTACCGCTATCAAAAAAATTAAAGACTATTCTTTAGAAGGAGTAAAGACTCTTTTTCCAGCTAAGCCATTTGCAAATCCACCATAAACAGGTTTACGACTATAGTTTAAATCCCATAGTCCAATAGGCTCTCCTTTTCTCCACGATGAATCATTCTCAGGACTATCAGTTGGACTCCAATGAGTTATACCATATTGTTGTGCAACGGGGATAATCTCAAAGTACTTTTCTATTATAAATTTATAGAAATCAGCCATCAATAATTGCTGTTCAAAAGTAAGATTCGCAGTTTTAATAGTATTACCGCTTTCATCAATGATGCCCATATCCAGCTCTGATATTTTCACAAGTTTACCTGACTCTTTCAACAACTCGTACATTTTTACAATATGATCTTCTTTACTCTTTTGAGTCGTAGGATTCATATAGTAAGAGACATGCATTTGAGTGCCAATACCATCGATCTTGGTAACAGCATCACTTTCCCAACGCTCAATCCATTTAATCAAACTCTTCAACTTCTTGTTATCATCCCAGTCAGATTCTAAATTATAATCATTGATAAACAATTTCATATTCTGAGGACCATATTGTCGAGCGAATTTAATAGCCGTACGAGCATAATCATCTCCCAGATAATCTTGCCAATAAAAATTATTCTTTGCGTCATCCGCAGAAACATTCTTTACTGATTGCAAATCATACAAACCATCACCATCATTGTCTGTACCTGATAACGGTTCATTTACCACATCCCATGCTGTTACATAGCCATCACATGAATTCATCATTCCTTTAACCCATTGCTCCATAGCCCATGTCAGGGTATCCGCCTTCTCCTCTGGAGTCAATGGAGCAGCACCTGATCCATCAAGAGCCCCTTCGATATTAAACGTATAAGACTGCCAACTTGGCATTGCCCAACCAGCTGAGTTATCCGCATCAAAAGATCCATTACTAACTAGGTTTTTTGTAGATCCTTCAGCTGTTAGAGATATATCATCAAAATAAAGATCGCCTTTAAATGTCCCAAAAACAAATTGAAGTTTCTCTAAAGCACTATTAGCAGTAAATGAAACAGAAACATCAGCCCACTGTCCACCTGCTGCTATACTTGATTCATATTGAGTTGATCCACCTTCAGTATAAGGCCAAAATCCAATTTGAATAGCAGATGAGGCTTTAGTACGCAATTTCAAAGTGTATTTTATACCTGCTTTCATAGCGCTAACTAACTGATAATTAATTTGCCAATCCCAACTATTCGCTTTCGCTTCAGGAGTATTTATGTGCAAACAATTATTAAGATTATTAACGAGACTATTCAGGTATGTGGTATTCTGCTGCGAATGCCAGCACAATGTATGACCGTAAATAGAAAGTCCGGCACCTTTAGCGGCCTCTACAAATTTTGTAACTTGCGAGAAATCCATAGTGCCATCATTTTTTACAACAGAGCCATATTTCATGGCATTACCAGCGGTCAGTTCATCATAATTTGCACAAGCTAAACCATGTACTAACTCTTTCTTCAAAAAATCACTAACTGTAATACCAGATCCCAATTTGAAATTGGGATGGGCATTACGGTCAACATAAGTTTTTAATGCATCATAATTATTCAGGTATTCATATTGAGCCAGCTTAGCAGGCTGTTCAACCGAATAATCCAGTATATTGCTATCAGCACATGAAATTAATAAAGATGAAGCAATTGCCGGAACTAATAATTTCACACTGTATCTCATATTTAATATTAACTTTTTCATCATTTAAATCTATATGATTAGATAATACTTAATTAATTTTAAACTTAGGGTCAAACAGTTCTCTTGCAATCCCACGACCTTGCCAAACTAGTGTATCCTTTGTAGCATACTTCTTCGCTCCAAAATCAATCTGATAGTCTAAGTAGAGACCATCACGATCTTTATTACCCCATGCTTTCTTCTCTGATTTATCGAGATATTTACCTGTACCACTTGCGCTATATTCCTGATTACCGGAAGTTATAACACATTCTCCCTTATCATTAAAGGTTAAAATCAAATTACAAGTAATTTTATCTCCATTTGAAAGATTGGTACTTACAGGAAAGACTACAGAATTTAAGGTACGAGTCGCTGTAGAGCAAACTTCATCTTTTTCTACGTATTGTTTATGGCGAATATTTGTTGAAGTCACTCCGTTTTCAGTAATCTGATCTACACCACGACGCAAATAGTTTGCATGATATTTATTTATGTACTTTACACAATAAAGTACATAATCTTTAGGTAATATATTCCAATACACCGAATTTGTGCGTGCAGGTTTATCCCCATTTATTAACGGGGTTCCAGCCAGAATGCTATCTGTACCAGTAGCTTTCGTCATAACCAGAGGAATAACATATGTATTCTTCAATGATTTGGGATCTGCAAAGAAAGCATCCGTCAATTGCACTTCCACTCCTCCCGTTAGTTCACCACCATAAACAAGTTTATCACTAGCCAAAGTATAATAAGTGGAAGGCATCGCTTGCACAGCAGAACCATCTGAAAAATAGAGATGATCCGTGAGTGTATTGTCCACATTAAAATCAACAATAATATTTTTCCCTTTGTAAGAGCCACCCATGGCTCCGTATATCGTACACTTATGTTGATTATCAAGCGTAGTATCATAAGTATCTTCACCTAAAACAATAGTACGCACAGGATACTGGTAAGCAAAATATGCCGTAGTACCACCTTCGTAATCAGGATATTCAACATCTTGGTTTTCACAAGAAATTGCCAATAATCCTATCGATAAGACAGATAATAATTTTAAAGAATTCATATCTTTCAATCTTTTATATTTTATAATAATCAGTTATTTACCAACCCTTATTTTGCTCCAGGTTACTCCATTTCAGAACTTCATCATAAGGAATTGGACCATAATACATGTAGTCTTTATATTCTCTATTTTCTACATCTATCATTGTATAATTTAGTGCATCATTATTCTTTTCAACTCGCACACCTTTTGCTTTTACGTTCAACTCCTCTTTCCAGCGACGCAAATCCCAGAAACGTTTATTCTCAAAGCAAAGTTCCAAACGGCGTTCATTACGTATTAATCCACGCATCTTATCTTTATCTGCTTTACATTGTTCCAAATAAGGATCACCATTATTGGTTCCCACACCTGCTCTTTTGCGAATAGCTTTAATTACGTCATAAGCGCTATAACCATGAGTACCTTTACCTGTAGGGCCCCAAGCTTCGTTGGAAGCTTCAGCATAGGCCAAGAAGATCTCCGTATAGCGAATACGCACCGGATAATGATATTTAGCATTTGGTGAACTTGTACTTGCATTACAATCTTCACGTAATAATTTACGTAAGTAATAGCCTGTACGTGTTGATGTGCTCTGCTTATTTAATCCATCATTATTATCACTAACATACGTTCCGGTGATAATTTCCTTCTCTTTATATTTTGCTCCATTATATAAGACATACTTGCCTAGACGGGGGTCACGATTTGTATAAGGATTACTAAGAGAATATTCACTATTTGTCGCATCTGAAATAGGATAACCGTTAGCCATAGGAAAAGCATCAACCAAATTCTGAGTAGGATTAATACGTCCTTTTCCGTATAATGTAGGTGGGAAGTTATCTCGTTCCTGTTGTAATCCCATATCCCAATCCGCATCTCCATTGGTTTTATTACCTCTCCAAAGAATTTCAGGAGGAACAGCACCCGATCCCAGATTATCAATATCACTTGTATTCATATACCAAGTATGTCCGGTTGGATCTAATCCTGCAACACCATTTATACGATCAAGAACAACTGCCGCATAATCTGCCGCATTCTCAGCTGTCACAGTTGTACCTTGATTATATGCCGGACTGGAAGCCAATAATGCTGTTTGCGCACGAATAGCTTCAACGATACGTGCACTTATACGTCCACGCATATATGTTCCGAATACTCGATTATAATCGCTTGCATTAGTCACACCTATTTCTTTGTATTTAGCAGGAATCTCTGCGTCATTTATATTACTATAATCCAAAGGAAGTAACGCCAGCGCCTCATTTATATCCTTAAAGATCTGATCCGCACAATCCTGAAACTTATTTCGTGGAAGATTAAAATCTGATTTACTATCTTCTGACGCTGTCAGAATAGGAATACCCAGCAACTCACCGCTTGCGCTCCAACCACCATGCGCCATCAATAAATAGTACATGTTAAGAGCGCGTAAAGCATACGCTTCTCCTTTCAAATGGTCGCGGTACATCGTACGTACTTTTTCATCTTTCGCCCAAGTTACTTTATCTACAATTTCTAAAAAAAGATTAAGATATTGTATAGTAGCCCTACGTGCTTGCCATTGGCTCATCGGGTCATTGTTTGAAGCCCAAGCTCCGAGGCTCATTTTTAGATAGTTATTAGCCAAATCATTGGTCACGGCATCATCCGTGGCAACATCGCTCGTACTCTTTGTGTCGTAAGGCAACATTGCATAAGCATAACCCAGAAGCCCTTGCGCATAAGTCGGTTCGGTATTCATTTGATCCATACCTCGGTTATTCTCTTCCTCGGGTGAAAACATGTCTTCACATGCAGTCAAAACAGGCAGGAGAACTATAAGTCTTATGATATTCTTTAATTTCATAGTCTTCATTTTTTTATCATTAGAATACGGCTTTTACACCAATATTATAAAATCGGGTTTGCGGTGCACTTCCTACGCTCATTTCCATGTGCTTTCTTTCTTTTGAGATAGTGAGCAAATTTGCTCCGCTTACATAAACAGATAAGTCATGGAGAATAATATTGCGTAATACATGCTTTGGCAAATCATAAGTAATTTGCACTTTCGCCAAATCAAAGCGATCAGTCTTATATATCCAAAAATCCGATGTGCGGAAATTATTACTTCCATTATCTGTCGTCAAACGCGGATAAGTGGCAGTAGCTTTCGTGCTTTCTGTCCAACGATCGCGTGCTATCGCAGAATACTTACTATCTCCGGATATCCAATAATAAGAGCTATTCTTTACGCCATAAGCGCCAAAGTTTCCTGTACCTAAAGCGAAGAAAGTGAAGTTATTCCATTTCGCGGTAAAATTAACACCCAATGTGAAAGGAGCACCATACCATCCTCCTTTACCCAAGAAGATTTCATCATTGCTGTCTATCACATGGTCGCCATTTTGATCCACATATTTTATATCACCCGGTTTTACCGTACTGCCCAATTTTTGTTCCGGGGAGTTCTTTATTTCCTCCTCGTTTTGGAACAAGCCGGCACTTTTCAACCCCCAAATACCATCGATAGGACGTCCTTCACGTTTTCTATAATCATTATGGATCTCATCACGCTTCGTTGCTTTGGTATCATAATAAGTACCGGCCACACCCAGTGTCATGTCCACTTCTCCAAAACGTTTATTCAAATTTATAGCAAAATCAAAACCTACACGTTTATTATTATTATAGTTCAAATAAGGCACGAACGATGCCGCGGGGTATCCCGTGCTCAAGTAGCTTGGATAAAATGTAGGATTGGTAATAAGATATCCCTCCATTGAATTCATAAAAAAGGAAGCGTCTACCGTAAGCAACTTTTTCCATAAAGATGCTTTCAAGTTAGTGGAAAACTCTTTGCGCTTAATAAAACTCAAATCTTTGTTCCCACCGCGTAAAGGAATTGTATACTTACCGGCTGAACCGTCATACCACCCATAGCCATCATTTTGAGACCAAACGGCTTCATACAAATAAAATTCTTTTTTAGTATCGTCTGCGCCGGTAACAAGATCAATGTCTTGATGTAAAATACCGCCCGAAACACTCAGCATTAAATCATCCACTACCGGAGAATCGGCAAGGAAGCCCTCTTTGCTTAATCTCCAACCCAAAGTCAACGTTGGAGATATGGCGTTACGATGACCTTCGGCCAATTTCGCAGAATGAATCATGGCTGAACTAAAATCGACATAATATTTGTTCTGATAATTGTAACCCAACTGGAGACCCAAGTTCGCATTGCAGATACTGTGATACTGCGCCGACAAAGTCTGTTGGTAACCGGCCGCTATCAACATGGCCGAAACGTTATGAACCTTATTAAAAGTGTTTTCATAATTAAACTGGCCGGAAAATGCAATCGTCTGCTTATCTTTGCTACCAGTTACATTTTGCATACCGGGTTTTTCATCATTATTTTCTTTTTTTAAAGACACAATAACATCCTTGCCATTATAATTAGACCATGTAGGGGTGTAGATAGCATATTTATTATCAAATGAGGTGGTATACGAAGTCGCATAGTCTACCGCAAACTTAGAGTGAAAACTCAATCCTTTCAATACTTTATCCAATTTAACATCAACACCTGTGTCAAACTGGAATTGACGGCTTGTCCACTTGCTACTACCGGCAGAATAATAATCTCCAATAATATTAGTCTGATCAATTTGAGTTCCACTCAAAAAATAGTTGCCATCAATAATGTTATTGGAACTATTTATTAAATCCCAAGCAGCGGTCGCGTTCGGATCAATATAACTCAAAGGAATGAGAGGAGCCGCATATTCAGGCCTGTTTGGTCTGGCTGTTGCTGCTTTCTCCCAGTAATTACCTTTCGCATTCTTCGCGTCATAAAAAGTAGCATTCGCATTAATATAAGCACTAATGGAACTATTGATCATCACATCCACATTGCCTCTCATATTGAGACGATTGACATTATTATTTTTCGCTTCACCGAAATTAAAAAAGTCGCCCTGACGGTAATAGCCTACATTGCTATAAAAATGTGCACGTTTACCACCTCCACTAATTTCAGCGGCAACATCAGAATAATTATATACTTTTTTAATGTAGTCCGAAGAATAATAATTGATATTAGGATAGCGATATGGGTTTTTACCGGAAGCATGGTTATAAATTTGTTCGGTACTGTATGCGATATCCTTTCCGTCATTTAAACGGGCTTCATTGTAGAGAGTCATATATTCCGCCGATCCTAAATATTCAGGAAAGCTCTTAGCCACATAAAAACGCGTGTTCGCTCTGACGCTGACATTCAGCCCTTCCACTTTTCCACGTTTCGTTGTTATAAGCACGGCTCCCTTCGCGGCTTTGCTACCATAGAGAACTACTGCTTGAGCGCCTTTTAAAAAGGTAATTTGTGCAATTTCAGAAGACTGTACATTTGTAGCCTCACGGGGAACACCATCAACTAAAACCAAGTATCCGGCATTGTCTCCATCCATACCCCATAGCGAATTGCCATTCCAACCACCTACATATCCTTGCATGTTGTCCATGCTAGATGTGCTGTAGTTTTTCTTTAGCAATTCTTCCATATTAACGACAGATACACCTCCTAATAGATCATCTTGCGCTACTTTACGATAAGCAATCTGCACTACCGGGGCTTTCTCACCGCTCAACGAATCCATCTCATTTTCTGCTGTTTGCGCGCTAATCGCCAACGACGAAGAGGCTAGCATGATACATAAAATGAATTTTGTCTGTATATATTTCATTTTTTATTCATTTATAATTATACATTCGTTTTCTATAATAGATCACCAACCGGGGTTCTGTCCAAATCCGGGATAGAGGTATACATCATTATCTGGTAATGGGAACCAATAGTGCTTTGTACCGAAGACTCTAGTCAAGATAACTTCCTGTCTGAAATTAGCAACTCTTGCATCTTTCGGGTCATTCTCTTTAAAGAAATTAGCATTTTCCATACGGTCGAATTCTTGCGAAGTTTTCGTCTTATAAGGACTCTCAGTCAGTAACAACCAACGTTGCAAGTCATTGAAACGAAAGCCCTCAAAGGCTAACTCTACTGCACGTTCACGACGAATCTCATCCATGAATTTGTGATTATCGGCCAAATAAGAAACAGCCACCGAAGCAGCGCCACAGCGTTCGCGAATTTTATTAATAGCATTCTCTGCTGTCAGTAAACAATTTGAAGCTTTCCCTTGGGCACCACCAAATGCTGCACATGCTTCCGCATACATTAAATAAATATCACCCAAACGCATGTATGGCAAATAACAATGTAAATTTGCACCCCAATCATAATCCTTATCACCTTCGTTACAAGTATGGGGCACCAATTTCTGAATAAAATATCCGGTACGACTCGCCTTGTCAATCGGCCTCATATTACCTCCGGTAAAAAGTTCACAATAACGATAAGGCTCTTGTGCCGTACTTATGGTGCCATACACGTAGTGGAAACCATCGAATACGATATCATGATAGAAGCGTGGGTCACGGTCCTTGAATGGATGATTTGGATCGAAACCTGAGTTTGGATCATCCAGAGGAAGCCCGTTAGCCATACCATACATATTCACAAGATTGGCTGTAGGCTGATGAATTACATTATCTTGCGGCACAAGACCGGCAACTTTAGGCCCAAAAAGCTTTGACACATTCCAGTTAGTGCCATTGTAGTCAGGCGATGGACCTCTGAAAATCGCTTCTACAGTTCCAGGCATCAACCAATTTTGCCGTTTTGTGTAAAAGATATCAGAGAAACAGGTTTTAGCATCAGATGCTTTTTCATGGTTATAGATATCTTTATATTTATATTCAGCTAACGCATATTGTGTCTGCCCCTTTTCCACTAAAGTTAAGAGTTCTCCAAAAGCTTCTGCCGCTTTTTTGCAATATGCTTCATCATAATTATAAGTCTGCGCACCTCCAAGTTGAGCTCCATTTTTCATCAACGGACTACCAGCCCATAGATAGTTTTTGCCCAGATAGCCCAAGGCCATGATCTTGTTAATACGAAGTTGATTCTTCCCCTCTGTATCTTTACCCACATTCGTTTTGTCCCAATCAATAGGTAACAGATCAGCCGCCTTTCTAAAATCTGCAGCAACTTTATCAGCACATTCCTGGTAAGATAAGCGCGGCATTGTTAACTCTGTAGTTGCATTTTGCACCTGATCCACATAGGGCAAACCACCAAAATACTGTATCAGTTCCAAATGCCACCATGCGCGAAAGAAATACAATTGACCCTCAATTAGTTTCTTTTCTTCCTCTGTGGCTGTGGTAAGTTTATCTAAATTAGCAAGTCCCATATTTGCCTTACGAATGCAATACCAAGCATGCGGCCACAAAGAGTGATCGAACTTATTAGTAGAAGTAGGATTACTTCTATTATTATATAACCACTCTCCTGTTGATTGCCAAGCCCGAAAATTGCCAAGATCGACTTGATGCGTCATGAAATTGGTAGGCTCCGTATTGAGGATCTCATCATCACCCCAGTTCCATGTAGTGCAATAGTTACATTTTTCTTTATCGGGTATACAATTATAAATTTCTTCAATATACCCTTGAAAGTTCCGGAAATTCTTGAACGCGTCATCACTGGACACTGTGGATTCAGGCTCTTTATCCAAATAATCTTCACAAGAAACCAAGCACGCCCCCAGAAGAATAAGAGAGAAAAGACCCGTCCATAAAAAAGTGTTATTTATTCTTTTCATCAGTTTTTATTTTATAACGTGATTTTAATACCTAAATTATAACGTTTCACGGTTGGATAAGCCCCTAAAGAACCGGCTCCTGACAAGTTCGCCTCACGGTCATCGGGCATTCTGGTCCACAACCAAAGGTTATTTCCATTTAAGTATATCTTCAAATTATTGATACCTATTTTCTTTACCCATCCCTTATCAAAAGTGTAAGCAACTTCCGCGTTTTTAAGACGGATGTAAGAGCCGTCATACAAAGATTTAGTACCCGTATTGTAACTTGGAGTTGACAGCCAACGAGGTACAGTAACATCCGCATTAGAAGCGTCCTTGGACCACCATGTGCCCGTATCGTATACCGTATTCATTCTACCGCCAAAGCTCCCCAATGGCACATCACGGGTTACGTTCGTAACTCCATAGAATTGAACAAACGCACTAAAACCTTTCCATTCAAATCCAAGAGTCGCATTAAACGTGTTCTGCGGAGTGCTGGAATATCCGTATGGAGCCTGGTCTTTATTATCGACAACTCCATCTCCATTGAAATCGACAATGTAATAGTCGCCCGGCAATTTATCGGCATCATTGGCATCATGAACGGGACTACCGTACAATTGATCATAGTTTTCAATAAATCCGGCATCAATGTATGATTTAGATTGATTGATACTATATCCGGCCGCTTTTTGATAGCCGGGTCTTAATGCTTGATCATCTTTCATTATTATTCTGTTTTTAGCATGAGTCATACTAAAATTACTCCACAAACGCAATTGATTTCTAAACGTTTTATTCAAACGCAACTCCAATTCATAGCCATTCGTTCGCACTTTACCTTTATTAATAGTCGGTGCCGTTCCGCCAAAATAAGAGGGTATCGCGCGGTCTGATCCCCAAACCAAAACATCCGAACGATTATCCTCAAATATCTCTATACCACCGGCAATCAAGCCATCAAGGAATGAATAATCCACGCCAAAATTGAACTTCTTAACTGTTTCCCATTTTACATCTTTATTGCCTATGGCCGATTCTCGGTACCAAGTATAAATACTTTCCGCATGGTTCAAATCAATTGATGAATGCCCTCCATAGGCCCATTGAGTCATATAAAGCCAACGCCTCTTCGAGTCAAAAGCATCTCCTCCGAGATTATCATCTCCAATTTCACCGTAAGAAACCCTTAACTTCAACATATCTAACCATTTCTTAGAGAAACTCATGAATTTCTCTTCCGAGAGCATCCATCCGATAGCGCCCGAATTGAAAAAGGCGAAACGATTTTCTTTGCTAAACTTTTCTGACCCATTATAAGCTCCGTTATATTCAAGGAAATATCTGTCGGCATAGTTGTAGGTAGTACGGAATGCCCAGTCTTCACGATAGGTTGGCATAACGCTACCTCTGGCATTTTCTTGACGGCTAAACAACCCCATGGCTGTGATGCCATGTTTTCCAAAATCACGCGCCCAGTTTATTTGTGCCTGGTAATAAAGATTACGTACTGTCGCACCATTATCAACCTCTCCGGGAGAAGTAGACCAATTCACGCCTTGCATCCAGTCGAATCCATTATTCGCTTCGAAGCTCTGGCCATATATTACTTGACCCGTTTCAGGATTTATCCATTTTGTTGGTGAGGCATTGTACAAATCATTAATACCTCTCTTATTCTCTACAAAAATATTATCCCAAGAAACGGTACCTTTTGCCGATAAACCTTTTGTTATAAAACTCAAATTTTGTTCTAAGATAAAATCCGTGTTAATACGGGTCGTGGTGGTTTTCATGGTTCCTCCGGTAGAGAAGTTCTGCGCAGAGTTGGATACATTAGTACCATCCGGATAATATCCCCAAGTTCCATCGGAATATTGTGGAAGAAACACATCAGGAGCAATGTTATAAGCACCGGCCCACTGCTGTCCTATTTGCCATTCATCATTGCCTACATTATTCCAAGGAGATTTCCTAACGCCATTTGAACCTGATAAATTCATTTTGAACACAGTGGTTTTCGTAATATTAAAATCGAGGTTACTACGAACATTGAGGCGATCATAACCATAACCTGAATTGTAATTACGACCATTATCATAGACGCGAAACAAGTCTCCTTCGTGAACATAATCCGCAGATGCGAAATATTTCACGAATTTAGTTCCACCACTCACATTTACGTTTGCGCCATAAGACATTGTCTGGTCTTTGAACAACGCTTTTTGCCAATCAACGTTCGGGTAACGTTCACGTTGCTCTACGGTTGACTGATTACGATAGTTCTCTATAAAAGATTGCGGCCTGATGTGCGCCCATGAGCCAGGACTTAATCCCAACTCATTTTCTATCGCAACATTACGTGCCATCAGCGCATCATAAGAATCCAATTTATTTGGAAGCTTTGAAGGTGATTTCATTGTTGCATTAAATCCTATATCTATTTTCGCGCTACCTTCTGTTCCACGTTTAGTGGTGATTAAGATAACCCCATTGGCTCCTTTCACCCCATATACAGCTGTAGCAGAAGCATCTTTAAGAACAGAAATACTTTGTACGGAGGTAATGTCCACGGAACTCATTGGACGTTCGATTCCATCTACCAATACCAATGGATCGCTGTTATTCCATGAACTGGCACCTCGAATTACTATTTTCGGTTCTTCCGCACCAGGCATACCTGTGCCTTGAGTCGTTATCACACCCGGTAAATTACCGGTTAATGCCGCACCAATATCAGACACACCGCCTGCACGTTCCAACACTTTACCGCTAGTTTGCGTGATAGCACCTACCACACTGGCCTTTTTCTGCTGGCCATAACCCACAACGACGATCTCTCCCAATTGCACATTGTCGTCTTCCAGAACAACTTTCAACTGTTTATTAGGCGTTGCTTTAATTTCTCGAGAGAGCATACCTATATAAGATACAATAATAGTGGAATTAGCATTAGGAACATTCAGCGTAAACCCCCCATATAAGTCTGCTATTGTTCCTATTGAAGCATGCCCTTTCACTACAATACTTGCTCCAATTACAGGTTCATTTTTTGAATCAACTACAATTCCTTTGATTACATTCCCATTTTGCGCATAAGCAACAGCACTGCTTATCAACAGAATTAGAAATATGCAAGAAACTCTTCGAATTCGTTTTTTTACATTTTTCATTACTACTAGTTTAAGAATTAACAACTATATTAGTGTATTACTAAGTTACGTATAAAAAATAAATTGGTAACCTTGTTCTTCGTGAAGGTTATAGCTAGGCATATATAAACAGGCTTAAATTACCCTATTTTTTTACACGTTACTAAGCAAACTCAAGAAAAGAATTTAAAATAGGTAGAGATAGATCTATGTTTTCATCTTCATTCATATATTTAAGGCATTCAACAATTTATAATTTCACCGATGCAAAGATACAAATAAGCCATTCGGGAACCTTCACAAAGAGTATCACATCATTAACCAAACGTTACATTGATTTGCGTTTTAGTTACATTCACTTGCTCGCAGGTTACTTAATTAAGAAAAAATGCAAAAATGCCGATAAAAACTTGGTCCGACTATTGCAATGTCGTATATTCCCTATGCATTGAAAAATAGAAGCGCGATTATTCATTTCAAATTATCGCCTATTTCAACAACAAGCTTATTGGATATTTTGTAACTTTGCGCTTCTAACTATTTAATCCTGTGTTAACCATCTATTATGAAAACAAAGCCATTGTTACTATTTATACTGTTTTTACTAATCAAATTATTCACAGTTAATGTTCATTCGCAATCTATTCGGCTTTTTACTGTAAATAATGAATTATCAAGTAGCCTTATAAATCAAATCTATCAGGATAAAAAAGAGATAATTTGGATTGCCACAGAAAATGGGCTAAACAAATATGACGGTTCGAAATTCGTTATATATAAGCATGATAAAGATATTCCTAACTCAATATTAAATAATTATGTACGAGTAATATATGAATGTACAAGCGGTATATTCATTGGATATTTCAATGGATTACAAGTATACAACAGAGGAACTGATAAATTCATTGAAATTCCAATGCACTTGTTAGGAGGATCATCTATCAAGCCACATGTTACTTCAATTGTAGAAAAAGACAATGGGGACATTCTAATAGGAACTGCCGGGCATGGATTATTTATCTACGATCCTCAAAAGAAACAAGCCCATCAATTAAAACTCTCGATTAATGCTTATTTCATAAATACTTTATTCGTTGACAGAGAAAAGAATTTATGGATATCGACTAAAGATAAAGGACTTTTATGCATAAACACTAAAAATAGATGTAATCAATATTTTATAAAAGAGCAAAAAACGAATAATATAACATGCATTACTCAAGATAACAATAATACGGTCTATGCGGGAAGTTTGGCAAAAGGTCTTTTTGTATATAACAACAAGACCAAGACCTTTGCCCATATTCCTATGTCTTCTCACCTATCCATAAAAAGTCTCGTTGCAAAAGATGAGAAAATACTAATTGGAACGGATGGAGATGGGATGAAAATTTTCGATATTAAGAGACGAAAAATAACTGAAGCTGATTACAACACAAGTACTTCTAACTTTCACAAATTCAAAATTCATTCTATAGCTATAGATAAGAAAGATAATCTCTGGCTGGGAATTTATCAAAAAGGAGTCATGCTATTGCCGATCAAAATTAATCAATTCAATTACATTGGCAACAAATCCAGCACATCTAATTTTATAGGCTCTAATTGTGTCATGTCAATATGTAAAGATAGCCAAGGAGTATTATGGATTGGCACAGATAATGACGGAATTTATGGCATTGACCTGATCAAAAAAAAACACGTTCACTATAACAGTGCAAATTCAAATGTTCCTTCAACAATTATGTGTATATTCGAGGATAGTGAGAAAAATTTATGGATTGGCTCCTATACACAAGGAATGGCCAAGCTAGATAAGAACACAGGCAATTGCCACTACATAACAAATCCTTCAAACAATGAAATCGATAATATAAAAAGCGTATACAGTTTTGCGGAAGATTCTGAAAAAAACTTATGGATTGGCACCATGGGATCCGACCTTTATTGTATGAATATCCTTTCGGGAAAAATTACGTCATATCATAGCGGTAGTGGCACAAAATACAGGGAAGACAGTAATATATTGCATAATGGATGGATCAATTGTTTGCTATACACCAAAAGCAATCAGCTATATATAGGCACCTACGATGGCATGGGGTGTTTTGATCTTAACAAAAAGAGCTTCACCACAGCCTATAAAAAGAATAGAATACTATCTGGAAATGTTATCTATTCACTTTATGAAGATAAAGTAGGAAATATTTGGGCAGGAACATCAGAAGGATTGATCTGTATCAATCCTGAAACTCACAAAGAAACATACTATACGACCAAAAATGGACTGACCAGCAATACTATTTATGGCATACAAGGCGATAAATTAAACAACTTATGGATCAGTACAAGCTTTGGCATATCAAGATTGACTCAAAGAAGTAAGCAATTTCAGAATTATTACGCCAATGACGGTCTACAAGGCAATGAGTTTAGCAGAAGTGCAACATGCGCAGACAAAAACGGGCATATATACTTTGGTGGAATAGATGGCATTACTTCTTTCGATCCTCAAAAGATAACCAATCCTGTAAAAGCATTAAATCTCAGGATAACCGACTTTTACATACACGATAAAGCAGTAAGAGAAGGAGATTTATCAGGCAGTTACAATATTATCAATACTAATGTAATGGAAGCCGACAAATTTCATCTATGCCATAAAGATAATTCTTTTAGTATTGAATTCTCTACGACTGAATTTGATAACCCCGAACGCATCACCTATATGTATTCGATGAACAATGAGAATTGGGTTACTTTGCATCCAGGCATTAATCGAGTTTCATTCAGTAATTTGTCTCCCGGAACTTATCACTTCAAAGTAAAAGCCAAAGATTACAATACCTACTCAAATATTAAGGAAATCTTAATAAAAATAGACCCGGTATGGTATGCCTCCATGGTAGCTAAATTAATCTACTTTATTTTATTCGTATTAAGTATCTATATTATTATAGAACAAATTCGTCAACGCCAGCAAATTCGCAACGAAATGCAAAAGCATATTCACGCCGAACAAATAAACGAAGCTAAACTGCAGTTCTTCATCAATATATCGCACGAGATACGCACTCCTATGACACTAATTCTTAGTCCTCTACAAAAACTAATATCGACTGATAAGAATGGAGAGCGACAACTTACGTACAACACAATATATCGAAATGCCGAACGTATCCTCAGACTCGTTAATCAATTGATGGATATCCGAAAAATAGACAAAGGACAACTGGTTTTAAAGTTCGAAGAAGTCAATATCGTTAGTTTTGTTAAGGATTTACTCTCAACTTTCGAATATGAAGCCAAAATTAAACAAATTGAGATAAAATTTAATCCCCAGACTGAAAACATCAGTGGATGGATAGATCCAAAGAACTTTGATAAAGTCGTTTTAAATTTATTATCCAATGCATTCAAATTTACTTCAGAAAAAGGTGAAATTGATATTTGGATACAAAAAGGAGAGAATGTAAATGCACTAAAGTCTGAACGAAAAAAATACATAGAAATAATAATATCAGATAACGGTATCAGCATTCCTGAAGATGAAACGAGCCGCATATTCGAACGCTTTTATCAAATAAACAACAACCTTAATAATTCCAATGTGGGTACCGGAATTGGTCTACATTTAACCCATTCGTTAGTAGAATTACACCACGGAAACATCAGAGTAGAAAATAATAAAGATGAGAAAGGCTGTCGTTTTATTATTCAAATACCTTCAGGTAGAGAGCATTTAAAAACAGAAGAAATACAAACCGAAGCGACGAATAAGAAAAGGCATATCGCAACAGCTATCCCTTTTTATCAAGATGAAAAAGTAGAAAATAAAACACGTAAAAGCAAAAATAGGATTCTTGTCGTAGAAGATGATGAAGAAATACGTAAATACATTTGCAACGAATTGTCTGGTGAATATCATATAATTGAGAGCTCTAACGGAAAAGAAGCACTCAATATTGCATTAACAAAGATTCCTGATTTAATTATCAGCGATATCATGATGCCTGAAATGGACGGGCTATCACTTTGCCATAAAGTTAAACAGAACATAACGACAAACCATATTCCGGTCATTCTACTAACAGCAAAAGCCAACGAGAACGATCAATTAGAAGGATTAGAGAACGGGGCGGATGCCTACATCGTCAAGCCATTTAACATAGCCATTCTACAGAGAAACGTGAAAAATATTATAGCAAACAGAGAAATTTTAAAGAATAATTTCAATGGCCGGCAACAACAAGAAAAAAACATTAAGAAGATTTCGCTAAAATCTCCTGATGATAAACTCTTGGAGAAAATAGTGAATGTCATTAATAACAATCTAAGCAATCCAAATCTAAATGTTGACATGATTACAACTGAGGTTGGTATAAGCAGAGTCCACTTGTATCGAAAGCTTAAAGAACTTACTAACCAAACAACTCAAAACTTCATACGAAATATAAGATTGAAACAAGCTGCTACATTGTTAGCCAAAAAACATCACAACATATCGGAAGTTGCAGCTATAGTAGGATTCAACAATATAGCTCATTTTTCTAGTACTTTTAAAGAACTTTACGGAGTCTCTCCAACTGAGTATATGGAGAATCACTTTAGAAGTGAAAAGGAAGAAGAAAAAGAATAATTATATTATAGAACAAATAGCTCCACTTTTTTGTGTAAAAGTGGAGCTAGCATCTCCATGTAAGCCATTCATGAGGCGTACCTTGAGATTCATAATAATCTACTTTATAACTACCGACCTAAAGACGAGGCTTTTAAAATCAAAAGCATCTGTTCAGCATATCTTTTGCCTAATTCACGATATCCTTCAGCAGTAAAATGCAACTTATCTGGAGCACCCTTGCAACCAGCCGAAGAAATAATGTATGAATTAGGAATCACTGTTGGCAATGTAGAAATAATCGTATTCATACTTGAACAAGCTCCATCCTGATCCTTATTCAACAGCTCACCGGCCAACAAAGGGACTGAATTAGGCTTTAGGTCCAGATCTCTTAAAAGATTATCATATACCTTCTTTAGCTTCTGCGGCCAGATACTATCATTCGTATTCGACTCTCCCTGATGCAATAAGATCCCTTTGATTATGCCTGCCTTTTGAGCAACCTTGCCCATTTCCACCAGACGACCGTAAGGATTTCCATCATATTCTTTAATCATATTAAGCATCCAGCCTGGGGCAGTGGCTACGTAAGATTCATAATTATCTTTATCAAATAGTTCAATCTTACAACCACCAATTGCAACATTCACTATACCTATTTTGATATTTTGAGGAAGATTTTCAACTAATGTACGGCCAAAATAATCGGCTGGCGTCAATCCTGTATGACAGCGAACCAAAGGAGGAACAGCCGTATACCAACACCCTTTCTTCCGGCACAAGTCAGGACAATCTACTGCTGCCAATACCTGAAAACGAGGATTCACCGAAGCCGTATCTTGGGCCTCAAATCGGGCATTACCTTCCATGTTAGATTGTCCGAAGCAGAGATAAATATAAAAATTAGGATCTTGAGCAAATGCACTCATTCTTAACAGGAGTAATAATCCTGTCGTAATCAATATTTTCATTTTCTTCTTTATTCAATTATTTTTTCAAAGTTATTAATAAATTTCTTTGGTTGATAGTTGCGATCAAAGAATAATGAATAATCTACTCGCCCTCTTAGCAGAAAATTATTTTTCCATGAATCTTTATCCGTAACTCCCCAAACTGTTACGCGCGTAATAACATCAGCATGTTTGCAAAACAGTTTAAAGAAGGATTTCATGCGACTGTTCCACTTCAAAGAAACCGAATCCGGCAATGCAGTGGTGTATGGATTCAAACTTTGGCGATATTAGCTCCCATATATGCTGTAAGGAGCGCACTCATATCCCATTCAGTAATCATCACTTTGGCACCGATAGAACTAAAAGACAGTATAGCATCTTCAAATTCCTTCATATCAAAATAATCCATTCCTATGTGCCCTTGCATACCTATGGCATCTACACGAATTTCTTTTGTATTCGAGAACAACAAGTAAGTATTCCATGCCCCGCCTTTTGAATTTTTACTTTAAGGTCTAATTACAAATTTAAAACTTGTTTGAATAATGTTCCCGTCGGGAGTTTTTGCCCTAACATTAAAACTAACCCAACCATGTTCAATTTGAGGGATAAAATACATAACACTCATATTTGATGGTCCGTACAAGCCAGTGTTTGGATCTCTGCTAGATGGACCATACCAATACAGCGATGTATTAAAATTTGGAGTGAATGCATACCAAGTATATTCAGTACCGATAGGATACGAGAGGTTAATTGCGACTGTATTGCTGCAATCTTTTAAAGAAATGTAATTCTCATACAATAGAGGTATATCACCCGTATCTCCGGTTGGGGATACACCTATATACGTTCCTTGAAGCTGTGCATACATAGAGTTGCAAGCAGGCATCAATGCCATTAAAATGAATGATAAAATAAGTTTTTTCATAATACAATAAATTAAATTATTAATAAGGATTTGGGACATGGAATATAGAGTTGTTTTATAACGATAATCCAACTTTCATATCAATATATATTAAGGATTACATTTGCCCGATGGAAAGAATTCCGACCTAGCAGGATAGAGGAAATTTTTATATATTTTTCAAGTAACATACAGATCAATGACTGTATCTGTATATGAAGATCTCAAGTCTTCATCATTAGAGTTGCAAGAATACAAAACATTCAATACGCAGGATGAAGGCAACAAAGCCAATAATGAGAATTTCAATAGTTTGTCGTTTTTCATTAGATATCTATCATTTAGCTAAAGTATGCTTTAACATAATGTGGTAAATATACTGAATGTTACTAATAAATATCAAATACTTGTGTTACACAAATTTGTGCTACTGTTACATATCAACATTAAATGTTACAAAAGCTTTTCTGTACGTAGCAAAACATCTAAGTCCCCATACACATTCCGTTATATCATCGTATTGATACACGAATTGAAAAGACATTGGGCAATTAAATTCCCTAATAATCAGAACACAATTCCCAGTGTATTAATCACTCTCAATATATTGAATAGCTTCTTCCATCCATACATCTTTGCCATCGCGGATGTCTTCCACAGTTTCTTTTATCGGAATATCAATTTTCACTCCTTTCCTCTGGAAGGATTCCCAATCAGGATAATACATACCATTTGCTGAATATGAAAAATCAACCCCCATAGGTAAATTGAAGTGACCAATAGGGCCTACTGCTCCGGAAGTTATTTTTCCCATTATTTTACTATTAACCGCATTCCGGTATATCATGGATCGGACTTCTCCAACACTCTGTGTTGCCTGATTGACAAAAATAGCAACTTTCCCTATAAAGTGATTTGGATTGTCTGTTCCTGTAATTATCTTATCATTACAGATAAAATTACCGGGATTTGACTTGTCATTAACGGATGACCAAAGATAAACAACCTCTTTCGGGATCAGCCATCTTATTAAAGCATCATTCACTCTGAAGTGTTGCCCCTGATGATTTCTCATATCAATAATAATTCCTTTAGCCAATCGATTCTTCGTGATAAAATCTGCGATACTATCATCCTGCATAGTATTTATATTGATATATGCTATATTTTTTGAGGCAAGCTTATACTTCTCAACATAATTATCACCAAACAAGGGAGGTAATGGTTGTTTCCCTTTGTATGGAGTTGCATCAATTATAGTTGTTACTTCTTTACCTGAACGCATATAAGTGACGGTAATCTCAGAATTCTTTGTTACAAATAACTGGTATAGAATTGAATAAATCAAGTTGGAATGAATGGAAGCAAATGCATAATGGGCTTTCTGCTCAATTATAGAATCAACATCTTGATTATCAACTTTAAGAATAATATCTCCCTCTTTAAGTTCACCGACTGAAGAATCCGCAACAAGTACCTGATGGTCAAATGTGTAAGTCAATTGAACCGGCAAAGTAGAATAATCCGACCAGGAAGCGGAAAGCAAATCAGAAGACGAGGTATAGTATGTGTGTGAGTCATTGATACATGCAAATAATTCTCGCAAAGTATGTTCATAATCTTTTTTATTTCTAGTCTCTACAAAGCGAGGAATAAATTTTTTCAGAAGTAAATTCCAAGGCCGATCTGTGATATCAACAAAGGGGAAATTATATTCCATTGCATTCCAAAACTTGAACAAAGTCAATATACGAAAGCCTTGGTCTTCCCAAGAAACATCCGCATATTGTGGCTCCCGGCTTTTATTCGAGTCAGTGAAGGAAGCATAAGTTTGTATGTAATAATGTGTATGATTGCGTTTTGCATTTCGTATCTGATTGAATTTTGATACTAATTCATCTCCAAACATTTTCTTGTCGTAAATCCAATCCAAATCAATTACACGTGAATACACGGACAAATCAGAGATACTGTAATCTTTGGTTTCCTTTATTTCCCCATATCTATCAATCCATTGATTGAAGAGTGTATTCCTTTCTTTTTTGTCTTTTGCGTTTGCAATCTGCGGAAGTACTCTAAACAGTTCATAATCCCAATTATAATTTCCTTTTGCAACTTCCGGGTGGTAATATTTCAGGAATCCCCATACTTTTCCTAGAATATCCAAGTTTTCTATCATTTTGGGTGTCAAAGACGCTAACCGGATTCCGGATGCTTTATCGAACTCCCTATCGTCATCTGCTTTATATTTCATATTCACATAATCACCTAAAGGTTTATTATCAAAATATGCCTTGCAGTCATTAATCCAAACTTTGGCAGCGCTTCCTGAAGTGAGAGCATATACAAAAATTGCATTAACATTCGGCTGGATAGCTTCTTTGATTGAAAAATCCTGCCAATTTCCTGCACTGATTGATTGATCGTTAGCTATTTTTGAAGATGTAACAGCTTTCTTGAAGCTATTAGTAGGATTTACATAAATTTGCTGAATTCCTATATATAATCCAGCTTTATTATCAGGATCACATTTGTATTTACACTCAAAGGTTATAGAATCTGCAACAATATCATCCATGCGAATATAATAGCCGGCAAAAAGTTGTGCAGGAGAGGGTAAAGATGATGTTAAGCATAATGATTTATGCCTATTGTAGGTCGTTAGGTGATCAACGAAAGATTCATTCTGTGTTAAATACCAACCGTTTATGTGGTTTATTACAGGAGTGTAATTCAGTGAAATATCGTCAAAAAACAATGTAGAATCTTCTTTTTGCTGTTGTGCGAAAAGAGGAAAATAAATTAATAAGAAAAAAATGGTTAACTTGTGTCTCATATTATATTTTTGTGTCTATTACGGTTACAATATCTAGGATGAATGCAGACCTTTAGTCATCAAATGATAAACTCATTTCTTTAAAATTCAGGGTTAGTTTATTGAAATGCATCAATACATCCTGCCCTAAATGACCATCATAATTTGTAAGATACGAGAGTTTGTCGGTTAACACCACAATGGTTGGAACTGTCATCTCTTGTCCTCCGATTTTCAATGGGACGTTTTTCAATTCATACACTTTGTTATCGACAAAACCGCCTATTCCTCCCCGTCGTATTGTATTTGAAGTTACTTTTTCTTTTATTTCAACATTATGCGCAGCAAAATAATTTGCGGAAAACTTGGTTGTATTGGCTCCTGTATCCATTATGAAAAGTACCGTATCGCGATTCGCTTCAAATTGAATGATCGGCATGGTGTTGTCCAAAAACAGATTGCGCGAATTACCTTTTCTAGGATGAGCAACCACAGTAATACTTTTATTTTTGCATATTTCTATTTCCTTCATTTGGTTCATAATAGGAAAACCTATAATTCCATGAATTACATAATTGGCTTCCGGAAATGAGAGTAATTCGTCAGGCATTACCGCGAAAGCAACGTTTTCAAACAGTAAGTCACCAATCCACAGTTTATCAGCTAAGCCAACTTTTAATTGGACTTTCTTGTCTACTGCTCCTACTGTACTTGCTTCTGAGTTAAGTATTCGAATTCCCAATCGTCGAGCACTACTCTCGGATACAACATTCGAAGCCCCTGTATCAAAAATAAAATTTTCTGATTGCTCACCACTTGATACATTTATTATTATATGATTGTATTGATTGAGCGAAACAGGAATACTTACGTCAGTAGTTATATGCATTTTTTGTACAGGAAACTCTTTTAACGATTTAACAAAATCGTAATTTTCTTCACGCAACATTGCCACTCCAACACTGTCTACAGCATGACCATACTTGTCAATAGCGATTTTTAATGCCTCGGCTGCCTTTTTGTAGTGATACTGATTAAATAAATTATCATACTTAATTACAAAAACCCTATGAAGAAGGGCATCATTCAAAGATTTACTATAATTGCGGAGCAATTTGTCGATAGTTTGCAACGATTGCTCAGTTTGATTGAAGGCATTCTGCAAATTAGCTTCAATATACAATACAATATATCGAGGTAATTCAGACCTTTTTTCTTGCAATAGAGTTTCAAGCCGAAAAAAGTCTTTTCTATCAAGCATTTGAAGCAAACGCTGTTCTGACGATGGATTATCTGAAGCATGTATTGCCTTTAATTCCTTTGTGCGTTTTTGCTGAACACCTACTAAAGAATTACTTTTTGCGGTACATGTTCCAAATAATAATATGGTAAAAAGCAAAATAAAATTATTAGCATTCATATAAATCAGAGTCTATTAAGTTAATTCAAAAAAATCTCATAATCATCAGAAATTAAGTAAAATACAAAACATCCAATACGCAGGATGAAGGCAACAAAGCCAATAATAAGGATTTTAATAGTTTGTCATTTTTCATTAGATATCTATCATTTAATTAAAGAATGCTTTAACATAATGTGGTAAATATACTGAATGTTACCAATAAATATAAAATACTTGTGTTACACAAATTTTCGCTACTGTTACATATTAACATTAAATATTACAAAAGCTTTTCTGTACGTAACAAAACATCTAGGTTCCCATGCACATTCCGTTATATCATCGTATTGATACACGATTTAAAAGATATTGGGCAATTAAAGATGCTACACTTACTATTGCTTCCGCACGGACTCGGGCAGCAAGCAAGCATTTCGTTTCTAGTGATGAAACTAAAGTTTCCATCCGTTGAAACAAAAGGTTTAATACGTTGAAACGATTGGTTTCCAACTGTGAAAACAAAAGTTTCATAGCACACAAAACTAATGAAACTTGTACTTCCCTGGAAATGGTTGACTTTGATTTAGTTTATTTGTATAAGTGGTTGACTAAAAAAACTACTAATCCTAAATAAGGTTGTCTTCTGATTAAGCTTATTGCTAAATTAAGTAGACCGAACTTTGTCTTATTACTGAAGTTAGTTGACCCTGAAGTTGTCTTATCACTAAAAGTGGCAGACTAACCACTGGTTATCGCTCAATTAAGTAGCCACTTAGCTATTGTAGGAGAAGATAAAGCCAAAAGTGTGATAGTAAACACCCGAAAGTGAGAGTAAAACAGCCAAAAACGTGGTAGACATATTTTACTATCACACGCTGTATCGTCTTACAGCAAGCCGATACAGCGATTTGTGTGAGAGATGTGAGAGTAAAACACGTTTTTTCATGGGAGGAGAAAAGAATCGTTCTAATTTATTGTGATTTCTTTTTCTGACGAACAGATAATATGTCCTTCAGAACTTACACCCTCAAGTATAACTCCATACCGGGTTGGAAAATCAGCAGAATAAAAGCTTATCTTTGCACTACCCGAACTATCAACCTGTACATTCGGGTTCCAATAAATAGTGGTTCGAAGATCGCGAACAGTGTTGTCTTTTTCTTTCTGCGTTGCATACACCGGAGAATAAAACTCGACTGTTTGTTCATAACCGACAGGGGTAAAAACCTGTATATTGCTATTCAGCTTATTTCTTTCAACAAATCCTTTTTTTGTGCTTATCACAACGGCTCCACCAGCTGCCCGCCCACCGAATATAGGCATAGCCGAAATAGGCGGAGACAAAAAAACATCGCTAATGTCATTTACGTTTAGCCTGTCGTAATCAAAATTCTCTTCGGGAACATTATCCAGAACAACCAAAGGAGCAGTATTACGATGACGAACTTCATCTCCAATAACAGTAAGTCCGGGTATTCTACGTAATAAATCAAATATGGATATAATGTTTCCCTTTTCAACATCTTCACTGGTCAGAACCTTGGACGAGTTGACAGAATAATATGGCGACTTGGTTTTCAAATCCGTTTTTCTTTTTGCGGTTACCAACACTTCTGCCAAATTATATATTCTCATACCATCCTCTATCAGATGTTTTTCATTTATTCCTGATTCGTTTTTTATTTGCGTTTTCGGCTTGGCATTGAACATTAATTTAGGCAATGCTGGAAACGGCTTAAGAGGGTCAAGTTCTATAAACACTTTTTTTGAACCTTTTTCAGTTAATGCCTGCACAATATATTTGGTTCCTTCGGGGTATTCCATATTCTTAAATACAAATTTCCCATTTTTATCCGGTTGGGTTAAAGAAGTTCCAATAACCGAATCTTTTACGGCAACGAGTGAAATGCCCCCTTTTTTTAAGCTAGAAAATAGTCCTTCTACTTTTCCTGTAACTTCTTCATTCGACTCAACGGCAAATTGAAGATCTTGAGTTATTTTTCCTTTTAGAATGTTAGGCACATTATATCTTCTCCAACCTTGAGTCATCATCAAAACATCGAGCGCAAGGTCTGACTGCTTATTGTTCTTTTGTAAGTAACTACTTGGAGATTCTATATACCCTTTAAGTTCGGATGACAGTAATAGCGTTGAAATAATATTTGAGGTTGTATCTACGCCTGCATCTTTTTTATCCACAATGGACAAAGATAGATTACCGGTTAAAGGAACTTGATTCTCATCCATTACCTTTATTGTCAGATCTATTTTATCTCGCGTATTGTACTCTTCTTTATTAAAGATTATATTGGCTTTAGCAAAAGTGCTGCTTTGAGAAGAAAACACAAGGCGTTCACTCAAAATATTTCTGCTTTCATCTATTAGAAGAAAATGAACGATGCCTGCCGGAAAGAAATCGTTCTCAAAGTTGAGGCGCCCTATTTTATCATCCCATGGTTGCGCATAAATAACAGCTCCCCTGATATGGGCTATTAATTGAGTTTGTGGAGGTAGTTTATAATCGGGAGATTTTGTGAGTGTTACTCGCAGAATATTATTATTCCACGCCGTCTTTAACGACACAGAGTTTTCAGAGGCTTCAGGCAAATCAAAGCGCTTCGACACATTTTCTCTATTCGTACATATAGCATGATATTTTTTCCCGGGAAGATAGTACATTCTGAAACTACCCATTCCTAAATGTGAACTTTCAAAGGTTGTATAAACATCGCCTTGCTCATCAAATATCTGCCCTTTAATCTCTTCAGACAAACCATTCTCGTTCGTAGCCTTGAAAGCCATTTTCATCTCTGTGGAAAATTGCGCATGTCCGCCTTCCGGAAAGAAAGATACATCGAATATTGCAGTTGAAGATGGAATTTCAATGTAGCGATTATAAATTATATTGTTGAAGGTAGCTTGTAGTAAGAAGTTCTTTGCCTGAGCATTTTTTCCGTTTTTTAAAAAACACTTAGCTACGCCTTCTTCAAACGATAAATGCTCGCCTTCTCCGGAAGGATCTCCATCCGGGAAAATGAGGCATTGTTCAGGAATGATTTTAGTATTTCCCGTTTTATTTACAAAATGTATTTCTGTTTTAATTTTATCTTTCTCCTCAGAAAAAGAGATTTCAGGTGAAATCTTTCGGGATAAAGGGTCTGTGACATAAATGGTTTTATGAAAAAAATAGTCTTCTCCCTGATTTTGCATAAATCGTGTATAGGCTCTTAACGAATAATTCCCCTCTTCTAATTCTTGGCTCAGTTGAAACTGGCCATAAAAGCAGCCCGTACTGTCCGGTCGAATTTTCGCCCTCTCAACGACCTTGCCAATCGGATTAATTAATTCAAGATAGACATACCTACTAGCATTCGCTTGTTTGAGAAAAAGAGCATCTACCAAATGTATTCGAAACCAAACGGTTTCTCCTGACACATATATACTCCTGTCTGTTTGAGCATAAATTTTTTCATGCGGATAACTGGATATTTGCTCAAGGAATAGATTCTCTATTGAAGTTGTATCTATTTCCTGGGCTTTCAGACTATTGCAAAAAAACAGTAACAAACATAATTGTAAATACAGGATTTTCATTATACCGTTATTTATAAATTAAATAGGAGGATTCTTTTCAAAGACTCTCCTCCTATTTTAAAATTGTTATTCAATAGAAAAAAGACTAATTAGTCATATTTTCTATGTTCACCCATCCAGTCGTTTATAATTCGTTGTTCATCATCATTTTTACGCTCTTTATACAAAAATCCTCTGGTCTTCTTTGTTACCCCATTTTCGATAAACCTGTACCACAAATCATATACTCTAAGTTCCGGATAGTAAGTACCGCCTCCCTCCAGAATTTTAAAATTTTGCCAAGAAACCAAGGATAGGCTATTGTCAGCATTTACTGTGATATTAAAACAATAATTAGGACGATAATCCGTAGCACCTTTACTCCATTCATTCTGCAAGTGATACATACGAACGGTGTTTCCGTCAAAGACAGCTTGTAGCTTTCTGGGGCTTTTATAAACAACAGAATCATTTGGATTTGAAAGGTTCTTAATAACCCCATCCATATAGTACAAACCGGAATACTTGTTCATGATATTGAATCTCATTAAAACAACCGTATCTTTTTTTGCCAAATCATAGGCAGAAGTTGACTTCAATTTTAATGCAATCATATACAGCGAGTCAATATGCAATGTAGCCGGTTTTACGTATATCGGACAAGTACTATATGGCTCACCCTTTTTCACTGTTACGATTGGGGCGGGCAAATTATAAATATCCAACGGCAGATTCTGGAAAAGAATATCATTCGTTCCAAGTTCTCTGTCATTATACCTCTTAATTGCCTCCGGATATTCCTTCACTTCAGCAACAATATCTCTATCTATTGGAAGAGAACCACTGATTGCAACCGATGCGTAAACAGTATCCTGAACATAACCAAGATTTAAATCCCGGTATATAATTTTGTCCTTAGCCCCGACAAGATAGACTGATTCAGGATATAACGCTTGATCCATAGGAGCCTCATCATCACAGCCGGTAAAAAACAAAGCCAGCATGAGCAATGATAATAATGTATATTTTTTCATCTTATTCATTTATTATTTCATTAATCAATCTATTTCCAACCCGGGTTTTGAACCAGTTTGCCATTTTTCTGCAACACATTTCTGTCAATAGGCCAGAAGTACATTTTATTGGAGAACATCCGTTTCATGTACAATTCCGTGTTCCAAATTCTCACCGTGTAGAATTGTTCACGTTGCGAGGATTTAGCACTCACATCCAAACCTCTTATCGGTTTGTTGTACGCGTCATAGGCATCTTTCCAACGGCGTAAATCCCAATAGCGACGTGATTCAAAGGCAAATTCAATCTGCCACTCATGCTTCACTATTTTTTTCATTTTATTATAATCAGAAGCGTCGGCTATTGTTATGCCCGGTTGTCCCGCCCTGTAACGAACCCGATTAAAATACTTAACAACCTCATTCGCGTCTTTAGTTATCATAGTCCCCGATTCATCTTTGTATGACCCTTCTGGCATTTCGTTCAACGCTTCAGCATAGCCTAACAGAACCTCCGCATATCGCGCCAAAGGCCATATCTTGGACTTTTTAGTAGAGTTCCAATGGCCTATATCCTCTTGGTGTATGTATTTGCGGCAAGTATATCCGGTTCTGCTTCTATGGTTATTGTCGCTTGGATTTTTGGCGTTGCCATCATCGTAATAAGTTACTTCGCGGTTTTTCAAGTTTTCCGTACCTCTGAAAGATGTACCCGGCCAAACGCAATGATTAAATCCAATTGTCGCGAAATAACGAGGCTCACGGTTATCATCTCTATGCGACCTATTCGCGGAAAGCTGATATTCTAACGCAAAAGTACTGTTGCTTCCTACCGCTTTATAAGATCTCTCACTCTCGGTAGCTTCATCAAAGCTTCTACCATCGGCCATACGGTAGGCATCAATCATATCTTGCGTCACGCTGAATGTAGCGTTTCCTCCAATACCATCCGGAAAATAAAGACGATCATCACTATCGTTTCTCCTCGCGTAATAAATATACTCTTTCACGCTGTAGGGTTGATAAGTGCCATCGAAAATAGACTTATACGATTTATACGGGTCTATATTTCCCGCTCCGTCAGGAAAATTGGCGCTAGACACTGTGGCCGGCAATGGCAGTGTTCCCGTGCCTTTGTCATTGATCATTTTCGCTACCGTCTGAAGTTCATACGTGTTCATCTCAATTATCCGTTTGAATGTGGCGGCAGCTTTCGCCCATTTATTTTTATCTTCGGTTTGAGAGATGAAAGGAACTCCTTCGGAATTCTTCCAATCGGCATAGTACGTGTTGCCATTGAACAATGGACTTGCGGCATACAATTGCATACGCGCCTTGAAAGCCAAGGCTGCTCCCCTTGTCGGCATAAATTGTTCCGCTTCAATTCTTTGAAGAGGAAGCAGACCTGCCGCCGCCTCAAAATCCGCGCAAATCTTTTCAACGCACAGATCGTACGGCGAGCGTTCAATGGAGGCTTTGGCCACATCCACATCCGTATCAAAAGCCACATCCGGAAGGATGGGCACCGGTCCGTATAGGCGTACAAGATAAAAGTAAAAATAGGCTCTAAGAAAATAAGCCCTACCTTTGAAATCCCGTGATTCCATTTCTGTTATTTCTTGATTCTTATGGATATTGGCAAGCACGATATTCGCTTTGCGTATTCCTTTATAACAGGTTGACCAAGGGTTTATTTTTGTATTGGTCTCCGTGATTTCATCGTATAAGATACTATTCCCATTGAGCATAAACGGAATAATAGCCTCATCGGCTCCGGAGCCACTCGGCAATGTCGCCGCTCCACCCCAGTCGGTTCCCGTAAGAAGAGATTCGTCAAACAACAAAGCGGCTGTTCCATTGATGTATTGTTCTGTTCTTTCCTTCGACAAGAAAATTGAATCCATTGTTGTCTGGTCATAAACATACTTGTTGATGTCCAGATAATCATCACATGAGTTAAACGTAAGGAATGCAAAAAACGCAATAATCGGTAAGACCAACAGCCGCGTTCTTATTTTATTTATAATGGTTATTCTATTCATAACTTTATCATTAATTATAAGTCTAAAATACATGATTAAAATGAGAGGTTTAATTGGAATGTATATATCCGCTGAACAGGATATTTGGTTCCGCTATACATGGCCTGACTTGGATCCAGCATTTTCTCTTTAGACCATATAGCCAGATTCTCTCCTATTAAGCTAATGACCGCACTCTGTAGGCCAAACTTCTTTAAAGCCTTTATTTTTGCCGTATACGAAATCTGCACATTCTTCAACCTCAGATAACTACCATCCTGAAGCCAGTGTGTGGAACTCACGCTATTATTCCAACTGCCTCCATAGTAGAGTCTCGGGTATTTCGCGTTAGGATTTTCCGTGGCCGGAGTTCCCGATATCTCCCTTGAGATCCAACGGTTATTCTGATTGGCGTAATCAGTAATCACATTACCGCTTTCCCGTCCGGAGAATGGGTTGTACATATTTCCACCTTTGAAATACTTAACCCTGGCTACCCCTTCAAGAAGGACGCTCACATTAAAGTTCTTCCAATTGAATTCGGTGGCGAAACCGTATTGTATTTGAGGAGTCCATGAATATTGCAATGGAATGTTGTCGTCAGAGTTAACAACACCGTCTCCATTCACATCCTTATATTTGATGTCTCCGGGCAAATAATTACCGAATTCCTGTTTAGGACTATTTTGAATATCCTCCTTGTCTCTAAACAAGCCAAGAGCGACGAGCCCCCTGTTGATCCCGCTTTGGTAACCTACGGCAGATTGATAGGAATATTTTTTTATATCTTCCTCAAACTCCAAGATCTTGTTGCGCGATTGCGTGAAATTCATACGGAGAGTAAGATATTTGCTTTTATCCTCGGGAGATAATGGCTGCGTATAGGACACATGCCCGTCAACACCCCAACTTTTCATTTTGCCAACATTGGCCCAAGGCAATGAGACAAGTCCCATTTCTTCAGGAACACTCTGACGCTGTTGGTATATTCCCGAACGCACATCCTTAAACATGTCCACGGTAGCTTCAAAACGTTCATTAAAAAGACGCAGATCAATACCGAAGTTATATTTGGTCGCTTTTTCCCATCTCAGGTTACTTGATCCCACTTGAGTTTCTGTGATTCCCGTGCCATTCATCCATTGACCCGAGCTAGAATAACCAATCAACGTGAGATATGGAAAACGCACGGAGTCGTCCCAAGTCAGGCGGTCATTACCAACAATTCCGTAGGAAGCCCTGAATTTCAAATAATTGAGGAAAGGAACGGCCTTTTTCACAATCTCGTATTGAGAGGGAGCCCAACCAAAAGAGACAGCCGGGAACCATCCGAATTTCTTGCCTTCTTCGAAAGCTTCGGAACCGGTATATCCCACGTTGAATTCCGCCATGTATGTATCCGCGTACGAGTATGAAAAACGGCTTGCATAGCTGTTATAGCGTTTTGGTATGGCAGTCAGCCCGGTTTTGTATTTAGAAGATTCATAATCACTCCAGTAAGCATGTATCAATCCGCCAACACGATGCAGTTTATCAAATACCCGATCGTAATTGATGCGGCCTTCATAGTAATATTTGCGATCCGTTTGAGTATTATTCCAATAATTCGGTTCTTGATATTCCACTTTTTTAATCAGGTTCAATTTCCCATCCCTTGTTCTTCCATCCGCATAATAGATTGCCGGGCTTTTTTCTCTCGCCTGCCACATCCAGCTCTCAGTATTTAGATTTATCAATGCCATCACGGAAAGACCTTCCGTGATCACATCCAACTTTTGGTTAAGCTGCATCGTGATCTTGTTGTTGTTGTAATAGTTTTTGCGATAACCTGTCATATTAAGCGACACATAAGGACTGATGTTATTCTTATCGCTGCCATAGCCGGGAGCCTCTCCGCTGGAATAAAGGATGGGCACTGTGACAGGGGTCAAAATCGATTGAGCCTGCCATAGGACATCTGTATTATCTCCATAACCGGGATAATTCTGCGTGGTAATCACGCTCTCCTCATTCAAAGACAGCGTGGTTGACGAAGTTAGATTCACGTCAACATTCGCGCGGAAATTAAACTTGTTATAATTCACATTCGTGTCGTATTGATTCAAACCTTTATCCTGCTTGAATATGGCATCCTTCTTCAGATAACCCGCGCTGATATAGTATCGAGCTATTTCACCACCTCCGGAGGCACTCAAAAAGTATTGTTGGTTCCATGTGTAATCTTTCAGGATCACATCTCTCCAATCCACATCCGGATGAAGATCGGGATCCATGTGATTGGCGAATAACGCCAAATCGACATCCGAGTAGATTGGAATGCCACCTCTCGTCACGGACGCCTCATTGGCCAGCTTGGCATAGTCGGCGGCGCGAACATATTCGGGCATACGCGGAGAGTAAGAGATACCGGCATTCGCTTTCACCTTGATATCCAATTTTCCGGCTTTACCTTTCTTGGTTGTGACAAGCACCACTCCGTTCGCGCCTCTTACTCCATATACCGCCGTGGAAGAAGCATCTTTCAGGATAGAGAAACTTTCAATATCTTCCGGATCAAGCGTATTAAGATCGCCTTCTATTCCATCAATCAGAACCAAAGCCGATGAACCGGCTCCAAATGTGCTGATACCACGAATCCAGAACTCGGAAAAATCTTTTCCCGGCTCCCCAGTACGATTAACGGATATAATCCCCGGAACGCGCCCGCCAAGCATGTTACTTATTGAAGTTGCAGGAACCTTAATGTCTTTCATCTCAACAGAGGTAATAGCTCCCGTCACATTGATTTTTTTCTGAACTTTACCCGAGCTTGTCACAATAACTTCATCCAGCGCATTTACGTCTTCTTTTAAAACAATACGCATGCGTTCATTTGTTTTTTCCATGACAACCTCTTGTGATTTAAAGCCGATGTATGAAAAAACGACTACCTGTTTGGCTTTTATTCCGGTAAGTCTGAAATATCCGTCGGCATTTGTTATGGCTCCATTGCTAGGATTTCCTTTTATCGATGCGGAAACACCAATCAGAGCGTCTCCTTTCTCGTCCATCACGGAGCCTCCGGCTATTATGTTCGATTGAGCGAAAGCACTAGTACATACTACTAATACTATAAATTGTAAAATGACATATTTTATTTTCATGACATAAATCTATTTCGTTTTTATTCTATGGTAAGTTTTCTAACCAAACGTTTATCCCTGTCTGCGATATAGAAATTATCTTCAAAGTCAGTTACAATAGCAAGTGGCTGATTAAAACCTGACTCAAGTGGAATGTTTGAAACCCCGGTCTGCCAAGAATTGGGTACTCCTGCAACTAATGATACCATGTCTCCTTTAATTTTAAGAATACAAGATCCGGATTTGCTTCCAAAATAAATCTCGCCATCATTGTTCACTGCAATTCCTGATGGATTTCTCAAGACTGCATCATTAAGACGGTGCCCCAAAACAACGTTGTTGCCAGCATTGAAACCAGCATATTTTTTTGCTTTCCAGTTTCCTTCAGCATTCTTTTCGATTTTAAATATGCCGTTCGCACCCTGTTGCGTTGCAAAGAAACAATGATAATACTTACTATAAACAAGATAACTACTCCAATCGCCACCAACGTTTACTCCGTCCCAATCGCTACTGCTTAAGATCTTTGTGAATGTTTTTTCTATCAGATCGATACATCCCATGTGCCCGTCGCCAGTCATAACATATAGATAGCGATCATCCTCGGCAAAAGTTAAGCCCCCAACAATACTTCCACTTGACAGCATACTATTCGTAATCTGCAAATCCGTGACAGGTGTGGGTATCCATCCGTCTGCCTTTGAAAAACTATAGATATTTCGATTACCTTCTCTGTTTATCACATAAAATTTGTCTCTGGTACTTGTCACGGCAGGCCCTCCGCACCAGCCGACATCAGCTATCTTTATCATTTTATTGTCATCCAGAGAAATCAGGCTGATTCTGGAATCCCATTCTCCTTCAACCATAATAATATTATCTCCTTTTTGACCTTTGACAGTGCCCAGTCCGGTAGGATTCTTTATTCGAGCTTCATCAAAACTTCCTTCCACATAGTTGTCTCCTTGGTTCTCTTTTCCGACAATATTTTTAAGAGACTGTTTCTGATAATATTTGAATTTAATATTCGGAACGATACTGTCTTTTCCAATCACAACGGATAACTGATTATATCCGGGAGATTGTTTCGGAATCATCCCATAAAGTTCATGTCCATCGCAACCCAAAATAACGGCTCGCTTAGTATCAAAATAAACTCTGATTTGATCCGTGTTTTTTGGAAAGTTTCCTCTGATAAGGAAGTTTTGGTCTATCTTCCCCCAAGCGGGCAGAAGTTCAGTAACAGAAACAGGCTTTTGAGGGTCATAATAATTCCCTGTTCCAATTGTTTTCTCTATTTCCTCGCTACCATTGCAGGCAAAGAAGAACGGAGAAATCAGAAAAATAAAAATTAGATTTTTCTTCATTTTCATTAAAATTAAGTTTAACAATGTAAGAGAATGCATTCAGCTTAGAATAAATAAATGGATAGTAAGGGCGCTCACCCCCTGGAGTATAATCTCAAGTAGTGTTTTTCATATGAATATTAACTATCATCATACAAGTAGTACATTAAGAATAAAGTATTAAGGTTAACGCGGCATATCAACACCATTTAAGTTAAAGAATGCTTTAACATAATGTGGCAAATGTACCGAATATTACTAATAGATATTAAATATTCATGCTACACAAATTTACACTAATATTACACTATTAACACTAAATGTTACAAAAGCTTTTCTGTACGTAACATAAGACATCAAAGGAGACAGGCGCATTCCGTTATATCACCTATAATACACTATTTAAAGAGGTAGCATCAATTAGAAGGCCAACAGTTCTTGAGTTTAGAGGTTATTTGTATTATACTTATATGTCAGTATGTGACAAAAAGCAAGAAATAATGCTGCAATTCATATTATTTAAGGAATTATAAAGGACGTACTAAGTAAACATAGCACTAAATCTAAGCATTGAAAACGAAAAGAATTGTTAATCACACAGCTGTGTGAGATTTTGAGAGTTCTTAAGCTTCACCAACAGATGCTAACTATTATATCACAAAGTCTTCTACTAAGCCTCACACAAAAAAAAAGGCAAGTTACCTAATCTTTCAACAGTGTAACACAAAAACATTATAAATAGCTGAATATAAAAGAGTTATCTATTAAAAAAAGGCAATAAAAACCAAAGATAAACTGAAGATTCATCATGCTGTTTTTTAGAAGTCATTGTGAACAAAATAATCGATTTAATGGAAAATGTAACATAGCCTTAAAATCATGTAACTCATTTATTTTTATTTTAATTAAATACTGATTAGCTTTGCCTATGAATTATGATTAACACGAATAATTATGAAAAAGAAATTAGCCGGCTTACCAATGCCAATTCTGCCAACAGCTTCTTTGAATGTGCAGACTTGGAGATCACCTTTATCCTTGAAACGCATAAGAATTTTCTTGTTATGTGCATTTGCGTATTGCTTGTGTTCACAAGCGCAAACCTCCATTTTCAAAGCTCCTGCAGGTTTTGATATTGAAAAAGCAAATATACTTAGAGGTAAGATAGATACAATTACGTATAGTTCAAAAACTGTAGGCAACAAACGTAAAGCATTAGTTTATACCCCTCCCGGTTTCTCTGCTAAGAAAAAATATCCGGTATTATATCTCTTACACGGAATTGGTGGAGATGAGAAGGAATGGTTAAACAACGGACATCCGGAAATCATTTTGGACAATCTATATGCAGAGAATAAGTTGGAACCAATGATCGTTGTACTTCCAAACGGAAGAGCAATGAAAGATGACCGAGCATCAGGAAATATCATGTCTCCTGAAAAAGTAGAAGCATTCGCTACTTTCGAAAAAGATCTATTAAGTGATTTAATTCCTTCTATTGAGAAAAAATATCCAGCAATAAAAGATCGTGAAAGTCGTGCAATTGCAGGTCTTTCAATGGGAGGAGGACAATCACTCAATTTCGGACTAGGGAATTTGAACGAATTTGCTTGGATTGGAGGCTTTTCATCTGCGCCCAATACCAAAACACCCGAAACATTGATTCCTAATCCGGAAATAGCAAAAAAACAACTGAAATTACTATGGATATCATGTGGGAATAACGACAATTTGATGTTTTTCAGCAAAAGGACACACGACTATCTTGAAAAACACAATGTGCAACATATCTTTCATGTAGAACCGGGAGTACATGACTTCAACGTTTGGAAGAATGATTTGTATCTATTCTCACAATTATTATTTAAACCTGTCAGCACAAACACAATCAATCAATATACTCAATTAGGAGTGGCTGCATCTTCAAATGTAAGAGGAGCTAAATATCCTCAAATCACTCCGGATAATAGAGCCATTTTTCGCATCAATGCTCCTGAAGCACAGAAAATACAGATCGATTTGGGGAAAAAATATGATCTGATTAAAAATAAAGATGGAATATGGGAAGTTATGACAGATTCTTTAGGAGAAGGCTTCCATTACTATTCCCTAATAATTGATGGAGTGTCAGTTGCAGATCCTGCCAGTGAGACATTTTATGGTATGGGTCGAATGGCAAGTGGCATTGAGATTCCTTTTAAAGGAGGAGATTATTATGCGGAAAAAAATGTTCCACATGGAGATATAAGAATTCAACGTTACTACTCTTCCGTGAGCAACTCTTGGCGTAAGTTCTACATTTACACACCAGCCAATTATGAGATCAACCCCAATGAGAAATATCCTGTATTATACCTATTACATGGAGGCGGAGAAGATGAACGCGGATGGGCTACTCAAGGAAAAACTGATTTGATCCTTGATAATTTAATCGCAGAGAAAAAGGCAAACCCCATGCTTATAGTCATGCTTGATGGAAATATAGCACCAAGTTTTAGTGGAAATTTCCTTGAGTTATTTGAGAAAGAATTAAAACAATGTGTCATTCCTTACATAGAGAAGAACTACAAAGTTAAAACGGATTCGAATAATCGCGCATTGGCAGGTTTGTCAATGGGAGGTATGCAAACGCTATATGCAGGCATTTATAACACACAATTATTCTCTTCTTTGGGAGTGTTTAGCTCGGGCTGGTTGCCTAATCAAACAAATATATCAGATGCTCAATACGAGTATATGAAGAATAATACGGCCTTGATTAATAGTAATTTAAAACAGTTTTGGATTGCAATGGGAGGGAAAGAGGATATTGCCTATAACAATTGTCAAACCATGCTTTCAAAACTTGACAATTTAAAAATTAAATATACCTACTATGAATACCCCGGAGGACATAGTTGGCCCGTATGGAGAAATAATCTCTATAATTTTGCTCAGCTATTATTCAAATAACAAATAAAATAAGATGACAATAAACACATTTTTAGGTATAGCAGCTTTTATAGCGCAAATAATATGCAATCCGGTATTTGCACAAGAAAAACAAGCTCATAACCCTATTATTTTTGCAGATGTTCCGGATATGTCTATGATTCGCATAGGTAATAACTATTATATGAGTAGTACTACAATGCATATGAGTCCGGGAGTTCCAATTATGAAATCTACAGATTTAGTAAATTGGAAGATTATTAATTATGCATACAATGTTCTTGACACTATAGCGCCACTGTCTCTAAATAATGGAGAAAACAACTATGGTAGAGGTTCCTGGGCCAGTAGTTTGCGTTATCATAATGGAACGTATTATGTGAGTACTTTCTCTCAGACCACAGGCCGAACTCATATATATGCAACTAAAAATATAGAAAAAGGACCTTGGAAAGAATTTACATTCGCACCAAGTTTCCACGATCACTCTCTGTTTTTTGACGATGACGGTCGCACATATCTAATTTATGGAAACGAAAATTTAAAACTGGTAGAACTGAATGCCGATGCATCAGGCATAAAGCCAGGAACTACGGAACAAGTCATTATTGAAAATGCAAGTTTATCAAAAAGTGAGAATAGAGGACTTCCAGCTGAAGGCTCTCAGCTGTTCAAGATAAATGGAAAATATTATCTTTTCAACATTACATGGCCGAGAAACGGAATGCGCACTGTCATTGTTCACAAAGCTGATAAAATAGCGGGACCCTATGAAGGCAGAGTAGCTCTACAAGATAAAGGAGTGGCTCAAGGAGGACTTATCGATACTCCGGATGGAAAATGGTATGCGTATCTGTTTCAAGATTTTGGTTCTGTAGGCCGTATACCTTATCTTGTGCCAGTAAAATGGGAGGATGGTTGGCCCATTCTCGGTGAAAATGGCAAAGTTCCCGAAAAGCTGGATCTACCAGCAAACAAAAGCTTAATTCCGGGAATTATAGCTTCTGATGATTTCAATCGAAAAAAAGGAGATGCAGCTTTGCCATTAGTCTGGCAATGGAACCATAACCCCGACAATAGATTTTGGTCTGTAACAAAAAGAAAAGGTTATCTCCGTCTTACAACAGGACGCGTTGATCCATCTTTTCTTATGGCCAAGAATACACTTACTCAACGCACTGTAGGACCGAAATGTACAGGATCAACTTCAATAGACGTGACTAATATGCACGACGGTGACTTTGCCGGTTTGGGGTTACTTCAAAAAAAATATGGATTGGTAGGAATAAAAGCCGAAAATAAGAGCAAATCAATTGTTATGATAAATGCAGAATCTGGTGAAGCTCTAGAGATAGAAAATATACCGCTATCCCAAAATAAGGTTTATTTTAAAATAGACTGTGATTTTAGAGATCGTACTGATAGAGCAAATTTTTTCTACAGCTTGGATGGTCAATTATGGATTTCAATAGGCAATTCACTTAAAATGTCTTACACAATGCCGCATTTTATGGGGTATCGTTTCGGACTATTCAATTATGCCACAACAAATCCGGGAGGCTTTGTTGATTTTGACTATTTTCATATTAAAAATAAAGTATCTCAGGAAAAGAATAAATAAGACGAGAGATTAAAATCAAATATTCAATGATGAATAAATTAAAGCATGAGAAATAAAATCTTAAATTTAATAATTGGACTGATTTTAGCAATTAATATTTCAGCTCAAAATGATTCGTATCTAAAACTTTGGTATACTCATCCTGCAAAGCAATGGGTTGAAGCACTACCTATAGGAAACGGGCGCTTGGGAGCAATGGTATTTGGTGATCCGTCTAAAGAAATAATTCAGCTTAATGAAAATACAGTTTGGGCCGGACAGCCGAATCGCAATGATAATCCAAATGCTAAAGAAGCACTAACAGAAATCAGAAGGCTTGTTTTTGAAGGTAAATATAAAGAAGCGCAGGATTTGGTTAACAAAAACATGATAAGTAAAACGTCTCAAGGGATGCCCTATCAGACAGTTGGCAACCTCAAGCTTTCATTTCCAGAGCATGAAAATTACTCCAAATATTACAGGGAATTGGACTTAGAGAAAGCTATTGCAACAACACATTATAGTGTGAAAGGTGTAAACTACACTACAGAAGTATTCTCGTCATTCCCAGACCAAGTTATCATCGCACGGATTTCCTCTGACAAACCAGGTTCCATAAATTTTTCTGCTTCGATGAACAGGGCTTCGAAAGTCAACGTATCTACAATAGGTAACAATGAGCTTATCTTATCCGGTAAAACGAGTGATTTTGAATCAGTTAAAGGCAATGTAATGTTCGAAGCCAAGGTGAAAATTCTGACTTCAGGAGGTAATGTGACGGCAAACGATACCGCATTAAACGTCAACCAGGCTGATATAGCGACTATTTATATTTCTATCGCCTCTAGCTTTAAGAATTATAACGATATAAGTGGCAATGCTTCTGAAAAGGCAACTACATACCTCCAAAATGCATTAAAGAAAAACTATGATGATGTACTAAAAGATCACATCACTGATTTTAAAAACTATTTTGGAAGAGTAGACCTCAATCTGGGGGCAACCGATGCTGTTAATAAACCAACAGACATCCGTCTGGCTGAATTTGCCAAAGGCAATGATCCTCAACTGGTAGCACTCTACTTCCAGTTTGGACGATATCTACTAATATCATCTTCCAGACCCGGTGGACAACCCGCCAATCTGCAAGGGATATGGAACGACCAACTTACTCCAGCGTGGGATAGTAAATACACTGTAAATATTAATACAGAAATGAATTATTGGCCATCTGAGGTTACTAATCTTAGCGAAATGAATGAGCCACTGGTTAAAATGATTCGCGAACTTGCAGTTACAGGTAAACAAACAGCCAGAGACATGTACGGAGCAAATGGATGGGTATTGCATCACAATACGGATATATGGAGAATTACTGCTCCCATAGATGGCGCTTTCTGGGGAATGTGGCCAATGGGTGGTGCTTGGCTCAGTCAGCATCTTTTTGGTAAATACGAATACGGTGCTGATGAAAAATATCTTCAATCTGTATATCCTATAATAAAAGAAGCTTCGCTATTTTTCCTCGATTTCTTGGTAGAAGAGCCTCAGCATAAATGGTTGGTCGTTTGCCCTTCTGTTTCACCTGAAAATGCTCCATCTGTTCATCCGGAATCATCTATATCTGCAGGAACCACTATGGACAACCAATTAGTCTTCGATTTATTTACAAAAACCATTAAAACGGCAGAGATTCTGGGTGTAGACAGAGAATTGATAATAAAAATTAAAAATGCATTAAAACGATTACCTCCGATGCAAATTGGCAAATGGGGACAATTGCAAGAATGGATGTATGATTGGGACAAAGAAACTGACAATCATAGGCATGTTTCACATCTGTACGGATTATTCCCTTCCAATCAGATCTCTCCCTACCGAACTCCTGAATTATTCTCTGCAGCAAGAACTTCATTAATAGCTCGTGGAGATGAGTCTACCGGGTGGTCAATGGGATGGAAAGTAAATTTATGGGCACGTCTACTTGATGGAGATCATGCTCTAAAATTAATAACAGACCAGCTTACACCTTCTATTCAAGCCAACGGAACTCAGCAGGGTGGTACATATCCAAATTTATTTGATGCTCATCCTCCTTTTCAGATTGATGGCAACTTTGGATGCACTTCCGGCATTGCCGAGATGTTGTTGCAAAGTCAAGATGGGGCTATTCATCTGTTGCCGGCATTACCCACTTTGTGGAAGGCCGGTAGTGTGAAAGGTTTAAAAGCAAGGGGTGGTTTTGAAGTTGATCTCCAATGGGAAAATAATGAATTATCCAAAGCTGTAATAAAATGTTCAATAACCGGAAATTGTCGTATACGCTCATATTATCCATTAAAAGCGAAGGGACTTAAGGAAGCCAATGGCAAGAATACTAATCGGTTTTATGCAACATCAGAAATTAAGACTCCTCTAAATCATGCAACATTCCCTCTTTCAGCTTTAAATCTGAAGAAAGTGTATGAATATGATGTTCCGATGAAAAAAGGAGATAAAATCATCATTGGCAGATGACAACAATAAATAATAATCGAATACAAATGAGTAAAAACATATTTATAACGATTCTTTTTCTATCTTTTTTTTCCATCAATGGAGTTTATGCTCAACCTACCAATGGAGCCCCTATTCCATCAGAGATAGAAAATCCCGAATTACTTGGGATAAACAAAGAACCATATCACGCCACATTAATGCCATATGGCAACTTACAAGAAGCTTTAGTTGCCAAGCGACACGCCTCTTCACTTTGTCAAAGTTTAAATGGACTATGGAAATTCAACTGGGTACCAACACCTGAGAAACGTCCAATCGATTTTTACAAGTCTGATTACGACGTTTCGGAGTGGAAAGAAATCAAGGTGCCTTCCAATTGGGAAGTACAAGGTTACGGCACCCCATTTTACCGCAATTTGGGTTATACCATTAAAAAAGATTATCCGCATGTAATGAGCGAACCGGACACATGGTACACATCATTTAAAGAGCGAAACCCAGTGGGGAGTTATCGTCGGGAATTCAATTTGCCAACAGAATGGACAGGACGACGCAATTTCATCACATTCGATGGCGTTGACTGTGCTTTCTTTTTGTGGGTAAACGGAGAAAAAGTAGGCTTTAGCGTAAATAGTCGTAATGCTGCAGATTTCGATCTTACCAAATACCTGAAACCCGGTAAAAACATGATAGCCGTAGAAGTATATCAATATAGCTCGGGTACTTGGTTGGAGGATCAAGATATGTGGCGTCTGCACGGAATTTTCCGCAATGTAACGCTTTGGAGCACCCCTCAGGTACACATTCGCGATTTTTTCATAAAAACGGATTTGGATAAAGACTACAAAGATGCGACGCTGGATGTATCCGCCAAGATAAAGAATTATAGTGATAAAACGACCAAAGCTCAAACATTTATAGCTACTCTTTACAACAAAGAAGGCAAAGAAATAGCCAAAGGTAGCGCAAAAGGAGTGTCTCTCAAATCAAACCAGGAAGAATCACTAAATGTGAAAATGCAGGTAACAAACCCGCTAAAGTGGACTGCTGAAACACCTAATTTATATACGGTTGTATTGACTAACTCAGAAGGAGAAATATTATCGTCAAGAATAGGCTTTCGAAAAGTAGAAATCAAAGGACGGATATTTATGGTAAATGGAGTGCCCATAAAATTGAAAGGTGTGAACCGACACGAACATTGGTCGGATGTGGGACATGCCATCACCGAAGAGCAAATGATTCGCGACTTGGAAGTTATAAAACAAGGAAATTGCAACCATGTACGTACAAGCCATTATTCTAATGACCCTCGTTGGTACGAACTATGCGATGAATGGGGCATTTGGTTAGTAGCCGAAGCCAATATGGAATATCATGGTTATGATACTCGGTTTGATGAAGAGCCAACAATAAAAGCAGCTATTATTGACCGCAATGTGGCTAACGTTGAAAACTTTAAGAACCATCCATCCGTGATTATTTGGTCACTGGGCAATGAAGGTGGCGGAATCAGCACAAATTTGAAAGCAGCTATGGCTACGGTTAAAGCTATTGACTCCACTCGTTTTGTTCATTATGAACGTTTTGGTATAGGTAGCAGAAATCCTGCCGATTTGGAAGGCCGCATGTATGGTAGTGCCGCCGATTACGCCGAAATGGTAAAAAACTGGGGAATGACCAAACCGCTTTATATTTGTGAGTTTGTCCATGCTATGTTCAACTCAATGGGTTCATTAGATGAATATTCTAAAGTCTTTGATAATAATCCGGAAATATTAGGTGGTGCGATTTGGGAATTTCAGGATCAGGCATTGTGGAACAAGCGCACCCCAAATCACCCGATCTTGGCGTATGGTGGTGGCTTTGGGGAACAACCTAACGACCATTATTTTATTCACAAAGGAGTGGTTTCTTATGACCGCGCTACGGAAGGAAACCAAGTTAAACCACATTATCCTGAAATGAAGAAAGCATTTCAGTGGATTGATACCGAACTCACCGACCCTGTTAATGGAGGTATTCAAATTAAAAATAAATATCAGTTTATTTCTTTGAGTGGTTTTGAAGCATCATGGAGCTTGACCGAAAACGGACAAGAAATTGACAATGGAGAAATAAAAATGCGTCCCTCGTGGGGAAAAGGGCTCTTCGTAGCAAATATTCCATATAAGATAGAGCATCCCAAAGCCGGATCAGAATATTTTTTGCGCATTTCATATAAACAAAAGGACAAAACGCTTTGGGCAGATAAAGGTTTTGAGGTAGCATCTGAGCAGTTCAAACTTCCCATCAACACCCCTCCTATAATAGAAACAAAAGGTTCGCAACCGGTAAAGTTGGTTCAAAATGCGCAAACAATCACGATTTCAGGGAAAGATTTTGCTGTAAGTTTTGATAAGAAAAGCGGTTTAATGAATCAGCTTATAAAAAATGGGACCAACCTTTTAACTGCCGATGGTTCTCCGAAGTTGCATTTGTGGCGTGCCTCCCACCGCAATGACGACGACTGGGCTTATCGACAATGGGAAAAGTTTGGTGTAACGACACTTCAATATACATTGCTTGATTTTAAAGTAGAAGCTGTTGGCAATTCTTCTGTGAAGGTAACTTCAACAACAAAGGCAGATGGCAAAGAAGGCTTTGGCGTTTATCACACGGCAACCTATTTAGTAAAGGGTGATGGTACGATAAAAGTTGATAATCAGGTTCAATTTGTTGGATTCCGAATAAACTTGGCTCGTATAGGCGTACGTATGATGCTCGATAAGAAGCTTGACCACATGACATTCTTTGGTCGCGGACCTTTTGAGAATTATTCCGATCGTAAGAGCGCCGCTGAAGTGGGTATTTATGAATTGGGTGTAAATGAACAATATGAGTACGAAAAACCGATGGAACGCGGAAATCATGAAGAAGTAAGATGGGCAAAATTAAGTGGCAAAGATATGCCTTCTATCTTAATACAATCCGATGAAAAATTGATGCAGGTAGCGGCTCTTCCGCATACTGATGAGCAAATGTACCCTGTTGAGTATAAAATTGATCTGCCTGCAAGCGAAGCTACAGTGTTCTGCATCTCGACCAAAACTTTAGGTGTAGGATCAGCCAGTTGTGGTCCACGTCCGCTCGAACAATTTCAAGTGTTCGCTGAACCGACTTCGTTCACTTATACGATTAATTTGTTTTGATCTTCAATAGAATTGAGAACTCATGAAAAATAAAAGATTCATCATTGTTTCATTTTTTATAGTTGTCATTAGTCTGCCTCTCGCAGGTAATGCACAGAATCCGATCATCCAAACGAATTATACTGCCGATCCCGCTCCATTGGTGTACAACGACACGGTTTTTCTTTACACCAGTCACGACGAAGATGATGCCTTTGGCTTTAAAATGCAAAATTGGTTGCTATACACATCCACCGACATGGTTAATTGGAGCGACCATGGGGTTGTCGCCTCACTAAAAGACTTTAAATGGGTACCCTACGACAATGGGGCATGGGCGCCACAGTGCATTCTACGCAACAATAAATTTTACATGTATTGTCCCATGCCAAACGGCATGGGCATAGGCGTATTGGTTTCAGATAGTCCTTATGGACCTTTTAAAGACCCCATTGGAAAACCGTTGATAAAGAATAGTGCACATGACATTGACCCTACCGTATTGATTGACGATGATGGCCAAGCATATCTCTACTGGGGAAACCCAAATCTTTACTATGTAAAACTGAATGAGGATATGATTTCCTATTCAGGTGAGATTATAAATGAACCGACCAAACCAGACAATTATCAGGAGGGTCCTTGGGTCTGGAAACGCAATGGGCACTATTATCTGGCTTATGCTTCAACCTGTTGCCCTGAAGGCATCGGTTATGCAATGGGCAATTCTCCGACAGGGCCGTGGGAATATAAAGGTATGATAATGGAAGGTGATAAACGTTCAAGCGGAAATCACCCAGGTATTATCGACTACAAAGGTAAGTCATACGTGTTTGGGTTCAATTATGCTATTCTGAAACAAACGATGTCCAAACATTACGAAAGACGTTCAATATGTCTTGAGAATTTAAGATACAATACAGATGGTTCCATTCAGAAGCTTCCGTTCTGGTCAAACACAGGTGTCAAGCAACTTGACACAGTAAATCCTTACAATCGTATTGAAGCCGAAACCATGGCTTTTAGTGAAGGGCTTAAAACCGAATTGACCACTGAATGGGAAAGAAACGTATCTTGGGATAAAGGGAAAAAGATAGCTGACAGACTTTTTGTTTCTTCTATCCATAACGGAGATTATATCAAAGTACAAGGTGTCGATTTCTCTAAAGGCGCAACATCAATTGATGTTAGTGTTGCTTCTTTATATGGTGGAAAGATTGAAATCCATACTGACAAGATTGATGGCCCTATAATTGGAACAGTTAATATCAACATCTCTGGTGAAGGAGATGTTTGGAAAATTTTCAGTGCTTCTGTTAAACACATTAACGGCATTCACGATTTATATTTCGTCTTTAGGGGTGAAAAAGAATTGTTCAATTTTGACTGGTGGACATTTAATACTAAATGAAAGTCTTAGGAAGAGACGAATCACAATATAAATAAAGGATATTCCAAATAATATGCAACAATGAGTCCTTCGAACTAAAGAAAGAAGTTAAATGTGAGATTTGAAGGGTAGTATAGTAATTACAATATAAATCAAAAAATAATTATTTAATGAAAGTAGTAACAAGCAACATTAAATTTGCGACCATTGTTGGTCTCTTTATTTCATTTAGCCTGATAGAAATCAATCACTTATCTGCTCAAACAGTATGGCTTGATCAATTGGATCTCAGTGCCGCTACCCAAGGGTACGGTGTACCGAAGAAGAATGCATCTGTAGATGGCAAGGTCATGACAATCAAAGGTCAAACTTTCGAGCGAGGATTTGGAACACATGCAGAGAGTTCGTTATTGATTCAATTAGATGGAAAAGCAACTTTGTTCACAGCACAAGTGGGTATTGATGATGAGATTGCAGGCCATGAACCAGCCTCTGAATTCGTAATATATGGTGATGGAAAGAAACTATGGTCAAGCGGTGTAATGCGCTTAGGAGATGCTGCCATACCGTGTTCAGTTCCGCTTGTTGGAGTAAAAAGAGTTGAATTGGTGGTAACCGATGGTGGTAACGGGAATTATTATGATCATGCAGATTGGGCCAATGCAAAATTTGAGACTACGGGTGTAGATACCTTTATTACCTACAATCCTGTGCCAAGCGAACCTTATATTCTAACTCCTCCCCCACCCGCTTGGCCAAGAATTAATGGAGCGAGTATCTTTGGCGCACGCCCGGGTTCTCCTTTTCAATTTATCGTACCGGTAACTGGTGACCGTCCAATCACTTTTTCGGCTACCGGACTACCTTCAGGGTTAAAAATTGATTCTAAAACCGGAATTATAACCGGTAAACTTTCCAAAACCGGAACTTTTATTGTTACCCTAACTGCTAAAAATGCAAAAGGCAAGGCGGAAAGAAAAATACGCATTGTTTGTGGCGACCGTATTGCATTAACCCCACCAATGGGATGGAACAGCTGGAACTGCTTTGCTCAAGAAGTATCTGCCGATAAAGTGAAACGTGCAGCTGATGCCATGGTGAAAAGCGGGCTTATCAACCACGGCTGGACGTATATTAATATCGACGATTTCTGGGAAAACAACCGAGACTCCAAAGATCAGTCGCTACGTGGAAAGTTTCGCGATGAGGCTGGTAATATTACTCCCAATTCACGGTTTGTAGATATGAAATCCCTTGCCGATTATGTGCATGACCTTGGGTTGAAAATTGGACTTTATTCCAGTCCGGGTCCATGGACATGTGGTGGCTGCGTAGGTAGTTACGGCTACGAAAAGCAAGATGCCGAAAGCTATGCCAAATGGGGTTTCGACTACCTCAAATACGACTGGTGCAGTTATGGTAATGTAATCGATGGCTTGCCAAACAACGATCCATATAATGTATCGTCTTTGTCGTACAATGGTGGCAGTGAATTGAATACCGCCATTAAACCGTTTAAGTTGATGGGTGAATATCTTCGTCAGCAGCCCCGCGATATTGTATTTAGCGTATGTCAGTACGGAATGTCGGATGTATGGAAGTGGGGTGATTCTGTTAATGGCAATTGCTGGCGTACAACCAATGATATTACCGATACTTGGACAAGCGTGAAGAATATTGCTCTTGACCAAGATAAATCAGCCCCTTATGCCAAACCCGGCAACTGGAACGATCCTGATATGCTTGTCGTTGGTACCGTTGGGTGGGGAAATCCACATCCAAGTAAGCTTAAACCTGACGAACAGTATCTCCACATCAGCCTCTGGAGCCTCTTCTCCGCACCCCTCCTTATTGGCTGTGATATGGAGAAACTTGATGATTTTACATTAAATTTGCTAACCAATGATGAAGTTATAGCAGTTAATCAAGATTCACTTGGAAAACAGGCATCCTGCATGCATACAATTGGTGATTTACGCATTTATGTAAAAGAGCTCGAAGATGGTAGCCGCGCTGTAGGTTTTTGCAATTTCGGTCTAGAAATTGTAAACCTTGCATATAAAGATTTCGAAAAAATAGGTATTAACGGGATGTATCAGGTACGTGACTTATGGCGACAAAAGGATATTGAACACATCGATACCAAAGCGGGACAACTTGCACTCAAAGTTCCGGCACACGGAGTGCTTCTCTATAAATTCACTTCTGCGAAATAAACTCGAATTTGATTAAAAAACAAATATAAAATGAAGAATAAAACATTAATAAAGGTGTTTGCTATTACAGTTTTAATCTTATTAGCAATGTTCCCATTGGGATTAAACGCACAAAACCCGATCATTCAAACTAATTACACAGCCGATCCTGCACCTATGGTACACAACGGCACAGTTTACCTTTACACATCACACGACGAGGACAAAACAGTTAAAAACTTTTTCACAATGAACGATTGGCGTTGCTATTCATCAACCGACATGGTAAACTGGACCGATCACGGTGCGATTTTGTCGTATAAGGTTTTTGAATGGTCTCGCGGCGATGCTTGGGCTGGTCAGTGTATTTACCGAAACGGCAAGTTCTATTATTACTTGCCGGTGAATCAAAAAGACGGTGGAAATGCCATTGGAGTTGCGGTGTCCGACAGTCCGACCGGTCCTTTCAAAGATGCCATTGGCAAACCATTGCTGAGTGGTTATGGCTACATTGACCCAACCGTATTTATCGATGACAATGGTCAGGCATATCTTTATTGGGGCAATCCGAATCTTTGGCACGTGAAGTTGAATGAGGATATGATTTCTTATAATCAGGAACCGGGTATTGTTAAGGAAGATCTAAGAGATGAGAATTTTGGGTATCGCGCTAAAAAAATAGACAATCGGACAGCGTCTTACGAGGAGGGTCCCTGGTTATTCAAGCGTAACAGTAAGTACTACCTTCTATATCCTGCCGGTGGTGTGCCTGAGCATTTTGCCTATTCCTCAAGTACAAGTGCAACCGGACCTTGGGTTTACGGTGATACGATTATGCACGTAATTAAAGAAGGAGGAGCATTTACTAACCATCCGGGCTATATCGAATTTAAGGGGAAATCTTATTTATTCTATCATAACGCTGCATTGCCCGATGGTGGTGGTTTTAAACGCTCCGTTTGTATTGAGCCGTTTACATTTAATGCTGATGGCTCTATTCCATTAATTACTCCAACCAAAGAGGGAGTAAAAGAAAGTGCCGGTAACTTGAATCCATTCGTAAGAGTTGAGGCTGAGACCATTGCATGGGAAGAAGGTATTGAAACTGCGAAAGATGAAAAAGTAGGCGTTTATGTTACCGACATTAATAACGACGAGTATATCAAAGTCCGTAGTGTCGATTTTGGCAAAGGAGCCAATAAATTTGAGGCAAGTGTTGCTTCTGCATTGCAGGGTGGAAAAATTGAAATTCACATTGATGGAAAAAACGGCAGCCTATTAGGGACTTTAGAAGTGAAAAGTACAGATGGTGATCAAACATGGAAAACTCTATCGTGTAAAGTGAATAAAGTCAAAGGAGTACATGACTTATACTTTGTTTTCAAAGGAGGCGAAGGTAATTTGTTTAATTTCGACTGGTGGAAACTAAAATGATCAAACAATCTTATGGATATAAAAAACATTTGTTCGTATAAACAGGTCTTTGTTCTCAGTATCTTGATATTGGCTTCGGTTACTAATAACGTATACAGCCAGAGAGAGGTCCTCGCTCATTGGAACTTTGAGCAAATAAAACACCTCAAGGGTGATTCTGTATCAGCCTCTATAGTAGGTCAGGCTCTAAGTGCTGATAACCGTGGCCCAATTGAGCCACAACCATTTGTATTTGATGACTCTGGCAAAGGGAATTTCTTGCAAGTACAAGGTTCAAGAACATCACCAAATGTTTTTTCCGACAATGTTCCGAGTGTTCAGGTTGATGGTAAACTGAACACCCGCTCACTTTCCTTGAAAAACGGCGAGTATGTGGTAACATTCGATCGCCCATTAGCTTATTACGATATGCAGAAAAGCTGGGCGATAGAGGCCAGTTTGAAGTGCAACTTACTTGGTACTGAGCAGGTTTATCTTTGCAAAGAAGGAGCGAAAAGGCAGTTGGTAGGCGATTTGTCCATTGGCTTTGACAATATGTATAAAAAATACTTTGTTGAGGTTATGTGTGCTGACGGCGTACCTCGTCGTATTGTAGCAGGAGATGAAGTAGAAGCGGGCAAGTGGTATAATGTTCGTGCTCAAGCTGACTATGATTCAAAGAGTGGACAAACTCAACTTCGCTTTGAAGTGAAACCTTCAGGTCAAGCTAACTTCGGAAAGTCATCTACAATTTCCTTCAAGGGTTCGGCTTTAAATCGCAATGCAGGTATGTGGGTAATTGGACGTGGATTTCCAGGAGGCTTTCCTAATAGTCTCCAAGTACTTGATGGGGCGATAGATGAGGTTAAAATTTCTGGCGAGGCAATGCCTCGTGTAACGGGTCAAAATCCGCTTTTCACAGACTTCTTTACAGCTGATCCTGCAATGACTGTTATTGGCAAGACTGTTTATGCATACGTAGGTCAGGATGCTGCTTCGGTTGGTGGATGGTTCAATATGCCAAGTTGGCTGTGTTACTCTACAACAGATATGAAGAACTGGAAATCACATGGTCCTGTTTTGGCTGCAAAAGATTTTGAAAACGCATACGATGGAGCTTCCTGGGCTGCGCAAGTGATTGAGAAGGACGGTAAATATTACGATTATGTCACGTTGGATGGGAAAAACGGCCACTTTATTACTGTAGCTGTAAGCGATAGCCCTACCGGTCCATTCAAGGAAGCGCTACCCGGCAAACCTCTGATTACCGACGATATGACCAAAGATTCACACAGAGCGAATTCAGATATTGATCCCACTGTTCTTATCGATACCGATGGCACTCCATGGATGGCTTGGGGCAATGGAGACTGTTACATGGTGAAACTGAAACGCAATATGGTTGAAATCGATGGTCCTGTTACCAAAGTTCCATTCAGAAATTATTCGGAAGGTCCATGGCTTTTCAAACGGGGCGATTTCTATTACATGGTATATGCCGCCGATGCTCCGGGAGTACAGGCTGAGCAAATAGCCTACTCTTCTGCTAAGAATATTAACGGTCCATGGACCTATGGAGGATTACTAACCGGTCCGGCAAAGTATGGTTTCACTATTCATCCATCGATCATCGAATTCAAAAATCAATGGTATTTCTTTTACCACGATGGTTCTTATACGTTGAACGGAACTCCGGGTGGCGATTGCAGACGTCAGGTATGTGCAGAATACCTTTACTTTAATCCTGACGGAAGCATTAAACCAATCAAACTTACAACTGAAGGAATAAGTGTACCTGCGAAAAAATAAAAAACGAATTAAGAGACAATGAATAGAAATGATTTAGAATAAGCTGTAAATAATAATTTTTTATGAATAATATAGGTAAACTAAAACACCTCTTCCTTATTGCAGGGATTATTTTGATTGAATCATTTTCTGTTAATGCATCTAATAAGGTTAATTACAGAATTCCATCTCAGTATATTCAGCACGAGGTATCAAAAAATGCCTTCACAATTGTTGCCAATGGAAAAGCTACTTCAATCTACGTTGATGCTGCAGACTGGAGGGGCGTAATCCGTGCAGCCAATAATTTAGGTAACGACATTCGTAAAGTCTCAGGCATTGCTTCCAAAGTGAAGGAATCAACAACACCCGAAACACATTCAATCATAATTGGGACAATCGGTAAAAGCAAATTAATAGACAAGTTGATTGCCGACAAAAAAATTAACGTATCCGACATCAAAGGTCAATGGGAGTCTTTCGTCATTCAGACTGTAGGTAGCAATCTGATTGTTGCCGGAGCCGACAAACGCGGAACCATTTATGGTATTTATGATGTCTCAGAAAAAATTGGTGTTTCACCTTGGTATTTTTGGGCTGATGTTCCTGCTAAGAAAAGCAATAAACTCTATGTGAAAGCGGGAAGATTTGTTCAGGATTCGCCTAAAGTAAAATATCGCGGCATTTTTATTAACGATGAATCGCCTTCTTTTACCGGCTGGTGCAATGCCAAATTTGGTGGTGTTAATTCCAAAATGTATGTAAACATGTTCGAACTGCTTTTGCGTCTGAAAGCCAACTTTCTTTGGCCTGCAATGTGGGGTAATGCATTTAACGAAGATGATCCAATGAATCCGGTTTTGGCAGATGAGTACGGCATTGTAATGGGAAACTCGCACCACGAACCAATGATGCGGGCGCAAAAAGAATATACTAAACGCAAGCAGGAAATCGGTGAGTGGGACTTTGTTACAAACAGTGCGAATCTTGAAAAGTTTTGGTTTGAAGGTCTCAATCGCAACAAGAATTATGATAATGTGATTACGATGGGTATGCGTGGTGATGGCGATGTGGCTATGGGCAAAGGTGAAGACTTAGAAAATATAAAAACGCTGCAAAATGTAGTAAAAAGTCAACGATATATCATTCGAAAAGTATACAACGATGACCCTGCCAATCATCCGCAACTATGGGCTATTTTTACGGAGGTTCAGCGATATTATGATGCCGGGCTTACTGTTCCTGACGATATAATTCTCTTATTTTGCGATAACAACTGGGGTTATATACGACGAACCCTTCCTCTAAAAGAAAAAGACAGAATAGGAGGTGGAGGTCTGTATTATCACATTGACATGAATGGAGGACCATGGAATGATCGTTGGGTTAACACCACTACCATACCCAAATTACGCGAGCAGTTCAATTTGGCATACCAATCTGGTATCAATAAGCTTTGGGTTGTAAACGTTGGAGATCTTAAACCAAAGGAAATTCCTATTGACTTTATTATGCGCTATGCATGGAATCCGGAGGCAGTGCCTGCTGATAAGACCATGGATTACAGTATCGACTGGGCAACAAAAACTTTTGGAAGCGAACATGCTGTTGAAATTGCAGATATTGTTTCTAAATACCCAAAATACAATCTTTGGAGAAAAGCTGAAGCTCAGGTTCCGAACATTTTCAGCATTGTGAATCATAATGAAGGCGACCGTGTTATTCAACTTTGGCGTGACGTAGCTAATAAGGCGGAAGCTTTGAAATCTAAAATTGCTCCGGAAGCACAAGATGCTTATTATCAGTTGGTATTATATCCAACTAAAGCATCTGCCGGTGTTGCCGAAATGTATATTGCAGCAGATAAAAATAATCTTTATGCCAAGCAAGGACGTGTAGGTGCCAATGATTATGCTAAACGTGTTCGCGATCTTTACGATTTGGACAAGCAATTGAGCGATTATTACAACGGTCCAATGGCAGATGGAAAATGGAAAAACATGATGTCTGACATACATATCGGTTACAGAATATGGTCTATGCCTCTTACCAGTACGATGCCTGCTGTAGTTGATGTAACGCCGCTTCCTACTCCAGCTATGGGCATTGCCGTTGAAGGTAGCGAACAAGCATGGCCAGCTTCGGCAGAAAAAGCTGCTTTACCCGTATTCGATGGTCTTAACAAGAAACCGTACTATATTGATGTATTTAACCGTGGAACGGGGGCATTCACTTTCAATGCGGTTGCCAATAATTCATGGATTAAATTAAGTGTAACTAAAGGCACTGTAGAAAAAGAAAATCGTATCATAGTTGATATTGATTGGGAATCTTTGCCTGTTGGTAAAGCTGATGGTTTGATTGAAATTAGACAAGGCGATAGTTTGGTTCAGGTTCAGGTGAGTGCTGTTAAAGCCATAATTCCGGTAACAACAGAACCCTATTTCGGAAGTCTTACAGGAGAATTCTCGATACCAGCCAATAAATTCAATGCCAATGTGGCGGGAAAGAAATCAAAATGGTTACTTCTCCCTGATTTGGGTAGAGATGAAGCTTGTATGGGAATTTTTCCGGTTACAGCTCCTAGTGAAATACCCAAAACGGCTCCTCGTTTGGAGTACAAAATGTATCTTAATCAACAAGGCAAAACGACTTTTTGTATAGGTATTCTTCCAACTCAGGATGTTAATCCGGAGCGTGGTTTGCGCATTGCTGTGTCTATTGATAATGGGGAACCTCAAATTCTTGATGCACGTAAAGGATTGGTGGATACATTTACCGAATATACTCCAACAAATCTGGCTAACTCGAAAGTGTTGAAACCACTGCCTCCGCTCAATAAAGAGATTGCATTGGTAGGAACAGAAAAACTGCGTCGTAATGAAATTTTTGATAATATTCGTTGGTTGGACGTTCAATTGGATGTGGCTGCTCCCGGATTCCACACGCTGAAAGTGTTTATGATTGATCCAGAACTTGTTTTAGAGAGAATTGTGGCAAACCCGGATAACGATCATCCTAGTTATTTCGGAGTTCCTTCTCTTCAACACAATGCTAAATAAACTGCATTTAACTAGAACCAACCTTAGTTATTAATATAAATATGAAAAGACAATATTATATTTTTCTATTAGCTTTACTTTTACCTTCATCTCTAGGGACTGTTCTTGCACAGACAAAAAAGAATTATCACGCATGGGCAACGACTCCACCCTTGGGCTGGAATAGTTGGGATTGCTTTGGAACGACTGTAACCGAACAACAAATAAAGGAACAGGCCGATGCAATGGCAAAGTATCTTTTGCCGAGTGGATATAAATATCTTACTGTGGATATTCAATGGTACGAACCTGAAGCGAAAGGACATGCTTACGATCCCAATGCGGTGCTCACAATGGATGAATACGGACGTTTAACCCCTGGACTGAAAAAATTCCCTTCAGCGGTCGATGGTAAAGGATTTAAGACTCTTGCTGATTATGTGCATTCAAAAGGACTGAAATTTGGAATCCATATTATGCGTGGTATTCCTCGTCAGGCTGTTGAAAAAAACACTCCTGTGCTCGGTACAACGGCAAAAGCTCAGGATATTGCATTAACTAACTCCCGATGTGCATGGAACCCCGATATGTATGGCGTTGATGCTACTAAACCCGAAGGACAGGCTTACTACAATTCAATTGTTCAAATGTATGCCGATTGGGGAGTCGATTTCATAAAGTGTGACGATATTTCGCGCCCTTACGACAATGTTCAAAAAGCCGAAATTGAAGCGCTACGTAATGCTATTGACAAAACTGGTCGCCCGATAATCTTAAGCTTGTCGCCGGGCGCAACACCGGTTACAGCTGGCGAGCATGTGATGAACCATGCCAATATGTGGCGTATTACTGATGACTTCTGGGATAGATGGGGGTTGTTGCTAGCTATGTTCGAGCGTATGGATGCTTGGACTCCATACCGTGAGCCCGGACATTTTCCGGATGCCGATATGCTTCCGATTGGAATTGTTGATTTCAAGCGCCCTACCAACTTCACTAAGAATGAACAATACACGCTTATGAGCATGTGGGCAATTGGTCGTTCACCACTTATTTTCGGCGGAGATATGACTAAGCTTGATGACTTTACCAAACAAATGCTCACCAACCCCGAGATGTTGAAGGTAAACCAGCAAAGTATGAACAACCGTCAGGTGTCACGCGATAAAAATCTGATAGTATGGACTGCTGATATACCTAATAGTAAAGATAAATATGTAGCACTTTTCAATGCGCAAAGTAAAGGAGACAATATTGATTTCAACGATGCCGACTATGCAAGCCCACTAATTACAGGCAAGGGTAGTTCTCAAAAGGTAGAGGTATCGGTGAAAGACGGAAAGAAACTTGTCTTATTCGTTAAAGATGGTGGCAATGGTTTCGACTGGGATCATGTAGTGTGGGTCGATCCTGTTCTTCATGGGCCAAAAGGAGACCTTAAACTTACCAAGATGAAATGGATCAGTGCTAGTGCAGGATGGGGCGAAACACTCGTGAACCGGACATGTGACAATAAACCGATTATTATAAACGATAAACCAGCTGAGGGTATTGGCACCCATGGTGAATCTATTATCATTTACGAATTGCCCGAAGGTTACGATACTTTTACAGCAACCGGGGTTGTAACGATGAATGGTTCGGTTGTTTTTGGTGTCCTTGTTAGCAAAGGTGCAATTGTTCTTCCTGAAACTGAGAATGTAAAAGTAAATTTCGAAGCCATAGGTATAAAAGGTAAAGTCAAAGTACGCGATTTGTGGAGTCACAAGGATTTGGGAACTTTCAAAGGAATCTTTATTCGAGAATTACCACAGCATGGTGCTGGGCTGTATCGAATCAGCCCTTTGCGCTAAGATGCTATAACGTATAAGAAGAGATAATCTAACGTAATAAACAAACACGTAAAATGCAACTAACCAGAAACACATATATTAAAGCAGAGAAATCAATTTCTAAGATGATTTTGATATTCAATATATTGGCACAGTCATTTTTATATTCACAAAAGTTGAGTGCCCAGAGTGTTAGTACCAGAAATAATGGGGATATTTACCAAGATTTCAAGACTGAACTCATCTGGGAAGCAAAGGTGAAAATTGGTGATATGATACCCGTGGGCGAAAGCAAGCATGGTGTTAAAAGAGTTATTCCGATTACCGGAGGAACATTTATCGGTCCAAAAATAAAAGGCGAAATTTTATCTGGAGGAGAAGACAGCCAATTGGTTCGTCCCGATGGGGATACTGAACTGAATGCCCGTTATCTACTGAAAACAGATGATAGATATGTAATTCAGGTCGTTAATAAGGCATTGATTCATACCGATTCAAGAACTAAGGCTATCTATTGCAAATCTGTTCTTGATTTAGAAGCACCAAAAGATAGCCCTTACGATTATCTTAACCATGCTATTTTTATTGGGACATTAAAAATACCCGAGTTGAAACTTGGCGAGGAGCCTTATGTAGTGATTGGAGTTTATAAGTTGCTGTAAATAAAACATATGAATATTAAAACAAATAGATTAACTAATAACTAACTTTATGAAGAAAATCAATTTAATCCTTTCACTACTAATAGTTTTTGCTATTGGTAGTCAGGCGCAATCGTATCAGAAAACGGATTTGGGTTTAAAAACCAAAATCAACTCAATCGATGTTGAAATCCAGTTTTACGGACTCTCCACTGTAAGGGTACTGAAATCACCGATTGAAAAACCTTTCACAAAAGAAAGTTTGACGGTCGTTAAGAAGCCACAAGCTACAAAGGTGGCAATTAGCCAACAAGGAGATGTTATTTCGTTGAAAAGCCAAAAGATGAAAGTTGATATCAATGTTAAATCGGGTAAAATATCCTATGCTACTCTTGCCGGAGCACAGCTTTTAAGTGAGAAAGAATCGGGTGCAACGTTTACTGATTTCAATGATGCAGGATCAAAAACCTATACCATTAATCAGTCGTTTACACTTGACAAAGACGAAGCTATTTATGGCCTGGGTCAACAACAACGAGGTAAATTATCGCTGCGTAACGCAAGAATTAACATGGTACAGGGAAATACTGACGACTATGTTCCTTTCCTTGTTTCTACAAAAGGTTACGGATTATTTTGGGATAATTATTCCCCAACAGTATTTGAAGATAAGCCCGAAAGCGCCTCATTTAAATCGGATGTTGGCGATTGTATTGATTATTACTTTATGCTTGGTGGAAATATCGATGGATCAATTGCCTGTATGCGTGAACTTACAGGACAAGCTCCAATGTTTCCATTGTGGACTTTCGGTTACTGGCAAAGTAAGGAACGCTACAAAAGTCAAAACGAATTAGTGGGCGTAGTGAATAAATATCGTGAACTGGGTGTTCCACTCGATGGTATCATTCAGGATTGGCAATACTGGGGCAATAATTACTTGTGGAATGCCATGGAATTTCTCAACACAGAATTCCCTAACCCAAAGAAAATGGTGGATGATATTCACAACATGAATGCACACCTGATTATTTCCATTTGGTCTTCATTTGGCCCTCAAACAAAGCAATTTAGAGAAATGCAACCGAAGGGTATGCTTCTGAACTTCGGTACATGGCCACAATCGGGATTAGAGACATGGCCTCCAAACCGCGAATATCCATCTGGTGTTCAGCCTTATGACCCATATAACCCCGAAGCTCGCGATATATACTGGAGACACCTGAACAAAGGACTTTTCTCGTTGGGAATTGACGGATGGTGGATGGATTCTTCAGAACCTGACCATCTGGATTTCAAGCCTTCCGATTTCGATCTTAAAACGTATCTTGGCTCATTCCGTAAGGTACGCAACGCATTCCCACTGATGACGGTAGGAGGAGTTGCAGAACACCAACGTGCTGCAAGTTCCGATAAACGTGTATTTATCCTTACTCGTTCTGCTTTTGCAGGACAACAACGTTATGGAGCCAATACATGGTCTGGCGATGTGAATTCATCTTGGCAATCGTTACGCAATCAAATACCTGCAGGCCTCAACTTTTCGATGAGCGCGATTCCATACTGGAACACTGATATTGGCGGTTTTTTTGCAAGTGCTTATAACAGAGGATGGAGCGAAGGAGCGAAGAATCCTTCATTTCAAGAATTGTATGTTCGTTGGCTCCAGTTCGGAGCATTTACCCCTATGATGCGTTCGCATGGTACTGATATTCCAAGAGAAATATATAATTTTGGTAAAAAAGGCGAGACGATCTACGACGCGATAGCAAAAACAATTGATTTGCGTTATTCATTCTTGCCATACATTTACTCTACTGCTTGGTCGGTTACGAATAGCCAATCTACCATTATGCGTGCCTTGGTGATGGACTTTAATGATAAGAAAGTTGTAGACATGGACAATGAGTATATGTTTGGTAAATCAATATTGGTAGCTCCTATTATTAATGCGCAATATACCCCGGAAACTATTTTAAGAGCAAATGCTGAAACCGGTTGGGATAAAAAAGATGCAAATAGCGAAAATAAGGAACAATCTGTGAATTTTAGCGAGGCTAAATCGACAAAAGTGTATTTACCCGAAGGTACTTCCTGGTACGATTTCTGGACTAACGAAAAAATTAATGGTGGTCAGGAAATAGTAAGAGCTACAACAATTGATGAAATTCCTTTGTACATTAAATCTGGAAGTATAGTTCCTTTTGGGCCACAAGTACAGTATGCTACCGAAAAGAAATGGGATAACCTGGAAATTCGCATTTACCCCGGAGCTAATGGTGAGTTTACATTGTACGAAGATGAAAATGATAATTATAACTACGAAAAGGGTGTATATTCTACGATAACTTTTACTTGGAACGATGCAAAGAAGTCATTAACTATTAATGACCGTAAAGGCTCATTCCCAGGAATGCTTACAACTCGTAAATTTAATGTTGTAGTTGTAGCCGCAGGTGATAAAATGGATAAAGCTGTAACTTATAGTGGAAAAAAAGTTGTAGTTAAACTATAGATGTTATTATGGGTCTACAGATGAAAAAGTTCTTGATCTGTGTTTTAATTGTGCTTGGTTTTAGTCTTTTAGCTGAAGCCAAGCCACTAAAGCATTCCTTTGAGGTAGAAGCTGCAAAACTTATCGGTAGTGCGTCAAAAGCTTCAGATAGTAAGGCCTCCGGAGGGTATGTGGTTTGTTTGACCAAGTCTGGTGAAGGTGTGAAACTATTTAACATTAAAGCATCTAACAAACTAGCGATCTGCTATGCTTCAGTATCAGTAGGCACTATCAGTATTGCAGTTAATAATCAATCGGCCCATAAGGTTAACATCCATTCATCGGGCGCTCTTATGGGATCGTTTCTATATTCAATCATCGACATTGAGATTCCAAATAATGCTTCGCTGACCATCAGTTTGACTCATAATGATGTAGCCGTGAATATTGACAAAATAATTGTTGGAAAAGGTGATTTGGGATTACCGCCCGATATATGGAATTTACCACCGTTTCCGGTGGCTTCAGGTTCTTATTCTGCCGATTGGAAGAAGTTAAGCCGGATTTATACTGTACCTGAATGGTGGCGTGAGGCTAAGTTTGGAGCATGGTCACATTGGGATCCGCAGTCCATGCCCGAGCAGGGCGATTGGTATTCACGCGGCATGTATATGCAGGACAACAAACAATATGAATACAACCTCAAAAACTTTGGTCATCCCTCTGAATATGGATACAAGGACATTTGCCACAATTGGGTCATTGACAAATGGAGACCCGAAGAATTGATGGATTTATATGTCGAAATGGGTGCCCGCTACTTTATGGCGATGGGAGTGCATCATGACAACTTCGATTGTTGGAATTCAACTTATCAACCCTGGAATTCAGTGAATATTGGCCCCAAGCAAGATATTGTCTGTATTTGGGAAAAAATTGCCCGACAACGCGGTTTACGATTTGGCATTGGTTTTCATAACACTCCGGGACGTACATGGGGGCAATTTATGACGATGCGTTACACAAGTGATAAGACCGGACCGAAACAAGGTGTACCTTATGATGCCCTTCAAACCATTCTAGATGGAAAAGGAAAATGGTGGGATGGAATGGATCCCGTGGATTTATATGGACCGAAACACGACAAAGAGGACCCCTTGCATTCACCTTTCGCCAACCAATTTATGTGGCGGGTAGATGATGCCATTACCAAGTATCATCCCGATATGATTTACTTCGATGATCATGCGGGAGATTCGCAAATTGATTTGGGTGTGAACATGGGATTGGGCTTTCTTGCTCCGTCTCTGATTGCAAATTACTACAATAAATCGCTGCAATGGAATCATGGAAAAATGGATGTTGTAATTAACCTCAAAGCTGTTGGTGGACGATACAATAGTTTCCAGAACAGCCCTCAACTGCTTCCTCTCGTTGATCGGTCTCTAGTTAAGAGTACTGAGGCTGACATTGAGCCGGAGATTACGGCCTATCCCTTCCAGACAGAAACAAGCATTGCTGAGTGGCATTATCTGACCGGTCAAAAATATATGGATGCTAAAACAGTGATTCGGTTATTGATGCAAAATGTTTCGCGCAACGGCACCATGTTGCTCAATATCACCCAGCACGGACGTGGTGACCTTGATTCTGAAGTGATTAGCATCTGCAAAGATATTGGTGCTTGGTTGAAAATCAATGGGGAAGCAGTGTACGGTTCCCGCCCTTTTGAAGTTTTTGGTGATAATACCGTCCTGTATACCCGCAACCAAGCTAATGTTTACGCTACGCTTTTGGAGTGGGACGGCAATCCTGTCACTCTTTCTGCACTTCATGCCGGGGGTACAACCTTGGGCAAAGTATCCAAAGTTGAAATATTAGGTTCCGACCGTCCTTTGAAATTTGTTCAAGATGATAAAGGTTTGACAATTAAACCAGAAGAGCCGCTTCAAATATTGCCCGGAATCACCGATCAGTCGTTGGCTTCGAAATGCCGTGTTATGCGTATTACTCACGACAAAGGCTGGTTCAATGACGATGACCCCGGTGCAAAAGCTCCCGGATGGCTTCGCAAATGCAATCTGGGCACCGGCGATTTCAATAACGACCTTACAACCAGCGATACGTCCGGCGATAGTTGGACTTGTTCATTCATAGGTAACAATATCTCAATTATTGCCCCAAAAGAAGCGGGAGCAGGAAAAATAGAAGTTATTATTGATGGCAAAACCCGTGCAACAGCAGATTTATCTATCATTGGAGCACGTAAGGCACAGCAAGTGGTGTGCGAAATATCAGATCTAACTCCAAGTGAACATACGGTTAGCATTATCAATATTGGTTCCGGACCAGTAGCTGTAGATGCCTTGATTGTACGATAATAACAAGATGGAGATAAAATTGATCATAAAATTAAATACTATGTTGAAATACTTGAAACTTTTACCAATAATGTCAGTGCTTTCATTAGTCTGTACTACAAACCTCAAAGCACAGCAAATTACACAAGGCAAACAACTCTTCGATAGTAATTGGAAGTTCTTCTTGGGCGATCCTCCTGCTGTCAGCACTGTCGATTTTGACGATAAAAATTGGCGAAACCTCGATTTACCGCACGACTGGAGTATCGAAGGGACAGTAGATTCAAAGAATCCGATGGGAAACGATGGAGGATATTTTCCTGCAGGTGTCGGTTGCTATCGAAAAACGTTCACGCTTCTGGCATCGTTTAAGGACAAACTTATATCTATATATTTCGAAGGTATTTACATGAATTCAGAAGTGTCGATTAACGGAAAATTGCTGGGCGTTCATCCTTACGGCTATACTTCTTTTAGTTATGACCTTACTCCTTACCTGAAATTAAATGGTAAAAACGTTCTTTCTGTTCGGGTGGACAATTCAAAGCAAAAGAATTGCCGCTGGTATAGCGGTTCCGGTATTTACCGACATGTATGGATGGTTGTTACCAACCCAATACATGTTGCTCAATGGGGTTTATCAGTTACGACTCCCATTGTATCCACTAAAAAAGCAACTGTTATGGTGAAAACGTTGGTGAAAAATGAGACAGAATTACCTCAAAATGTTAGTCTTAAAACTACACTTTGGGATGCAAGTGCGAGAAAAGCAGGTGACAATCAATTGATCGTGCAACTTCCTGCCAACAGCGAGAAAGAGGTTGAACAAAGCATTCAAGTTTATAACCCTTTGCTGTGGACTCCCGAAACCCCTAATTTATATCAGGCACAAGTTCGTATTGAGAAGAATAAAAAAACAATTGAGAATATCAAAACAAACGTTGGTATTCGCTCCATAAAATTTACCACCGAAAGTGGATTTCAACTTAATGGAAAAATGGTGAAAATCAATGGAGGTTGTGTGCATCACGACAATGGTTGTTTAGGAGCTGCCGCTTTTGATCGTGCCGAAGAACGAAGGGTTCAAATTCTTAAATCAGCAGGGTTTAATGCAATTCGTACTTCGCATAACCCTCCGTCAGAAGCTTTTTTGGATGCCTGCGACAGATTGGGAATGCTGGTTATTGATGAAGCATTTGATGGATGGAAAGAAAGAAAAAATGACTACGATTATGCCATGTACTTTGACCGTTGGTGGCAACGCGATATCGAAGCCATGGTACAACGCGACCGAAACCATCCTTCCATTATTATGTGGAGCACTGGTAACGAGATTATTGAGCGGAAAAAGCCTGAAGCTGTTGAAACAGCCAAAATGCTTGCTGATTGCATCCGCGAAAACGATCCCACACGACCAGTTACTTCAGCTATGACGACATGGGACAGCGATTGGGAAATATTCGATCCGCTAATGGCTACACATGATGTTTGTGGGTATAATTATCAGCTACACCGCGCTCCGTCGGATCATGAGAGAGTGCCTTCGAGGATTATTGTTCAAACCGAGTCGTATCCGAGAGATGCTTTTGCCAATTGGAAAATGGTGCAAAGTCACAATTATATTCTGGGTGATTTTGTTTGGACGGCGCTTGATTATTTAGGCGAATCAAGCATTGGACGTTGGTATTATCCGGGCGATAAACCCGGCGAACATTGGGAAGGGGTATTATTCCCTTGGCATGGCGCATATTGTGGCGATATTGATTTGACGGGATGGCGCAAACCGATTTCGCATTACAGAAGCATGCTTTATAATGAAAATGAAAAGCTTTATATGGCGGTTCGGGAGCCAAATCCCGATTCAGGAAAAATAAAAACAACCGGTTGGGCTGTTTGGCCGACATGGGAAAGCTGGACATGGCCAGGCTACGAAGGAAAGCAACTGGAAGTTGAAGTTTATTCAAAATATCCGAAGGTTCGACTTTTTCTAAATCAGAAACTGATTGGCGAACAATCTACAACTGAGGAAGAACAATTCAAGGCAACATTTAGTGTTCCTTATACCAATGGCGAGTTAAAAGCAGTTGGAGTAATGAATAATAAAGAAGTGGAAACAACCATCTTGAAAACTTCAGGTGATGCTGCTAAAATTAAACTAATTGTCGACCGTACGAAAATATCAGCTAATGGGCAGGATTTATCTTTTGTCACTATTGAAGTAACGGATAAAGATGGAAATCTACAGCCCAATGCTGAAAATAGGTTAGAATTTAAGATTAGTGGTCCGGGCGTAATTGCCGGTGTGGATAATGCAAACATCAAAGATGTTGATCCTTACGTTGCTACTTCCCGAAAAGCCTGGCATGGACGTGCACTTGTTGTAATTAAAAGTACTAAAATTGCCGGTACGATTAAACTTTCAGTAAGTTCGCATGGTCTAAACAATGTTACAACGGATATTTTTACGATTAATAAATAATTTAGAAATTATAATAAATAAAAAACACATGAAGAAATACCTTTTATACTTTTGTGCAATAAATTGCATACTTTTAGGAAGCTCAAATCTCAAAGCGCAGAATAAGCTTTATCCTAATGAGTTTCCATTAGGCGATGTCACATTACTCGATGGTCCATTCAAGCATGCCCGCGATCTTAATATTCAGGTTCTTTTAAAGTACAATGTTGACCGAATGTTGGCACCTTACCGAAAAGAAGCAGGATTGCCCGAAAAGGCTAAAACATATCCAAACTGGGATGGACTCGATGGTCATATTGCAGGACATTATTTGACCGCCATGGCTCTAAATTATGCATCCACAGGTAATGCTGAATGCAAAAAACGCATGGAGTATATGCTTGCTGAACTTAAAATCTGCCAAGAAGCCAACGCCTTAAATAATTCTACATGGGGTGTTAATTATGTAGGAGGGTTTCCAAATAGCGCAAAAATATGGACCAGCTTTAAAAAAGGAGATTTCAGCGTGTACCTTGCTTCATGGGCTCCTTTTTATAACTTACATAAAATGTATGCGGGGCTTAGAGATGCTTGGGTGTATTGCGGATATGAAAATGCAAAAGTAATGTTTTTAAGATTCTGTGATTGGGGAATCTCCATCACTTCTGCCCTTACCGATGAGCAGATGGAATCAATGCTTAACATGGAACATGGGGGTATGGACGAAATGTTTGCCGATGCCTACCAGATGACAGGCGATAAAAAATACCTAGTGGCTGCAAAACGCTATTCTCACAGAATGATTCTTGATCCGATGTCGCAAGGAATTGATAATCTGGATAACAAACATGCAAATACTCAGATTCCGAAAGTGGTTGGTTTTGAAAGAATTGCAGAGCTTAGTCATGATCAGAAATATAATAAAGCAGGTAGCTTCTTTTGGGAAACAGTTACAACAAACCGCTCCCTGGCTTTAGGGGGAAATAGTAGAAGAGAACATTTCCCAAATGCCGAATCTTGTACCGACTATGTCAATGATGTGGATGGGCCTGAAACATGTAATTCGAACAACATGTTGAAATTAACTGAAGATTTATTTAGAGTACATCCTGAGGCTAAATATGTCGATTACTATGAAAGAACAATATACAACCATATTCTTTCAAGTCAGCACCCCGAACACGGAGGATATGTGTATTTTACTTCAGCTCGTCCACGTCACTACAGAATATATTCTGCTCCCAATGAAGCTATGTGGTGCTGCGTTGGTACCGGCATGGAAAATCATGCTAAATACAATCAATTTATCTACACTCATTCAAATGATTCATTATATTTAAATCTCTTTATTGCTTCGGAACTAAACTGGAAAGAAAAGAATATTAAATTCAAACAAGAAACCACGCTTCCTTATGAAGAACAAAGCAAATTTACCGTAACCGAAGGTAGCGCCAAATTCAAATTAATGGTTCGCTACCCTGCTTGGGTGAGCGATGGTGCTTTAAAGATTACTGTAAATGGCAAGAACGTGACTTACTCCAATCATCCATCCTCTTTTGTGTGTATCAGCAGAACCTGGAAGAAAGGCGATGTAGTGGAAATCAAACTTCCAATGCATAACTCCATCGAATATCTGCCTAACGTGCCTCAATATATTGCATTTATGCATGGACCGATTTTGCTTGGTGCCAAAACAGGAACAGAAGATTTGATCGGTCTGATTGCCAATGACAGCCGCTTCGGACAATATCCGGGTGGGCAAAAATTACCTATCGACAAAGCTCCCATTTTAGTTGAAGACGACATTAAAAAAATTGCAGACAAGTTGGTTCCAATTAAAGATAAACCGCTGAACTTCACTCTTAATGTCAAAATGATTAATCCAATTGATCAGATAAAGTTAGAACCATTCTATCAAATCCACGATTCAAGGTATATGATGTACTGGATGGCTCTTACCAATTCGGAATATCGTTCTTTCACGGATTCGATTTCGAATATTGAAAAAGAAAATATGGAACTTCAAAAACGAACACTTGATTTTGTTGCACCCGGTGAACAACAACCTGAGGTTGACCATGCTATGGAAAGGCAATACTCTTCAACAGGAAACAATATGAATGAGTTTTGGCGTGAAGCCCAAAACGAAGGTTATTTCAGCTACAAACTCGCCACTGATAAAGAAAGTGGCCTAAGCTTGTTGGTTCGATATTGGGGTGCTGAGAAAGGAAATAGATCTTTCGATATTTATATTGACGATCAAAAGCTGGTAACTGAAAATATTTCCGATAAATGGAAACAAAACAAATTCCAAAATGTCGAATATCCTATTCCAGATACAATGTTGAACGGAAAAGAATTTGTTCGTGTGAAATTCAAAGCGTTATCTGGAAACACGGCAGGTAAAGTATACTATGTTAGGTTATTAAGAGCCAAGAAATGAATTGATAGCCTTACAATGGAAACAAAATCAATATGAAATCAAAATACCTCATAATAGTTTGTCTCTTCCCTCTTCTTTGCCATGGGCAGGTTATGAAAAGCTTTAAACAATTACCCGACAGGGTGAATATTACTTTATCGGATGGAACACTTAGTATTTCTCCCTTGACCGAGAATGCTGTAAGGATCAAATTCTACAAAGGAACAGAAGGAAGCCTTCCGGAACTAATTTTCACTTCGAGTGTTGCAACTCCAGAATTTCAGGTTGCCGATACGCCGGCAAAGCTGGAAATAAAAGTAAAAAAGATTATTGTATCCTTGGATAAACTTACCGGCAAATTGTCGTATGCTGATAATACCGGTAAGGTGTTTTTAAGCGAGAAAGAAAATGCTCGCAAACTAACACCCTACTTAATTCAAGGCGAACCTTGTTTTGTGGCAGAACAAAGCTTTGAGTCACCCTCTGATGAGTATATTTTTGGTTTGGGACAATTTCAGGATGGAGAATATAATCTGAAAAACGTTACCCGTCAGTTGACTCAGGTTAATACGCAAATTGCTATTCCTTTTATTTATTCAAGTAAAGGCTACGGATTGTTGTGGCATCAGTACGGTCTTACTGATTTTAATCCGACGGATAATTTTATTACCCTTGAACAACAACAATCAACCACCCAAAACAACCAAATGGCTGAGGTAACCACCACTTCCGGTACTCAAAGAGTGTCTCAGAATCAATCTTTATATCAAGGAAAATTAAATGTCCCTACGGATGGGGAATATTCCATATTTCTGGACTTAGGTGACATGGGCAATCGCCAATATGTGGTTATCGACGGAAAACCTTGCATTGACCAGAGTAATATGTGGCTCCCTCCTACTGCCGGTACGTTGGTAAACCTAAAAGCCGGAGAGCATCAGGTGCAGGTCGTTTGTAAATCAGACAACACACCTAAATTGTCATGGAGATTTAGTGGCGATTTAACAACATTCCGTTCACCTAACGCTAAATTGCTTGATTATGTCGTATTTTACGGACCATCTGCTGACAATGTAATTGCCTCCTACCGCAATTTATCGGGTAATGCACCCATGTTCCCTAAATGGGCTTATGGTTTTTGGCAATGTCGCGAACGTTACACATCGGGTACACATTTGATTGAAACCGTAAAAGAGTTCCGAAAAAGAAACCTTCCGATGGATGTTATTGTACAGGATTGGCAATATTGGGGCAGCAGAGGATGGGGCGTTCCGCAATTCGATGAGAAGAATTACCCAAATCCTTCCGCCTTTATAAAAGAATTACACGATTTGAATGCGCATTTCAATATCTCTATTTGGTCGAATCCCGATAAGAACTCAACAATTGGTAAAGAGTATGTGGCAAAAAATAGATTCATACCAAACACCAAATGGCTAGATTATTTCAATCCGGAGACCAGAAAAGAATACTGGAATACATTGAAGGTAAATATGTTCGATTATGGTGTTGACTCTTGGTGGATGGATGCTGTCGAACCCGAGAATGATGCTTTGAAAGGAGAAAAAACGTACTTTGGAGCAGGCGATTTCTACCGTTTAACCTATCCATTAATGGTAAGTCGGGCGGTATATGAAGGTCAACGCGAGGCCTCTTCCGACAAGCGGGTTTGCATCCTTACCCGTTCGGCTTTTTCCGGACAGCAACGCTATGGAGTGATTAACTGGTCAGGTGATATTGGTGGTACTTGGGACGTTTTCCGAAATCAAATTGTTGCCGGGTTAAACTTTACGATTACCGGATTACCCTATTGGACAACTGATATCGGCGGTTTCTTCCGTCCCGGTCAATCGCAATACACCGACGTAAAATTCCATGAGCTACTAACGCGCTGGTACCAATGGGGTACCTTCAACCCGATTTTTCGAATGCATGGTTACCAAACCGAGACTGAACCTTGGAAATACGGACGTACGGTTGAAGACAACATGCGAAAGATGCTGAACCTTCGCTATCGTTTACTTCCATATATTTATTCCGAAGCATGGCAGGTTACAAAAAACGGATCAACGATGATGCGCGCCATGGTAATGGACTTCAATGGTGATGCCGACGCAGTGAAACAACCTTATGAATACATGTTTGGAAAAGCATTTCTGGTGGCACCAATTACCGATGCAGGCACAACACAAAGAGACGTCTATCTTCCTAAATCTACTGATTGGTACGATTTCTGGAGCGGTAAACGCATGAAAGGCGGACAGACCATAAAAGCTGAAGCACCTTTGGACAAAATACCGTTGTTTATAAGAGCAGGGTCAATAGTACCTATGGGCCCAATAGTTCAATATACAGGCGAGAAAACAGCTGATACCCTTGAAATCCGCGTGTATAAAGGAGCAGATGGCAGTTTTGATTTATACGAAGATGAAGGTGATAATTATAACTATGAGAAAGGAAAGTGCACAGTTATTCCGTTTAAATGGGATGACAAACAGCAATCTTTGACGATTGGTAACAGACAGGGGGATTATCCGGGTAGCTTAACCAATCGTGTTTTTAATGTTGTCTTTGTGAGTGAAATTGAAGGAGTTGGAACAACTATAAGCACAAGTAAAAAAACAGTTCCTTACTACGGAAAGAAGATAGAAATTAAATCAAAAGGAAAACAACTATAAAAACGAGAAAAAATGAAAACGAAATTACTAATTGCCATAAGTCTAATGGCTTCGGTACATTTATGGGGTCAATTGCCTTACCAAAACCCTAATTTAAGTTCCGAAGAAAGGGCCAAAGATTTAATAACCCGCTTGACATTGAGCGAAAAAGCAACTTTGATGTGCGATGTCTCGGATGCCATCCCACGTATGGGAATTAAAAAATTCAACTGGTGGAGTGAAGCCTTGCATGGTCTTGCTAATAATGGTAATGTGACTGTTTTTCCTGAACCCGTTGGTATGGCTGCCTCTTTCGATGACGAATTGGTTTATCGCATTTTTAACGCTGTTTCCGATGAAACGAGAGCTAAATATAATGAAGCGAAAAAGAATGGACTAGAGAATACTCGTTTTTTAAGCCTTTCCGTCTGGACTCCAAATGTGAATATATTCCGCGACCCACGTTGGGGACGTGGACAGGAAACTTATGGTGAAGATCCTTACCTGACTTCGCGTATGGGTATTTCTGTAACAAAAGGTTTGCAAGGCCCTTCCGATGCTAAATACAGAAAGCTCTTAGCTTGTGCCAAACATTTTGCCGTTCATTCGGGCCCAGAATGGAGCCGCCATATTCTGAATATTAATAACTTGGATCCACGCGACTTGTATGAGACCTATCTTCCCGCCTTCAAATCATTGGTTCAGCAAGCCGATGTACGCCAAGTGATGTGTGCTTACCAGCGTTTGGATGATGAGCCTTGTTGTGGAAATACACAACTGCTTCAAAGAATTCTAAGAGATGAATGGGGATATAAATATATGGTCGTTTCTGACTGTGGCGCAATATCCGATTTTTACACCAGCCACAAAGTTTCATCGGATGCTGTTCATGCAGCTTCTAAGGGCGTTTTAGCAGGAACCGATGTGGAATGTCAATGGGCAGACCATATTTATAAAAAATTACCTGAAGCTGTTGCAAAAGGGTTAATTACAGAAGAAGAAATAAACAAGCACCTGTTGCGGGTATTAATTGCCCGTTTTGATTTGGGTGAGATGGATGATGATTCATTAGTTTCCTGGTCTAAAATTCCTCTATCTATTGTTAATAACGATGAACACAGAAAGCTGGCTTTAGAAATGGCCCTCAAGTCAATGACACTCCTCCAGAATAAAGCCGAACTTCTTCCCTTAAAGAAATCCGATAAAATAGCTGTCATCGGTCCAAATGCCAATGACAAGCCCATGTTATGGGGAAATTATAACGGAACTCCTGTGAGAACAATTACAATTCTCGATGGCATTACTTCCAAACTCTCAGCTAATAAGGTTATATATGACAAAGGATGCGATTTGGTTGAAGATAAAGTAACCGAGACCTACTTTTCTAAATGTTCAATTGATGGTAAGAAAGGATTTAAAGCTACTTACTGGAATAATAAAGACCTTGAGGGAGATGTTGTTGCAACTCAACAGATTGTAAATCCAATAAAACTAACCACTGCCGGGCAACACGAATTTGCGTCCGGGGTTAAGCTTCAAGGGTTCTCTGCAAAATATGAAACGGAGTTCGAAGCACCCAAAGATGAAGAACTTGTATTTAAATGCGGAGCTACCGGATATTTTGAATTATTGGTAAACGGTAAGTCGATCGCAAAATATGAAAATTGGAGAACACTTCCGTCAAGGATCCCATTTAAAGTAGAGAGTGGTAAAAAATATAAAATAGAGATTCGCTTTGCACAGTTAAACAATTGGGAGGCAGATATCGAATTTAACTTTGGACAAGAAGTAAATGTAGACTATACTAAACTTTTGAAGAAACTTGAAGGGACTGATATTGTTGTATTTGTCGGTGGTCTTTCCACACAACTCGAAGGTGAAGAAATGCCTGTATCATATCCCGGTTTCAAAGGTGGCGACCGTACAGATATAGAACTTCCATCAGTACAGCGCAATTGTTTAAAAGCATTAAAACAGGCGGGAAAAAAGGTGATTTTCGTGAATTGTTCAGGCTCTGCAATTGCTTTGGTTCCCGAAACTGAAAGCTGTGATGCTATCTTGCAGGCTTGGTATGGAGGCGAATCGGGAGGACAGGCTGTAGCCGATGTGCTTTTTGGTGATTATAACCCATCGGGAAAACTACCAATCACTTTCTACAAGAGTATGAATCAGTTGCCCGATTTTGAAAATTATTCCATGAAAGGCCGTACTTATCGTTATATGTCCGACCCTTTATTCCCATTTGGTTTTGGATTGAGTTATACTACTTTCTCTATTGGTAATGCAAAATTAAGTAGTACAGTCATTAGACCTAACGAATCTGTCGACCTTACCATACCTGTATCAAATACCGGCAAACGTAACGGAACTGAAATTGTGCAGGTTTATATTCGCAAAGTAAATGACACCGACGGACCAATTAAAACTTTAAAAGGCTTTAAGAGGGTTGACGTACCTACAGGTAAAACGAGTCAGGCAGTTATTAAACTTCCCTATGAAGCATTTGAGTTCTTTGATAGGAGAAATGTTGAAATGGCTATAACTGCAGGAGAATATGAAATTTTGTATGGGAACAGCTCATCTGCTAAAGATTTAAAAACAGCAAAGATTAGTATAAGCAAATAGAACAAATATGAAATATAAGATTATAGCAGGACTTATCCTCCTCAACTCATTGACTGTATTTTCTCAAAAAGTAACAGTCATTTCACCGAACCATAAGATAAATATCGGGCTTTACAACACACAAAGTGCTGAAGTTGGTGAATGGTACTTAAAAGTGAACTATATAAATAAGGATAAGAGTTGTGAGGCTATTCCGAAAATAGCGATGGGACTCGCGCGTACCGACCAGAACTTCTCGAAAGAGCTTAAATATCTGAAAGCATCTAAACCCGTTTTAATAACCGAACGATATTCTGCATTGCACGGTAAACGGATGCAATGTAGCAATTTGGCAAACGAAACGGTCGTATCTTTTGAGAATCCGGGAAAAGCTAAATTCAACTTAATTATCAGGGCTTATAACGATGGCGTCGCTTTTCGATACGAATTTCCAGAAAAGAAAGGTTCATTTGTGATACAAGACGAGCTAACATCTTATGCTATACCTGATAGTACAAAGCGTTGGATGGAAAAGTGGAATACGGCTAATGAAGGCCTCTATAGCACTATGAGCGATGATAAAGTACAGCAAAATTGGAGCTATCCGGCACTTTTTAATTCAACCGACAAAGATTGCTGGTATCTGATACACGAAGCCGATGTAAACCGTAGCTACTGTGGCTCGAAACTTAGTAATGTAGCTGATAAATCACAGTATAAGATTTCTTTCCCCGACCAAAGAGACGGTAATGGGCACGGAGAATCAAAACCCACAATAACACTTCCCTGGAAGTCGCCATGGCGGGTAATCATCATGGGAAGTCTTGCCGATATTGTGGAATCAACCTTAGTAGACGATGTTTGCCCCCCTTCCGTTGTAACCAAAACTGATTGGATAAAACCGGGTGTCGCATCTTGGAACTATTGGTCGAGCAATCATGGAACTAAAGATTACAAAACAGTTTGTGAATTTGCTGATTTGGCCGCTTCTATGAATTGGCCTTATACGCTTCTTGATTGGGAATGGGATGCCATGAGCAATGGTGGTAATCTTGAAGATGCCCTTAAGTATATTCTTTCTAAAGGTGTAAAACCCTTGATATGGTACAATTCGGGAGGACCACACACATGGGTCTCTGCAACACCACGTGACCGTATGTATACTCACGAAAACCGCATGGAAGAGTTTGCCAAACTAAAGAAGCTAGGAATTGTGGGAGTGAAAATCGACTTTTTTGAAAGCGAAAAGCAAGACATGATTAAATACTATCTTGACATCTTGGATGACGCTGCTAAGTTTGAAATGATGGTATACTTTCACGGTTGCTTGGTACCTCGCGGTTGGGCGCGTACATATCCGCACATGATGACGTACGAAGGTGTGCGCGGCGCTGAGTGGTATAACAATGGACCCGAATTCACCACTACTGCACCTGAACATAATACCATTTTACCTTTTACACGAAATGTGGTTGGTGCTATGGATTATACCCCGGTAACCTTTACCAATTCTCAATTTCCGCATACGACATCTTACGGACATGAACTGGCACTCAGTGTAGTATTCGAATCAGGAATTCAACACATGGCCGACCGCCCTTCGGGTTATTACGGGTTGCCCTTTGCTGCAAAGAATTTCCTCATGGAAGTGCCAAATGCATGGGATGATACAAAACTAATTGACGGATATCCCGGAAAGGATTTGATCATCGCAAGAAATAAAGGCAATGAATGGTATATTGGAGGCATTAGTGCAGAAAAATATCCTAAAGACAAAACGATAACATTCAATTATCTGCCGGAAGGAGTAAAATATAAGCTGACATTAATTGCAGATGGTGAGCACGATAAAGAATTAGTAACGCAATATCTGGTAGTTGATAAATCAAGCACAGTAAAAGTAAGATTGCTGGGCAGAGGTGGTTTCGCTGCCTGCTTGAAAGCGATTCAATAATTAATATTATCATTATGAAAAACAGAATTTTCTTAGTTGCAATGTTCTTAATGTCCTTTACCGGACTAGTCATTGCGCAACAACCTGCCCCGGTGAAAGTCGATGGTGGATTGTTGCAGGGAACATTTGAAGATGGATTGACTATTTACAAAGGCATTCCGTTTGCTGCACCTCCGGTTGGCGACCTTCGTTGGCGTGCTCCCCAGCTTCCGGCAAAATGGGCAGGTATAAAGCAAGCCACAAAGTTTGCTCCAGGCCCTATGCAAGGGGGTAATCCTCCATCGGGAAAAAGCGAGGACTGCTTGTATCTGAACGTTTGGACACCGGCGAAATCGGCAAAAGAGAAGGTTCCCGTACTTGTCTGGATTTACGGTGGCGGATTTGGTGCCGGAGCTACTTCCGAATGGCCTTACAGTGGTGAAAAGCTTGCTAATAAAGGTGTGGTATTAGTCAGTATTGCTTATAGAGTTGGGCAATTTGGGTTTTTCGTGCATCCTGAATTGAGTGCTGAAAGCGCAAATCATGTTTCTGGAAATTACGGATTGCTTGATATGATTGCAGGCCTTAAATGGATACAAAAAAACATCGCGGCCTTTGGTGGTGATCCAAAGAAGGTGACCATTTTCGGTGAATCAGCAGGAGGGATTGCCGTTAGCATGTTGTGCGCTTCCCCTTTAGCTAAAGGATTGTTTCAGGGTGCTATTTCGGAAAGTGGTGGCTCTTTTGGCCCTTCACGTAAAACAATGACGTACCCGGGTGAAAACATGAAACGCTTAAAATATGCCGAACTTGACGGAGAGACCTACATGAAAAGCGCCGGAGCTTCTTCTATCGCAGAACTACGGAAGGTCGATGCCGCGAAACTCCCGGATCGTGGCTTCGGAGGCTCATGGCCTATTGTTGATGGTTATGTGATTCCCGACGATCAGTATAAACTCTACGAAGCCGGAAAATACAACGATATACCGATTCTCGTTGGTTATAACTCCGATGAAGGCGCAAGCTTTTCGCCGGGACGGAATCCGAAAGATTACATTTCCGGCGTTGAGACACGTTACGGCAAGTTTGCTGCTGACTTGCTCAAAGCTTATCCTGTTGGAACGGATGTTGTTCCTAAAACGGCACGCGACTTGTCACGTGATGCAGCGTTCGGATGGCAAACATGGAGTTGGGCAAGACTTCAGGCAAAAACCGGAAAATCGAAAGTGTTCTATTACTATTTCGATCAGCATCCTGATTATCCGGAAGGTTCGCCACGTGCAGGATATGGCTCACCACACGGGCAAGAAGTTGCCTATGTTTTCGGACATCTAGACACGTCAAACCCTCAAACAACAAAAAGTGATATTGCCATTTCAGACGCTATGGGTACGTATTGGACAAACTTTGCCAAGTATGGTGATCCAAACGGAAATGGAGTTCCTGAATGGCCCACTTTCAGCGATGACAACCCGGTAGTGATGTATCTAGGCCCGACGCCACACACAGGACCGGTTCCAAGCCTTGAATCGCTTCAAGTGTTAAACTCCTACTTCGAATGGAGACGCACACCTGAAGGAGAAGACTGGGCTCACTAATTAGTTGGTGATAAAAGAGTAAGTGGCATAATTCAGAGAGTTTCTGAGAATAAATCAGACAGTTACCTCTAATTTGTCAAGAGACGATTTATGCATTATTAACGGAACGGGGGCACTTCCAAAACAAAAAGGAGTTATCGGGATAGCATATAGAGGAAATTTAGTTTTCACTAGGAGTTATTCCGATAACAAATAAGCATATTGGTGAAGAGAAACCGTCTTTTGAAGAATCTGCAACCGTCTCTTTGCCCATCCTCCGCCTTCTTTTGGGCCAACTGAACGGTTCAGAAGGATCAACTGCACGGTGCAGATACAAAAAACGGGAGAAGCAACAACTTCTCCCGTTTACCGTAGTTTAATTTGAAACTACTTTATGATAACTCTCTAACAAAGATACTACATTAAACAAGCAAAGTCAAGTTTTTCAGGAAGAAAAAACAGATTAAAAGTTGTCCTGCTCGTTAAAGTTAGATGCAATCAGAAATTTGCGCAAGTCTTTCCTATTTGCTCTATTCTCTTCATTCCTTACAAATGATCTTTTCTAAATAGAACTCATGACTTCAACGTATAGAAAGCACGCTTTCAACGTGTTGAACGTCCGCGATCAGCGTGTTGAACGTCCGACTTCTATTTACCCCTCTCAGAAGGCCTGTAGAGGGTTATCTGATATCTCAACAAAACATCTCATTTTATTCCTATCTAAATAAAATTCCACATTTTCTGTGAAAGAAAATGTGGAATATAAAAAAGACAAAAGAGATTCTCTGTGAAAGATCAGAGAATTAAAAACTAAGACCTAATTAATTTATAACCAATGAGTAAAACATTACCTTTTTACCATTTTTCCTTTCAATATACTTTTCTTTTAAGCAGTCCAAATCAATAATATCCTTTGAATTTAGAAGCGATAGCTTTACTTATTGAGGTATCACATCATTAGTTGAAGTGGCATACAAGCCAATTAATGGTCCGGTAAATCCTCCCGCAACATTTGTAGAAAGAATATCACCGGAAACATTACCTCCCAAATTAACAAAGTCCTTTGCATTTACAGAATAATTGAATCTATAATCATCTCCCTTAGCTTCTACCTGCAACGAAATAGGACTATGGCTATCAAGTTTAACACTTGCAAGAATAGTAGATTTACCTCTTTCTGTTCTTGCCAGTAACAAATAGTAATCTTTACCTTTCTTAGTCAAACCAAACACATAATTGAATTTCTCATTCTGATAGCAAGTTATACCGGCAAGTTCTGTCTCTGACTTTGGGTTATAATCCATCGTTGTGGTTGCCGTAAAACAATCATGCTGCTGACGATAAAAGAGTGTAGAAGTTGGCTTTACTTCTTTGATATTCGTCGGGAATGGTTTTATTTGTAATCCTTTTTTAGTTTTCGTAACGAAGTTCTCACGCGGTCCTCTTATTCCAACCCATCTTAAATCTAGTTTTTCTGAATCAAAGTTATCTATAAATTTAAAATTTCCATTAGGGACAAATCCATTTTCTCCCGTTTTATTTTCCACACCTTGAGGCATTTTCAATTTTGGAGTCAAAGGAACAAGCCCATTTTCAAAGACAGGAAATTCTCCACTCCAATCAATCGGAAGAATAAATGTTTCGCGTCCTTTATTTACCCTTTGTTTTTCATTGGGACGAATGCCCAAAAAGACACCGTAGTACTTACCATTAGGTCCTTCTACCAAATCAGCATGTCCGGCCCAATCAACCTTATTGTCACGCTTAGTAGGGAAATAGCGCTGTGTAAGGATCGGATTATTTGGAGCCGGCTTATAAGGCCCTTTAGGATTATCGCTTACAAAAATTACTTCGCTATGCCAATCACCTGTACCCCCTTCGGCACACATAAGATAGTATCGTCCGTCTTTTTTATAAAGATGAGGCCCTTCAATCCAAATCGGTTTTTTTGTTATATCAACGCCTCCGTCAACAATAATTTTATCTGTTCCGGCAATTACCTGATCAGTTGTCAAGTCATACTCCCAGATCTTGATCACACGATGACCTTGATAAAGTTCTTTTCCTCTATCAGGCGCATCGTTGTGCAAAACATAAGCTTTACCATTATCATCAAAAAAAAGAGAAGGGTCAATACCCGCAAACTGCAATTTAACGGGATCACTCCATCCTTGAAGAGGATCCTTTGTTTTTACTACAATGTTTCCAAAACCTCCGGAAAATTGCGTAGTGATCATATAAAAAGTATCATTATACTTATTATACTTTATCGCCGGAGCATAAACCCCTGCACTGATACCACAATCTTCTATTTTAAGCTGTGAAGGTCGATCCAACACATGGCCTATTTGCTTCCAGTTCACCAAATCAGTGGAATGGAAAATAGGTACCCCCGGAAAGATTGCAAATGAAGAATTTACCAAATAGTAATCCTTACCCTTGCATGTGATACTGGGATCCGGATAACATCCTTGCAAAATTGGGGTATAAAATTCATCCGGAAGTAAAGGGTTATCAATATATACCTGATCATTACCCTGATAAATAAATTGAGTGAAAAGTGGAGTATTCTTCGAAATATTCCCTTCCGTCTTGTTTTTCCCTCTTACTACTCCATTGAAAGATAAAATCATAAAAGCAAACAATGTTACAATTTGTTGACTTCGTGACAAAGTGAATTTAAATTTTGATATTTCCATTAATTAATAGAATAAAGATTAAAAAATAAATTGAATAAATATTTTAGTACTACAATATCGCTCTCTATGCAATTGTTTGAGGTTATATTGGTTAACATAACATGGCAAATATACAAAATGATCCTAACTAATACTCACAAAGCATGTTACACAAATTGTCGCTGATAGTACATTATTAGAATTCAATGTAACAGAATCTTATGAGGACGTAACACAAAGGCATATAAACAGCTCAATATCAACAGATTAAAAATAAAGTACTTAAAAAAAAGAAATCGAATGAATCTAACTCGCCGAACTTAGGTTAATTTATCTATCTTTGCCTTTCGAAGTTAACGACATTTTAATTTATGAAGAAATTCACCTCGGCAATCATTGCTCTCCTTATATTAATGTTGCCTTTCCATGTGAAAGCGCAAACAGGCAAATTCTATTCTACTGACAAAGAATTATCCAACAGTCTCATCAACCAGGTGTATCAGGATAAGAAAGGTTTTATCTGGATTGCTACGGAAAACGGATTAAACCGTTCTGATGGAGCGCGCTTTTCCATCTATAAGCATGTTGCTTCCGACAGCACCAGCATAAAGAACAACTACGTACGTACGCTTTTCGAAGATAATTCCGGTCGCTTCTGGATAGGATGTATCAATGGCTTGCAACTGTATGATAGGGCTACTGATTCTTTCAAGGAGGTGCATATCCGTCGCAAAGACGGAAGGGCTAACCCGCACATCACCTCTATTGTGGAACGAACGAATGGGGATATTTGGATCGCAACATCGGGGCAAGGAGTTATTTCATTGAAAAAAGGCAGAGAAACGCAAGAATTCCAGACAGAATCAGCATTGATAGAAAAGATGCACAGCAATTTCCTGAACGTAATTTTTGAAGATTCAAAGCAGAACTTGTGGATTGCCACAGAAGATAAGGGGGTGTTCTGCTATTCACCCGAAAGGAAGACGATGAAGCATTTCAAAGCTCCACAAGATCTTTCAAGCGACGATGTGTATGCCATCTCTGAAGATAGAAAAGGGAATATCTATCTTGGTACGCTAACCGGGGGATTATTCAAATTGCCTGCAGGAAGTAAAGGAAATAAATTTCAATCCGTTCCCTATAAAAAGAATGTGCAACTTAATATCCGTACGCTTATGCTCGATAAGCAGGGACGTTTGTTCATTGGCACAGATGGAGAAGGCCTCAAGGAGTACAATGCTAGCAAAAATATAATAGAAGATAGTGAGATTAATGCAGCTCCTTTCGATTTCTCCAAATCGAAGATTCACTCGCTCATTGAAGATAAAGATGGAAATCTTTGGTTGGGTATCTTTCAAAAAGGAATCATTCTTATTCCCGGAACGCCAAATAAATTTGGTTATTATGGCTATAAATCAATCCGAAAGAACACAATCGGCTCTAGTTGTGTCATGGCTATCTGCACGGACAAATCAGGTACTACTTGGGTGGGAACAGACAATGACGGACTGTATGCCATTAATGACAAAGGACAACAATTAGCACATTATTCTCCTCAAGCGGGCAATCTTCATTCGGTACCGGGAACAATCATGTGTATATTCGAGGACTCTAATCAAGACTTATGGATCGGATCTTATTTTAACGGACTGGCGAAAGTCAACAAGCATACCGGGCAGTGCGAATACATCACTAGTCTATCATCTAAAGGAGCTAACGATGGTGGCAATGAGAAGGTGTTTTGCCTTGCGGAGGATGGTGATAAGAACTTATGGATCGGAACTTATGGATCGGGCATGTATAAGATGAATCTGAAAAATCGCACCGTGACGCACTATGAATCTACACGAAGCGAGAATGATGATTGGAGCATCAACAAGCTACCCAACGACTGGATTAATAGCATCGTGAAAGATCGAAGTGGAATGCTTTGGATCGGAACCTACAAAGGGCTTTCTTGCTTCAATACGAAGAAAAAGACATTTATTAATTATAAGAATAAGAATAACCTGTTGCCGGGATATGTAGTTTATACATTACTCGAAGCATCGGACGGACGTATTTGGGCGGGCACTTCGGAAGGATTAGTTTGTTTTGATAGAAAACAATTAAGCACCACCCATTTCACCACAGCCAACGGATTGCCCAGTGATGTTATCTGTGGACTGGCGGAAGACGAGCGTGGCAACATCTGGATAAGTACTCACCAAGGAATTGCTAAGTTTATTGTTCAAGCGAAAAAATTTATCAACTACTATGCATGCGACGGCATTCAGGGCAATGAGTTTACACGTGGGGCACTATTCAAAGACATTCGTGGCAAAATTTACTTTGGTGGAACAAACGGCATCACAAGCTTTTTTCCAAAAGAAATAACCGAGCAAAAGAAAGAATTGAAGGTGATTATCACCGAACTCTCTCTCTCTAATCATGCAGTGAGAAAAGGTGACAAATCGGGTAATAACGTGATAACCGATACTTCGGTTATGGATGCTAACCGCTTCACACTGGCTCACAACGAAAACACATTCAGCATTGAGTTTTCTGTGCTCGAGTTTAATAATCCTGAACGCATCAGCTATCAATATAAAATAGATGAGTTGGGTAACGAATGGATCAGCAACCATCCGGGAGTAAACCGTGTTACTTTCAGCAACCTGAATCCGGGTAAATATACGTTTCGGGTAAGGGCATGCGATCACAATAATTACTCAAACATACGCACAGTAACCATCATCATCACTCCTCCCTGGTTTCAAACTTGGTGGGCCATCATCATCTGGTCCATACTCAGTGTGGCAATTATTTATGCCATTACCATGTATCTCCTTTCTCGCATACGTCATAAACAGGAGTTACTAAAGCGTGAACACCAAGAGCAGATAAGTGAAGCCAAGTTGCAGTTCTTCATCAACATATCTCACGAGATACGAACTCCGATGACACTCATTATTAGTCCGTTGGAGAAACTGATTGCTGAAAATTCACCCAAGCAGGCCACCTACCTGATGATCTATCGAAATGCGCAACGTATTTTGCGGCTCATCAATCAGCTCATGGACATTCGTAAGCTTGATAAGGGACAAATGCACCTGAAGTTCCGTGAAACAGATATTGTAGGGTTCATTGACGACCTCATGCAGACTTTCGACTATCAGGCTCAGAAGAAAAATATCTCATTCACCTTTGCATCGTCACTAAACACTGATAAATCGGCTGAAGTATCCTTGCAAACAGCTGTTCGCAAAGAAGAATTAAAAGTCTGGGTAGACCTCAATAACTTCGATAAAGTACTACTAAATGTCTTCTCGAATGCCTTTAAATATACGCCCGAAGGAGGAAATATTTCGGTAGAACTAAGCACCGGGCACGATGAAAATGTACGTGGACCGCTCAAAAACTATTTTGAAATAAGCGTCTCCGATACAGGAATAGGCATTGACCAAGATAAGATAGAACAGATATTCGAACGTTTCTATCAGATAGATAACGACCTGACCAAATCTAATTTCGGTACCGGCATCGGACTGCACCTTTCCCGTTCTCTCGTACAACTGCATCACGGCAGTATCAAAGCTGAGAATCGCGAAGATGCCCCGGGTACACGTTTCATCATTCGTTTACCGTTGGGATGCGACCATCTCGAGATAGATGAGTTGGAAGATCCTTCCGAAATACCTAGTCTGAAACCTATCTCGATGGAAAAAGAAACAGCCCAGTTTGCTGCCTCACAAGGAGAAGAGGATCGCACGAAAAAGATGAAAGCTAGAACGCATTATCGAATTCTAGTGGTAGAAGATGATGATGAAATACGCCACTATATCTGTAACGAACTGAATGAGGAATATCATATAGCAGAGTGTGTAAATGGGCGTGAAGCACTGGAATACATCCTAAAGGAAAAGCCAGATCTCGTTATCAGTGATGTGATGATGCCCGAAATGGACGGCATTACTCTTTGTCGAAAGATGAAACAAAACATCAACATCAACGACATACCCGTTATACTACTCACAGCCAAATCGAAACAGGAAGATCGATTAGAGGGACTTGAGATTGGCGCCGACGCATACCTTGTGAAGCCTTTCAATACTGAGTTATTGCGCACTACCATCGGCAACCTACTTACTAACCGCGAACGTTTGAAGAGTAAATATGCAGGTGAAAAGCAAGTGGACGAAAAGATGGCAAAGATTGAGATGAAATCATCCGACGAAGCTTTGCTGGAAAAAGTAATGAAGACCATCAACGAACATCTCTCTGACCCGACTCTAAACGTGGAGTTACTGGCTGCTAATGCAGGAATGAGTCGCGTGCACATGCATCGCAAGCTCAAAGAACTCACCAATCAATCGGCACGTGATTTTATTCGCGGTATTCGTTTAAAACAGGCTGCTACTCTTTTCCAAGAAAAAGACCTGACCATCTCCGAGGTAGCTTATGCCACAGGATTTGCAAATTTATCGCACTTCTCTAATTCTTTCAAAGATTTTTACGGCGTGTCACCCACGGAATACAAAGAACAGGCTGCTCAAACAAGAGAAATGAAATAGCTTCGGCTATTTCATTTACCTATGATCAAAGCCGACTGTGCTGCAACATACATCTCAGGCCCATAAGTTGCACCCAGTCCGCCTGCAAGGTTTATCATGCCGTCCTTGCAAAGAACCGTGTATTTACCTTCCGGCACAGCTACCTTGGCTAACTGCGTATTCGCATTAAGAATAACAATAATATCTTCGAAAGAATCACCATTCGCATGTCCTTTCAGTCGGAATGCTATTAAGTTGGTTCCCTCTACCGGAAGAAATTCCAGATGTTTACGCACCAGTTCGGCACTGCCCATGCGAAATGCAGGATGCGCCTTGCGTAAGGCAATCAACCCTTTATAGTAAGCAAAGACATCCGAATGAATAGCCTTTAACCGCCAATCAATGGCATTGATCGAATCAGGACTTTCAAAGCTATTGTGTACTCCTTTCTTATTGCGCATCATCTCCTCTCCCGCTAGAATAAAAGGAACTCCTTGAGAAGTAAACACTGCCGTCTGCGCTAATTTGTCGAGTTTCACCAACTGCTCCGGAGTGATACCGGGCACACTTGCTCTCAATCTATCTACCAGACACATATCGTCATGGCAAGACACATAACTAATCATCTGTGTAGGCTCCTTCGCCCACGGTGCTTTGCTATAGTTCACTAGATGGTAGCGTACCTGCGGATGTTGCACAGCACCCACAATACCAAATTTGATGCTCTCTTCGTTTCCCGGAACACCTGCCAGGAAAGCACCTTTACTATTCTTATCGAAAGGGCCGCGAAGGCCGTCACGCAATTCGTCAGAGAAAGCAGCAATGTCAGGCATTCCCTTCACGTTTGCCTTCATCGCCAATGAATCGGCAGGCAATTGAGGAGCCTCGGCCGCCCATCCCTCGCCATAGATGAAAACAGACGGATCTACCGCATCCACCGCCCGACGAATTTCATTCATCGTTTCAAGATCATGTATCCCCATCAAGTCGAAGCGAAAGCCGTCAATGTGATATTCATTCATCCAATAAAGTACCGACTCTATCATAAACTTCCGCATCATAGGCCGTTCACTGGCAGTTTCGTTGCCACAACCCGAACCATTGGCTAACTTTCCGTCAGGCTTCTGTCGGTAGAAATATCCCGGCACTGTACGTTCGAAACTACTCTCTTCAGCACTGTAAGTATGATTGTACACCACATCCAGTATAACCCGTATGCCCGCTTTATGCAAAGCTTGCACCATCTTCTTAAACTCCCTGATTCGTGTAGAAGGCGCAAAAGGATCGCTAGCATACGAACCCTCCGGCACATTATAATTCATCGGATCGTATCCCCAATTATATTTCTTATCCTTCAGTCGTGTCTCATCCACCGATGCAAAATCAAACGACGGTAAAAGATGTACATGTGTCACGCCGAGCTCCACCAAATGATCAATACCGGTGGTGCTTAAACTATCAATGCTTTTCGTGCCCCGCTCAGTCAATGCCAGGAACTTGCCCTTGTGCTTCATGCCCGACGACGCATGCACCGAGAAATCACGATGATGCATCTCATAAATAATCACATCCGCAGGAGACTTCAACGTTGGGCGACTATCCGCTTCCCAGCCCTTAGGATCAGTAGCCCGCATATCAATGATGGCTGCCCGTTTACCGTTCACCCCAACCGCATGCGCATTGATGCCCGGCGTATCTCCCTGCCATTTATCTTTGATCTTCGCATTAAACGTATAAAACTTACCAAGTAAATTTCTATCCACTGTTACCCGCCAGGTTCCATCCTCGGAAAGTCCCATTGGTACCGTCTGATAAGCATGTCCCTCGTCTCCGGAGTCAAACAGCATCAGTCTTACTTCATCAGCAGTAGGAGCCCACAAAGCAAACTTCGTGCCCGCCGCCGTATATTCCATTTCCGTCAGATCATCCTCACGCACAGGATACTCCGCAAAAGTAGCATACTCCTTCTTCGAAGGTGCGCAACCAACCAACATTGTTGCCAATAATCCGGTAACAAGAATACTTTTCACTTCCATCTCTCTACATCTTTTATTGTTCAAACAAACATCATCTATACTTTCTTTACCTTATCAGGATTCTTCGAGATAAAATCCTTCCAACCGCTGTAACCTTTCTCCAGAGTAGGCCGCCCCATCTGCAAGTAATGACAATACGCCGCAGCCAGTCCATCCGTAGCATCCATAAAGGTAGGCATATCCTCTTTCGAGATGTGTAGCATACGTTGCAACATATCCGCCACCTGCTCTTTCGAGGCCTGTCCCTTGCCAGTAATCGCCATTTTTATCTTTAGCGGTGCATATTCAGTTATCGGGATATCCCTGCTCAGTGCCGCTGCCATAGCCACCCCCTGAGCACGTCCCAACTTCAACATCGACTGCACATTCTTGCCAAAAAACGGAGCCTCAATGGCAACCTCATCAGGTAGATAACTCTCAATAATGCCAATGACACGCTCAAATATCTTACCCAGTTTCAAATAATGGTCCTTATATTTTCTCAAGTCGATTACCCCCATCGCAATCAATTCTGGTTTGGTGCCCGTAATCTTCAGCACACCGTACCCCATGATCGTCGTCCCCGGGTCGATACCCAAAATAATCTTTTCCTTTACCGGTTGAATCACTCCTTCACCTCCATTAATGTGGGAAATCCCACCACCCTATTATTGAAAATATGGATTAAATCCTCATTTAGTTGTCTTCCCTGTTCCGTGTGCCATCGGTGTAGCAAGAGCGAACTTTCCACCTCCCACTGTAGTGAGTAAGATGAACCACCATCCTCATTCCGATGGCTCAACACCTCGCACAATCTTGGTCTTTTTAGCATTCCAACCATCTCTACTTGAGGGATATAACATTCTTTGAGCCAGATTAAAAAAGTGCTAAGTACTTCATCCTCTATTTGGTAGGTCGTATTATAAATCAACATTATATATATTTTTTATGATTATCCCCGCAAACTTAGCAATTATTTCAGAATAATCTATTATATTTGCCCCGTCAAAAAAGGAAAATCTATTGACTGAAAACATAATGGGGGGTTAGCTCATCTGGCTAGAGCGTAACACTGGCAGTGTTAAGGTGATCGGTTCGAGTCCGATACTCTCCACATTACTGAAAAGCCTGCACCATCCTATACGATACAGCTACATCCAAAGTATCATTGACACCAAGCATGCATTTTCATTATGCCTTATCTTTTTTGAAGTAATCTTTAGTCTCTCTGATGAGCGGGCACAGTGAATTCTTGAGAATCGCAAATCACCCCATTCTCATCGGAAACCGCTACACGAAGAGTAATCTCACCCTCTTTTAACTTATTACCCGCATAAACAGTAGCAGTGTAGCGAATACCTTCTCCAGGAAGAATTTGTTCTATCATAACTGATGGGGAAATACCGATATATTTCATATTGCTCACTTGTTCCACAATAGGAACCACGCTATATGCAGGTCTTTGTCCTTCGTTCATGACTTCAAAAATCACTTTACTATTTTCTCCGGCATCAATCGCTTGGCTTCGGCCATCGTCTATGAAGCGAATATTGTGCAATCTCAATAAATTAGAGGGCTGCTGAACAAGAGGGCGTTCTGTAATATTTGGCCTTGAATACATTTCATTGCGAGTATCCGGAATATAAATGCTATTCGTCGATTCTTCTTGGGGAGTAGTTAATGCATTACCAATAGCCGCTCCGGCAATTGTGCCAATAATCGTTCCAATTGCTGAGCCACGATATCCGCCTCTCCAACCATTGTTATTTTCCCCAATCAAACTGCCTACCGCATTTCCCAGAGATCCACCGACAGAAGCTCCTGCAAGCGTAGCGTTCGGATCACCCATTCGTCCTGTGGCACATCCACTTAATAAAAGAGTGGAAAGTAATAACATTGCTATTTGTCTTCTCATGGCTACTATCATTTAATACGAGGTTCGCTAGATACTTATGCTATACCGTAATAAGAAACTCTCCCTTCTTTATATAAGAAGTCATCGGTTCTCCCATATAACGAACTGTTACACCAAGCTTACTTAAAGTATCCGTAACTCCAAAATTATCACAGCAGTCTTTGCAAGCCTCAATGGTTACTCCTGCGTGCAGCATCTCCATAATTTCAGTCTGTACCTGCGTATCATGACCAGCCAGCTTTACTGAAGCTCCCCAAATGATAACATTCACTTGCTCATACCAATTCTTTCTTATGGAATTGGTGGCATACATTGACAACATATTGAAAATGGTATCCTTGTTGTCCGTTGTCCAAAGAATATTAAGTTTGTCCATATAAAAGTGATTTACTGTCTTCGATTTGTGTTCAGTTATCCCTAAAAAAGATTCTTTTGCGACTGCTAAGTTATTAAAAAAAAGAATTTCTTAAGATTATTATTTCCTAAACTTCTGGAAAAATACTGTTCGCTGTTCTCAACAGCAGTAGCCGGCACAAAATAGAAATAGCTAACAGAAGAACGGTAGGGCTATGCTTCCTCATACTTAGAGTTCAAAACCTCTATTGCAAAAAGGATGAGCAGACTGTAGCAAAGAATAAGTCCGACCAGATAAGCAGGCGTACTATCGCCACTCCATCTGTCAATATTAATAACACCTCCTACAAACCTTGTGAGAGGGATTGATAGAACTAACTAGTTCACCGCGGTTAACTAGTTAGTTCAGCGTGGTGAAGTAACTAGTTAACCACGCTGAACTTATATGATTTATCGGACGTCAATTAATCATACCAAAGTACGTTTAACATCCGGGGTATCCATATTTGAAAGCTGCAATATTAGCCTGATCACATGGATAGCCATATTTTACCAATGTTCCTGCATCTTGTGCACAAGGATAACCATACTTCAACACAACACCTGCTGCTTCCTGACCACAGGGATAGCCATATTTCAACACTGTACCTGCTGCTTCTTGGCCACAAGGGTAGCCATATTTCATGAGAGTGGAGGCGTCTTGACTGCATGGGTAACCATACTTCAAGCCAACATTAGCTTCCAGATTACAAGGATAGCCATACTTCAAGGCTGCCATCAGATCATTGCCCGTACTTGGAGAATAAATGGCGGCATTGTCGCTGTATTTCACAAATTTGCTTCCTTCAATTGTATTAGCCGGAACTACGTTTACAAATACTGTAACTTTCTCTTCATACTTAAATGGAGTCACAGCCGACGGATTTTGCGTGAGACAGCACAATCCAAAGTCCAGTTCAAGTTGGCTTTGAGAAGCCTCAGTAGCAATAAAGAAAAAAATCTGATTCACAAGCGAACTTCTCCCGCAGCAATCCACAGGTTCATTTATCTGTCCTGCCAGAATAATGCCTTTCGGCAATGAGATCAAACACCATCCATAATTCGTACTTCCTAAATACGATTGCAGAGTCACATTGAAACTTTTGCCTTGATAGGCAGTAATTGATTCTTCCATTGAACTTTAATTTAATGTTAAACATAAGATTTATATCATCTGGAAACCAGATTTTTCTGTCGCAAAAGATTCAAGTCGTGTAGAATATCATTATCTGTGCCGCCATTCAAGCTGTTCGCTTTCTCCATTAAGCGAATCACATCTTCCAGCGGATATTTGTCTTGCTTGTACATAGACAACGCCAATCCTTTCAAGGCATACGCATCCTCTCCGCACAGCTTCAGAGCTTCGGAGTTACTTCTTTCCGCATCCGCATAATTGCCGCACATAAAATCGGCATATCCCTTCAATTTATATAGCTCCAAATTATTTTTATCGAGCGCTACGCCATGCTTTGCCAGCAGAGCCACCACCTGCACTTCATCGTGCTGCAGAGCTTCTTGGGCCTTTTTCTGGATGCGCCTTACATCCTTTTCTCTCCTCACCTCTTCCATCTTCTTCTTCAGATACACGTTGTACGAACAGTACTTATTTTCTCCATATATCGAACCTTCCATGGTTAATCGGGTGTTGGCACATCCGCCCAAACACTTACTGCCATAAATACACTTCTGGCACTCTCCACTCAGCATCTCTTTTTTCAACTCCCGACGCCACCGAAAAGCGTTCTCATCATTCCATATATCATTTAGCGAACGCTCACGGATGTTTCCCTCAATAAATTCTTTGTCTCTTACAGACGTGCAGCCTATAATGTCACCGTTTTGCAACACGCCAAAACCTCTGACACCTGCATTACAGCCTTCCCATAGCACATTTTCCGCCTTGTACGAGCGTCTCTTCACTTCCTGTTCTTTCACCGTATAGTATCCTATACAATCGGCCGGATACATCCGAATCCTACCGTCGAGTGCTGTTTCATAACAAAAATCAATGATTTCATCCACATGTTCCGGAGTCATCACATTCTCCTTATGTTTCAGCAAGTTTCCCATCGGTAGTCCGATTTGCACCTGCCAAGAGTCCACACCAGCTTCAATTAATTTTTCGCGCAATTCCTTCAGGTTAGCCAGGTTTTTCTTTGTGATGGTCGTAATAGCTCCTACTTCTATACCCAGTTGGCGCAACAAACGTATTCCTTCCATATCTCGTTCGAAAGAACCTTGACGGCGGATAGTATCATGAATTTCCTTCGTGCCATCGATGCTTACAGCCACAACGCATACTCCTGCTTCTTTCAGCAAATGGGCTTTTTCAGCCAACAGCCATCCGTTTGTAATCACATTGGCACCCAGACCATTCTCTCTCAAACATTTTATTAGTTGTGGTAAATCTTCTCTTGTCAGGGGTTCTCCACCCGATAATGTAACCCATTTCACACCTAATTGAGCCATTTCTTTTATTAACGAAAGAGCTTCGCTAGTAGTTAATTCATCAGCATAAGGTTTATTACATGACGATCCGCAATGTGTACAATTCATATTACACCCCATCGTCACCTCCCATACAGCAGTTACAGGTTGGTATTTTCTCATTGTGTCTTCCATAATTTTCTCTATTTATATAATTGATAATGTGATGATTATTATCTTTTAATGTTAAATTATAGTGTAAAATAAGGTTGAAAATATATAAACGTTCTATCTACTTTTTTTGTTGTCATAAAAGTTCTTTTTTTGATGAAAAAATAAAGATAAAATCGCAACACTTTATTTTCATCAGAATCTTAGTTTTACTAAATAGTTGTTTTTGAAAGCTTGATCACTAATATTTTATATCTTTGCCTTATCATTCATTTAAATTGAGTAGTTATGAGAAAAGGGATTATAGTTTGTTTAGTTCTCGTATGTGCTGCATTTAGTGCAAAGGCACAAAAGGAGAATTCGGAAAAGATAAAAGTTGGTGATACGATGCCCACTTTTAACATTGTATCGGACAATGGAGATATATTTAAGTCCTCCGATTTAGAGGGGAAAGTGGTTCTGGTGAATTTCTTCGCCACTTGGTGTCCACCTTGTCAGTTGGAACTGGCTGCCGTACAGGCTAAGTTGTGGCCTAAGCTAAAAGATAATGCTGATTTTAAATTACTTGTCATAGGACGTGATCACACTGACGCTGAACTACAAAAGTATAACATCAAGAAAGGCTTTACTTTTCCACTCTATCCGGACAAAGGACGTATCATCTTTGATACCTTTGCCAGTAGTAGCATCCCCAGAAGTTATCTGATCGGGAAAGACGGGAAAGTAATAAACATCAGCGTTGGTTACACAGAAGAAGAATTTGAAAACGTAATGAGCAAAATTGAAGCTGCGCTAAAATAATGCCAAAACATAATAGAGAAGAGTAGCCATTGATCCGATGAATCAATGGCTTATTCTTTTAATCATCACTTGATATCGTGCTATAACTGCCTATTGGCAGAATATCAATCCACTTACCATGAATAGTCTTTTTCTCTCCCGTCCGATTATTTATCAGAGTCAACAGATACGACACCTTAAGTCTGCGATACTCTATTTCTGTCTCTAGTTTCAATTTACCTGCGGGAATAGTCATCGTTTCAGTCACCTTGTAAGTTAGTGGTTTTTTGCTAACAAGGTTGTTATAAACAGATTTCACATTTGCATAATATATTGTTCCATTGTAGATACTAGAAGGAGTTTTTACTAGGATTGAATCGTTATCAGTCCACAAGAAAGCATCACTTTCCGTACTTTCAAAATAACTTTTTTGGAGTATATCGACCATAGGATCCATCTTTAGTTCCGAAGGCTCAGAATAATTGAATGTGTAAGAGCGATTCGATTCATTAGTGTAGATTGAATCTCCATCACCTTCATTCAAAACATACTCTATCTTATCAAACGTATAGCCTTCTGATTTCTTTTGTTGCACAGTTATTTCCTTTTGCTCTTGCCCCAACTGAAGTAAGATGATAAAATTGAAATCATCATCGGTCATATTCTCATTAAGAATGATTTTCAATGAAGTCGGTGTATCACGAACAATCGTAAAGCCTTTATCCGGCCAGACACATTGCAGACTCCCCAAACTACTCAAAGTTAAAGAAGTATTTTCGCTTAACAGTCCACCATCCTTAGAATAAGTATTTCCATAAATGCTCATGTTACCCTCTTTATTGATTACTTTAGCAATCGTCCAGTCAGCATTGTCAAATGAGATAACACTTTCGCCACCCTCTCCTTCCATGGAAACTGAGTTGGTTGAAGGTTTAATAAGCGAATCATCGTTGCTACAAGATATCCCGCTAAGGATAGAGAGGAGAAAAAATAAAAATTTGAATAGTTTTTTTGGTTCCATAGTCTAAATTTATTTCGTAAACAGATGCCACATTACTATTGGTGATTACAAAAATATAGATTAAATAAACAATAATCAAATTTATTACATGAATTATTGCTTATTTATTACAAATATGGAGATCCTAGATTAATATTTAAATAAACTTACTTAAACTCCGAATGGAAATATTGGTGCTTTTTAAGCGTAGCTTTACCATAATGAACAGCATGACGCGGACAAATATGGTAACAGGCCAGACATGAAGTACAATGTTCTCCCCAAGTGGGCTTGATATCTACTTTCACGTTATGTACGGGACAATGTTTCTCGCATAGTCCGCATGAAATGCAATCATCCGTAGCAAAGAAGGGTTTGGCTGTAACCTGATATTTATTAAAAAATGGCCAGATTATACGACTTTTCAGAAAAGCCCAACTACCTTTCTTGCACTCAAACAAAGGCGCAACACGTTCGGAGATCCTTTCGTTTATCCGTTTTACTTCCCCCACCGCATCTTTCAGCTTCTTTTCTTCCACTTCTTTAGGATCAGTATCAAAACCGGGCAGGCAAACGTAATTATTGGGCATGATCACTGAAAAACCAGCCTGCCACTCCCACTCCTTTCGGCGCACAATCTTGTTCATGATATCCTGCGTGAGCCCCACTTCATCGCCACACGAACAAATATAAAAGAAATAGTGATCTTGGGCGTTAGCAAAGCGTACTTTCTTAATAAACTCCATCACTATGGCAGGAGGTGCCCATGAATAAATGGGGAAAACAAAGCCCACTGCCTCTGTTTCCCCCAAAATATATTCAGATAAATTATTGCCAAAAGAAAATTCATCAGCAATAGAAATTAATTTTTCATGCTGATGCGTGGCTACTTGTTCTGCTATCCATTTGGAGTTACCTGTTCCAGAGAAATAGAATATCATAATTATTGTTTTGCTTGCAAAAGTAAAATAATAATCGGTACTTCCAAATTATAATCGACTATCTCGGTCGAATTTCTCTTCGCATAAAGCTTATGTATGACAATGCAAAACAAATAACTGTAGCAGCAATCAGCCCCGTAAGCTGCGGCCAAACGATTAACAAACTCTGTCCCAGAGGCAAGGGGCTTGGGATAGCACCATGAACCTGCTCCATAGTAAGTGGCCCCAGGCTACGTACCGAAGGCATCAATAAAGTACTGGTCGCTTCACTAAAAAGTTCGCTTGGTGCGAGCCTCAACAAACCGAGCATAAACTTTTGATAACTCATAATCTGCTCCATACTTGCAGTCTGGGGAGGCGCAATAGCCTTACCAATGAGGTTGATTATCATTGTATAAAATACGCTAAAGAACAACCATATAGCAATGCATGCCAAAGCCGACGTAGCAGCCTGACGAAATTGCACCGAGAAGAAGATGGAAAGATTCAGCCAAAATGCCACGTAAAAGATAGCAATAACAATAAAAGCAATCATACGTAAAAACTCCTCAGCTGTAGGTGGTATTCCAATCTTAATCAGTCCAAAGCCCATCACCAAAAATCCCAAAGCAAAAAGCATTACACTTATCACGATCAACGCTCCTACAAACTTGGCATTAATCAGATAGTCACGATGAATAGGCTGTGACATGATGCGACTCAATGTTCCTTTATTCTGCTCGGAGTTAATAGCGTCAAAACCCAACGCAATGCCTAACAGTGGCCCCAGAAAACTGATGAAGACAATGAAAGGTGGAAGCGTTCCATCTGAAATGGTAAATAACTTCAAAAAGAAAAATGAACCGTCAGGATCATTAGGTTTCACAGCAGAGCTAAAGCTACTCAAAGCAGTGTAAAGAGATCCCATGCAAGTGAAAGCGATAATGAGAATCAAGATAATAAACCGCCAACTCTTCACATAATCTGTAACCTCTTTATTCACAATAACCCAGAAAGGATGAGTGTTCTTATTCATGTGTCTTACCTCCTTCAAAATAGCGATTATAAATATCATCAAGTCCGTGCTCTTTCTTTTGCAAATAATTAAGCCCGACACCTGATGCAACAATAGTTCTGGCTATCTCTGGACAAATATCGTGTGAACAGCCGATATGAAAAATATCATTCGTCAACTGCACAGCCAATACCCCCTCAAGCTTTTTTAAACATTCTCCCAGTTCCTCTTTACGAGAAGCCCTCTCTGCCACAGTAAAAGAATCAGTAACAATACCTGCTTCAACGACAAATGGCTCACCAGAGAAGAGTTTTTGTGATAGCGAAGGAATATCTCCCTCGGCCAAGAGTTCCCCGGAAACAAAGATTCCCACCCTATCACATACCTGCTGTACTTGATGCAAATGATGTGAAGAAAAAAGTACAGTAAGTCCTTCCTCTCTACTCAATTGCATAATCAAATCCATAAACTCACGTACCCCGGCAGGATCTATTCCCGAAGTGGGCTCATCCAGAATAATCACTTCTGGCTGTTTTATCAAAACATCCGCAAGTCCCAATCGCTGGCGCATGCCGCGAGAGTACTTTCCGGTTTTTTTCTTCCTATCCACTTCTAACCCCACACGCATAAGCAATTGTTCCGCTCTGGCAGATGCTTCCGTCCGGTTAAAGCCATTTAGTGCCGCTGTGTAAATAAGGTTTTCTATACCGGTCCGATCATCATAAAAGCCAACATCATCAGGTAGATAACCAACTTTCCGTTTCACTTCAATGGGTTCAGTAGTAGAATTGATGCCACAAACTTTCACTATACCCGCACTTGGATCCGTAAGCCCCAACATCATCAAAATGGTCGTTGATTTTCCGGCTCCATTTGGCCCTAATAAACCGAATATTTCACCTTTTCTGATAGTCAAGTTCAATTTATTGACCGCAGTAAATGCACCATACTTCTTGGTCAAGCCGATAAGTTCTATAACAGGTGCACACATGCCTACCTCCTTCCATATTTACGGAACAAGTAATAAACACCCCCACAAGCACCAATGATAATCAGGATGCCCACCCATCCCCAAATCAAAGGCGTCTTTACGGCAATTCTAAATTCAGCCGCGGAAGTAGTTTCGGGTGTTCGCGCTTCAATCTTAGTGACATAATCTCCCGGAAGTGCTTTTTTAGATGCTTTTATTGTAGCTACCACCTGAGCAGTCTCTCCGGCCTTGACCGAAACTATTTTTTGTGGTTCAAAAGTAACACTCCAATCCATTGGCTGATTGGCTGTCAGTTGCACATCTGCTAAATCTATCGTACCTGTATTCTTTACTTCTAATTCGATGCGTTTAGTATCTCCTGCTGTAATATCAGTACTCAACAAACCCTTAGGAGTAGTTAGTTCCATCTTATACGAGCCTTTAATCACAACTTCAAGACCCAAATCGGCAGAAGTAGAGCCATTGGCAGCCCTCACCGGAATTCTATATGTTCCTACCTTTATATTTGCAGGTGGATTGATGTCAATAGTCACGTTGGCCGTGGCGTTAGGTTCTACCTCTACCGAAGTAGCTTGCTTGCTATTTGGTTTAAAAGAAACATTCCATCCTCGTGGCGTGTTGGCCATCAATGCGTACAGTTGTTTTTCAGCCGTACGATTCTTCAATGTAGCATTGAACGTAAACGTAGCTTCAGCACTACCTTCCATATTCAATTGGTCTGTAGTGAACTCTGTTTGATAAGTACCTTGTTCTGAAACTATCACCGTCAGAGGCAATTGATACAGTCCGTTGGCAGAAACCACAAAGTGATAAGCCCCCTTGTTTACTTTCAAAGGAACATCCAGCTTAAAAGAAAAATTTTTCTTGTCATTCGGAAGAACAGATAATTGTTTAATAGTCCATCCTCCCGATTTAAGTTCATACCCCCATCCCTTAGGTAATCCCCTAATAGAGATTGCTGCATTCTTCACTGATCCCGTCTTGTTAATAACGTCAATGCTGTAATCAATTGACTCTCCCGGCGGAACTGAAATTTTAGTGTAGGGAGTGTACAACGCTACGCCTTTTATTCGTATAGAATCTGCAGAGGCATAGATTTTAGCGGGAATAGCTCCCACTAGTAAAAACAATAATAGATTTAAATAGTTAATTCGCATTGTCATAAAAAAACCTCCTGTTATTTTAGATGATTATCAATACGAGAGGCAAAAATAAAGAATAGTAATATTGCTTATTTTTAAATTTACTAAAAAAAGTTCAAAAACAAAATACAGATATTTGACTACGCTCCATTTTTTAATAAAAAAAATGAATGAAATTGATTGAACGTCGTTATATTCGATGTGAAGCCCACAACGCTTTGTTCCGCCTTCTCATTCATAGATTCCATTTTCGTTATAATGTAGTATATCTATTCGTTTAGAAGAGAATATTCAGAAGTTTAAAAAAGCTTCTTAAGAAGCCAAGAAGACTGAAGAAATCATAAAGCTATCGAATATGCGGAACTGAAATTTATATAAATATCAAATGAGGCAACTCATCTAAGCTGCCTCATAATTTATGCAATAAAGAATTACTATGCCGTCAGATATTTAATAATATCCATTTCAGTACCTTTATCCATAGCCGCTTTTACCTGATCCTGACTCATGCCCAATTTCAGTTGGCATGTATTTCCATCAATATTATCCAAAGAAAGGACTTTTACCTTTTCTATGAAAGCATTCCATAGAGATGAAGCCGAAACAAAGTCAGCTTTCACCGATTCCCAAGCCGATTTATCAAAATTACCCTGAGCCTCATTTATTTCTGCTCCTATCGCTTTAAGATCAACGCCCAATGCCGTCCAGGCACTAAGTATATACTTCATGTTATCCTCTATCAGTTTAGACTGATTAGCCAGATCAGAGAATATCTGAGCTGTTAATTGAAGTGCAGCAACATCAGCCGTATAGTTATCCATACTCTTTTGATTTGCTTCAATAAGCTGCTTCAATTCTGTTATTTTCATCCCATCGAGAACAATAAAAGTGGTCGCAGCAGCGATAGCAGCTCCGGTAAATATCCAAGTAACCATACCCCAGGGTCCGGCGCAAGCCACAGCTACAATAGATATAGCAACAGCAGCCCCTATGGCGATAGAGAGCCCAACTATCGCTAATGACAAGGAGGCTACCTCATTATTAGCATCACTTATCAGCTTTTTTAATTCTTCTATTTTGGCTTTATCCACCTTTTCGTCTTCCATAGCCAAGTCTGCTATTCGTTGAAGATTCTTAGCTTGAGCCGGAAGAGTATCATTAAACGAATGCAAGATATCAATCACAGACTTCATTTCATCACATAAGCCCTTAATTTCATCCGCACTATGTTCTAAATCCTTAGCTAGCTTATCCTGATAATATTTATCGGTTGGATCTTTTATTAATTTATCACATTTATCTATAGCATCATTAAATAAAGATATTACTCTCCCATTTTCTGCTATAATATCATCTGGCAGAGCCTTTAAGTTAGCAGCCACTTCATTAGTCCATTTCAATGCAGCCGTTTTAGCATCAACCAGACATTTGGTATATTCATCCCAATGCGGAACCGGTACCAATAAAGCAGGCAGTGAGCTCTTATTTACGGCAGCAACATATTCACAAACTTTGATATAATTAGAAACATAATCATTATGCAAAGTATCGCTGGAATTCAAACTTCTTGTAGTAATATTCAAAACCTTATTCAAAGATAAAAATCTACTATTTTTCATAAGTTATACATTTATAAGTTTAACATTTAATTCAATTAAATTAGTTCCTCCTTTCTCTATAAATTATTTATTATCAGTAATAAAATAGTTAAAACACTTACAATGCAAAGAAATATAAAAATAGAATAAACGATATAACATTATGCTATGTTATAAAACATTTTTATTACAATAAATATAAGAATTAAATTATTTAACTAAACAAATCACCCATATCGATAACCGTACACATATAACACTAATTGTGCCATTTATGATTTACACATATATTTTGGATAAAGCACTAAAACAAGCGCATTTTACCACTTAGGCATACAATCAACTCTTTCTCCATCCGCAGTAGAATATTCCTCCAATGAATCCTCTTTAGATTGAATCACCATATAAATCATTGGTTCATCAGATGAATTACGAAGCCCCCTTTTTCCTTTTGGAGCCACTCTGATTACACTACCTTCTGCCACAGAAAAGCAGTCATCATCTACCTGAAAGTCACCCAATCCTTTGAGGATAATATAAGTTTCTTCATTCTTATTATGAATGTGAAAGTATGACAGTTCAGTTCGTGGAGGAAGCATTTGAAAGGAAATCTCAGTTCCTGTAGCATTCGTAGGATCTTTCAAAAACACTTTTCCTTCTATTAACTTCCCGTTTTTAGGATGAATAATGGTATAATCCATCAATTGGTCTAAGCGACCTACATTGATTGCTGTATAATTTTCATTTTCCGAAATGTTTTCAATCTGTTTCATAATTCTCTTTGTTTTTATTCCTTACTATAGTTATACAAATGAGCCGCATCTTACTTCTGACGCAACTCATAAGATAGAATTTTCTCTGTTATTTCTATGGAATCTTGCACATGTTTATCACAACGCAATCTAAAAAGATTTAATTCCCTTATTTTCGCCATGCCTTCGGATGTACTCATATCTAATCCATCCATTAATTCACGACAGCAAATGCTACCGCAAGTAGTCTTTTTAAACTCTGCAATGAAGTAGCGCGACATATCATACGCACGCTCTTTATCTTCTATTGTTCCACTTTCGCCTCTACCGTACTTCAAACCTATAGCCATTAATGCTCCGCTAACAGCTCCGCAAGTTTCTTGCATATATGCAATACCCGAACCGAATGGATTGGCTAATTTTAAACTAAGGTCTTTGCTCATACCCAATTCTTCAGAAAAAACGGATAAAACTGATTGAGCACAGTTATATCCGTTGTGAAAGACCGCAACGCCTTGTTCCTTCTTTTCATTCATAATCTTTATTTTTATCTCTAACTTTAGTCATTTATAGATTCCACTTGTGTCATAAATAGTATACCAATTGGTATTTTGAGCACCACCGGAAAGTACCCAGTTTGCAAACTGCGGAAAAACACTCTTGATATCGGCATATTCTTTGGGGTAACTTATGGTTGTCGGTACAAGTATCCCCCATGCAAGACCATTCTTACTTACATAATATTTATTGCCCGACACCGAAGTAGCATCATTATGATTGCCGAAGTAAATTGGATTCGCTCTATCCGTAGGATGATAAGTAGCCACATGTACTTCCTTTCTATTGCTACTAAGACCATCAGTGATGATGAAGGGGTTCAACTTACTGATGCTAAAGTTTTCGGGAGACAGAGTTGCATTATTAAATAACGCTGTAATCGTAATGGCAGGAGTAGTCGCTACATTAGAATTACTACCTATCACCGTATTGATAAAGTTATTAGTAATACTACCCATAAACCGATGTGCACTGGCAAATAGCGGTATCACAGCTTTCGATTGCCCGTCCTCCAAGCCTTGACCGGTAAAGCTAAACAAAGAAGTAGGCTTATTACTGTATTCTACAGACGACACTGCGGACGCAGCCACATCATCTAGTTGGATAGCAGCTGCAATCGTCTTCGAAGCACCCACAGCCAATAGTTCGGCGTCTATCTTGAACTTCTCAACTTTGTTATTCGAATTAAGATACATCGTAGTCTTGTTAATCCGCAACACGATGTCATTCATATCATAATCGCCATAAATAGGCCATTGATCCTCAAACAGATAGGTGTATTTTGTATTATTCACGCTTTCCACAGGAAATGTAGGATTGCTCGGATCCGTTCCGGGATTTCCTCCATTGGCAGTACCTGTACAAACCTCTATTACAACATTCGATTTTCCATATTTAACCATTTGAGCTGGGCTGTTCAGATGATATGTTTGCCAGTACAAAGAGTTAACAGGGTGTGTATTGACTTCTATCGTCAGATTTCCGTTATAGTAAAATCCAGATCCATCCATCTTTGGAGCTTTAAGTAGAGATCGGGCCCCTGTTCCACCATCGTATACATCACTCCACGACGTATGATCCAACGCTTTTGTAGCTTCTATCATCGATCCGTTGAATAGATTAACAGTAGAACCTGTTATAGTAAGGTTCACTGCTTTCATGTACCCCTTATTGAAGTTGACCACACATCCGCTTATCGCAGCAGTAGAACCGCTCTCTATATAACAGTTATTGTTTAAATGGCTATTGCCAAAGCCAGTTATCTTATTAAAAATCATTGTGCCTTCGTTCGTCAATGTCAGACCATTTGTTTCCAGATCTGCCGCCGTCATCTCTCCCGAATTCATAAGCGTTGCACCACTAGGCATAGTTAATTTGCCGTCCAGTGTCATCTTTCCTTCGTTTTGAATAGGCGATGCACTATTGAAAGTAGCATCTTTGGCTGTAACCGTACCCTTTGAATAGAATAAGCCTCCTGAGCTAGCCGTGATAGTTTGATTTACCGCTAAATCGCCCCAATTCTTACATTCATTTTCTGAACTGTAAAAAGTGAGATTTTTAATACTAACAGATCCCCCTGGCATGATCGTAAGAAAAGAAGAACCATTGAAGATCAGGTTATGCGTACTCACTATCTTTGCACCATTCATTACTATAATTTCGAGTCCCGACTGAACGGTGAAGTCCGAAGGCATATTCCAAGTACCCGATATATAAAGTTTCACACCCGTGCCACCATAGTAATTAAAATTAGTATTATAGGTCTTCGTCATCTTATAATTGCCGTTGCTTTCCAAAGAAGCCCATGAAGGCAAGGTAGAGATTTCCACAGCATTGGATGGAATAACAGTATAGTCAGGCACATTTACAGTAGCCCTTGTTGCAACGGCACGCGTACTACTCGCAGCCTTTGTAGCGGTAGAAGTCGTACTAAAATCACATGTCATATTCTCTGAAACAGGGTAAGACTTTACCACACTCCGTCCTCTTGGGTCAGTTTGCTCAATATAAAGATATGCTGTTTCTTTGGACAAAGTTAATGTAGCAGTAAAATTCTGTCCCTCCTTCGCCACTCCTTTTGCCAGAGCAGCAATAGAATCAGTCGCAGCAATAGGATTATTGTCGTATATTGCTATTGAATAGTAATATGCACCATCAAATTCATCATTAGCCTCCACACTAATCTGCACAGTCGACACCGTTGACCAATCGAAGTCATCTGGGGCTGATAAGTCGAGTGGATTTTCTGTCTGAAAATTAGGATCATACAGATTCTCCTGCTCGATGCAGCCAACCACAGCTATGGCGATAAAGAATAAGAGAATAAGCGTGGATCTAGTATGATTTTTTTTCATTGCTGCATTGTTTTTTTGTAAAATACCAAATATACAAATTAAGCTATTTTCTATCTAAGTAGAATGGTTCTGTGAGATTATTTGTTCACTCATCTTGGTTCAAATGCATCCGGACGTCTCCGCAAAACCGAATTATCGCTCATCAGGAAGTGGAAAGTCCTATAGACAGGACGATATCCGAGCTAGCGCTTGTCTCTGATTATGACACCGTAGTGAAGCAATGAAAATCCTCTTTTTGCTGGTCCTGCCATGATTTTATCAATCCTCATTATTTACAAACAAGCATTTTTAAAGCTATTACATAACTTCAGCATGTTGAACGTCCGCGATCAGCGTGTTGAAAGCGGGCATTCAACACGCTGATCGCGGACGTTCAACAAACCCCTCTCAGAAGGCCTGTAGAGGCAGGTCGGTTATCTTTACATCTTTGCTTAATGCTACTGCAAATTTACAGCTAATATTTCGTTTGTCTCTCTACACAGATGTCGGGAAATACATCCTTCTACTAAGTTACATGGCAAAAATAGGTCCCTTAATCCAATAATGCTTCTGCAACGGCGGCCCGGTAGACTTCTATTTTTGTGCATTTATGTATTTTCTTTTTGAACTTCTTATCCATGTCAGGCAAAAGATATTCCCAGATGGTCTTTACCTTATTGAGTAATTGGTCATTTCCTTGCAGATGAGCCTCATAATAATCGAACAGCAGATTATGAAGAGCTTTCACTTTACCAAGCATCTCCTTCCGGGACAACTGAATGCCTCGCTGATATTCCAATGCAAGTGCGGGGTTGGTGAGCAATCCTCTACCAATCATTATCCCCGAAAGATTGGGGAAGCGGTTTGTTACTTCGTTTATGTCTTCAAGGGTATTGATGCTACCATTATAAATTAGCGGATGCTTGCATTCATTGTAAAAAGCCTCAAATGAATTCCAGTCAGTCTCTCCTTTATATTGTTGCTCACCGATACGGGCATGAAGAGTGACTTGCTTCAATGGAACGTTATTCAATAAGGGAAGAAGGGCGAGGCATTCTTCGGGATTCGCCCATCCCAAGCGCATTTTTACGGAAAACTGCATATCGGGAAACTCTTCCATGCATTGCAACAGTTTTTCAACTTCCTCAGGATAGGGAAGAATGCCCGAACCTTTATGTCGGCGAGCCAACATAGGAAAAGGGCAACCCATATTTAAGTTTGCCTCCGAATGTCCCTTCTGTTGGAATAGAGTGATCAGTTTGCGCATCTCATCAGGGGTAGAAGCGATTAATTGCGGTATTATATGGCGAACGGTATTGTTTTCTTGTTCAATATCCCGCAACTCTCTCGTGCGAAAGCCACCTTTTTCCACACGCACGAAAGGAGTATAATAAGCTTCTATACCTCCAAAAACAGTTTCGTGAGCATTGCGGTAAGGTGCGTCGGTAAAGCCCTGTAGAGGAGCAAAATGAATGGGGAGCTTCTTTTCGTCTTGCATATCTTTTTTATTTGCAAAGATAGCAGTCCATAATGAATTTTTCATCTTTTATTTCATTCATCGAATACAAATACATGATTTTTGTGTAATTTCGTTGTACTTTTTGATTTATGGTTGAATTATATAAAAAAATAGTGTTTATGATTAAGAAATTCTTTTTAGGCGCATTGGTTCTTTCGGCGATATTTACCGCCAACGCAAAAGAAGCCAGACTACTAAGGTTTCCCAATATTCATGGCGATAAGATCGTTTTCTCTTATGCGGGCGATCTTTATTCTGTGAACAAGCAAGGGGGAACCGCACGTAAATTAACATCGAATATTGGGTATGAGATGTTTCCGCATTTCTCTCCCGATGGAAAGCAAATAGCTTTCACCGGCCAGTATGATGGAAACACGGAGGTGTTTGTGATACCCGCTGAAGGTGGAGAGCCCAAGCGATTAACGTACAGTGCCACTCTTGGACGTGACGATCTTGGCGACAGAATGGGGCCTAACAATATTGTAATGGACTGGACACGTGATGGCAAAAACGTATTGTTCCGCAGTCGTCAGAATACATTCAATGACTTTACCGGTCAGTTACTTACTGTACCCATTGAAGGAGGCACTCTCACTGAGATTCCTTTGAAGAACGGAGGTTTCTCCACTTATTCACCGGACGGAAAGCAGTTGGCCTACAACTATGTGTTCCGTGAGTTCCGTACGTGGAAAAGGTATCAGGGAGGTATGGCGGATGATATACGCATCTTTGATTTTAAAACTAAAGAATCAAAGAAAATCACAGACAACGTAAGACAGGATATCTTCCCTATGTGGAGCAAGAATGGAAATGAGATTTATTTCACCTCCGACCGCGATGACGTGATGAACCTTTATGTCTACCAACTTTCTACTCAGCAGACCAAACAGCTTACCTTTTATAAAGATTTCGATATCAAATTCCCTTCTATAGGGGATGATCAGATTGTGTACGAATATGGCGGATATATCTACCTTTTCGACACAAAGAACAAAACAGCTCAAAAGGTAACAGTAGAAATCAATAACGATCAGGAATATTCCCGTCCAGAATGGAAGGATGTCAGCTCACAGATTTCCTCCTACAGCGTAGCACCAAACGGAGAGCGTGTGTTACTTACTGCTCGTGGAGATGTATTTTCTCTTCCGGGAAAAGAGGGCATCACTTATAATCTCACGAACTCATCGGGAGCAAATGATCAAAATGCTCTTTGGTCGCCAGATGGCAAACAGCTGTCTTATATATCCGATAAGGATGGGGAGTTTCGCATCTATGTGCGCAATGCTGTAACGGGTGAAGAAAAGATTGTTACGAAAGATGTTAAAACTTATATAATAGACTATTCATGGTCGCCAAACTCGCAAAAGATTCTTTGGTGCGATAAAAAGAATACGCTTAATATTACCGACATTGCCACCGGGAAAACCACGCTGGTAGAGCAATCCAAAATAGATCTTATTGATGAATTCAATTGGTCGCCCGACAGCCGCTATGTAACTTATGCACTGCCGGAAAATGCGATGAACAACATCATTATTTACGATACAACAACTGGCGCAAAGCACAAGGTTACCGACGATTGGTACAATTCAGGCAAACCAAACTTTAGTTCGGACGGCAACTACCTCGTGTTTCAATCGGCACGTACATTCAATCCTACGTACGGACAGACAGAGTGGAACCATGTGTACACCAACATGAGCAAGGTTTATGTTCTTCCTATAAAGTCAAACGCTAAGGTTCCTTTTGCTTTGACAAACGATGTGGTTGGTCAGGCTGCTGAGAGCAAAGAAGAAGCTCCTAAAGAAGAAGACAAAGACAAGAAGAAGGAGAAGAAGAAAGATAAGAAGGCAGTAGAAAATAAAAATGACACGATAAGCTACAGCTTCCAGAATGCTATTGAACTGCCTATTCAGGCTAGTTACTATCGCGATCTCCACATGGTAGGACAAAAAGTGTACTATTCTCGCGGGAATAGTACTTCAATGTATGATTTGGAAAAGAAAGCCGAAACAGATCTTGGTGCATATATCGTCTTTGGCTATGGATATAAGAAAGCGCTTGCCATTAAAGATCAAAAGATGCAGGTTGTTGATATTCCAACCGCTGCAGTCTCAATCAGTGAACCTATCAGTCTGGCTGACGTAAAGAAGTTAGTTGACTATCACCAGGAGTGGATGCAAATCTACGACGAAAGCTGGAGACAGATGCGCGATTTCTTCTATGCGCCCAACATGCACGGTGTGGATTGGAATGAAGTTCACGAAAAATACAAGGCATTGATACCTTATGTAAATCACCGTACCGATCTTACTTATCTTATCGGTGAGATGATTGGCGAACTAAGTATCGGTCATGCTTATTCCCAGAATGGAGAACACCCCACCCCTACCCGTATCCCAATGGGGATGCTTGGATCAAACTTCACGAAAGATGCATCCGGATTCTTCCAGATAACATCCATTACCGAAGGGGCCAACTGGGATAGATCAACTCGTTCTCCACTTACCATGCCGGGGATTAATGTTAAGAAAGGAGACTATATCATCGCTATCAACGGTCAGTCACTGAAAGAGATCAAAGATCCTCAGGAATTGTTGATTGGGTTAGCTGATAAAACGACCGAGCTAACAGTGAATACTGTTCCTTCAAAAGATGGAGCTCGCACCGTACTTGTAACTCCATTGGCAGATGTTTCCAAACTGAATTACTATAATTGGGTACAGGAAAACACGCGTAAGGTAAATGAAGCGACCAACGGAGAAGTGGGTTACATTCACATCCCCGATATGGGCGTTGATGGACTAAACGAGTTTGTGAAACATTACTATCCACAATTAATGAAGAAAGCACTCATTATTGATGATCGTGGGAACGGTGGTGGAAACGTATCTCCTATGATTATAGAGAGATTGATGCGTACTCCGACTTATTTCACGATGCACACCGGACAAAAAGAAGGATCGGTAAATCCGATTGGTACGTTTATGGGACCGAAAGTATTGCTAATCAATGAATACTCGGCTTCCGATGGCGACCTGTTTCCTTACCGTTTTAAGTATAACAAACTGGGAACAGTGATTGGTAAGCGCACTTGGGGAGGTGTGGTAGGTTACAGTGGTACAATCCCCGTTGTAGACGGAGGTTCTATTGTTACTCCATCTTATGCCCCTTATGCTGCCGATGGTAGCGGATTCATTATTGAAGGCCATGGTGTAGAACCAACTATTGAACTAGAGAATGATCCCTACAAGGAATACATGGGCGAAGATCAGCAACTAAACAAAGCGATAGAAGTTTCTTTGGATAAGTTGAAAACTGAAAGACAAGAGATTCCGGCCATACCGGCATTTCCTGATAAGAGTAAGAAAAATAAATAGGCCGAAAATGGCGCAAAACGTATAAGCAGACAAGTGAAAAGCTTCTATTTATGTTTTATTAGAAAAAAAGTCAATCATTTGTTTGTTTTTAAATTCTTATTTCTATCTTTGTCACGCATAAGAAAATCTGAATAAGGTAATGTTCCCCTTTTCAATCAATATTGCAGAGTGTTATCTCCTTACATAAGACTTCTATGCAAAGTATTTACTATTGTTTATTTCTTTAAATTTTTTTTTAATGAACATTTTTATCGCAGGATTGAGCTATAACATTAGCGATTCCGACCTAGGGGAATTATTTGCAGAGTATGGAGAAGTTTCTTCAGCTAAAGTTATTACAGACAGAGAAACTGGCCGTTCTAAAGGATACGGTTTTGTTGAACTAGCAGACGAAGCAGCCGGAAACAAAGCTATCGAAGAATTGAACGGTGCAGAAATCGACGGAAAAGCTATTTCTGTTTCTGTAGCTCGCCCTAAAAGTGACGCTCCACGTCGCAGCAGCAATGGCGGCGGCGGTTACGGCGGCGGAAGCCGTGGTGGCAATAGTGGTGGTGGTTACGGCGGCGGAAGCCGTGGTGGCAGATACTAATCTGAAAAAACAGCCTACAATATATAACGTATAAATAAGGCTTCAACATTTAAAAGTTCCGCTTTTTCACTTATCGTGAAAAAGTGGAACTTTTGTTTTATGCCCTATTCTTCTTGGAATGTCATCTCATAACATTGTCGCCATGCGAACATGCATAAAACCCCGACTCTCACGAACCGGGGTTTTAACAAAACAAACAACTCAAAGGGGGCAATGCATCACCAATGCCCATTACATGTCTAGTTTAGTTCAAAAGCTTTACTTCTTCACCTTTTTCATTCAGCAAAACGGTAATTTCTTCAGCTTCTTTAGTCAATACAATTTTATAAATCTTCACTCCGTCTTTCTTACCAACGAACGCTTCTTTAATTGTTGCGCCAACGTGATCTTTGGCCAATGCATTCATCACTAAAGCCGGAATCTCAGTTGAATCTATTTTCACAAATTCTTCTGTTTGAGGAGTTTGAGGAACTTGAGGACTTGTCAACACATTACTTGTTACCAAAACATTTGCAATTGCAGCAGAGCTACCTAATCCCATAAACAATGCTACTACTAATAGAATCTTTTTCATAATCGTGTAGTTTAGTTTTGTAAGACTTTTAATTAAATACTAATTAATCGCTTACATCATATATAAAGCAAAGCACATGCCACAAACCTACAAAATAGATAAAGTGCTGTAATTAAGCACTTTATCTATTTTGTAGGAAATTAAGTAGTGTGGAATAGGTGTAGATTGTGTGGAAGCTGTGTGGACTATTTCCACACTTATCGCAGTTATTTACCTTTCACGATGCTAACGTAGCGAACCAAAGCTTCATTATATCTTTTGCTGTTTCTCTTTTGCCAATTGTTATCATAGACACCAACCTGCTCTACAATCACGGGTAAGTGACGAAGAATGGAATCGGGAGCCGAACCACTAACCAGCACGAAAGGTAGTTTGGACAATACGACACTATCATTCTTCACATTTAACGGACGAATGATTCGATTACTCTCGTAAACCAATTCTATGCGCAATTCTTCGCCATCAATATAGTAATAAGGTAGATTCTGTGCCTTGGCAACCGTTCGCACTTCGCGGATGCTATGGCGATCGCTGTTGATAAAGAGTTTGCTTGCCGGAATGAAGCAAAGGCCTTCCACCAAAATCATCACGCCAACAATACAGAAGAAGGAAACCATCAATCCTCTCTTTGCTCTGAAGCTGGTATAAAAGAGCAGAACGGCCAAAGCAATGCTAAAAATGGAGATGAGGACAAAGAGCCAAAGAGACAGATCGCCTTTCTGCACAAAGAAGATGTACAAGCCTACGGGCAAAGCACACAAAATGAGTAAGATAACAGATACGTTGATACGATAGATCAGCTTTTCTCTAGCCTGCATAGCTCTGGTTGTGACAAAATAAAACAAACAAGTGCCAATATTGAGCGCACCGGGAATAAGCAGCGGAAGTAGATAGCGTGTTTTCTTCTCGGGAATCAGGGAAAGCAGAACGAGGGCTAGCAGTGTCCACATGACAGAGAACAGGTAGATTCTCTTTATCCGCAAATCGGTAAAACGGAGCTTCCAATAAGGCCAAATAAGTGAGGTAACCCAGAAAAGCGCCCAAATACCGGCCTCAGCAGGAAATTGCCAGTAATAGTACCACGGACGCACATTATGGTTGATCCACGAAGAGGATTCTTTATTGGCCACATGCATTCCCCAGTCTCTATGAAAGAGGTAGATATAAGTCGGCCACCACAAGCTGACAGCCAGAACAATCAGTACCATGCCAATAATAGGAAGCATTTTCCCTTTTAGCATGGGGCGATAGATGAAGAAATAGGCAATTAGAAACGGGAGCATCAAGGCAAAGAAAGAAACAGGACCCTTGCTGAGAAAAGAAAGTCCCATAAACAGACCAGACAACAAAAATAATTCCCATTGAGCGCCTCTCCTTCCAAGAGCTTTAATGAGGTAATAAAGACCGCCAAGCATGAAAGCATGACAATAGATGTCCCACGTGGCTGTTCGACCCATCATCACTACGTTGTAACATGTAGCAAGTACCAAAGCCGAAATAAGTGCCAAGTCTTGATTCTTCGTAAGTTCCACCACCAACAGATAGAGAAAAAAGATAAGCAGTGTAGCGGCCACTCCGGCTGCATAGCGCTGCACAGCCAAATTATCGGGAGCAACATGATCTATGGCGGCAGCAATCCATGTAGGAAGAGGTGGCTTTTCCAAACGCAATTCTCCATTCATGGTAGGAGTCAGATAGTTGCCTTCGGATACCATCTCTTGAGCCGTAGCCAAGTTGCGCGATTCCATCAGGTCCGCCGGAAGAAAACTGTTGTTCACAAAGAAAGAGAAAAAGCAAACGATCAGAATTGCCAGAGAATGCCTTACGTAATTTATAGAGTCGACCATAACAGTTTTTCTTTAAAAGTCAGATTTTATATGTGAATATCCTTGGCATGTGCATAAGCTTCGTACCAAGCGACAAAAGAATCCAACCCTTTTTTCAAAGGGGTGTGAGGGCTATATCCGGTCAATGCTTTCAGTTTGGTAACATCAGCATACGTTACTTTCACATCTCCGGCTTGCATAGGCAACATGTGCAGGCTGGCTTTCCTCCCAAGCGCTTCTTCCATGGTACGTATGAATAGCATCAATGGAACAGGTTCGGAGTTGCCTATGTTCAATATGCGACAATAAAGTTCTTGTCCCTCCTTACCGGGTATGCAAGGAATCAGATCGAGTACTCCTTCAACGATATCGTCAATATAAGTAAAATCACGCACCATCTCTCCGTTGTTGAATACATTGATTGGTTTGCCCGTCAAAATGGAATCAGCAAACAGCATGGGCGACATATCTGGCCGTCCCCAAGGACCATAAACGGTAAAGAAGCGCAATCCGGTAGTAGGTAAATGATACAGGTGACTATAAGTATAAGCCATCAGTTCATCACTCCTTTTGGTAGCTGCATAGAGGCTAACAGGAGAGTCGGCAACATCGTCCTCGGAAAACGGGAATTTATCATTCATGCCATAAACGGAAGAACTGGAAGCATAAAGAAGATGCTTAATGTGGTGATATCTGCAACTCTCAAGGATATTTAAGAAACCAACGATGTTGGACTGGATATACGTGGATGGATTTTCAATGGAGTAACGCACACCTGCCTGAGCACCCAAATTGATCACTACATCAAATTGTTCGTCATCGAAGAGTTTAGTCAGCCTATGCATGTCTATAAGGTCAGCTTTCAGAAAGATATAGTTGGCATATGTATCACTCTGCACATATTCGTTGTCGACTATCTTCGTTTTATCGACACCACACTTTGCCAAGCGGGCGTACTTCAAGTCAATGTCGTAGTACGTATTCAAGTTATCAAGTCCCACAACTTGCATGCCCTGACTTGCCAGTTTCCGAACGACATGGAAACCTATGAATCCGGCAGCACCGGTAACTAAAACTTTCATCTTATAAGTCTTTATTTCTTTTTGGACAAAAACATATTACGTATATAAGCTATGAATCCGGCAGATTGACCGAGTATCAACACAGGGTCTCTCCGATAAATACCATAAGCTATAATAATAGAAGAACCAACCAAACTGAGCACCCAGAAAGTTATGGGAAAAACGGACTCACCTTCCTTACGCGAATAAAACCATTGATAAACGAAACGAAAGGTAAAGATGATTTGTCCCATAGAACCAAAGATAAGCATCCACAAAGGGATATCCACATTCTGAAACAGTCGGGGGCCATGTGTATCCCAAGTAAAAAACAGGTAAACCACCACAGCCACGGGGGTAAGCAACAATAAATAGCGAAGGATAAAGTGCAAACCCGCCCAGTGATTCTTGGTATTAAGATTCCATATATAGATGTAATAAGAGATGAATTGCCCCAAGATAATGGCAAAATCATCACGCAGCCATCCGTAGATGAACAATAAATAAGAAGCTAAAATACTTATCTGCCAATAACTGGTAGGTGAAACTACTTTTTTTGCTTTCTCGGAAAGGAACCACTGTATGACCAAACGCACAGAAAAGAGCCCCTGAGCCAAAAAGCCGATGCTATAGACTACTATATTATTCATTCTCTAGATTGTAGGTTACTTGATTCAATGGTATAATTGATATATCTCTTTTTCATCCAACGAAAAGCAAAACAGTCTTTAAAGGGGCCTACAAGGCGATTCCAAAGGTGGTATTTTGACTTCCCGGCTATGCGTTCAAAGTGACGAACAGGAATTTCTTTCACTCGACCGTTTTGCAACTGGATCAATGCAGGCAAGAAGCGATGCATGCCATTGAAAAGCGGAATGCGTTTGGCATAGTCTGAGCGAATGATCTTCAACGGACAACCGGTATCTGTAATGCCATCTCCCGTCATCATGCGGCGAAAGCCATTGGCTATCTTCGACGAAAGATTCTTCACGAAGCTGTCTTTGCGCCCCATACGTATGCCCATCACCATCTCATACTCTTTCAGATAGGGAATAAGAAGTTCGAAATCTTCGGGCGACGTTTGCAAATCGGCATCAATATAACCCACATAAGCAGATTGGACAACATCAATACCGGCCTTTAAAGCAGCACTTAAACCTTGGTTTTTGGAAAAAGAAATATAGGTGAAACCTACATTTCTGGAACAAATATCTTTTATCAGGGACAAACCTTTATCGGAGGAACAGTCGTCGACAAATAAAACACATGCGCTTATAGACGCATTTTTGAGAAAAGCTGAAAGCTCTGCTTCGAGCCTTGGCATATTGTCCTCTTCATTATATACAGGAACAACAATGCATAATTCAAACAGACTGGTTTGATTCATTTTGCTATCGAACTTTGATGTATTAAAGTCGCAAAGATAAGAAACCTAAATAAATTACAGAGTTTTTTCCACTAACAAAAGTAGTCAATAGGTCCTTTTATTAACTTAGTTAATCTTATATTTGCAGATATCTTTTGAAAACAGGAATCATGAAATATATCGATTTACACAATTATCTGAAACAAGTCGTCAATTACGAGGACAAAGAGATTGTTATTGATGACAAAGTAGTGGTGCAGAACTTCAATTTTGAATCAGCCTACAGGTTCTTATTACCCGGAGGCGCAGGAAATCAAGATCCTTACGAGTATTGCACGGCAAACGACCCGGACTATGAGCCGGACATTATTCAGGAGATGCTCAATAAGAGCGATGCGGAAATTATGGAGAACATAAAATTCCGCTATCACATCTTTCGACCGGCAGGAAAAGAGAAGGTAAAAGAGATCGTTCTGCTGTTTCACGGTTTTAATGAAAAATACTGGGCGAAATATCTCACTTGGGCAAAAAAAATAGTAGACGAAACGGGGAAAGCAGTTATTCTCTTTCCCATTGCTTTCCACATGAACAGAGCTCCGCTCAGTTGGAGCGACAGCCGCCAGATGTTTCACATCAGTCAACAACGCAAGGAACGACATCCCGATGTGCTTTGCTCTACGCTATCAAACGTGGCTATCAGCACGCGCCTGCACAACAAACCACAAAGATTTATATGGTCGGGACTACAAACGTATTATGATGTAATCGACTTGGTTGAGAATATCAAAGCGAATCTACACCCTGCGATAGATAAGGATGCCAGCATCGATTTTTTCTCCTACTCCATTGGTAGTTTCCTTGCAGAAATACTGGTGATGACAAACAAAAACGGATATTTCTCGAAATCCAAACTCTGCATGTTTTGCGGTGGAGCTGTGTTCAACCGGCTATCTCCCGTATCTAAATTCATACTCGACAGCGAAGCAAACGTGAGCCTGTATTCTTATGTAGTGGAACATTTGGAAAGTCACATGCGAAGAGACGAGTTGTTACGCCATTATTTAGGAGATGCGCATCCGGAAGGAGTGAACTTCCGAAGCATGTTGAGCTACAAATCTCTAACAGAGAAACGGGAAGGCATTTTCCGTTCAATGAGCGACAGGATATTGGCCGTGACACTGGCCAAAGACACGGTGGTTCCTGCCTACGAAGTGGTCAATACACTGCAAGGTGTGAAACGAGATATTCCCATTGAAGTGGACATCTTGGACTTTCTCTACACCTACAAGCACGAAGACCCATTCCCTGCCCTGTCATCTATAGCCGACAGTGTAAACGAACAATTCAACCTGACGTTTGATCGGATTTGCGGTTTCCTGAAGTAATAGTTAGTCCCTTTTATATAAACTAACGATATTTTACGTACTTTTGCGCGGTTTTTATTAAATAGGTATAAAAGAAGGATGAAGCAGCAACACAAAGTGCCTTTTGGAATGATGGGCATATTTATGGCCATCGGGATAGTTTACGGAGATATAGGAACATCTCCTTTGTATGTAATGAAGGCCATTGTAAATGGACTCCCAGTGGGTTTACGAACAAATCCGGATTACATTATCGGAGCAATTTCTTGTATTATCTGGACGTTGACATTGCAAACAACCATCAAGTACGTTATTGTGACTCTTCGTGCCGATAACCGTGGTGAAGGAGGCATTCTGTCTCTGTTTGCTTTAATTCGAAAGAAATATCGCTGGGCCTACGTTATTGCCATTATCGGAGCCTCCACATTATTGGCCGACGGCATCATTACTCCTGCTATTACCGTAGTTTCGGCCATAGAAGGATTAAACATACTGGCTCCTTCTATTCCCGTAATTCCTATCGCAATAGCCATTATATTAGCTATCTTTCTGATTCAGCCTCTAGGTACTGCACGACTGGGAAAGCCATTTGGGAGAATCATGTTCCTCTGGTTCACCATGATTGGCATTTTAGGCCTATTTGCCTTCTTCCATTACCCGATGGTAATTAAAGCATTTAATCCGATGTATGCCATCAAAGTGTTGGTGGACGTGCCCGATGCATTCCTTATATTAGGAGCTGTTTTTCTTTGTACAACGGGGGCAGAAGCACTTTACTCCGATTTGGGTCACTGTGGGTTACATAACATCCGTGTATCGTGGGTATATGTAAAATCTACCCTGATTCTAAACTACCTTGGACAGGGTGCATGGATACTGACTCATCAGTCTCAAGTAGTAACAGATGTCAATCCATTCTTTGCCATCATGCCGGGCTGGTTCTCATTCATAGGTGTTGCTATGGCAACATTGGCTGCGATCATTGCCAGTCAGGCATTAATTAGTGGTTCCTTCACGATTATCAGCGAAGCCATCTCATTAGATTTATGGCCAAACATCAAGATTAAGTATCCTACTAATATTAAAGGACAAATGTTTATTCCTCAGGTAAACTACGCCTTAATGATATTGTGTACCCTGATAGTTCTGGCATTTGGCTCATCTTCAAATATGGAAGCAGCATACGGACTTTCCATTACCATCACCATGTTGATGACTACCTTGCTACTTTTCATCTATTTTCAATATAAAGATGTTCCATTGTGGGTGAGTATCCCGTTAACGATGTTTTTTATCACGGTAGAAGGTAGCTTCTTCATTGCTAACCTATTTAAGTTTACTCATGGAGGTTGGGCTACTATCTTGATAGCAGGTTGCATCTTTGGTATCATGTTCGTGTGGTACAATGGCCGACGCATCAAGAATCATTGCTCCACTTACGAACCGATAGCTCCCACCATTGAGTGTCTGCAGAAAATCAGCGTAGATGAAACGATTCCTAAGTTTGCCACTCATCTGGTATACGTAACCCGCGCCAAATATCCTACTGATATGGAAAGTAAGATTTCCTATTCATTGGTAAACAAGCAACCCAAGCGGGCAGACACTTATTGGTTTGTGTATCTGCACCGCAGTGACGAACCTTATCAGTTTAAATATGCAGTAAAAACCTTTGTTCCGGGAAAGATGTTCAGACTTGATATCTATTCAGGATTTAAGCAGGGAGCACATATGGATAAGTTTGTTCACCATATTTGCAAGGAAATGGAAGAAAAAGGAGAAGTGGATCTATTAAGTCGCTACCCATCTTTAAGAGAAAGAAATATTGAAGGAGATTTCAGGTTTGTAGTTGTGGAGCGAATCGCTCGTAATCTTGATTTACCTCCTATAAAGAAAACACTTCTACTACTTTATTATTTGATCAAGAAGTGTTCTACTTCCGATACTCAGATTCTGGATCTCGACCCATCTGTTGTAACCAAGGAATATGTTCCTTTAAAATCGATACAACCAGTAGCTTGTAAATAAGAAGTAAACTGCTAGTTATTTAAAACGAAAAAGAGGTAACTTTACGCTTATGCCGTTACCTCTTTTCCTTATAAAACCAAATGAAAAAAAAGACTTTTAAATTGTAGCTACTAATTATTTAGCCTTAGCTGCTTTCTTAGAAGTTGCAGCAGGAGCAGGAGTTGCAGCAGGAGCTACTACTTTTTCACACTTCTTTGACTTCTGAGCCTTAGCAGTTTCTTTCTTAGTCACTGTTTGTTCTTTCTTAACATCAGCTTTCTTAGAAGGAGTTTGTGCATAAACTACATTTCCGGCGCACATCATAGCTACAATAGCAGCTGCAAAGATAATCTTTTTCATAATAATAATTTCTTTTTTTTTGTTAAACGTTCAATTAGTCCTCGTCTTTCGACATCACAAAGATAGCTTCACATTGAGTGACCTTGTAATTAGAAAACACTTATAAAAACATTAGAATTTCATTAGAAACGAATGAATAAGAAAGTTTCGCGACCCTTCGCAAGCTTGCGAAGGGTACTCTTAGAATAGAGAGAGACTAGGCAATGTGGAGATTAGCCATAAGTAAGGGCATAAAACTAATGAGTGAGCGGCAACTCAACGATAAATGATGTAATGCCTTGGAAGGATTGCAAACAAATGCTTCCCTGATGCAGATCTACAATCTTCTGTGTCAGATAGAGACCGATGCCATTACCATCTGCCACAGATTTGTTACTACCTCTATAGAAAGGATTGAAGATAGCTTGTTGTTCCTCGAGAGGAATATCCTTTCCGTTATTTACGACACTTACCAAACAAAAGTTTTCTTCATAAGACAAATGGATCTCGCATGCTTTATCCACAGAATATTTGCAAGCATTATCTACGAGATTAGTAAATGCCACTTCGAGCAAGTAACTATTGCCTTCTATCGTAATGAGACTTTCGTCATCAGGTTCTTTGTCGAACAGTAGGTGGACGGAGCACTGTGAATCGGCTCTTTGCACTTTGCTGCAAACCTCCAGCATCAGTTCATCAATACGGACAGGATGCATCGCAATGCCCGAAACGTCATAGCTGGCTTTTGCCAAATCCAGGAGACTATTTGATAATTTAGCCAATCGATTAGCATCTTTCAAAGCCTGTCCTATCACTCTCCGATATTCTTCTTCGTCGCATTGGCGCTGTTCAGACAACTCCAGCTCGGTGATAATCGCAGCAAGCGGAGTACGCAATTCATGCGACATGTTGTATACCAACCGTTTTTGTTCGGTGAAAGCTTCTTCGAGTTGCGCCAACATCTTATTGAACGTGATGGCCAATGATGCCAGTTCGTCTTTGCGGTTACCTTCATCGAGGCGTAAACCAAGGTTGGATGGATTATTTCTTTCCACTTCGTCTATCATGCGGCTAACGGGGCGGAAAGCCTGACGGGCAAAAAGGCGAACAGCAAGTATAATGAAAATCATCGCAATGAGATAAGCTGTCAGAAGTATCCAACGTAGATTAGTCAAGCGAGTAAAACCATGCACATCATAGCCTGTAGCAAAGGCCACATAATCTCCTTTCAATCCTTCGATGAGGAAACCATAAGTCTGCCTATCATCTTCGCCCCACGTTTTGCAAACGCCATTCTGCTTTACCGACTCTATCAGTAACCGATGCTTGCTGCTTTCTGACACATCTTGTTTATCACGATAAATCAACTTGCCCTGCTTGGTATAGATCGTAACCAGCGGTTCGTATTCACCAGGCGTACTTTCATAGATAAGGCGCAATATATCCGGAGAGATCGTTTCACCATCAATGAGATCCACTTTGAGTGCAGCCCGTATGTGAAGTCTTTCGAAATAATCTTCCTCACTCTTACCACTATAATATTGATAAACTGCAACGATAAAGATCAGCAGAATAATACCGAAGATGCAAGAGTAAATGAGCGAAAGTTTAGTCTGTATTTTCATGATCTTCTTTGAGAATAAACCCCATTCCCGATTTGGTATAGATCAGCTTCTGAGGAAAGTCTTTATCTATTTTGTGACGCAAGTAGCTAATGTACACTTCAATAAAGTTAGTACCGGTATCGAAACGCGTGTCCCATACTTTTTCGGCTATTTCACTCTTAGAGAGTACTCTTCCGCTGTTGGTCATCATAAAAGCCAGCAAATTGAATTCCTTAGGCGTGAGGTTAATTTCACGGTTAGCTCTTTTTACCATTTTTGTTTTCAGGTTCAGTTCCAGATCGGCTACTTTGAGCACATCATTGCTACGCATGGTACGGTTTCTTTTGAGCAACACCCGTATGCGAACCAGTAGTTCGCACATCTCGAAAGGTTTCACCATATAGTCATCTGCTCCGGCATCAAAGCCCTCTACCTTCTCATTGGTAGTTCCCAGTGCCGTGAGCATAATGACAGGTATGCTTTCATCTTTCTCTTTTAATCTTTTACACAGATCAAGCCCGTTGATACCAGGCAGCAAAATATCGGTAATGACCAAGTCGGGACGACAGAGAGCAAACTGCGTAAATCCTTCTACTCCGTCGTAAGCCACCGTCACGCCATATCCGTTTTCTTTTAATCCCAGGCTGATAAGTTCGGCCATTCGGTTATCATCTTCAATAACAAGAATATCCATATTATATATAGTAATGTAGAATGCAATACACAAAAGTAACGATATAAAAAGAAAACCAACAAAAATCAGCGGCTAATCTTTTCTTCAAAAAAAAACAAATGCTTAAATTGAGGGAGGAGCGATAATATCTAAATAGAATGAGTTCTCAGGGCACGACGACTCCAACACGTCTGCATAAGTCCTCGCAAAGATAGATAGACAATAAAAGCTGCCCATAAAGCATGATTACCCCATTGTTGATGGAGAGAATAGTAAATAACAAAGAAGCTGGCAGAGGCTACTAACATAGATAAAAGCATGTAGCGGGTAGCAGTAGCACCAATAAAAATGCCATCCCATAAGAATGCCGCAAACCCGGCCAATGGAATGGCAAGCACCCAATAGAAATAGGCTTCGGAAGCATTTATCACATCCTCATCATTGGTAAGCAGACCCAGAAAGGCACTACCTCCTACTGCATAAAGAAAGGTGAATAGCAACGATAAAATGCCACCCCATAAAAATAAGAGTCTGACTAAACGATGCAAAGAGCGCCTATCTGTAGCCCCCACATAACGTCCGGTAAGGGCTTCACCAGCGTATGCAAAACCATCCATAATATACGAAAACAGCGTAAACAGTTGCATCAGCAGTGCATTAACGGCAAGTATCACGTCGCCTTGTTGAGCTCCGGAAGAAGTAAAAAAAACAGTAACGACTACCATGCAAAGTGTACGAAGAAAAATATCGCTATTCACAGAAAAGAAACGACGCATCTCTACTATCTGCAAACTCGCTTTCAAGTGGTTCATTAATCCTAAGCGACTGTAATACTTCATCCACAATAAAACAGCCATAAGCAAACCGCTATATTGAGCGATTAAAGTACCGAATGCTACTCCTTCTACATCTAAATGAAACACAAAAACGAGGAAAAGACTACAAAGGATGTTTACCACATTTTGTGCAATGGAAATATACATAGGAAACCGGGAGTTTTGCATGCCAATGAACCATCCCATAAATCCGTAAAGTGCCAACATTGCGGGAGCTCCCCAAATACAGATACGGAAATAAACGAGAGCAAAAGCTTCCACTTGCGGACTGGCATCTATCAAATGAAAGGCCAGCATCTGCAATGGTATCTGCAAAAACACAAAAAGCAAACCGATCACAAAACCGGTGGAAAGAGAACGTATCAGCAAACGAACAGCCTCATCCAAATGACGCTTACCATAAGCTTGTGAGGTCATGCCGCTAGTGCCCATCCGTAAGAAAGCAAAGCTCCAGTATAATATATTGAAGAGCATACCTCCCACTGCAACAGCTCCTATGTAAGCAGGCGAACCAAGATGTCCCACAATAGCAACGTCAATGAGGCCAAGCAAAGGAACAGTAATATTAGAAATGATGGAAGGGATGGCAAGTTGAAGTATTCTCTTATTCATGAAAAATGAAATTTAAGACAAAATTAGTGATAAATACGAAGAATGCAAACCTTCATCCTACTATCACAGACATTCTTCGCTTCCTTCACAGAACATTGATAAGAAACCGATAAAGTTAACACAAGAAGTTATGCAACAACAAACTCTGCAAAAATTAAACAAAGTTTAATACAAAAGATGTTTGAACTTACTATTTATGTAATAAATTTGGCCAAACATTTAAATTTAATCTTATGAACAAACTTATTTTATCGATTCTATTGCTTTTCTCTGTTATGTGCATGCAAGCAAAGGAACGTACGGTGACAAAGCCACCCTTTTTAGTACGAAACACAAATGCGCTCGAAATCAATAAGATTGAACTTGCAGACACTGCAACGGTTCTCTCTGTTGAAGCCTTTTCTAGGCCCACTGAGTGGCTGCAAATTAGCCCGGATTCTTATCTAATGGCTGACGGGAAGAAATATCCCATTCTATCAGCGGAGGGTATAAAACTTGGAGAAAAGTTCTATACGCTTGCTGACGGAAAGATATCCTTCAAACTGACCTTTCCTACCTTGCCCTCTTCAATGGCATCGGTAGACTTTATTGAAAGTGATTGTGATAACTGTTTTAAAATATGGGGCATACAATTGAAAGGAGATAAACTGCCGAAACTCGTACTACCCGCAGGTACCAAGATCGCTTCTCCTGACAAAGAATTGCCAACTCCTGAGATTAAAATAGGTAAAGCATCATTCAAGGGACGTTTGCTTGAGATGCCACAAGGTATGATGAAAGAAATCACATTCTATGCCACGGACCTATTTACCGATGAAACTATCGCAAACAAAGTACCGGTTAATAATGATGGTAGCTTTAGTTTTGATGCAGAAATCTTTAAACCGACTACCTTTCAAATGATTGTAGGCAATAACTCGTTCAAAATCATCCTTGCACCTGGAGAAAATCTATCAACAGTCATTAACCTGCGTGAAATATCCAGAGAAAGAGCGCGGTATATGAAAGAGTATCCTTCACAAGGAGAGAAAATTTATTTCAGCGGCTATCTGGCCGGACTAAACACTGAGTTAAATACCTCTTCTATCAGAACTGATCTGAAAGGAGACTACAAAAAGACTTATAAAGAAATTGCAAACATGACTTTGGAGCAATGCAATAGCTACTACATAGCCAAATATGATTCCATCATGCAATTGATAGATAGAGCAAACATGAGCGATGCCTGCAAAAAAGTACTCCGCGTGGAGACAACCTTGTCAGCGGTTGAGGCTCTCTACACATCGCAGACAGACATTGCACGTGCCTACATAAGCATTAATAATTTGAGTAGAGAGGATGGTAATGAATATCTCAAAACTCACAGAACAGTTCTGCCCAAAGAGTATTGGGAATGCATCCGCCGTTTTCCTCTAATTAATTCCCCCGAAATATTATATGCCATTGAATTATCTTATGTCGCAAGAAACATTTATTATTTCATTAAGACCAGCAATTCTTCAATAGAAGAAGCTCTAGGGACTAACGAAGGAATACTCGTCAACTTAATCGCTTTTCAGCAAGCAGGTATTAAACTAAAAGATTTTACTCCACTGAGTGAAGAAGAATTAAATAAATTGAGATCGTACAATCTTCCGGCATGGCAAGAGATAATGGAGAAGAAAAACAACGATCTTATTGCTTTTGTAGAAGCAAACAAAAAGAAAACCGGATATAAGGTGAATGAAGCAGGAGAGGTGAATAACGAAGACCTGTTTTACTCATTAACCTCTAAATACAAAGGAAAAGCTGTTCTCGTAGATTTCTGGGCAACTTGGTGCGGCCCTTGCAAGATGGCTATGCAAGAGATGAAGCCAATGAAAGAACAACTGGCCGGAAAAGAGATTGTATACCTGTTTATTGCAGGAGAAAACTCACCAAAGATGACGTGGGAAAACATGATACCCGATATCCATGGAGAACATGTAAGGCTGACTGATGATCAATGGAATTATCTTTCCAAGGAGTTCAAAATAGGCGGCGTTCCTTCTTACTTCTTGCTCGACAGAGAAGGAAAAATTACTTGGAAATCTACCGGATTCCCGGGAGTTGAGACTGTAAAAGAAGAGATATTGAAAGTCCTCAACTGACTTTATCTGCACTGAAAGCGACCGTTACAAAAGGGTATTCCCAACAAGAAATACCCTTTTGTAACGGTCGCTCATTTAAATAAGCTGTAACTACTCAAGCATAATAATGAATGAGAATTACACTTCAGAATCTTTTTTTTAGCGTTGTTTTTACTTTCTCTTCGAGGTAATTAAAAGATAAACCTGTATATTTGCATCTCTTTTACAAATAAAGATTAGAGTATTAATAAATCAAAGATATGATAGCTAAGATTAAACAGCTTCTCGAAGAGGTTGAAACTCTGAAAGCTGCCAACGCCGAAGAATTGGAAGCTCTCCGCATTAAGTACTTAAGTAAGAAAGGTGCCATCAACGACTTAATGGCCGACTTTCGCAACGTAGCAGCCGAACAAAAAAAAGAGGTGGGCATGAGACTTAACGAGTTGAAAACAAAGGCTCAAGACAGAATCACAGCATTGAAGGAACAGTTTGAGTCGCAGGACAACGGTTGTTCGGAGATGGACCTCACTCGCTCGGCTTATCCGGTAAAACTTGGTACCCGCCATCCGCTATCTATCGTAAGAAATGAAATTATCGATATCTTTGGTCGCTTAGGATTCAGCATAGCCGAAGGTCCTGAAATTGAAGATGACTGGCATGTGTTCTCTGCACTTAACTTTGCCGAAGATCATCCGGCACGCGATATGCAAGATACATTCTTCATTGAATCTCATCCCGACATCCTACTGCGCACACATACATCATCCGTACAAACCCGCGTGATGGAGGTGTCACAACCCCCTATCCGCATCATTTGTCCGGGACGTGTGTATCGCAACGAGGCTATCAGTTATCGTGCACACTGCTTCTTCCATCAGGTAGAGGCGTTGTATGTGGATAAGAATGTTTCATTCACTGACCTAAAGCAGGTATTATTGCTTTTTGCCAAAGAGATGTTTGGCGCCGACACAAAGATCCGTCTGCGCCCGTCGTACTTCCCCTTTACAGAGCCTAGCGCCGAAATGGACATCAGCTGCAACATCTGTGGCGGTAAAGGTTGCCCTTTCTGCAAGCACACCGGCTGGGTAGAGATTCTGGGTTGCGGTATGGTAGATCCGAACGTGCTCGAATCGAACGGTATAGATAGTAAGGTATACAGCGGATATGCTTTGGGAATGGGTATAGAACGTATCACCAACTTGAAATATCAGGTAAAAGACCTCCGCATGTTCTCTGAGAACGACACACGCTTCCTGAAAGAATTTGAAGCGGCAAATTAAAGTCATTTTGCATGAAGAGAGTTCATTTAGAGATACTGAACTAATGTTCGGCATCTCTAAGTGAAATGAAATAATAGGTAACACAAAAGATGTGTTCCTACGAATGGAAACTTAAAATACGAAACGATGGCAAAAGACAAACTGGTAACCCCGGATTATTGTCGCATCCTGGCGGCAAATTTTCTTTTGTTCTTTGCCTTTTATCTGATACTTCCCGTACTTCCATTCTACCTGAAGGAAGTATTTCAGGCCGGTAATGCAGCTGTTGGCATCATCTTATCCTGTTACACCATTGCCGCACTTTGCATCCGCCCATTCTCCGGTTATTTACTCGACACACTTGCGCGCAAACCACTTTACCTGATTGCTTATTTCATTTTCACAACCATCTTTGCCGGTTACCTGCTGGCAGGAGTACTGATGCTATTCGTCATGTTGCGGGTAGTACATGGATTGGCTTTTGGCATGGTAACAGTAGCGGGCAACACCATCGTGATAGACATCACACCCTCTTCGCGTCGTGGAGAAGCGGTGGGATACTACGGACTGATGAATAACATGGCCATGAGCATCGGCCCTATGGTGGGACTTTTCATGCACGACACGTGTTCCTTCCAAGCCATCTTCACCTTCTCATTGGTTTCAGGGTCTCTCGGATTCATCATGGCTTGTCTGGTGAAAACACCGGCAAAGCAACCTGTACAGAGTGAGCCGATCTCGTTCGACCGATTTGTATTGCTGAAAGGTATTCCTGCAGGAATTTCTTTGTTATTGCTTTCCATCCCTTATGGTATGACCAGTACCTACGTGGCTATGTATGCCAAAGAGATAGGTATCACAATCAGTTCGGGCCTCTTCTTCACTTTTATGGCAGTGGGCATGGCCGTATCACGCATGTTTTCGGGGCGACAGGTAGACAAAGGGCGTATCACGCAGGTCATCGCACTGGGACTCTATCTGGTATGTTTCTGTTTCTTTGCGCTAAGTGCTTGTGGTATGCTGATGAAGTGGAATACCACATTTGCCACCTACTTGTTTTTTGGTATAGCTCTGTTTCTCGGCATTGGTTTCGGCACTATGTTTCCGGCATTTAACTCTCTGTTTGTCAACTTGGCGCCCAACAGTAAACGCGGAACAGCCACGTCCACCTATCTTACTTCGTGGGATGTGGGCATCGGCATCGGGCTTACCGCCGGAGGATACATCGCTCAAATCACCTCCTTTGACGCAGCCTATCTTTTCGGTGCTTGCCTCACCGTGGTTTCTACCTTTTACTTTCGGTTAAAGGTGGCACCACACTTTGAGCGAAACAAACTGAGATAAATGCTTGTTCTGAGAAAGAAAACAAAATAAAAAACAGGATGAGAAAGAAAGAAAGATATGAAAGAGTAATTGCTTGGTTTCAGGAAAATGTACCTGTGGCCGAAACAGAACTGCACTACAACGATCCGTTCGAGCTCCTGATAGCCGTCATCCTTTCCGCTCAATGCACAGACAAGCGAGTGAACATGATTACTCCAAAGTTATTTAGTGATTTCCCCACCCCGGAAGCACTGGCTGCCAGCACTCCCGAAGTAGTGTTTGAATACATCCGCAGTGTATCTTATCCAAACAATAAAGCCAAACATCTGGTGGGCATGGCACGCATGCTGACGAGTGACTTCGGTAGCCAAGTGCCGGCCGAACTGGAACAACTCATCAAACTCCCCGGTGTGGGACGAAAGACAGCCAATGTCATTCAATCTGTCGTGTTCAACAAAGCCGCCATGGCAGTAGACACACACGTGTTTAGAGTCTCCAACCGCATCGGACTGACAACTAATTCAAAGACACCTCTCGCTACGGAAAAAGAACTGATAAAATACATTCCCAAGAAGCTGGTACCTATTGCTCATCACTGGCTCATACTGCACGGAAGATACATCTGCCAAGCCCGTACTCCAAAGTGCGAAGAGTGTGGCCTCAGGCCAATGTGTGCTTATTATTCCGACATGCATAAACTAAGTAAAGAGGCCGAAAAAGACAAGAATAAATAATAAATTCATAGCGAAAAAGAGAAATATGTACTAACTTTGCGCTCATCGAAAAAAGTACTAACACTTTTAAATAAAATAGAGTATTATGCAAACAATTGACCAATTCAATTTTGCCGGCAAAAAGGCATTCGTCAGAGTGGACTTCAATGTACCTTTGGACGAAAACTTCAACGTTACAGATGACAATCGTATCCGCGCTGCTCTCCCTACTTTAAAGAAGATTCTTTCTGATGGTGGTAGCCTTATCATTGGTTCTCACTTGGGCCGTCCTAAAGGACCTACTGATAAGTTCTCTTTGAAGCACATTGTAGCTCATGTATCTAAATTACTAGGCGTTGAAGTGCAGTTTGCTAACGACTGCATAGGCGAAGAAGCTGTTGCTAAATCTGCTGCTCTGAAACCGGGCGAAGCCTTATTACTTGAAAACCTTCGCTTCTATGCTGAAGAAGAAGGTAAACCAAGAGGATTGGCAGAAGATGCTACGGATGAAGAAAAAGCGGCTGCTAAGAAAGCAATAAAGGCAAGCCAAAAGGAATTCACCAAGAAATTGGCTTCGTATGCTGATTGCTACGTGAACGATGCTTTCGGTACTGCTCACCGCGCACATGCTTCTACTGCACTGATTGCTGACTATTTCGATACTGACAGCAAGATGTTCGGTTACCTGATGAATAAAGAGGTAACTGCGGTTGATAAAATATTGCACGATATTAAGCGTCCGTTTACTGCTATCATGGGTGGTTCAAAGGTGTCTTCTAAAATAGAAATCATCGAGAATTTACTTTCAAAGGTTGATAACCTGATTATCACCGGTGGTATGACATTTACTTTCACTAAGGCCTTGGGTGGAAAGATCGGTTCTTCTATCTGCGAAGACGATAAAATGCCGTTGGCTTTGGAACTGATTGAAAAAGCAAAGAAGAATAACGTTAAGCTAATCATTGCTGTGGATGCTAAGATAGCCGATAGCTTTTCAAATGACGCCAACACTCAGTTTGTTGACGACGACGTAATTCCTGACGGATGGTCCGGACTTGATATCGGCCCTAAGACTGAAGAAATTTATGCGAAAGTAATCAAAGAATCAAAGACTATTCTTTGGAACGGCCCTACAGGAGTATTCGAATTTGAAAACTTCTCTCACGGGTCTAAGTCGGTAGGCGAAGCAATCGTTGAAGCGACTAAGAATGGTGCTTTCTCACTAGTAGGTGGTGGCGATTCTGTGGCTTGTGTTAACAAGTTCGGTTTAGCCGATGGCGTATCTTACGTTTCTACAGGTGGTGGAGCATTGCTTGAAGCAATCGAAGGAAAAGTTCTTCCGGGTATCGCCGCTATCAAAGGATAATTCTCGCAAAGCACATACTTATAGGCAGCTTTCCCCCGGGAAGGTTGCCTATTTTTTTAATCTTATACTCTTAAAACACCATCATGAAGAAAATTCTACTTGTATGTTCTTCAATCCTTTTAATACTCTCGGGATGCACCGGAAGCAAAAAAGAAAAGGTTATTTCAATTGAGTTGCAACCCATCAGCTTAGGAGTCATGTCCTCTATGGACTATGTTCCGTTTATCATCGCAGAGAAAGAAGGCATTTATGACTCTCTGGGATTGAAAGTAAACATCGTGAAGTTCTTCTCGGCCACCGACCGCGACGCCGCCTTTCAATCGGGCGACATAGACGGAACGATTATTGACTACACCAATGCCGCCATTCTGCAATCGCACCATACTCCATTGAAAATCATCATGAAGAACGATGGCTACTTCTGCTTCATAGCCGGAAAAGAAAGCGGTATCAAATCACTCTCTCAATTAAAAGGAAAGAACATAGCCGTATCGCACAACAGCGTGATAGACTATGTTACGGACTTCATTCTCAACAAGGCCGGCATTACTCTCGCAGAAGTGAATAAACCGGAAATAAACAACATTCCCCTCCGACTGGAGATGCTTCAATACGGACAAGTTGATGCATCAGTCTTTTCTGATCCTTTTGCCACCATCGCAATGAACAACGGACATAAATCACTCATCAGTACGCAGGAACTAGGCCTGTCGATTACCGGAACGATCTTCTCTGAAAAGGCATTGAAGAATAAATCGGAAGAGATTAAACGATTGGTCAAAGGATATAATTTAGCTGTTGATTACATCCATGCGCACCCACTGAAAGAGTGGAAACAGATACTGATAGAAGATGCCGGAGTGCCGGAAGCATTAGCAGGCATTATTGCCTTGCCGCAATATCAGTATGCCGCTCTGCCTGCCGCCAAAGATCTGGAAGGCACCATTGCCTGGCTAAAGGCGAAGAATCTATTGCCGAACACGTACAGTATAAAAAATATCGTAGATTCCATCTATACACAACCTGATGTAGCAACAGAGACCGAATAATAAAATAACCACATTCAACAAACACAAGAGATCAATTAATCAAATTATATGAAACGTATTTTACTTACCGTTCTGGCTGTTATCACTTTAAGCAGCATCAAAGCTCAAGAAGAAGTCCAAAAAGTTATAAACACGTTGAAAGAACGCATTACACTGTCGGGATACGCACATGCGGGATATACGTATGACGACTCAAAAGAGGTGGATAACACCTTCGAAATTAAACGGATTATCTTCATGGCACACGGACAGATCACCAAAGAGTGGTCGTGTTACTTCATGTACAATTTCAATGGAGGCGGAAACTTACTTGAAATGTACACCGACTATCAGTTCTTGCCGGGGCTTACTGCTCGCCTTGGACAGTTTAAAACGGCATACGGCATCGAAAATCAGATGTCTCTCTCCGACGTTGAATTGATCAACTGTGGTTCATTGGCCACCAACTATCTGGCCGGAATGGACAATAGTGATAAACTATACGGTAGCACCGGTGGTCGTGATGCGGGAGTAATGATTTACGGTGATCTGTTTCAGAAGCTTATCAGCTACAATCTTGGCGTAATGAACGGGCAAGGCATCAACATTAAAGATCAGAATAATCATAAGGATATTGTGGGTAGCTTGATGGCAAACCCTTTGAAATGGCTCTCTGTAGGTGGCTCATTCGTTAAAGGTAAAGGTTGTGCAGTGGCAACTTCCTCGATCAACCCTGATTTAAGTGTGGGCGACAGTTACACTCGTAATCGTTGGGCTCTGGGAGCCGTAATAAAGACGAAATCCCTAAACTTACGCACCGAATATATGGGCGGAAAAGATGGCGAAGTGAAGAGTGACGGATTTTATGCCACGGCCAATTTTCATGTGCTGCCTAAGATCGACTTGATTGCTTCTTATGACTATCTCAACAGAGACAAACGGATAGCAGACAAGCAAACGGACTATGTGACAGGAGTGCAATATTGGTTTTACCCTCGCTGCCGACTGCAAGCCCAATACACTTTCTGCAACAAGACACAGCAAGATAATAGCAATTTGATTCAGGCACAGGTACAAGTGAGATTTTAATTCTTTCGTAGGATATAATCTTTTTTTTTCACCCAAAACGCTTGACTTTGGATGCGAAATGTATTACCTTTGTTAGCGTAATCATAAAGTAGTTTGAATTTAAATTACGGTAAAAGGGAGAAGTTGCGACTTCTTCCTTTTTTTGTGCCCAAACAGTTCGGATTGCCTCAACGCAGTGCTTTATCGATCAACTGCACGGTTCTCTTTACTCATCTGCACGGTTCAGTTGAAGCATCTGCACGGTTCTCTTGCCAATTTGCACGGTTGCACTTCACCCAAAAGACGGTTGCACTTCAGCAATCTGCTTATTTGTTAGCACTCAAACACCTTTATGTTTTCCAAAAACACCTATTTGTCTGTCTAACAACGCCTTTACCTTTTGGCCCCCTCCTCTCCCGTTAATAATCAATAAATCGTCTCTTGAGAAAAATAACCTCATTATCCCTAAAAAAAGACATTACATCTACTGTTTTATCACAACAAAGGAAGGCACTTATAAAATAATATTGTACATTTGCCAACTAAGTAATACCTTAAAAAGACCCTTAAAACCATGGAACAGAAAATTGCCGAGACAAACGCCCGCGTCGACGTAGCCGACGTATTGAGAGGATTAGCCGTAATGGGAATCATCATTTTGCACAGCATCGAACACTTCAATTTCTACTACTTTCCCGAAAACGTCCCCTTTGAATGGATGAAGTTTACCGATCGTATTATTTGGGACGGACTCTTCTTCACCTTCGGTGGCAAAGCCTATGCAGTCTTCGCTCTTCTGTTCGGTTTTAGTTTCTTTATTCAGAACGATAACCAACTACGACGTGGAAAAGATTTCCGTCTGAGGTTTCTATGGCGACTGACTTTACTCTTTATCATCGGACAGTTCAACGCATCCTTCTTTACCGGTGAAATACTAACCATGTATGCTGTGATAGGTATCGTTCTACCCATCTGTTGCAAGTTAAGCGACCGCACGGTAGCGATCATTGGTACCTTGTTAATACTTCAACCCCTTGATTGGGGAAAAGTGATTTATGCCCTCATCGATCCCAACTATACTGCCGGACCAAGTTTGGGCAACTACTACTTTGGCGTAGCTTATGAAGTGCAGAAGAGCGGCACATTCCTCGAAACATTACGCATGAACATCTGGGAAGGCCAGTTGGCTAACTTTACCTGGGCCTTTGAGCATGGACGCATCATGCAGACGGCCGGATTGTTCCTCTTCGGAATGCTAGTGGGCCGCAAGCGACTATTCTTACACAGTACCAGCACCGAGCAGCTATGGTTCAAATCGTTGGGCATCGCCTTGCTCTGTTTCTTCCCTCTTTATGGATTGAATAATCTGTTACCCGGTTTCATATCCCGAGCTGCCCTGCTTACCCCATTGCAACTCATCATCAGCTCGCTGAGCAACCTTAGCTTTATGGTGATACTCGTTACCGGAGGCTTGCTAACCTTCTATCGAGTAAAAGACAGAAGCTTCCTAATGCGTTTTACCACTTATGGCAAGATGAGTATGACAAATTACATCGGTCAGTCGCTCATCGGTTCCCTGCTCTTCTACCATTGGGGCTTCTTCCTTGGCAGATATATGGGCATTACCTATAGCTTTATCTTTGGCATTGTTTTTGTGCTTCTTCAAATGGCTTTCTGTTCTTGGTGGTTGAAGAGCCACAAGCACGGTCCGTTCGAAGGACTCTGGAAACGCCTGACGTGGATTAGAAAATAAAAAAAAGAAAAAATGACCGGAAATTATTATAATGAGCTACAGACCAATGAACAGCATCAGCTAATCATTCACCTTATATATAACAAAAGACTCAAAGAAGCTTTGGCAATGCTTAGTCAGTATCTACACGATAGCGCTGACTGGGAAACGCATCAAAAACTGGAGCAGATACAAACGTCTTATAGTTATATGTTGCAATATATGCAGCAAGGCGTTGAAGATCCGGCCCGCAAAAAACTATACCTAAAACTACTGGCCGGCACAATGGAGATAGCCGACCAGGCCCACATAGACAGGCTCGCGGCCATCTCAATTGATTTTTATTATATCCTTAGGATAAGTTTGAGAGCGTTTCCTCTCGAAAGTCTTGAAAACAACCGGCTAAAATTGGAATCATACGTCGACAATCTGGCGGTAGCAAATATTCTTCCCAAAACGCCCAACGAGGAGGCCAACCAAGTGCGTAAGCAACACGAAGAAGCACTTAAACTCGTATTTGAAATAACGTGGACCAACACTTTTTGGAATACGAAAGATGAAAACGAAGCCGCTATGTTCCTAAAATCGGAACATATAACGGCAAACGATACCAGCCTGTTCGTCAGTGCCGTCACCCTCAGCTTAATGAAATGTTTCGACGTAAAAAAGATGATGTGGCTCTTTGACGCTTATACTCATCCTGTTGCACAAATCAACCAACGGGCATTGGTGGGTATCATGTTTATCATACATCTATACACTGATCGCCTGAGTTTTTATCCTGAAGTAGCAGCACGCCTCTCATTGCTCAACGAAAATGAAAAGTTTGGCAAAGAGATGAACCGTGCATACATCCAGTGGTTGCGCTGTCAGGAAACGGAAAAGATAGATAAGAAAATGCGTGAAGAAATTATCCCTGAAATGCTCAAGAAAGCTAATATGCGCGGCTTTAGATATGGCATTGAAGAATCTGAAGAAGAGAATGACGACCAGAATCCTGATTGGAAGAATCCGAAACAATCGGATCTGGAAAACAAACTTCGCGAGATGAGCGAACTACAAATAGAAGGTGCGGATGTGTATATGAGCACATTCTCGCAACTAAAATCATACCCGTTCTTCAAAACATTGAGCAATTGGTTCTACCCCTTCGACAAACAACATTCCGCCATTATAAAAGAGTTTAGCGACAATAATCAGGACGATGGCATCATCGACCTCGTGCTTGACTCAGGATTCTTCTGCGACAGCGACAAATATTCGCTTTGCTTCACGATGATGCACATCCCTAAAGGTCAGCGAGAGATGATGCTAAGCCAGCTTTCCGAACAACAGATGGAGGAATTCAGCGATAAGCATACTGGTGAATCACTAAAGAAAGTTGCCCAACAACCCGAAATAGTGTGCAATCAGTATCTTCACAGCCTATACCGTTTCTTCAAAGTTTACCCTCGCAAACGAGAATTTCCACCTATCTTTGATGGCTATGTTTCCTTGCACAAATATCCGGTGCTTCGCGAAACGCTTCTCAAACCGGAATACTTAATGCAATTGGGCAATTATTATTTCAGCAAAGAACACCCCAAAGAGGCTGCCGAAGTGTATACGGAAGTCATTGGCCTTGTGGGTGGAAATGCGGATCTGTTTCAGAAGATAGGCTATTGCCGCCAAAAGGAAAAGAACTACGAACTTGCCATTGAAGCTTACCTCAAAGCCGACATGATAAAACCCGATAATGTGTGGACCAATCGGCACTTAGCCATTTGCTACCGCCTTACGAGAGCATATGCCAAAGCAACCGAATATTATCGGAAAGTGGAAGCTGTGCAACCGGAGAATCACAGCATACTATTTCATATAGGTAGCTGTCTTGCCGAGTTACAACGATACGAAGAAGCTTTGAACTATTTCTTCAAACTCGACTTCATCGAAACGAACTGCGTAAGAGCATGGAGAGCCATTGCTTGGTGTTCGTTTGTAGAAGGAAAGCATAAACAAGCCCTTAAATACTACGAAAAAGCAATAGAAGAAGATCCATTGTGGCAAGATTTTCTCAATGCAGGCCACGTACATTGGTGCATGGGAAGTATTGATAATGCCCTCGATATGTACGTAAAAGCTAAACTATTATCCCCAAATCAGGATATTTTCTTTGAACTCTTTCACGAAAATGTAGTGCACTTAGTGAAGCAAGGAGTGAATGAAGACGATATTCCATTGATGCTCGACTTGCTTTAGTGAACATAAAAAAGAACAGAGTGTTCATTATCGCACAGTACCACAAACCAATAAACTACTGATTTTCAATACCTTACTTATTTGGCACACCTATTGTCTTCTTATTGACGATCAATTAATCTTAAAAAAAAAGATTTATTGCTGCAACTAAAAAAAGAGTAGTTACGTCTAATAGATATCAGAGACAAAGAAAATAATAAAAAACCAATTAATAAGTAAGATTATGAAAGCAACAATGTTTATCAGTAAAGTGATTGTATTAGTAACCCTGTTTTTAAGTGTATGTGGACTAGCTTCAGCTGCCAATAGTAACGATAACGAAAGAAATTTCATCAACAACGATGTGTTGAAAGACGGAAAGGTAGTTTCTCGTGAGGTGTATGAGCTAGAAAAGGGATCATCAGCCTTATCTCCGGTTAAGAAGTTTGAATATGCCTATGACGAAACAAAGCAATTAAAAGAGAAAACGACTTATAAATGGAATTCCTCTAGCGTGAAATGGGAAAAAGTATCTCTACTTAGTATCAGCTACACCGGAACTGAAACAATTGTAGAACATGCATTATGGATGCCGGGTAAGAAAGTATTCTCTCCTTCCGATAAATTTGTATATGTAACCAATGTTGAGGACAATATGATTACCCAGTACAGCTACAAGATGAACAAACGTACCAAAGAATGGGAATTGCAAAAGAGTGCAAAAGTTTCTACTTTAGACAATATCTTTGCTAAAGCAGAATAAGTTCCACCCCTATCTGAAAAGTTATTTAATTATGAGTATTGATAAAATAGTCTGTTCAGTGGTGTGATACCAGTAATTGAGTCAGGCAAAAGGCAACCTTATTTGGGTTGCCTTTCTTCATTTTAAGTGTCCGGACTCATCATTATTGTTCTTGCCTATTGCAACTTCAATGAATCTGCATTCATTATATTTGCAACATTATTCTCAAAGTTGTAGAGTTTCACAGTAGTCTGAGTAGAGCCGGCAGTACCCTGCGGAGTAATAACGACAAAATTCATCTTCGTTGGAGCTAAGGTATTATGATCAATCCATGTACCAGTGTTTGCATAGATTGATTTATCACCATTGTGATTGGTAGAAGAGTTTATCAAAGGAACATGACTATGCCCAAAAACAACAATTCTCACATTTGATTTTGGATTAGAAAAGTATTGCGCTTGTGCCTGAACATCCGTTCCGGTAGAGGCTCCTGCATTTTTAATAGCGTCCATTGTAGGGATATGTACCGCAACTCCGTTTATGTTCTCCCGCTGTTGCCAAGTATCTTGAATACCATTGTAAAGCTTCACGGCAATCGTTCCTCCGGCAATCGTTTGGTAAGGAAGCACGTCGTTTACAGAGTAATTATCCGTAAATCCATCCATTTTGGTTACAATGATTTTCTCATCAAACTTATTTTCAATAGGATATGTCTTTATTGTCTTTGCCCAACCTCCCCAATAAGTGTACAACAAGTTTTGGCTCTCACTACCTGAACTATTGGGTACAACAATAGGCAATACATCACCCAACTCAGTGCACTTCTGCACAACATGAAGAACTGCTATTCTTGTGAAGAAGTATCCGGGAGGCATTATTGTTCCCGGCGCCAGATCCTGATTAGATATTGGGTCGGGAGCACAAAAGAAATTATAACGGTGACCATGTTCAATGGCTATTTCCGGAATCGGCGAATAGGTGCCTAAGCCCAATTGTGTATCACGGGCCTGATGGATCTTCGGCAAAATCTTATCCACATTCGCCGCAGTTATAGTGAGGTCATGATTACCCGGAACGTAAGTGACCTTAATCTTCTCTTCCTCGATAATTTGATTCAGAGCACTGATTACTCCTTTATTGGCAGTGGCTATACGCTGCACAAAATCGGCCTGATCTTTTCCATTGTAGGTATCTACATTGGCCGGAACGAACCATTCATCCAACATATCACCCGCAATAACTAGCTCTTTGATATTGGGTGATTTCCCGACTTCTTTAAGAAAAAGTTCAAGAGAAGCTAGATTCTCCTTACACTCAGCATAAGCAAGATCAGCGCCTAAATGTAGATCGCTAATTACAAAAATAAGATTCCTCTCATTAGTGCCATTGCTAAAAGGTTCTACAGAACCGCTAGAATCATCATCATCGGAACAGGCTACAAACAAACTCAGAAAGAGTAATGAAACAGTAAATTTTCGGAGTATGTACATTAGAAAGTTTAGATTAAAGTCTTTTTTCATCATATTATCTTTTTAAGTTAACAATGCTTGCATATAATTTGCTATTCAGGGGTAAATATAGCAAATTATTAATACAATGCGAACATTTATTAACTCAATCTAGCCAATAGCAAACAAATGCTCGAAATACTGCACTTCCACAACACTCCAATAGAAACTTTCCCTGATAAAGTCTTACAGCTTCTTCAACTCCCGATAAAGTCGTTGTATTGGTAATCCCATGACATTAAAGTAACTACCCGAGATACTTTCGACTCCAATAAAACCGATCCACTCTTGCACACCGTATGAGCCGGCCTTGTCAAGCGGACGAAAACGATGCACATAAAAGTCTATTTCATCATCAGTGAGGGGAGCAAACTTTACTTCGGATATAGCAGAGAAAGTCTTTTGCCAATCGGCTGTAGTGAGACACACGCCGGTAATTACCTGATGCGTCTTCCCGGAAAGTTTGCAAAGCATTGCTGCCGCATCGGCTTCATCGAAAGGTTTACCAAGCATTTCACCTTCCAACCACACGATGGTATCTGCTGTTATCACCAATGAATCCATCAAGAGCATTTCTCTGTAAGCTTCCGCCTTCTTTCGGGCGATGTAGAGCGGAATCTCCTCTCCTTTCAATTCGGCAGGAAAAGATTCATCCACATCGGGCAACGTTTTTACTTCGTAATCAATGCCAAGACCGGTGAGCAATTCTTTTCTACGAGGAGAATTCGATGCCAGCAAAATGCGGTATTTATTTAAATTATCTAACACGATTCTATTTTTTATTTACAATAAAACATTCAGTTACCAGCCAAAGGCATCACCCGTCATCCATTTACCTTGCGCTTTTAGCACTTGCTCTATCACATCGCGGCCGCAACCGTATCCTCCATCTTGGTGAGAAATATAGCGTGCCACCTGCTTTGCTTCCGGAGCGGCATCTCGAGGGCAACAAGGCAGTCCGCACGCACGCATCACTTCTATATCGGGCACATCATCACCCATATAAAGAATCTCTTCATCCGTCAAGCCATGTTTGTCTCGAAAGTCGTGGTAATCGTGTATCTTAACGCATGATCCCATGTATACATCCGTAATACCTAGTCCGGCAAACCGTTTGCGCACCGCCTCTGTTCGGCCACCGGTAATGATGGCAACATGAAATCCCTCTTTCACTGCCAGTTGCAGAGCATAACCATCTTTCACGTTAACCGTGCGCATGGGTTCTCCGCTCGGGTGTAGCGACAGCACATCTGAGCTCAGCACGCCATCCACATCGAAGGCAAGAGCTTTTATCTTAGTCAAATCATAATTAATCGTACTCATCTTTTATTTAATCATATTGTTAGCACATTGTTCAATATCCAAGGAAAAATAACCTTTTACCAATCAATCTTCGTTTGCCAACCGATAAATATCCTCGCTAAGCAGACGATAGATCTCCTGCATCTGCGGTTCATCGGCAAGCATGGCCAGATGACTATCAATCACATTCTGATCGCATCTCAAAGCCGGCCCCGTCTGTGCCTGCTTCGGTTGCAGCGTGTGCACCTTGCGAGATGTTTCGTCAATAAGCGGCAACATGGCATCAAACGGAAGGTGGTATTTCTGCAACAACTCTGCAGCCAGAGCATACATGTGGTTAGTGAAGTTGCAAGTAAAGACAGCTGCCAAGTGTAGGCTACGCCGTTGTTCGGAAGTTGAATCATACACTTTTTTGGAGAGTATGGAAGCTATCTTTTTAAGAAAATCAGCATCTTCTACGGAACAAGCTTCTATAAAGAAAGGTATTTGGCTAAAATCAGTATCTTGCAGTTTACTGAAAGTTTGCATTGGGTAAAGCACTCCATAACGGGGGGTAACACCCTGCCAAACATCCATCGGGAGGCTTCCTGCGGTATGTACCAGCAAAGCCCCTTCCTTTTGGGCGGCAATTTGGGGCAGCAACTGAATAAAAGCAGAATCGGTGAGAGAAACAATATAAAGTTCAGCGTTCGTCACCACCTCACCCAGATCTGTGGTAAATTCGGCCTCTACCGCATCAGCCAATGTCCGTGCCGACTCTTTCGTGCGACTATACACCTGGACAATACGAAACCCTTTCCGATAAAGTGCCTTTGCCAGATTTGTAGCCAAGTTTCCGGCACCAATAAAGACTATCGGAGTATCTTCTATGCTTCTTTTCATTCTTGTCCTCCAAACTTATTGATATGTATTTTCTCCCATTGCAAATGTTCTTCGTCAAAGGGTTTGCGTTCCATCCCTTTATGTCCGATGGCAATGATAGAGAGCACTTGCAACTGCAATGGAATATCGAGCACGCCACGTACAAACTCATCCGAAGGCATGCCCGCAGCCGTATGGCGTTCGCGCACCTGTATCCAGCAACTACCCAAGCCTAAATCTTCTGCCTGAAACTGAATCATGATAGAAGCAATCGACGCATCTTCTATCCATACATCGCTAGCCAAAGGATCGGCCGTGACCACAATAGCCAGAGCTGCATCTCCCAGAAAAGAAGCGCCATGTTCTTTGCAATGTGCCAGTTGTTGGAGTTGTTCTTTCTCGTCTACTGCGATAAACTGCCACGAATTACTCCTTTTTGAAGTGGGAGACATCAGTGCCGCTTTGAATAACGCAACCACCTGTTCCTGCGTCAGTTCTTCGTCGGTAAACTTGCGCATGCTGCGACGATTCTTTATCAATTCGCTAAAATCTTCCATACCGTATTCTATTTCTTGTCGTTAATCCTTGCGCAAAGATACAAAAGTTAGTGCTAATGGCAACATTAATTGATGGCTCTATAACGAATTCAGCGGATAGTTCCAAGATATGCATCCGAATGCATTCTTAAAGTTATCAACGAGTTGTCTTCTATAGCCTTCATGAATACAACTTTATTTACAAATAAGAAGATTCCCAGATATCATATAAGTTCAGCGCGGTGAACTAACTAGTTCACCATGGTTAAGTAGTTAATTCACCGCGCTGAACTAGTTAATTCACCAAACCCCTCTCAGAAGGCCTGTATCGATAGATCAACAATTATTACATTTTGGCAAGAATAGCAGTCGCAAGATTACGCATAATGAACAAAATTACCCACACTAAACGTTATAGAACCAGATAAATAATAGAAATTTATCAAGTATAAAAAGAATTGCGTATTTTTGTACTCTCATTTCATACAACCTTTAATAAAAGTAGAGAATGAAAAATCGAATAACAAGAAACGATTACATTAAAGCGAATCGTAAAGCCAGCCGAGAAGAAGAAATCGAGGCTCATGGACACCCCATCAGTTTTAAGCGGGTGCACCAATCAAAGAAAGTTTATAACCGCAAAAAGACAAAGGCAGGCAATAAGGGTCTGCCTTATTTTTTTCCTCTAGCCGCATAAATTCACCTCAAAAGAAAGATTTTCACCCCGCAAATTGCATTGGAAACAAATAAATAGGATATATTTGTAGCACATGCCATTAAGACTTACTACATATTATCGGGGAGAAGATATTCCGAACTTACCGGGGAACAATGTTTTTCACTCTAAGGAATTGTTTCTGATGTACGAAGCAACTCCCGGATATACACCTATATTAATAGTAGCATCTGAAGAAGGCAAACCTATCGCCAAACTATTAGCCACTACCCGTAGAAGCACACATTTATTTCCGTTAGGCTTTATCAAGCGCTGTGATGTGTATGGGGTTGGCGAATACTTGGATGAACAGGTGGATAAAGAAGCTATCTTCGGCGAAATGCTGGAACATCTCAATAACGACATCCTACGAGAAGCCTTTCTCATCGAATTTCGCAATCTCGAAAACCCCTTGTTTGCTTATAAACACTTCCGTTCTAACCACTACTTCGCAGTAAATTGGATGAAGGTGAGAAACTCGCTCCACAGCCTAAAGTACGTAGAAGAGCGTTTCAGTTCTTCACGTATCAGGCAAATAAAGAAAGGATTAAAAAATGGTGCAGAGGTGCACGAAGCCCGTTCGGTGGAAGAAATACAAGCCTTCTCGCACATGATGCACCGCATTTATTCCTCTCGCATCCGACGATACTTCCCCGGATTCGAGTTCTTTAAATATATGGACGCGCGTATGATAGAATACCGGTTTGGGAAAATATTTGTAGTGAAGTACAAAGAAAAAATTATTGGGGGTGCCGTGTGTGTGTTCTCTGGAGAAAACGCTTACTTATGGTTTTCCGGCGGGATGTGCAAAACGTATGCCGCGCAATATCCCGGTGTCCTGTCTGTATGGATGGCTTTGAAAGACGCCCACCAGAATGGATACCAGCATTTGGAGTTTATCGACGTGGGACTACCATTCCGCAAACACGGATATCGTGATTTCGTTCTTCGGTTCGGAGGAAAACAAAGTAGCACACGCCGCTGGTTTCGCCTGCGATGGAATTTCCTGAATAATATCTTAATCAAAATATACGTTTAATGGCATTTCTGTGCCGAAAACAATCCTTAAAACTTCTCACTTAATTGCAGAAATATTTCTTTATTATGCAATAATTGCGTTTCTTTGTGCTGTTTTAGGCAGAAAAAACACATTTAAAGTTCAAATAAAAACTTATAGTTATGAAGATTTCACACATTGAGCACTTAGGTATTGCTGTAAAAAGCATTGAAGAGGCTCTTCCTTATTACGAGAATGTATTAGGTTTGAAATGTTACAACATTGAAACCGTTGAAGACCAAAAAGTAAGAACTGCATTTCTGAAAGTGGGACAAACGAAAATCGAATTACTCGAACCAACCTGTCCCGAAAGTACCATCGCTAAATTTATTGAAAACAAAGGTGTAGGCGTTCATCACGTGGCATTTGCAGTTGAAGATGGTGTAGCCGAAGCTTTAGTCGAAGCCGAAAGCAAAGAGATTCGCCTGATAGACAAAGCTCCACGCAAAGGTGCGGAAGGATTAAGCATCGCTTTTCTTCACCCAAAATCAACTCTTGGTGTATTGACCGAGCTTTGCGAACACTAATTTTTTTTTCGCAAGACACGATAATAACACATTTATATTAATCTTATTTATTAACGCTTAAATATAAAATTCATGAGTAACCAGCTTGAAAAAGTAAAAGAGCTTATTGAACTTCGCACTCAAGCTCGCTTAGGTGGTGGCGAAAAAGCTATAGAGAAACAACATGCAAAAGGTAAATATACAGCTCGTGAGCGTATAGCCCAATTGTTGGATGAAGGTAGTTTTGAAGAAATGGATATGTTTGTAGAACACAGATGTACCAACTTCGGCCAAGATAGAAAACACTTCCTTGGCGACGGTGTAGTAACCGGATACGGAACCATCGAAGGCAGATTAGTATACGTTTTTGCACAAGATTTCACCGTGTTTGGTGGTTCTTTGTCTGAAACAATGGCCCAAAAGATTTGCAAGGTAATGGATATGGCCATGAAGATGGGCGCACCTTGTATCGGTATCAATGACTCAGGTGGTGCTCGTATTCAAGAAGGCATCAACGCACTAGCCGGTTATGCTGAAATTTTCCAACGTAACATCATGGCTTCGGGCGTTATTCCCCAAATTTCAGGTATCTTTGGCCCTTGTGCCGGTGGTGCTGTTTACTCCCCTGCTTTGACTGACTTCACATTAATGACCGAAGGCACATCTTACATGTTCCTTACCGGACCGAAAGTAGTGAAAACCGTAACCGGAGAAGATGTTTCTCAAGAAGATCTTGGCGGCGCAAGCGTGCACGCTTCTAAATCAGGTGTTACTCACTTCACTGCGAAGAATGGTGAAGAAGGTTTGGCTATCATGCGCAAACTGCTGAGTTACATTCCACAAAACAATCTTGAAGAAGCTCCTATCGTAAACTGTACAGACCCAATCGATCGTTTGGAAGATTCCTTGAACGAAATTGTTCCTGATAGCCCAAACAAGCCATACGACATGTATGAAGTTATCGGCGCTATTGTTGACAATGGTGAGTTCCTTGAAGTTCAGAAAGATTATGCTAAAAACATTATCATTGGTTTTTCACGTTTCAACGGACAATCAGTAGGTGTGGTTGCCAATCAACCTAAATTCCTGGCCGGTGTACTCGATAGCAATGCTTCACGCAAAGCCGCACGTTTCGTACGCTTCTGCGATGCATTCAATATTCCTTTAGTAACATTGGTAGACGTTCCGGGATTCCTTCCGGGTACAGGACAAGAGTACAACGGTGTTATTCTGCATGGTGCTAAGTTACTTTACGCTTATGGCGAAGCTACAGTACCTAAGGTAACAGTTACTCTGCGTAAATCTTATGGTGGTTCTCACATCGTAATGAGTTGCAAGCAACTACGTGGCGACATGAACTATGCATGGCCTACAGCCGAAATTGCCGTAATGGGTGGCGCCGGTGCCGTAGAAGTGTTATATGCAAAAGAAGCCAAAGAAGCAGCCGATCCGGCAGCATTCATGGCCGAAAAAGAAGCAGAATACACCAAACTGTTTGCTAATCCCTACAATGCAGCCAGATATGGTTATATTGATGACGTAATCGAACCGAGAAATACTCGTTTCCGCATTATCCGTGCATTACAACAACTGCAAACTAAAAAGTTAACTAACCCTGCCAAGAAGCATGGTAATATTCCATTATAACTTTTAATACGAACATTGTTATGAATAAAAGAAAAATAGGAATACTTATCGTTTTGTTGGCAGCAGTTTGCTTCAGTTCGTATGGGCAAGGAGCAAAAAGTCTGAAGATCAACGAAATACTGGTAAACAACACTGATAACTACCAAGATGACTATGGTCAGCATAGCGCTTGGATAGAGATCTTTAATACATCGTTTGCCAGCGTTGATGCAGGAAGCTGTTACCTCACAAATGATAAGCGAGTTCTGGACCCTAACCTCAGTATAGAGGAACGGGTAAGTATGATGTACACTGTTCCAAAAAGTGATGTTCTCACGGAAATTGCTCCCAGACAACATTTACTTTTCTGGGCGGACAACAAACCAAACAGAGGAACTTTTCACTTGAACTTTGCACTAGATTCTGTTGCTTCCAACTGGATTGCACTTTATGATGCAAACGGAAAGACATTAGTCGATTCTGTTACTATTCCGGCTAACATCCCAACTAATTTCTCGTATGCTCGCGAAGCAGATGGTGCCGCAAAATGGGTATTGAAAGGTGGAGACAACAGCAACTATGTAACTCCAAGTACCAATAACCAAACTCAGGATAAACAAGAGAAAGTTGACGGTTTTCGCAAGCACGACGGTTTAGGTATCGCAATGTCAGTGATTGCAATGACAATTGTATTTTGCGGACTTATACTATTATACCTCTCATTCCGTATAATCGGCAATATAAGCCTCAAGCTGGCTAAGAGAAATGCAATGAAAGCGCACGGTATTACAGACAAAAAAGAAGCAAAAGAAAAAGCTATTGGAGCTGAATCAGGAGAAGTCTTTGCAGTCATTGCCTTAGCATTGCATGAATATCAAGACAACGTTCACGATATAGAAGATACGATTCTTACTATCAACAAGGTAAAACGTAACTACTCACCGTGGAATTCAAAGATATACACTCTGCGTCAGACACCTCGAAAATAAGTCAAAATCCTAAATGAATAATCAAGATGAAACAATATAAGTATAAAATCAATGGCAACCTTTACAATGTTACAGTAAACGACATTGAAGAAAATATGGCTCGCGTAGAGGTAAATGGAACTCCATATACTGTAGAAATGGATAAACCTGTAAAGGCTGCTCCAAAGCCCATCACCCGCCCCGCAGCTGCACCTAAAACATCGACAGGTGCGCCCGTAGTAGCTAAACCTGCTACAACTTCAACCAAAAGTGGAGTAAAATCTCCACTACCGGGTGTCATCCTTGACATTAAGGTAAAAGAAGGCGATGTTGTTAAAAAGGGACAGCTTATTCTCATTCTCGAAGCCATGAAAATGGAAAACAATATCAATGCCGACAAAGACGGTGTAGTATCAGCAATCAAAGTAAGTAAAGGTGATTCTGTTCTGGAAGGAACCGACTTAATCATAATTGAATAGTCTTATGGGAGAATTTATTTCATTTATAACTAACAATTTTGCCGATTTCTGGAGCTATACGGGATTCGCTAATGCGAGCTACGGGCATGTCATTATGATATTGGTAGGATTGTTCTTCCTCTTTCTTGCAATCAAGAAAGACTTTGAACCGATGCTCCTTATTCCTATTGGATTTGGTATCCTCATCGGTAACATTCCTTTCAAAATAGACGCCGGCCTTGAAGTAGGGCTATACGAAGAAGGATCGGTACTAAACATTCTCTATCAGGGAGTGAAAACCGGATGGTATCCTCCATTGGTATTCTTAGGCATTGGTGCCATGACAGACTTCTCGTCATTGATATCCAATCCGAAGTTGATGCTCGTTGGTGCAGCTGCACAATTTGGTATTTTTGGAGCTTACATGATTGCTTTAGCACTTGGATTTGAGCCGAATCAGGCAGCCGGTATCGCCATCATTGGTGGTGCAGACGGACCTACTGCTATCTTCCTCGCCTCTAAATTAGCTCCAAACTTAATGGGTGCTATTGCCGTATCAGCGTACTCATACATGGCACTGGTGCCGGTTATTCAACCGCCTGTTATGCGTCTATTGACGACAAAAAAGGAAAGATTAATCCGTATGAAGCCTGCTCGTCAAGTATCTCATACAGAGAAAATCATGTTCCCTATCATCGGTTTGCTCCTCACCTGCTTCCTAGTCCCTTCGGGTCTTCCGTTACTGGGAATGCTTTTCTTCGGTAACTTATTGAAAGAAAGTGGAGTAACCCGTCGTTTGGCCGACACAGCAAGTGGTCCGCTGATTGACACTATCACGATGTTATTGGGACTAACCGTTGGTGCTTCTACACAAGCAAGCGAGTTTTTGACATCCAGTACACTTTATATCTTCTTCCTCGGATTTATGGCGTTTATCATTGCCACAGCTTCAGGAGTGCTTTTTGTTAAAGCATTTAACCTGATTCTTCCAAGTGCCAAGAAGATCAATCCGCTTATCGGTAATGCAGGGGTATCAGCTGTACCAATGTCAGCGCGTATCTCACAGAACATTGGTTTGGAATACGACCCAACCAACTACCTGCTAATGCATGCCATGGGTCCGAACGTAGCAGGAGTTATTGGTTCTGCCGTTGCAGCTGGTGTGCTACTCGGATTCTTGATTTAACCTGTTTTCATTATTATTTTATTATACGCAAGACCGCCTTTATCCTTCATAATAAGGAAGAGGCGGTTTTTTATGTTTTCAATAATTGCTTCCACTAAAAAAATAAAACACAAAAAAAATAAAACTACGATTATTACGTAAATAGTAGATTATTAGTATATTGCGCTCAAATAAGTGAAATACAATACATTATAATCTATGAAACAAATAGTAACATTAATCCTACTTTGTGTCTGTGCCATCACAAAAGCGCAAGGTCTTGTTTCTATTCAAGAAGCAATTGCAAACTATGATTACGAAACAGCACTTAAACTTATTGAAAAAGAAAAAACAGTTACCACCAAACTTTTATTTCAAAAAGCACAAGCCTTAAAAGGGCTCAACTTGCTGACCGATGCACTGGAGACATTTCGAAAAGTAACAACGACAGAACCAGAGAACCAACGTGCACTCGTAGAGATGGCCGAATGTTACAAGCTGTTAGGTAACTTTACAGGAGCACTCGGCTGTTACGAAAAAGTGCTTCAATTAAATCCAGCCAACAAATATGCTCGTCTGCAACAAATCAGCCTACTATGCAGTTTAGAACGGTTCAAAGCCGGCAAATCAGCATGTGAAGAATTAATGAAGAATGACAGTTCAGTTGTATCAAAGCGTATGCTGGCACAATGTTATGAAGGTTTAGAAGAATCAGATTCAGCCATTACCTGCTACAACACAATTTTGCAAACCACACCTGAAGATTATCTCTCCGCCGCTCGCCTAGCCAATCTATACATTAATATAAATAAATTAGACTCAGCCATCAAATGTACAGAAACCTATCGGGAAAAAGATACTACCAACGTATTCGTGAATAAACAAAATGCGCTCGCATATTGCCTGAACGGAGACTACCCTATAGCAATCAAACGCTATGAATACCTTGTTAACCAAGGAGACTCAAGCAACCTCACTTGCCATTACTTAGGCATATGTTATTATGCCACTGAAGATTTTTACGCAGCACACGATTTCCTAAGTATTGCTCTCAAAAGCACCCCAAAAAACGTAAACCTGCTCTACTACATGGCCCGCGCCTGTGCCAAAACATCCTGGAAAAAACAGGGAGTGGAATATATGAATCAAGCGATCGAACTAACCATACCGTCAGATACTACGCTAGTTCGGCTCTACATCGGATTGGCCGACTGTTACAAATTGGCAGGAATGCCTCAAAAACAGATTGAAGCTCTTCAAGAGCAATACAAATATGACAGTAAAAACACTAAGTTGCTTTATCAAATGGGTGCTCTATATCAGGATGCATTGAAGAACAATAAAAAAGCCGAGCACTATCTGGAAATGTATCTCAAAACCAAATCGAAAGAAAATGCGGAAGAAACAGTTCAATTCAACAACAAAGGAGAAATAGAAGTAGATGAAGCATCTTATTATAACGCAACGGTAAAGCGTTTAGAGCAGATACGTAAAGACAGATTTTTCAAAGAAGGTATTCCCGAAAAGAATTGAAGAAGATTTCTACTACTCCATGAAAACGTTTGCATAAATATATCATTGATAATAAAGACAGAAAGAAGATAACTTTGATAAACATACACTATATTAGTGGAGTTAATACATAATAACACGTAAATAACCCACTAATATTATGAAAAAGTGCCTCTTCTTGCTAAGTTATTTATTACTATCCTTTAGTATTCATGCAGCCATGAATGTGAACAAAATTGACCCACCGTTCTGGTATGCCGGCATGCAAAACCCTGAATTGCAATTAATGGTATATGGCGAAGGAATCGGAAATGCTTCCGTATCAGTTAACTATCCGGGAGTTTCTCTTGGAAGTACCGTAAAGCTTGAAAGCAATAACTACCTGCTGATCTATCTGACACTGGATAAAAATGTAAAACCCGGTAAGATACAACTAACTTTCAACCAGGGGAGAAAGAAAATCATTAAAGAATACGAGCTAAAGGCCCGCCAAATGAAAGGAAGCGAACGCAAAGGTTTTGATGCCTCGGACGCTCTTTATCTGCTGATGCCCGATCGCTTTGCTAATGGCAATCCGGATAACGACCAAGTGAAAGGAATGGCTCCTTATAGCGTAGACCGCAATGATCCGAATGCACGTCATGGAGGCGACTTAGCGGGTGTGGAACAACATCTTGATTATTTCTCTGATCTAGGTATCACTGCTCTATGGTTCACTCCGGTATTGGAAAACAACATGACGGGCGGTTCTTATCATGGCTATGCCACCACCGATTACTATAATGTAGACCCCCGATTCGGCACCAACGAAGAATATAAGTCACTAATCGAAAAGGCACATGGAAAAGGGATAAAGATGGTAATGGACATGATCTTCAATCACTGTGGCGTAGAGCATCCATGGATAAAAGATATGCCATCCAAAGATTGGTTTAACCATTCCGACTTTAAAACAAACTTTGTGCAGACTTCTTTTAAGCTCACTCCACATGTTGATCCGTATGCTTCACAATATGATTTCAGCCAGATGAACGATGGATGGTTTGTGACTGCCATGCCCGATCTTAATCAACAAAATCCACATGTATATCGTTACTTGGTACAGAACAGTTTCTGGTGGATAGAGTATTCCGGAATAGACGGCATACGCATGGATACCTATCCTTATGCAAAATATGAGGCAATGAGCAATTGGATGAAAGAGCTCAACGAAGAGTATCCTAATTATAATGTAGTAGGCGAAACTTGGGTTACCGAACCAGCATACACTGCTTGGTGGCAAAAAGATTCCAAACTATCCGCACCACAAAATAGCAATCTAAAGACAGTCATGGATTTTAGTTTATTCGATAAGATAAACACAGCGAAAAGCGAAGAAACGGACCCCTACTTTACCGGGCTGAATCGTATCTATAACAATTTTGTGTATGATTTCCTTTATCCCAATCCGGCTTCCGTACTAGCATTCTACGAGAATCATGATACCGACAGATTTCTTGGTGATGGACAAGATCTAAAAGCATTGAAGCAAGCAGTTACTTTGCTACTTACCACTCGCCGCATCCCTCAACTCTATTATGGAACGGAAGTAATGATGAACGGCATCAAAGGTAAGAGCGACGGCTATGTACGGAAAGACTTTCCAGGAGGATGGGCCGGAGATAAAGAGAATCTATTGACCTCATCAGGAAGAAATAAGCTTCAAAACGAGTGTTACAATTTCTACCGCACTATCCTACAATGGCGTAAAGACAACGATGTAATCTCCAGAGGAAACATGATTCAGTTTATGCCACAAAATGGGGTCTATGTTTACGCCCGCCAATACAATGGCAAAACAGTGATGGTGCTACTCAACGGAACCAATAAAGAGGCAACCCTCCCACTCAATTATTACGCTGAAATATTAAAAGATAAATCACAAGGAAAAGAAATCATTAGCAAACAAACTATAGAGTTGGGCAAAGAAGTAATTATTGCCGCCAGAGGATCAATGATTATTGAGCTGTAAACAAATTGTAAGACAATCATTTGTCAATATTTACAGGATTCCATACAAGCTTTGTGAGAGGGCTAGATAGAAGTAGTGAATTCAGCGCATTGAAGTTATAAGCTCAACGAAAAGCTGCTCATTTATTAACAATAAAGAATATCATACTACAATTAGTTGACACTAAATTGAATTTAAAACTCTCCTTATGCAAAAAAGAATCCCCGATTATTCTTCTAAGAGAATTATCGGGGATTGCTATGTTTAAAGGTGTTATTTTAATCTTTCGATTATTCAGCTAGTTTGCCAGCTGAACCAAGTACGCTCTCAATTTTATGTTTGTAGAGCTTCTTCATGTTGTCACGAGCCGGTCCTAAATACTTACGAGGATCGAATTCAGCTGGTTTTTCTGCAAATACCTTACGAACAGCAGCTGTCATAGCCAAACGGCTATCTGAGTCGATGTTGATTTTGCAAACAGCAGAAGCAGCAGCCTTACGAAGTTCTTCTTCAGGGATACCGATAGCATCCTTCATTGCACCACCATATTTGTTGATCGTTTCAATTTCTTCTTCAGGCACTGAAGAAGATCCATGAAGAACGATAGGAAATCCTGGAAGTTCTTTCATAACGCCATCCAATACATCGAACGCCAATGGAGGAGGAATCAAACGACCGTTAGCGTCACGAGTACATTGATCCGGAGTAAATTTGTTAGCACCATGAGAAGTACCAATAGAGATAGCCAAGCTATCGCATCCTGTTTTAGTAACGAAATCAACTACTTCTTCTGGTTTTGTATATGTGTGATGGTCAGCAGAAACTTCATCTTCAACTCCGGCAAGTACACCGAGTTCGCCTTCCACTGTAACATCAAACTGATGAGCATATTCTACTACTTTCTTTGTAAGAGCAACGTTTTCATCATAAGGAAGATGAGAACCATCGATCATCACAGAAGAGAAGCCCATGTCAATGCATGATTTGCAAGTTTCCAATGAATCACCATGATCAAGGTGCAACACGATTTCAGGTTTTGCACAACCTAATTCTTTAGCATACTCAACAGCACCTTCGGCCATGTAACGAAGCAAAGTTTGGTTTGCATAAGCACGGGCACCTTTAGAAACCTGAAGGATAACAGGAGATTTGGTTTCTGAAGCAGCCATAATAATCGCTTGTAGCTGTTCCATATTATTAAAGTTAAAAGCAGGAATTGCATATCCGCCTTTAATTGCTTTGGCAAACATCTCTCTGGTGTTTACAAGGCCTAAATCTTTGTAACTAATCATGTTTTTACTATTTATTGTTAGTGAATTAAAAATCTACGCAAAAGTAAGAATAATAGTTTAAATAGAAGAACCAGACAATAACAAATCTCCGATTAATATCCACATTTAAAGTCAATTACAGAGAATTAAGTCCCATTCCACGATAGATTGTAATCTCCATGTAGCAATCAGCTTTACCTATTGCATCCCCTTTGCGTTTTGTTAATAAACAAACAGACCGTAGCCTGGGTTTATGCGCTACGGTCTGTTTATAGATTATTATAAAAAAGAAGCCATCAGGGCTATTTCGTTAAATAGATAATAGTTGGTAAATGATCGCTATAGCCATTTAGCCAAGTTTTACCACCATGCGTTCGCAATGGAGAGCCTTTATATTTACCTTCCTGTTCAAACAAGTACGGACGCATAAAGACTTCATTATGATCATATTTCAATCCCTTCTTGGCATGAAGCAACGAAGAAGAAACCATTATCTGATCGAATAAGTTCCATTTTCCACGATAGAGCAAAGTTCCTACCCCTTTATCTTCAAGCGTTTCCCACCAAGGGTTATAGATATCTCCGTTTTTCACCTCTTTCTGATACTTCTTGGCGCCCAAGGTAACAGCTACACTTTCGTCCATCGGATCATCATTTAGATCTCCCATCACAATGAGTTTCAGGTGCTTATTCTCATGCAACAATGAATCTTTAAGAACTTTCACTTGTTCTGCCGCACGAACACGAGCGGCAGAAGCGGCTCCACGAGAAGGCCAATGATTGACAATTACACAAACATCATCTCCGGCCAACTGCCCCCTCACAATCAGAAAACCACGAGTCTTATGAACCGTATCATTCACATAGACATATGGGGCCAACTTACTCGAAGTTACTTTAAATAATTTAGGATTATAAAGCAAAGCACAATCGATGCCACGCATGTCCGGTCCTTCATAATGAACGATTTTATATCCCGTAGGCGCCAATGACGGTTGCTTCACCAAATCATTGAGTACACGATCATTTTCAACTTCTGCCACCCCTATTACAGAAGGGCCTTCAGCTACTTTATCACGAGAAAGTTCACTTAATACTCTGGACATATTTTTTAATTTCGCTTCATATTTAACAGAAGTCCATTTCATATCGCCATCCGGCAGAAATTCAGAATCATCTTTCCCTGTATCATGAATGGTATCAAACAGATTTTCTAAATTATAAAACGCCACACTGTAAAGTGAAGACTTGCTCTGCTGAGCATGGATAAGAGCAGGAAGCAAAAAGAACAGAGACAATACTAAAAATGATTTTTTCATTAACTTTTATTATTAAAAACAGATTCGATCTTAGCATGGTATTCAGAGCGCAAATATCTTCAAAAAAAAGAATATTACGCACATTAAAATACATTTTTCTATCTATATATTTTTTTTATTACATTTTTTTTTATTCTTTTGTATAGGCTTTAAAACTAAAAATGCAATGGATGTTTCGTAGAATAAACAAAAGCTAACAACTCTACGTTCCAATCTTATGCAAAAACACAGAAGCTAAAATAGCATCAAATAAACATATACAATTTATAAAAAAACAATTATCTATGAGGAATTTGAATTATCTAAAACTATTCATCGGGCTTATGCTCGCAATGACTACAACAACTTTCACAAGCTGTGTTGACGATAATGATGACACAGAAGCTCCATTTTTAGAGATCACTCCGGCTAATTTGATTTTTGATACAAATGGTAACCCTGTAGAAGGTAGCCAAGCATCTTTCGAAATCTCGACCAACCGCCATTGGACAGCAACCATTAAAGATGACAAAAGTTGGGTAACACTTTCAAAAACTGAAGGAGATGGTTCTGCTACAATTCAAGTTAGTATCCCTGAAAACATTAACGACCAAGCAAGCGTAGTTATCGAAATATCGAATAAAGTTGGACCGTTAATGTCAGAAACAGTAACGATTAAGAGTGGAAATGTGACACCTACAACAGTTATTTACCACGAATCTATGGGTACAACTACTGTAGCAAGTCCATATCCCTATGTTGACGCATACACAGGATGGAACAAATCTGGTACAGGTTCTGCAGAGATTACCTACTCAGGTCAGAAATCAAGCATCCGCTCAAGCGGCTTATCCAATACCGGTGGATATGAAGGTGCTTCCGGGCCTAACGTGGTATTCTTCGGAACTTCTCCAAGTGATTTCCAAGTCAACAAAATAGCTCTGACTCCGGAACAAACTAATCTTAAGTTAACATTTGGTGCAAGTTATTCATTTAAAGCAGAAGGTGCCACTGATTACGATAATACATTTGATTTAACTAAATTCACTGTATCGTTAAGTTCAGATGGCATTGTTTGGGTTCCTATCACTTATACTAAAAACAGTGGTGACACAGCTTCTCCATACTGGATTTTGGCAACCAGCGACTTTACTTTGAAGCAGTCCACAACAAGCCTATATGTCAAATTCACAGCCTTAGCATCCTCAGCTTTCCGCCTTGACGACATCACTCTATCTACAGGTACAGGAGGCCAACAAGTAGACTTAGCAGCTCCAACAATTACTGCGGTAAATCCCACCTCTTTAAATTTCAGCGCAACAGGTGAAGCAAAAACAATTAATGTTTCAGTTTCAAATCAAGGTAGCAATGTACTTTCCACTAGTGGATTGAGTGGTACACTTTCAGCATCTATCAGTGGCACTACCGTAACTGTAACAGCAACAGAAAACAATGATGCTGCCATAAACCAAACACTCACAATAGCACTTCAAAATGGCAACAGCGTTACAGTTCCCATAACACAAGAAGCTAAGAGCGTCAGCGGAGAGAAAACTTTCACAATGACTTCACAGAATATTGTAGACGGTAAAAATGGAACAGTTACCATAACAGCCAATACTTATGGTTCGCAGGTTGTTACCGATCCGGCTACATGGTATACATGGAGCTATAACAATTTGAATTTCACCGGAGTAAAACTTCTTATAGCTTCTGCTGCTAATGGTGGTGGCATACAAGTGCAAGGAAATGCATCAACTGTGACTAGCCAAGGTAGAATCGCCAATGTCACGGCTTTGTCGAACATACAGTCGATGGAAATTATACTACGGGTAGTCACCAGCAGCACTTTTGATCCAGCTTACAATGTTTATGCCGGCACTTCTGCTAATCCATCGAGTACAGATACAAAGATAACCCCAACATCTACAACCGAAACCGTTGAAGGTTTTAGAGTATATACTCAAAAGTTTGACTTCAGTAGTGGAAATTATAGCTATTTCACTATTATGAATGACTTGGCAGGAGCATTGTACATAGATTCTATTAAAATTACGTACAAGTAACAAATTGTAACCAATATGACTACCTTTCGGAGAAAATGAATTTCTCCGAAAGGTTAGTTTCATTAAATACCCCATAAATGAGATTAATTCAGGAATATTGTACCAATGTGGTAAGAATTGTCTTGCTGACAACCCTTATATTTTCTATAAACGCATGTAGCAAAGACGATTCGGAAGCAACCTCCCTACAGAACGAAGCATACTGGAAGATTTCTTCAACAGTAAGCTATACAGAGGGCTCTTCAGCAATTATTATAACAGGTAATCCTAATGCCGCATGGAGTGCTGAGATTGCTGAAGGCAGCGCATGGTGTTCATTCAGTAGCAAAGATTTCGTCAATTCAGTAAGTAAAGTCGGGAATGTGAAAGAAGGGCTTAATGTACTATATGTATATTACAAAGCTAATACAGGAACAGAACAACGTCAAGCTAAAATCTCTTTTCAATTTGAAGGAGAAACAGCACAAACGTTCGATCTGAACCAACTATCCCAAGTACAACAGAATCTGCCGGCATTTACTACATGGGTTGAAATACCCGAACGCAAAGAAAATGCCAATTATCAGTATGTGACGCATTATGCCACTTTAAGCAATAAAAGAATAAGAAACTATTCAATTTGCTTCGACAAGACTAGAAAAGCAGCACTATGGGTCGCTTACCCCATACATTCGGCATATCTAGGTTCAGGAGGACGCACCGATGCTTGGGCATTCGATCCTGTCATATCGAGCATTTATCAAGCAAACTGCGTAGATCGATCTTATAATGGAGCATACGACCGTGGTCACCAAATCCCCTCTGCCGATCGTCTGGCAACTAACGAGTTTAATTCACAGACATTTTACATGTCTAATATGACTCCGCAACTTAACCGCCTAAACCAGGATATGTGGGCAAAGCTTGAAGCAAAGGTGCGTCAGAACAACTGTTCAGATACATTGTATGTTGTTACCGGAGCTTATTTCAATTCTGTTGCCACCACCACCGATGGTGCCGGCAACAGTGTCTCCATTCCAACAAACTATTTCAAGGTTCTGTTACGAACAAAGAGTGGATCGACAGGTAAAGCTATTAAAGATTGTTCCGACAGTGAACTAATCTCGATCGGATTCTGGGTAGACCACCAATCTTACGGGAACATTGAGCCTCCGCGCTCCATTTGTACGTCTGTAGCTGAAATTGAATCAAAAACCGGTTTCAAATTCTTCCCTCAGATATCCAATGCAGTGAAACAGCAAAACAATCCTACTCAATGGGGTATAAACTAACAATTTGATTTATGAGAAAGCTAATTATTTTCATCGCGTTCTTTACGATACTGGCATCTTTCAGTTTCGCACATAAACCGTATAAGGTAGTTTTCTATAATGTCGAAAATTTCTTTGATACAATTAATGATCCAGAAGTTTTAGATGATGAGTTTACTCCTGAAGGAGTAAAGAAATGGAACGCACCTAAATATAATAAAAAGCTGAGCAATATTGAAAGAGTATTGTTCGACATCGCATCTATCGACAAAGATTATCCGGCTATTATTGGCTTCTCCGAAGTTGAAACCCGCGGAGTTTTGGACGATATTGCATCAACACGCAAACTGTTACCAGCCAACTATCGAATCGTTCATTTTGATTCTCCTGAGGCCCGTGGTGTTGATGTTGCCTTCCTTTATCGCCCCGATGTGTTTAAAATAGAGGGACAACATCCCGTAAAAACGGTTATTCCTTCTCTACCTGATTTTAAAACACGCGATATCCTCACTATGTGGGGAACCATTGAGAACGAGCCTTTTTTCTTTATGGTGGCACACTGGCCTTCTCGCTTAGGAGGCAAGGAAGTTTCCGAATTTAAACGTGTCGCTGTAGGTAAACAAATGCGTAGCATTGCAGACTCGGTATTAAGAGCTAACCCGGCAACAAAGATAGTCGCAATGGGCGATTTCAATGATGACCCTACAGATAAAAGCATATCGCAAGGATTGAACGCCAAATTCAAGCTAAAAGATCTGGCTCAAGGAGATTTTTATGATCCTTACGCAGACATGCTCAAAGCAGGTTTCGGAACATTGGCTTATGGTGATGCTTGGAATATTTTCGACAACATTGTCGTAACAGAGAATCTAGCCAAAGGCTCTAGCGGTGTTCTTAAATTGCAAACAGCTCCCGGCTCAAAATTCTATGGAAATATCTTCAAGCAACCTTACATGGTGCAAAAAGAAGGGCAATACAAAGGATATCCCTTACGAACTTATGTGGGCAACAACTTCCAAGGAGGTTTTAGTGACCACTTTCCCGTATATATCTATATAGGCAAATAAAATACTTTACTATTTATGAAAATAAGAACAATTCTAATGATGGTACTATCTTTGATTTCGCTCAGTGCTTTTGCACAGAATGGCGGTATCAAAGGTAAAGTCGTTTCCCGTACTACACATGCAGCTATAGACGGTGTGAGAGTCACTTTGACACCGGGAAATGTAACGACAAAAACCGATGCGAAAGGATATTTCGTAATTGAAAATTTAGCAAAAGGAGAATACTCTCTGACTTTTGAGGCTGTAGAGTTTGAGTCTCTTACTATTGCTGCTCGCGTAGATAAATTGGTGAGAGATCTCAATAATGTAGTATTAGTTTCTGAAAGGGCAACCCCAACACAAGACGACGCTATCTTTGCTGAGTTTGATACTGAAACTCTCAATGACGCACAATCACTCCCCTCTTCACTGTCGGCTTCCAAAGATGTTTTCAATAACATTGCATCCTATAAGTTTAGTGAGATGCGTTTCAATGTTCGTGGTTATGACTCTCAATATTCAGATGTCTACATGAATGGAATACAACTCAATGATGCAATGACAGGTTATACTCCTTGGTCATTATGGGGTGGCCTAAACGATGCAACCCGCAACCAAGAAATCACGTCGAGTCTGAACATGGGTGAGATGGGAATTGGTGGCATTGGTGGTACTACCAATATCAACACTCGTCCTTCACAAATGCGCAAAGGCTTGCGTGTAAGTTTAGTGAACGGTAACTCAATGTACCGTTTCCGTGGAATGCTCACTTATGCTTCAGGACAACAAGACAACGGTTGGTCGTATGCTTTTTCTGTCTCTACTCGCCAAGGAGGTAACTCTTATGTAGACGGCGTTTATTATAATGCTTATGGCTATTTTGCTGCTGTAGAGAAGCAACTCAATCTTCGCCATCGCCTTGGATTAACGATTCTGGGTGCTCCCACGGAACGTGGAGTCCAACAAGCTTCCACACAAGAGGCTTATGACTTAGTTGGCAATAACTATTACAACCCTAACTGGGGATGGCAGTCAGGAAAGCGCCGTAATGCACGTGTACGCAACTACCATGAACCTCTTGCAATACTTAACTATACATTTGATATCAGTGACCGTTCACAATTGAATATTGCTTCTTCATTGCGTTTCGGTCAAAATGGTTACTCCGCACTGACATGGTATGGCGGTCCCGACCCACGTCCCGACTATTATCGTTATCTCCCAAGTTTCTACAAAGGAACAAGCGTTGGTGCTTGGCTAGATGAAGCTTGGCGTGCTAACACAGATGATATCCGCAACATCAATTGGGGCAAGCTGTATGATATCAATCGTACCCAACCGGAAAATTCATTATATGGTTCCGGACACCGTGCAATTAATATGATTGAAGAACGCCATGCCGACCAATTAGATTGGAATTTCTATTCTCAGTTCTCTCACTTATTTCGCAACAATTCTAAAATTAACGGCGGATTGAACCTTCGTCGCAACCGCACAGAATATTATAGTGAAGTAAAAGACCTTCTTGGAGGAGATTACTGGGTAGATGTGGATAAATTTGCAGAACGAGATATGGGTGGTCTAAATCCTATTCCTTATCAAAATGACATGGATTACTACACAAATACAGGTCATGCACGTGCCGCAAAAAAAGGCGATAAATTTGGTTACGACTATTATGCCAATGTAATTGCAGCTAAGGCATGGGCCCAATATAATATTAATTTTGGCAAATTGGGAGTTAACCTTGGTGGCGAACTAGGACATTCCACCTTATGGCGTCACGGCATCTGGAAGAAAGGTCTATTTGAAGATAACTCACAAGGAGATTCTAAAAAGAAAGACTATCTTACTTACAAGTTAAAAGGTAATTTTAGCTACAAAATATCAGCTGCAAATACCTTTGAAGCCAACATCGTTTACATGCAAGACGCTCCTGAATTCCAAGCAATATTTGTTTCACCTCGTACGCGAAATTCAATAACTCCAGGAGCTGCTACAGAGAAAGTGTTCGGTGTAGACGCATCTTACAACTTGCGCATAGGAGACTTCAAAGCACGTGTTTCAGGTTACTATACTAAGTTTACAGATCAAACAAGAGTACTTTCCTACTACGATGATGTAGAAGCTACTTTTTCTAACTTTGCAATGAGTGGCATCGATAAACGTCATTTTGGATTAGAAGTTGCAACATCAGTTCCTGTCTACGCAGGATTCTCGATTAACGGCGCTTTAAGTTTGGGACAATACACTTATGATTCCAATCCAGATTATGTTCAGATTCAGGATAACAGTGACAATATCCAAAATCAAGGTAAAGTTTACTGGAAGAATTTCCGTGTAGAAAGCACTCCTCAGACTGCTGCTAATATTGGATTATCTTATCGTGGGCGCAACAATGTTTATGCTTCAATAGACATGAACTACTACAATAATATGTATCTTTCAATGAGTCCACTTTACCGTACCGACGCCGTATTATCACCTGGTATGACAACAGAAGAGATACACTCTTTACGTGATCAGGAGAAATTCAAATCTGCTCACGTACTCAATGCCAGTATCGGCAAAAACTGGTTTATCAACCGAATTTACACTCTCGGATTCAGCCTGGACGTAGATAACATCTTAAACAATCAGGACATCAAAACAGGAGGTTATGAACAAGTTCGTCTATTAAAGGATAAAGATGCAAGTTACCAACGTTACCAACCATTCGATTCGAAGTATTTTTATATGTTTGGTACTACATATTACCTGAATCTTTATTTCCGTTTTTAATGATGTGTGCAACGAGTAAAAGAATGAACGTTATGAACAAAATACTAAAGTTATGTATGATTGCAGTAGTCGCACTTAGTTTTGTCGGCTGCTACGACGATTTCGACTCCCCTGCATCTGCCAAAGTGTGGACTAAAGAGGATTTCACTAATGAGCAACTAATCTCTATCAAGGATTTCAAGCAGTTGTTCTACAAAGCTTATGGCAATAGTGCATCTAGTTTAGGAAAGACGCTAGAAATCACTGAAGATTATGTGATTCATGGAAAAGTCATTTCAAGTGATCAGGCAGGCAATGTTTACAAATCGGTATACATCTATGATGAAGAATCCGAATCCGCCATTGAGTTAAAATTAATGGTTAGTAACTATGTCTTCTATCACCTTGGACAAACAATCTTTGTAAAAACGAAAGGCTTGGCCATCGGTAGTTACCGCTATATGCTCAGTGTTGGAGGAAAGCCAACTGCTGCTGATATTGCCGATGGTTATGCAAATCGTAATCTAAATACCAGTTTGGAGGCTGACGCACATGTCCTTCCAGGAGCCTTTGGTAATCTAAATGCAAATGATACACTGGTTGTAGATATCACAAATTATAAGACAGTGCTCAATGATAACGCGCTAGGCCGCTTAATTCGTTTCAAAGGATTAACCTACAATGCAGGAACATTTGATGGAGATAAATATCCGCAATATTTGGAGACCACTTATCCCGGTGGAAGCACTACAGCTGTATATACAAACAAATATTACGAAGATGAGAAATTGCCTTTAACATACGCTTACAGCTATGATGGCCAACGTTATTACGGCTCTTCGTGGTTTAATTATAAAGGTAGTACATCTACTACATCAGGCAATTACATACTCCGTGTAAGTGGTTATGCAAACTTTGCCCTTCAACGCCTACCCGCAAATGGTACGATGGGAGATATAACTGCAATCTACACTAAATACTCCTCTAAATCAGGAGGATATATCAAGTATCAACTGCTAGTCAATAGTTTGAATGACATTGGCTTCAAATCAGAATTAGAAGAATAGAATATAACGATATTCCTGAAGAGCGATAAGAACTTTCTTCTTAAAAAGAATGTTTTTTATCGCTTTTTTAGAAATAAAATTTTCCATTTCAAACAAAACAACTATCTTTGCGCTCTGAAAAGAACCATTACACTATTCTTACCAAATAGTAAAACGAAATAATAATTAAAAAACAAATACTGAAATGAAAAAAGGTATTCATCCAGAATCATACCGTCCGGTAGCATTCAAAGATATGTCGAATGGTGATGTATTTTTATCACAATCTACTTGCAACACCAAAGAAACTATCGAATTCGAAGGTGAAACTTATCCGCTAGTGAAACTTGAAATTTCAAGCACTTCACACCCGTTCTACACTGGTAAGTCTAAATTGGTAGACACAGCAGGTCGCGTTGATAAGTTCATGAACCGTTACGGTGACCGCAAAAAGAAATAATCCGTCAAGTAAAAGACTGATAAAAAAAAGAGGAGATTCTCAAAAGGATCTCCTCTTTTTTGTTAGACTAAACTCACCTAAACAAGTTTAATTCAGAAAGGTCGAAACGGCATTCTTTCCGTTTCGACCTTTTTGATTCATTAGAGGGAAATTTAAAGTCAGCGTTTTTTTAGAGACTTTTTCTATTCACTTATTTGGTACCTACCAACTTCACATTATCAAGACGATAGCCCGCTGTATTTGTATCTGTTGAAGAGATAAATTCGATAGAAGTAAAGTTATCAGGCAAATTGCTTAACTCAACTGTTTGATAAGTATTTATAGCAGAGATTGCCAAAGGAGGAACAATTATCGTTGTATTGCCACATTTCACTTGGATTACATTTTGATTGCCCGCTGCATTTGCTGCAATAGCATAAGACAGCTTCATGCTTTTGTAGCCGCTAGTACTAAATCCGGAAATTTCTAAACTGGAATTTTTACTGGCGGCAAACCATACATGGCTATCCAGAGTAGACGTGGAACGAATGCTTGCATTGCTATAAGTCCCTGTTAGGTAATTATCTTTAAAAGTGAAAGTATTATTGTCCCAACCGGCAAACTGATTGACACCTGGCCAATAATTACCTTCTTTCTTTACTGTTCCAAAAGTTTCGGCAAAGATTGTATTTTCAGTACCTGTACTCGGATCTGTCGGGTTCGTTGCATTGTCCACATCAAGGTTAATGTCATCACCGGCAACTGTAATCCAATCAGTAATTGTAGCTTGCCCCATTAACACCACCGGTTCGCCATTGTTATTTGAAATGTTTACCTCATTAGTGTAATTAGTTGACGAGTTTAGAGAAATACCGCGCAAGCTTTGTTTCACTTTTTGTGATCCGATGGTAAATTCAATCGCAGCATCATCTCCTAGTTTGTCAGTAGGCAAAACGATTGCTTCTGCTTGTAATTGATTATTGCCTTTATCAGTCACTTTGTAGGATATGACAGAATTGCTCCCGGTAGCTGCGTTCAAAGTACCTGTTGCCAAATCAAATGTCGCATTAGCACGGGTTCCTAACAATTTCACTCCAAATTTATCTAAAGTCACATTGGGAGCTTTAGTTATATTCAGAACCATGCGAGTCAATTGGTGCTTAAGATTTAAGCTTATTTTCCCTGAAGTATTACTAAATCCCGTATTTGTTGGAGCGTATAATAAATCAATTGCTTCTGGTGAACTCTGATCTGTCACATCTACAACGACTTGATTATCATCGGCCACTGTTGTGTAAGGATAATAAACCACAAAATCTACTTTGCTGCCATCTGACGGAAAATAGATGGCCTGATCTTCGGAAGCATAAGTAAGTTCACCGGCTACAGAAGCGGAATATTTTTTGTTTGATGCTAGAGCTGTTTTTAATCCCCCACCTTGAGGGATCATGAAAACACCAACTTTATCGCCTGCAGTCCATGCATTGTTAATAGCACGACTGCTTTGCGCATTTGAAGCGATAGTTGTATTGAAGGAAACTGCGCGGCTGGTATCGGGCAATGAGTGTTCATCATCACTGGTGCAACTAAAGAAAACAGCGGATGTGAAGGCTATAAGATAAACTATATGTCTAATTTTCATTGTTTTTTTTTAAAATTTAAAGAGTGAATTGTTGATCTTGTTAAGTCTGTTTAGATTAATTCTATTGCCATTTAGATTTATCCAAGATTGCTTTTAGACTAGGATCTATCGTGGGAAAAAAAGTAAATCCAGTTATATCTTCTAACTCTTTCACAGAAATAGCCTGCTCAATAAAAGAACTACCCGGGTAAGATTTATTCTCAAATTTGAAAGCGATGGTTGTAAAAACTCCATTGCTTTTTCGAGCTAAAGCTTTGAAATAGTAAGCTGGCACAGCCATTTCTTTCATGTATGTTACATTGCTGGCAGGAGGCATAGCACCAGTTACTACATACACCGTATCAGTTCCACTTCTCCATTCGCGTACCTGATTCTCTAGTGCATTCCAATTAGATTGATTTAATCCCGCTCCTACCTGTGGAGTCATATTACTATAATAGAAAGTCGTTTTATTGGTTTCTTTGTCAGAGGTGCGGTCTCCACTAGGAATCTGATGCCCACGATCATAACCGTTTCCTCCAAAACCACTGGAAAGATTCCCCTGATAACTGCTAGAGATGTCAGGATCATAACCCCAAGCGTCTGTACGACCAGAGCTACCGGTACAAGCCGGAAAAAGTGGATAAGCCACCCAATAAGCAATTCTATCTTTCTTGCTGTAGAGCATACTATAGTTGCGCATCTTTTTTCTTGATACAGGATCGATCATTGCGTTTGGCATATAATGATTCACATAGAGCAAGTCAGAATTATCCAGCATGCTTTGTGTAATCAGCGGAGTCTCCATCCATTTGATGTAAGAAGCAGAAGGATCTACCACAATGCCGCCGCCAGTCAAGCTAAGGTTGTAAGAATACGCTTGTCCCTTTTCTAAGGAAGTAAGCGGAAGAGTATAATTTCTCTTCGTACCATTCAGCTCAACACTTAATGTGATCTTATCAACAGGACTTTCTGGAATCAGTATTACTTGAGCAGTTGCCGTAGTACCTGAAACGGTTGTTTTTACGTCAATAGTGCCGATTGAATTCTGGTCTAGCGTCAATGTTGCATCAGCTAAGGAAAAAACGGCCTTTGTCTTTACGCCTGAAAGTTTTAGCTTCAAGTTCGTAAGTTGAGTATTGTCTGTACTCTTCACGTTGAAGATCAAGCGAGAGAGTTGGTGAGTAAAGGCTAAGTTTAAAGCATTTGTGCGACTACTAATACTAGTCAGATTATTAGAATAGAGCAGGTCGATAGCTTCAATATTGTTTTGATTGGCTATGTCTATCGGATATACGAACGGATTCTCTAAAGCACGTTGGGGATAATAAGCAATAAAATCTACAGTGCTTTCTTTTTCCGGAAAATGAATACCGCTTCCTACAGGAGTGAAGTTTCCGTTACCATTTTTTGTAGAGTAGAGGATATTCGCAGCACCATCTATCGTAGAGTTTGCGGAAAGAGCCTTTCCGTTTTCCTTCATGTATACGCCAATTGAGTCATTCGTAGCCCATGTTGCTCCGTTGGCGCGAGTAAGGGCAACACCTCCTATATTCGAAGTGAATTGAATACCTGATAATTCTTTGTTGTCAATGGATTGTTGGACCTCATCTTGGTTGCAAGCAAACAAGGAGAGCAGAAGAAGCGCACTCCACAGTTTTAATTTAGTCATTCTTTGATTTTTATATTAATAATTTATACCTTGTGCCAATCATAAGATGGACACTATCGTTTTGTTTTTTGCTTTCTTTTTTAGACAATAATATTGGGCCTCTTTCGAGAGCCCAATATTGTATAAGGGTTAAAAAAAATATATTTGCTGTTTATTTCACATTCAGCCCATAAGCAATAACACGTTTATCGGTATTGGCCATTGTAGTCGCAATGGTAATTGTCGATGCACTAGTGATGCCAGAGAGCGTATAAGTTTGCAAGTAACTTTGTTTAGGATCTGTTCCAAAGATATATGGACTACCTGTGCTGGTCATGCTCGGATCATTATCAACAGTGCCTTCAATCATTGATTTACCGTCGATTGTTCCTCCGCCATTGATAGAAATAGTAAAGTCAGTTTTTTTACCATTCCAAGCAATCATATAGAGCGAAAAGTTTGTTGCCCCTGCAGTTAGTGCTTCCGTAGTGTAGCTTCCTGCACCTTTACCTGAACCTAGTTTCAGACAAGGATATTGATTTCCGGCTATCTCCACGAATCCGCCATAAGCATTTGTTTGACCGGGAGCCGCCGTAGTTGCTCCAGTAGGTAAGCTGAAAGTACTTGTATACGGATTGCCGGTTACTCCACCAGCCTGTTTTGCATCAACCGTCGCATTAGCAGTGCCAATAGCAGTGCCCTCTACTGAAATGGTGAAGCTCACCAAGCCTGCTGAAGAAGGTGTTCCTGCAACATCCAATGTGAAAGAACCGTTTCCTTTGTTCAGAGTAACCTGCTTGTTTGATACAGCAATACCCTGAGCAGCATCACCGCTAACGTTGGTAATTACATTTACTACACTTCCGTCGCCATCCGTATAGTCCACTTTCAATGAAGCGCCCGAAATAACGGCTTCTTCCTTCAATGATCCTGAAAAAACAGGGGCTACATACTTCACCGGAACAGTTGCCTGATCTTCTTCCAGATCCACAGAACCACCCGCATTTACCCAATCAGTGATATTAGCAGAACCTACAACTATTACTGAAGTATTTTCTATACCAGCCAACTTTAAAGTATAAACATACTGCTTCTTTTGCTCAAATGTGATTGCAGAAGTATCCCAAGTATACTTTTTCCCATTATAGGTAAAAACAGCTTTACCTTCTTTTCCCGGAAGGATTATAGCAGTTGCTTGTGAACTACTTATCGACATATCTAATGATTTCTCTGTTGAAAGAGTAGAAAAAACACCTGTAGATAAGTTAAATTGAGCTTCTGTGTTACGATCAACTATAGCTGTTACACCTTGAATCGGTGCACCATTATTATCAACCAAGTTTAAAACTAATCTAGATAGTTGATGTTCAAAAACAAGCGTTACAGCTTTTTCACCTTGCGTCCTATCGTAAGCAGCAGCAGGAGCTGAATAGATAAAATCATGATCAAGTACACTTTCGTCGGCAAGATTTATTGGATAAATATTATTTGCCACTTTGCTAGAATAAGGGTAGTATGCAACAAATTTAACCGCGCTTCCATCTGCCGGATAATTAACGCTCTGCCCATCAGCAACCGTCATCTTACCATTAGTATCCACGTTGTATAATCTGTTTGCCGCATTTTCCAGCGGTGTAAATTCAGTGCCAGTTGCATTAATCATGTAAAGGCCGATTTTTTCAGTGCCTCCCCATTGAGTACCAGTAACACGACTCGCAACACCTTGGTTGATTGATGCATTCAATTGCACACCTTTCTCCTGTGAAATGGCATTGTTTTCTTCATTGGAGCACGAGGCCATCCAAATGGAAATAGCTGCAGTTAATGCAGCTGTCACTAAAAGATTTGATTTCATACTTACTTGTTTGTCTTGATTAAAATATAGACAAAAGTAGAGAGAGCGTATTACGTATGTATTTCCTCCCTGTGAATAAAACCTTTCATTTCCTACTCATCTCAATTTTCAATTCATCGAGAACAAGTTCTTTACTATAATATGTAGTTGATCAACAAAAAGAAATTGGCTCCGAATAGTTTTTGTTCCATTATATTAAAGGAAATAAATAGTTGTTTACGAATATTACAATAGGGAAACGGTTGTAGTGTACAGTGATGAGTATATCTACTCATCTTCTACCGCCAGATGGTCACTTAATTCACGAATCATTGACCAGACGGAACAGTACGTTTTATCTAAAGGAAAATGGGTTTACAATCCTAGTGTAGTGATCACATGCCTGCTATTAAAGATAATCCCGTATCAGTTCCATTTTATCAGGCGATAACAGATTCAGTAAAGGTGCTTAAGGGTGCTCAGTATGTGACTTCTTATGGAAATAATGACTATTACTATGGTGGATCTGCCTTTCAAAATAATTTTGATTTCCGTCCATCATCTTGGAAAGCTCAGTATTCAGAGTACCAAAAGATGTCTGATAGTGAATTAACGGCTTTAATGTTTAAGCGCTTACCCGAAGCATTTATTTATGCTCTACACAAACTTCATGCGGATGCGGATGTGATTAGTGGAGTAGACATTACTTATACCATTAATTTCTCTATCTATGATGGCACTGCTACTACGGCTTATACAATTATTTATCAGGTTGTAGGGAAAGCTAATTTTAAATATGTAGAAGGATCTCTAAAGAAAAAGTAGATTATATTGATGAATTAGCGCTAAGTCGCACATAGAAACCGAGTAGGAGAAAACAATAATAGTTTTCTCCTACTTTTGTTTTAGTGAAAATCGAGCGACATCATTTTATTTTTGACGAAAGTCTCATTATTTTCCCTAAGCAAAGACATTATTCCAAAATTTCACGTACATTTGCAGCCGTTTTTATTCTATACCACATGATGATAAACTTTGATACCCATAAATGGGTTTCACGCGGGAAAAGCGTTTTCTATCTCTTGACTAGTAAATGCAAAGCCGGATGGGCCTGGTACAGACAAGCATACCGACGGTCTCCGTGGTACAAAAAGACTTTACTTGTCATAGCGACTTTTATTCTCTCGTTCATGCTCTATCTGGCAATGGTAGACATTAACTTCCTCTGGCTATTCGGCAAATCTCCCGGACTGGCAAGCATTCATAACCCCGAACAACCTGTAGCTTCGGAAATATACAGCGAAGACGGAAAACTTATCGGCAAATTCTTCAAGGAGAATAGAACTCCGGTAAAGTTTGAGGAAATCTCTCCTAAGCTCATCAAAACATTGATTAGTACGGAAGACGAACGCTTCTACGAGCACTTCGGCGTGGATCTTCAAGGAGTATTCTCGGCCGTTAAGGATATGGCAAGTGGACGGGCACGTGGTGCCAGCACCATCACTCAGCAACTGGTAAAGAATATGTTTAAAGTGCGTTCGCAATATTCTACCGGTTTATTGGGATACATCCCGGGAGTGAAATTACTCATCATGAAATCGAAAGAATGGATTACAGCTGTCAAGATAGAGATGTTCTATACAAAACAAGAGATTCTGACGATGTATCTCAACACAGTCGATTTCGGTAGCAATGCTTATGGCATTAACACTGCTTGTGCCACTTACTTCCACACCACCCCTAAAAACATTACTTACGAGCAAGCAGCTACTCTCGTGGGTTTGCTAAAAGCTACTACTACTTATAACCCAAAGCTCAATCCCAAAAACAGCTTAAAGCGACGAAACGTTGTGCTGGAGAATTTACTGTCTCATCATGTCATCTCGCATGCTGAATTTGATTCTCTAAAGCAAATTCCAATGCAGCTTAATTTCAACATAGAGAGCAATTACGATGGTCAGGGACCTTATTTTCGAGAGGCTGTAGCCCAGTCACTTGAGACATGGTGCAAAGAAAACAATATAGACTTATATGCTGACGGTCTGAAGATATATACCACCATCGATACACGCATGCAGAAGTACGCAGAAGAAGCTGTAGACAAGCAGATGCGTGTTGTGCAACGTAATTTCAACAATCACTGGGGACGTGAAAATCCCTGGCGAGACCGCAACCATCAAGAGATACCTAACTTTATAGAAGATCTGGCCAAACGAACAGTAGCCTACAAGCAATTGGAACTAAAATTCTCCGATCGACCAGACTCTATTTCTTATTATTTGAACAAACCTCACCGCCTGAAAGTGTTCGATTACGACAAAGGAACGCGCGACACTACGATCAGTACAATGGACTCCATCCGCTACATGGAACGCTATATGCACTGCGGCTTTGTAGCCATGGAACCACAAAACGGGCATGTAAAAGCATGGGTGGGCGATATCAACTTCAATTCATGGAAGTACGACAAAGTATTGTCTAAACGTCAACCCGGATCAACATTCAAGTTGTTTGTTTATTCCGCTGCCATGAACATGGGACTTTCTCCTTGTGATGAGCGTATCGACCAATACCTAGCATGGGATGTTATAGAGAAAGGAGTGCCTAAAAAGTGGATTCCTCGTAATGCCAACGGTGCATTTACGGGAGACACTCTATCGTTGAAAGCAGCCTTTGCTCGTTCTATCAACACCATTGCCGTACAATTAGCGAAAGAGGTCGGCATACACAATGTGGCACTGACGGCACATGCCATGGGTATTAAGACTCCATTAGAAGAAACCCCGGCTCTAAGTCTCGGAGCTTCAGACGTTTCACTGTTAGAATTGGTAAATGCCTATGGTACGGTTATCAACGATGGCATGGAACAAGATCCCGTACTAGTAACACGTATTGAAGATCAGAACGGAAATGTGCTTTACAATTACAAGCCTCAACAAACACAAGCGATACCATACGAAACAGCCTTTCTGATGACAGAAATGCTCAAAGCAGGATTAACAGAGCCTTTGGGTACTTCGCAAGCATTGTGGGCATTCGATTTATTCAAGTATGATACCGAATTTGGAGGTAAAACAGGAACATCGTCCAACCATTCCGATGCTTGGTTTGTAGGTGTAACTCCAAAACTGGTTGGTGGCGCATGGGTTGGTGGCGAGCACCGTAGCATCCACTTCCGAACAGGAGAACTGGGGCAAGGAAGTCGCACAGCTCTACCTATATTTGGTTATTTTATGGAGAAAGTGCTCAAAGATAAATCGATGGCAAAGTATCGTGAAAAGTTTCCTAAGCCGAAACAACCAATCACGAAATCATACCAATGCCGAACCATCTATCACAGACGAGATACCGATTCTATAGCGGTTGCCCTTCCTGATAGCCTTGCTAATACAGAAGAAATAGATATAACCGCAGAATAGCCATTCATCATTTATGGCGATTCTCACTCACATAATACCTAGATAAGGTGATTTATCAGAAAGAACTTATGCACTTACTTTGCATAAGTTTTTTTAGATAAATTAATAGGTATTATATGAAAAGATTTAGCTTGAGCATTTTACTGGTGCTCTGTACTTTTTCTGCAGTTTACGCAGGAGACATTAAAGGAATTGTATTGAACAACATCGGTGAAAGAGTGGCATTTGCCACAGTATTCTTAAAAGAAAGTAATACAGGGGGAAGCACTGATAACCGGGGGCGATTTAATCTCCGCAGAGTAGCTCAGGGAAAGTATACCTTAGTAGTCTCATTCATAAGTTATAAAACAAAAGAAATGACTGTTGAGGTACCATCCGGCAACGAAGCAATAGTCGTTGACACAATTAGATTAGAGCCAAACACGCAACATCTTGATGAGGTTGTTGTGGTTGGTAATTCAAGTACATATACCACACGTAATCCATCAAGTTCCATACGCCTTAATCAGCCATTGCTGAAAATACCTCAGAATGTACAAGTTATCAGCTCACAAATCATGGCAGATCAACAAATCGTAAGTATGAGCGATGGCATTGCCCGCAATGTAAGTGGTGTGACGAAGTTGGAGCATTGGGGGGATTCGTATACCCGCATCAACATGCGCGGATCTCGTGCATCAGCTTTCCGCGAAGGCATGAATGTGACAAGTTCGTGGGGACCACTAACGGAGGATATGAGTTTTGTAGACCGCATTGAATTCATCAAAGGTCCGGTTGGCTTTATGATGTCCAACGGAGAACCCAACGGTATCTATAACGTAGTGACCAAGAAACCGACAGGACAAACCAAAGGATCTGCTTCACTCACTTTCGGTAGCTACGATTTATATCGCACCACCCTCGATCTTGATGGAAAACTGGATAAAAGCGGCCGACTTCTTTATCGCTTCAACGCCATGGGACAAACAACTAACTCAATGCGGGCTTACGAGTTTGCCAAGAGATATAGCATAGCGCCCGTCATCAGCTATCAACTTGATGCTAACACAAAACTTACGGCTGAATATAATTATCAATATATGGAGTCGTCGAACATTGGATCATATTACAGTTTTTCGCCAAATGGCTACGCCAGCCTTCCACAAGATTATTCCATTCTGGAACCCGGCTTGCCATCTACTGTGGTAAATGACCATACGTTTATCCTAAACTTACAACACGATTTCAATGAAAATTGGAAACTGACAGCACAAGGAGCCTACTTCAACTACAACAGAGAGGGAAGCTCTATGTGGCCTTCTTCTTTAGCTGCAAACGGTGACATGGTTAGAACAGTCAGTATAGGAGATGCCATCAACGAAATGAAGTTTGGACAGGTTTACATCAACGGGAAAGCGCAAACAGGATTCGTGTCTCATAATGTTTTAGCAGGTTTTGATACCGGAGATAAGCATGCGTGGTACGACTGGAGTGTAGATCAAAGTCACAACCTCGATTCCATCGGTACGTATAATATCTACAACACCAGCTATACAGGAGGAAAACCACGCTACGGATATCCAACATTCGACCGATCAAAGAGTCTCAAAGAGCGTGCTAACTTGACACAAGTTACTCAATCATACATCGGACTCTATTTGCAAGATGAACTGGGCTTCTTTAACGACCAACTGCGACTGACTCTTGCCGGAAGATATACCTACGTAAAAGATAGTTCATACGGTACTACCAAAACAGAAGAGAGACATTTCTCTCCACGTGTCGCCCTTAGTTATTCTCTCGATAAAAACACGTCAATATATACTCTTTATGATCAATCATTCTCTCCACAAATGGGGACACTAAGGAGCGGAAAAAAAGTAAGTCCCATAACGGGCAACAACTGGGAAATCGGTTTAAAACGTAACTGGTTTGATAATCGATGGACAACGACTGTGACTGCATACCAAATTCTAAGAAATAATGAAACAGCAAGTGACCCAACGAACCAACAAGGCGTAGAGACCTTCCTCGTGCAAGTAGGACAATCAAAAGCGAAAGGAGTGGAAGTAGACCTTATTGGTGAAGTTCTTCCTAATCTTAGTATGACCACCAACTATGCATACACAGACTATAAAGTAACCAAATCGGTCAACGATAGTCGTCCCGCCGGTACACGCTTGCCTGGATATGCAAAGCACAATTTCAATATCTGGTTAGAATATAAATTCACGCAAGCATTTATCGATGGATTCAGTCTTTCTTTAGGACAAAACACGCAACTAGATCGCAGTACATGGAACTGGGGAAACACAGCAAAGAACACCGCCTCATTACCCGATTACTTCCGCTTTGACGGAGCTGTTGGCTGGCAAAAAAATAAATTAAAACTTGCACTGAACATCTATAACTTATTTGATCGATATTTGTACAGCGGTTCTCCGTATGATACTTATTATTACTGGCAATCAGAGCCACCACGCAATTTCAGACTGAACATTACTTATAATTTTTAAGATCAACAAAGAAACATGAAAAAACTATCAGCTCGTATTGTATTTCACAAACTTCATCTTTGGCTGGGGCTAGTATCCGGTATCGTAATTTTCATTGTGGCCATAACGGGAGCCATTTATGCCTTTCATGAGGAGATAGACGGTTTGTTTCGTCCATCACTCGCTGTAGAGGCTACCGGCAAACCCTTTTTATCGCCGGATGATTTGAAGCAGAAAGTAAGTCAATACATATTCAAGACACCCGCAGATAGTAATAATATTATCCAAGGTGTTACTTATGGCACTTACGAACAAGCCGCAGAAGTGGCCTGCTCGTTGGGTAAAAAACGATGTACCCTTTATGTAAACCCGTATAGCGGGGCAGTCATCCATAAAGAAGGATTCAGGGATGGTTTCTTTCATACCGTTCTGGCAGGGCATCGCAGTTTATGGCTTCCACGCCCTATTGGTAAAGCAATTGTAGGATGGAGTATTGTCATATTTGTCCTTATCACCCTATCTGGAATTGTTATATGGTTTCCTGTTAAGCAAACAAAGAGAGCTTTCAAAAACGGGTTGAAGATAAAGTGGAATGCCCCTTTTTCTCGTGTGAATTACGACCTGCATAAAGTACTAGGGTTTTACACAGCTATCTTTGCATTAATCATTGCTCTCACCGGTTTGACATGGAGCTTCAGTTGGTTTGCCGAAGGGTATTACGGCCTCATCACAGGAGGAAAAGAATTCAAAAAATGGGAGTTAGCCCAATCGGATTCTACACAAACAACTCGATTGAACGACCCCTCCGACCTACTTTGGGAACAAATGAACAAAGAGTATCCTATAGGTCAAAAAGGTACTTTCCGTTTTGATTATCCTGAAGAGCCAACCGATGCCTATACTGTTTGCTATAACCCATCTAGTAGTACCTATTACCAACGTGAATTTCGCTTCTTTGATCGCAATACGTTGCAAGAAGTAAAAGGAGGTGGTACGTATGGCATCAAACAATCTGAGGCTTCATGGGGAGATAAACTCTACCGAATGACATACGACATACATGTAGGCGCCATCCTGGGTCTACCCGGAAAGATACTCGTCTTTCTAGTCAGTCTGGTGATTGCTTCGCTGCCTATTACCGGTTACATTATCTGGTGGAGAAAGAGAAGGAAAAAGCACTAAACACATAAAGATACTTATCAAATAAATTAAGCTGTTAACTTTTCAGGGTTAACAGCTTAATTCTATTTTAAGTGAACATCAAGTTCTCAACGTTAGTTCGTCAAGAAGATACGGCAAGACAAAACCTTTAAAGGAGAGAGAAAACAAACATTAGTTAACCTCTTTTTTATTCGTATTAGCAGGTGATACCTCTGCTTGTTTCTTGTCCGCTTTATTGCCTCTACAATCTTCAGCACCGGTACCATTCCCTGTTTTACAAGTTTTGTTTTCATATTTATCACAAACGCCATTCTTATCAGCATCTACAAAACATTTTTTAGTTCCCTTCGCACTAGCAGGTTTTACCGTTTGACTTGTCTTAGTTACCTTGCTCGACTTCGCGGCTTTCGCTGTTTGAGCAGATGCCATACCCATTGTGGCTACCATAGCCAATAGCAAAAAAAATACTTTTGTTTTCATCTTTGTTCTTAAAATTTTAGCACACTGATAAAGAGGGCTTAAATATAAGAAATTAAATTAGGACTCTCTTAGTTAGCTGCCTGAAAATCTAAAAACAAGCTGAACCCATGTGCAGGAACAGTGATGGATTGTGTAGCCGATGTTACCGTTACAGCCCCACCATCCACATAGTTATACCACGTTCCGGTATGAGGAAAAGTAACCGTATAGTTACCGGATACATTGGTAAAGTTACCTGCCACAACAGCACTTTTTCCGGTTACCTGTAGCGTAAGGAAACGCCCGTTCAACCAATTCGTATTTCCCTTCACTTGCCAGCTAAACACTGCCGAAGTATCGAACAAATCAGCATTCGCATTACGCAAAGCCATCAACTTGGCATAAGTATCGTACAGCTTTTTCCGATCAGCATCCTCATAATATCCCCATTCAATAGGTTTCTTACCTGTACGTCCGTTCTCATCAATGGAATGATCATAGCCTAGCTCGCCAAATTGCCAAATCATTTTTGGTCCGGGCACAGTGAGGAAGAAAGCAGTATTCACTCTCAGTTCTTTCATTCTATCGGGCAAGCTCGTTTTAAACGTATAGTTTCCATACGTCTTTTGTTTATAACTCATTCGTTCTTCATCGTGGCTTTCCATGAAACCCACCAAAGAGCCGGCCGGCATGGAAGTATCATAATAAAGACCGGAAAAGTCAGAGTTATCAGGCCAACCCATTGCCGATTCACAATAAGCATAGTTCATATTTCTCCATAGAAACATACCGTCATTAGCCAATTCCTTCTCTTCACTCGTTGTACAAAAATGCTCCAGAATCACCATCGCATTCGGATTGGCGTCTTTCACCGCACTATTATAGTCTTTCAAAATAGCGATACGAGTAGCATCATAATTCGAAGCGGTACTCTCCGTACTACTCTTCTGAGTAAAGCCCTTTGTCAAGTCAAAGCGGAAACCATCTATCTTATACTCACTCAGTAAAAACGCCAGATTACGCTTTACAAAGGCACGCACCAAAGGAGATTCATGATTGAAATCATTGAATACATTATACGGATGTGGTGCATCTACATTAAACCACGGATTGTTAGCGGCAGGTTTACTTGTCGAACTATTCCAATAAAGCCTGGCAAAAGGATGGCTTCCACTAGCTTGATTATAGACCACGTCAAAGATAAGCGCAAGGCCGAGTTCGTGACATTTGTCTATAAATGCTTTATACATGGCATCCGTGCCATAAGCTTTGTCCAATGCAAAGTAGAAACAAGGATTGTAGCCCCAGCTATCATTTCCATCGAACTCCTGAACAGGCATCAGCTCAATCGCATTCACTCCCATTGATTTGAGATAACTCAATTTAGCCATTGCTCCATTTATATCTCCGGTAGAAGTGAAGTCACGCAAAAGCATTTCATAGATAACCAAGTTCGTTTTATCCTGAATCTTAAAGTTGGTGTTCTGCCAACTGTAGGCATCCTGTTGGGTTTTAAACACAGAAACAATTCCGGTAGTCTTACCCGTAGGATAAGTTTTGTTATCAGTATAAGTAGAAGACGCAATGGATGAATCGTTATTCGGATCAAGTACCTTACGGCAATATGCATCTGCCAAGCGAATTGAACCTTCGGCAGCAGTACCCACATAGTATTGAAATCCATACTCTTTAGTCGCAGAGAGTCCTGTCAGCGTAATCCACCAACAGCCCGCAGCATCATCACGATACATTTGCGACTTTTCGTCATTGCTCAGTGTCCAATTATTAAAGTCACCCACAACATGTGCATACTCTTTACGGCCTCCGTTTTTATCTTTATCATAAAGCACCAAAGTAACAGTAGAAGTATTCACCACATTAATTCCTTCTTTCATTCCGGTAGGAAGTGTACCACTCTTAATAGCAGCAGGAGTAAAAGGTTTATATTTAGAATCGGTGACGGTTACGAACGAATCATCTGTCAATCCCTTCTTCGTACCATCGGAACTACGAATCACAATTCCCAGTTTCTGAACAGCAGTCTCACCCGAAGCAAACCAGCTTCGAACAGAAGGAGAAAGAGTTATACTCCAGACATTAGTCTCCCCTTTCGTCATCTTACATTTAGCCAGATTCTCACTCCATCCGGCAGGAACATACGTCCAGCTACCCTCTACAATAACCCCTGTATGGATATAAACATCGCCCGTATAATTATATAATCCGGAAGAGCTGCCCGCCTTAAAAGTGATGGTTAACTCTTTATCAGCATCTGGTGCGTCAAGAGAATAATTTAACCCATCTTTTATTACCACAGGCGGAGTTACAACAGGATCGTCGCTACTACAAGCCGTAAAGAAGAGTGGCAGTAGCAAAAGACAAAACAAAAAAACAGTTCTCTTTCTCATAACACATTCAAAGTAAGAAACAGAGCCTCAAACAAATTTCTCCTTTGAGGCTCTGCTAAGTTATACAAAAACAAACCAACTAATTAGATTCAATAACAGTGAGAGATTACTGCTTTACAATGGTGCATTTATAAGCAGTAGGATCACCCAGCTTCAACGTAATAGCATAAGTTCCATCTGTAGCAATAGCAATATTGTCTCCACCGTAAGTCAGATTATTTACATCTCCACCCAAGTTAACATTCCAATTATCATTGGCTCTGAATTTTAAGAGCTTGCCTCCTACCAACGTGGTAGTCAATGTCCATTCTCCTGTTGCAGCATTCAATGTCATAGGCGTAGCAGCATCCCATCCACCAGCCGTAGCATCACCAATAATCTTCCATTCGGTTTTGGTAGCCGTGTAAGTCATCGGAGTAGTCGACAAATTGGCAGTTACACGATAAAAACCGGCTGTAGAAACCTTCATATTACCACCACCTGTAGTAACAAGAGTACCATTACCACCATTTCCATATTCTACCGGACCCCAATCGGGTTGAGCTGTAAACTTATACTCTTGATCAGCAGCAGTAAAGTTCACGTAACCATCATACTTCATATCGTAGTTCTGGCAGTAAACGATAGGCGCTGTAGCAGGGCTCCAACCTTGATGTGCACCGGGTACATAGAGTTGAAGTGCCATATCGCCAATATAGTCAATGGTATAAGTAGATTCCATCATATTCAGTGTAAACTTCACATATCCGGCTTCTTTAGCAATCTTCCCGGCCTGTGGATTTGTAGCGGTTAATGCTCCCGTCATGGAAATATCGCCGTCCGTTGCCGTACCAAGTACGCCACTCGCCCAAACGTCACCGCCATCGACATTGGATTGCGGAATAATTTTCCAATAACAATCAGCAGGAACCTTTACTACCACAGTGAAATATGGGTCCTCATATACATCTTTATCACTATGAGTAAACTTAACCAGTTTTGTTCCGTCCCAATCGTTCATTCCTCCAATAAGATAATAAGCGCTCTCTATAACCGGAGCCTTAGGCGTTGCGGTAATTGTCAGATCATTAGATTGTACTACGGAAGCCTGACCAGCAGTAGTAATCACATAAGCGTTTATGCAAACAGAAAGCTGACGTGCTTGCGGCCTTTTCCCATATAGTTTTTCAATAGCAGTCTGAAGATCAGCTTTAGCCATTTTAAATACATCACCATTGAATGTCAATGGATAGACAAGTTTATTTTCGTACGTATCAGTCTTATCGATAAGCAACTCATAAGACACGGTTGTCGCCGAGTCATTTGATAGAGATGTTTTCTTGACTATATCCACTGAATCTGTCGTAATGGTATTCAAATCATACGTAGCAGTTCCATTAGCAGCAATTTGAAATGCAAGGCTTTTTGCCGCTTCTTGTTTATTGGTCTGGGGATCTGCCCAATTCTCAAAATCCTCGTTACAAGCCGAAAACATAGTCAGCGTAACCAGAGTAATTAAATATAATAGTGTTTTTTTCATCTTACTTCGTTTATAAAGATTCATAATCTTAAATTTATCTAGAGCATCCCGATATACACTATCGAGATACTCATAGGATATAATTATTCTACACGACCCGTTTCTGTCATAAAGTTCAAATAAACTTTCTTACCAGCATCCACAGTCACACGATCTTGATCGCCACCTGCAGCACGATAAGCTATTTTGCCGTCAAAGAATATAAACTCAGTATGCCACCATTCATGACCTTCCAATACGACACAAAGCCTTAGTTCTCCACCTTTTGGTAGTGTCGGAGAAACAAATTCGCCATCACCATTTGCCGGATTAGTAAATGCTTCGCCACTACTACCCCATTTGTCTCCTACGGTAGCTCCACAAACATAAACTATCGGTGTAACAAACTCTACTGCATATTTATAGCTACGCCCTTCTATCGTTGTCGTTACTACAACAATATACCATCCGGCATTTACTATTTTAATATTTCCACCATTATCCTCAATCTGAGCTCCGGCTTTATCAGAGATCGTAGTGCCAACATATCCAAATTCAGCTCCATTCCAACTTTTCTCCGAGTTAAACTTAATTTCAGCATTAGCATCAAAATACTTAAGTGTCCAGAACTTACCGGGAGTGCCATACACCGGCACTAATGAATATGCTTTACTCCAATCCCAACCAGAGATAGTGCCCGTTACATACATCTTCCCAGGCATAACCATCGGATCAAGAGCAAAATAGCTTAAAACCTTGGGTAACTCTATTGTATTAGATAAGATAGGTTTCATCCCACTATTTACAGAAGCCTTCAAACGAATATATACTTTTATAGGATCTGTATAAAAGTTCTCAGCTTCAGTTATTCCAGATAAATTAACAATAGCGATTGCTAACTCCTGAGCATTTACATTCATTTTAGCAGTATTGTAAATGCTAGATAAAGTCTGGTATGTGGCCGGTGTATTAGCATCTACTGCTTCGTTAAACTGCCCCGTCAGAGAAACCTGCACAACATAATCAGTAGCTACCGTGAAGCCATAATCTGGCTGCGAACAAGTTAATTCGATCGTTTCAGAGTGCTTCAAATCATATACAGTAGAAGCATAAGCTGGCGTATTCAGTACAAAAGTCGTTGGATCTTGCAAGATAGGGTTACTATCTCTATCAGAATCACAAGAGACTATACTCATTGTACCTAGAATTATCAATATTAATATATTAAATCTTTTCATCTTACTAGTTTTTAATGATTGCATATCTATGAATATTCAATTAATATTCAGGGTTTTGTATCAGATTAGTATTTGCTGACAACTGACTTACCGGAATCGGCAATAATTTTAAATGATCAGCAACAGAATTACCTGCAGCAACTCCACCTTTCCAATCCCAAGTATAGTTCGATGTGTACTTGTTATGTCTAATAAGATCGACCCTACGTTGTGCTTCAAAATAAAACTCACGTGATTTTTCATCTAGGATAAAGTCTAATGTCAAATCCGATTCATTTATTTTGCTTGCGTGTGCACGGTCCCGTAAATCATTAACAGCTTTTAGCGCCAACGTTTTATCTCCACCAGCTCTCAAAGTAGCTTCAGCAAAAGTAAGATTTGCTTCTGCTAAACGGAACAAAGGAAAATCCATATCCGGAAATTGTTTATTGGGATCACTTCCTATGACTCCGGCTTTCGTTCTATTTTTAAATTTAGTAACAGAATATCCTTCCGTAAATTCACTGGGTTTTTCGATCTCAAGAGTACGATTCTTTGTCCAAAACATCGCTCGTTGGTCAGTAACCTTAGTCAAATCTCCATCAAAAGCAAACTTTTTAACCAAAGCCACTCTTGCACGATTGCCGCCCCAGGCTTCAACAGTTCCAAAGTTGGCCTCTGCATCCATATCCCCTGATATAAAGCTACATACAAAGAACATTCCACTCCATGAGCGAGCATACATTCCATCAAAGCAAATAGGCATGATCATTTCAGTAGAGGTGTTATTATCAGCTTTGAACATATTTTCATATTTAGGTTCCAATACATAGCCGGCTTTCATAACCTTATCGGCATACGTTGCCGCATCTGCCCAACGAGGAGTTCCGGTATACACTTCAGCATTTAGATAAAGGCGTGAAAGCAACATCCATACAGCAGCCTGATCAGCTCGTCCATACAAATTTGCGCGTGGCGCTTTCATTATCGGTTCTATGCTTTTCAATTCTGCCTCTACATAAGTAAACAGATCTGCACGTGTTATTCTTTGTGGAACATAAGCGCCAATACCTGTATTCTCGTCGACGAAAGGCACATTACCATATAAATCAACTAAGTAATAATAATCTAATGCACGAATAAAACGAACTTCGGCACGTTGCAACGAACTAGCATCATCACTTTTACCAGCTGTCTGGATCAAGAAGCTATTGCACTGAGCTATCTGTATGTACAAACGATTGAACATATTCAGCACCAACCCATTGGAAGGAGTAAACTTTGAAAAGTTAATAGGAAATACATCCGTATCACCTGTCCAAGCGCAAATGGCTTCGTCAGACGAAAGTTCATTGATATTAAACATCATACGCATTAAACCCGAAGCTCCTTCATCAGTATCGGCAATATCGGGCTGTCCTGCAGGTCCTTGATTACCCGTTATAGCTAAACCGGCATAGATCTTAGCAAAATTAGCATCCTGGTCAAAATTAACATTAATATTGGGATCAATCGGAGAGACATCAAGATCGCCTACACACGATGATAGATTCATGACCAAAGCCAGCGATAACGCCGGAAGTATATATTTAAAAAATCTTGCATTCATAGTCATCAATTATTAAAAGTTAAGGCTTATACCAATTATACCAACCAAAGGACGGGGATAAACATTCTTATCAATACCAAATGTTTTATCAGTAGCATTGGCTACTTCAGGGTCCAATCCTTTATAATTGGTTATAACAAATGGATTCTGAACTGTAGTATAAACACGTCCGTCTATGATTTTGAATAGTTTTTTGAATGAATAACCTAACGTGATGTTGTCGCAGCGAAGGAATGAGGCATTCTGTACATAGTAATCAGAAAGCACATTCATATTCTGAAAATTAGTATCAAAAGCAGAGGATGGTCTATTAGACAAATATCCTTTGTTATTTATCCAACCTTCGCTCAATGGAGCATTAAATGATGCCACGTTATTATATACATAGTTATTCAAATTAGCACGTAACGAGAAACTGAAATCCCACTGTTTATAAACTAATTTAGAGGTAAATCCCATCATCACATCAGGCGACGGTTTTTTATAGAAATACCTATCACCATCGTTTACTTGTCCATCTCCATTGCGATCTACATAAAAGCCTTCAATTGGTTTTCCCTCTTTATCATATACCTGTTGATATACATAAAAAGAATTAGCAGGATGACCTACGCCTTGTGCCTGAACGGTTGTTCCGGTACCGCCATCCACATAGCCAAGAGGAACGATTGTTGAAGAGTTATCTTGCGCAGTTAGCTGAGTGATTTCCGTTTTATTCCAAGAAACATTGAAACCTAAGTCCCACATCAAATTTTCAGTACTAATAGCTTTTGCACTCGTAGAAAACTCAACTCCCTGATTCTTTAATGAACCAATATTGCTGACAATACGATTTTTAAAGTTCGTACCTGCCGGAACATCTATTACATTAATTAAATCATTTGTTTCACGATAATAATAATCAAGAGAAGCGGTTATACGATTTTTCATAAACCCAAAATCAAGACCTGCATTCCAAGTAGTAGTTTCTTCCCATTTCAAATTAGGATTGTAACCATTAGGTCGCGAAATGGGGATTTTTTTGTCATCACCAAATTGATAATAGGCTCCATCTTGGCCCGCATAATAGGTAGCCATATAGGGATAATCTCCCTGAGAAATATCTTGTTGACCGGTAATACCGTATCCTAAGCGAAGTTTCAAATCAGAAATAGCGTCCACGTCTTGCAAAAAAGCCTCTTCTTTCATTCTCCAACCCAAGGCAACTGATGGAAAAAGTCCCCAACGATTGTCTTTAGAAAAACGTGATGTACCATCCTGACGCAAAGTAGCCGTAAGCAGATATCTGTCCTTAAAAGAATAATTTAAACGACCGAAGAAAGAAACCAGGTAACTTTCAGTCTTAAAGACGTAAGAAGTCGGATTGCTTCCAGCCAGATTGTTGTAAGCATTCTCTTGTGACCGATGAAAATGTTGCCACGAATACCCTCCCATTAAGTCAAAATGATGATCTTCTGCGAAGTCTTTTGAATATTGGAGATAAAAATCGAGTAACAAGTTATATTTATCTATCGTCTCTGAACCAGTTTTACCATTATCAATATAACCTATTGGAGATTCTTTCGGATAGAAAAGGTCTTGAGTACCGGTAGCCAGATCCATACCTAAATTTAAATTAGCTTTCAGATCAGGTAGACAATGGAACTTATAATCAAATTGTGCATTAGCAATAAGATTCTTTGAAGTAGCCTCATCCTTTTTCTGTTTTAACATTGCAACCGGATTTTTGGTTGCAATAGAAATAAAGTCTCCCGAAGTTGGATTTTCCCAAGCGAAATAGCCTCCGTATTTAGTATTTCCATTCATTACAGGTTGCGTAGGATCGAAACCCAATGCCGAACCAATAGCAGCAGTATCTGCAAAACGGCTATTAGCAATCATGCCTTTGGCATTTAAACTAATATTCAAATAATTATCAAAGAAACTTGGACTCAGATTAAATGATCCTGTATATCTTTCAAATGATGAAGTTTTAAGAATACCATTTTGATTAGTGTACCCAAAAGAAGCACGATAAGGCATGTTTTTCAATCCTCCGGAAACAGTTATATTCTCATCATGTCCAACAGCTGTTCTGAAAATTTCTTTTTGCCAATCGGTATTTGCTTCTCCTAATAACTTAGCAGCACCCGAATCCGCACCAAAAGAAGTGGTTATAAAATTGCGGTACTCATCAGCATTCATTACGCTAATCTCATCGACTTTTGTGCTAACAGAAATACTACTATCGAAACTGACACGAGGTTTAGAACCTTTAGCTCCTTTTTTAGTCGTAATCAGAATAACACCATTTGAGGCACGAGAGCCATAAATAGCGGTAGCGGAAGCATCTTTTAGAACCGTAAAAGTTTCAATATCATTAGGATTAATAGAACTTAAAGGATTTGAGACACCTTTAATTCCATCATTATCAATGGGAAGGCCGTCGATAACAATCAAAGGATTATTGTTTGCCGAAAGAGAAGATCCGCCACGAACACGGATTGTTGCGCCGCCGCCGGGAGCACCACCATCAGAAGTAACATTAACACCGGCTATCTTACCGGTAATCATATCAGTAGCGGTTGTTGTAAGACCTCTGTTCAGTTTATCCGGCTTTATCGCAGTAACAGAACCCGTTACATCACTTTTCTTCACCGTACCATAACCGATAACTACAGCTTCGCTCAACATCACGGCATCATCCTGAAGAGTTACTACCATGCTTTTAGAGGCTTGTACTTCGGCTGGTTTATACCCCACAAAAGAAATAACAAGAATGGAGTTCTGAGGGGTATTAAGAACAAAATTACCATCCAAATCAGTAATTGTTCCGTTCGTAGTGCCTTTTACTAAGATATTAGCACCAATCACCGGCTCACCTGTCACATCTGTCACATGTCCCCTTACAGAGATCTGCTGTGCATAGGCGCCAATTGACAAGAACATCCCTAAGAGTAGGGGAAGAATCATTCGATAGATTCTAAGATTAACTTGCTTCATGCATTTTAAAATTAAAGTTAACAATATATGAATATAGATTTTTGCGGATTGAAAATGGAAATGTTAAGTCCATCCTCTTCTACGTTGAGCAAAAATAGGACTTCTTAACATTAACGACATAACGAATATACTCAAATCTGCATTTACTCTTATGCAATCGTTTGCACCTATTGTGAAAGGCAAAGGCGCCTCATTATCAAACAATTAATCCTTATTCTACTATTTTTGCATATAAATAGGAAACAAAGAGAATAATCTAATGTTTTTATTTCTATTGGATTTGAATTACCTTTGGCTCAAACTAATGTAAACCATGAATAAACCGCAGATTACCATTAAAGACATAGGCCGGGCATTGGGCTTTTCACCCTCCACTGTGTCAAGAGCTTTGAAAGACAATCCGGATATAAGTTTGGACACAAGAGAGGCTATACATAAGTACGCGCGTGAACATAATTATAAGCCGAATGCGTTGGCTCTTAACTTGCGAACAAATCGTTCAAACACTATCGGGGTGATTGTTCCTCAACTGGTTCACCATTTCTTTTCGTGTGTGCTAAGTGGTATCGAGAAGAGTGCTGCAAAGGCGGGCTATAACATTCTGGTGGCGCAAAGCAATGAAAGTTACGAACAGGAGGTGAAGATCGTTCACTCTTTTCTTGCGGCGAGGGTTTGCGGGGTAATCGCTTCTCTGGCTAAGGATACTTCACAATATGATCATTATCAAGATCTCTTGGATAACAATATTCCTATTGTTTTTTATGACCGTATCTGTACCGGCATCAACACGGAACGGGTGGTGGTGGACGACTATGCAGGGGCCTTTGCTGCGGTGGAGTATATGATTCAAACCGGATGCCGACGTATCCTCTTCTACAGCGGGCCGCCTAATTTGGAAATATCGAAGAACAGACGAAACGGTTATCTGGATGCGATGAAGAGATATAAGATTCCGGTAAACGATACGATGATAAAGCTTTGCGACACACGTGAACAGGCTATTGCCATTACACCTGATTTTCTGGAGAAACAAGACCGCCCGGATGGATTCTTTGCCATTAACGACGAAACGGCTTCGGGCATTCTTTATGCCTGCAAGTTGGTAGGCATGAAAGTTCCGGATGAGGTTTCTATCTGTGGATTTACAGATGGGGCCATTGCACAGAACACTGATCCGAAGTTAACGACGGTGGAACAACACGGGCAAGAAGTTGGAGAGAGTGCTATTGATATTCTGATTAACAAAATAGAAGATAAAACCGGAGAGCTGAAAAGTGCGAACCGGATCGTGAAAACAAATCTGGTGGTGCGGGGCACTACTAAATAGAGAAAGATAGATTAAATCCTAAAAATACCATGAAAGTAAAACCTGATTTAAATTTTTGGAAGTTGTGGAACATCAGCTTCGGCTTTTTCGGTGTGCAGATTGCTTATGCACTGCAAAGTGCCAACATTAGCCGTATATTCTCTACGCTGGGGGCCGACCCTCATAATCTGAGTTATTTTTGGATCCTTCCTCCACTGGCGGGCATCATAGTGCAACCGATCATCGGATCGGCAAGTGACAAGACGTGGACACGTTTCGGAAGAAGGATACCTTATTTATTTATAGGATCCATTGTTGCCATGTTGGTGATGTGCTTACTGCCTAATGCGGGAAGCTTTGGGATGGCAGTGGGCACTGCAATGATATTCGGGGTGGTTTCGCTCATGTTTCTCGACACGTCTGTCAATATGGCCATGCAGCCTTTCAAGATGTTGGTGGGCGACATGGTGAATGAAAAGCAAAAGGGTCTGGCCTACTCCATCCAGAGTTTTCTGTGCAATGCCGGTAGCCTGATGGGGTACATGTTTCCTTTTATCTTTACCTGGATAGGAATCAGCAACATAGCCGAAAAAGGTACAGTGCCCGATTCGGTGATTTATTCTTTTTATATCGGTGCCGCCATCTTGATGTTGTGCGTCATCTACACCATGCTGAAAGTGAAAGAGATGCCGCCAAAGGAATTTGAAGCGTTTCATGGCATCACAGCAGATGAAAAGAAAGAGAAGACAGATTTCCTTTCGTTGCTGAAACATGCGCCGAAAGTGTTCTGGACAGTCGGGTTGGTACAGTTTTTCAGTTGGGCGGCCTTTATGTATATGTGGACGTACACCAACGGTGCCATTGCCGACACGGTATGGAATGCAACAAGTGCACAAAGTGAAGGATATCAGGAAGCAGGCAACTGGGTAGGTGTGCTCTTTGCCGTGCAAGCCATCGGTTCGGTAGTCTGGGCCATCGTGTTACCACTATTCAAATCACGTAAGATGGCCTATTCACTTAGTTTGGTGTTAGGAGGGATTGGTTTCATTTCTACCTTCTTCTTCCATAATCAATACCTACTTTTTGTTTCTTACCTGTTCATCGGTTGCGCGTGGGCGGCTATGCTGGCCATGCCGTTTACGATACTGACCAACTCCGTTTCGGGCAAGAACATGGGAGCTTATCTGGGATTGTTCAATGGAACCATCTGTCTGCCTCAAATTGCAGCCGCACTCCTTGGTGGCGGATTACTTCATTTGGTGAGTGGACGGCAAGTGAACATGCTGGTATTGGCAGGCGTATTTCTTATCATAGGGGCATGCTGCGTTTACTTCGTAAAAGAAACAGTGGCACATAAAGAAGAAAAGCCCGAAGCAGTGAAAAATTAGCTAAAGTTTCAAGCCGAAAAGCTTGACTTTGGCTAGTAAATGTATTACTTTTGTAAGCGTAATCATAAAGTAGTTTGAGATTAAACTACGGTAAACGGGGGAAGTTGTTGCTTCTCCCGTTTTTTATTTCTGCACGGTTCTCTTGGACCAACTGAACCGTGCAGAATGGACAAAAGAACGGTTCAGTTGAGCAATCTGCCGGTTTCTTTCGCTTCGGAAGACGGTTTCATTTCCCCAATATGCTTATTTGTTATCGGAATAACTCCTAATGAAAAGTAGTTTTCCTCTTGTTGTTATGCGGAAAAGACCTTATATCTCTTTCAATCAACTCCTTTCTCTTAATAATGCATAAATCTGCTCTTGACAAAAAACAGCTCATAATACAACTTTATTTACAAACGAAGGATTTTTCAGAGAAGATACAACTTCAACGTGTTGAACGTCCGCGATCAGCGTGTTGAAAGCGGACATTCAACACGCTGATCGCGGACGTTCAACAAACCCCTCTCAGGAGGCCTGTGGCGATAGATCTGCAATCTTTACATTAGAAAACTCTTGGTCTATATGATCGGGCTAAAGATAGTATACACTGTTATCTATCGGAAATACTTTTTTTGTATGATATAAATCAATTCATTTGTTCTTTCTCTATCTTTTTACGTACTTTGGAGGATTGATAAAACTTATTGCCATGAAAAGATTCCTCAAAACAGATGAATGGAACATCATCGAAGAAAGTTTCCATGCCGACCGCCTACGTGCCTCGGAAAGTATATTCAGTTTGGGCAACGGCCGTATCGGTCAGCGGGGCAATTTTGAGGAAACGTATAGTAGTGACAATCTGCAAGGATCTTATCTGGCCGGCATTGCATTCCTCGACAAAACCCGCGTGGGATGGTGGAAGAACGGATATCCGAAGTTCTTCTCGCGCATACCGAATGCTCCCAACTGGAGTGCCATCTTTCTGCGACTTATTGATGAGGAATTGGACCTTGCCCTGTGGGATGTGGATAGTTTCGACAGACGGCTCGACTTGAAAGAGGGTATCTCCTATCGTGACTTTCAGGTGACTTCCCCTAAAGGGCATACGCTGAAGGTGCATGTGGAACACATCAACAGCATGAGTAATCAGAATCTGTGTCTCATCAAGTACAGCGTGACTTCAGTCAACTATGAAGGAAAGATATCATTAGTGCCCCACCTCAACGGGGATGTGAAGCATGAAACTTCTAACTTCAACGAAAAGATGTGGAACATTCTACGTGCGGAAACGACCAACGAATATGCTTATCTGTGGACACAAACCCGCCACGAAGACTCTCAGGTGTGTTGCTCGATGACTTATCAACTATACAAAAACAGCAAGGAGGTAACAAGTAGCCCCATCAAAATAGAAAAGGAGAAGCTTACCGGCTTTAGCATCGGTGCCGATGTGAAACCCGGTGATCGGGTGACGCTCATCAAATACACTGCCATCGTAAGTTCTCTCTATTGTGACAGGCAGCAATTGGTAGACGAATCTGTGGCTGAAAGTAAGAGTGCCAAAGCAAAAGGTTGGGATGCGTTGCTGCAAGAACACAAAGACGTCTGGAGTGAGATTTGGAAAGAGTCCGATGTGGTCATTGATGGTGATCCGGAAGCTCAACAGGGCATTCGCTTCAACATTTTCCAGTTGAACCAGACTTATCGGGGAGATGACCCACGACTGAACATCGGTTCAAAAGGGTTTACCGGAGAGAAATATGGTGGAAACACTTTTTGGAACACGGAACTGTGTTGTGTACCGTTCTTTCTGCTATCCAGTTCTAAAGAGATAGCCCGAAACTTACTACTCTATCGTTACAATCATCTGCCCAAAGCAATAGAAAATGCCCGGAAATTAGGATTCAAAGGAGGCGCGGCTCTCTATCCGATGGTAACCATCAACGGTGATGAATGCCACAACGAATGGGAGATTACTTTCGAAGAGATTCATCGCAACAACATCATTGCCTATGCCATTGTGCTATACACCACGATGACGGGCAGCAAAGAATATGTAGCACACTACGGACTTGAAGTGCTAATCGCCATCAGTCGTTTTTGGAGTCAGCGGGTATCCTTCTCGCAACCGAAGCAGAAGTACGTATTACTGGGTGTTACCGGCCCTAACGAATATGAGAATAATGTAGATAACAACTGGTATACAAACTATTCGTGCGTGCAGTGCCTACAAGCTACGATCAATTATTTGGAGATGGTAGCAAGTGAATATCCCGATGAATACTTACGTATCCGCAGAGCTACCGCTTTTGAGTATTCAGAAACTGCCCGATGGAAAGAGATAATAGAGAACATGTATCTACCGGAAGACAAAGAACTGGGTATATTCGTGCAGCACGATGGTTATCTGGATAAAGAGCAGAAGACAGTGGATGAAATTCCCGCAGCCGAACGTCCGATCAATCAGCATTGGTCGTGGGATCGTATCTTGCGCTCGTGCTACATCAAGCAAAGCGATGTACTATTAGGATTATATTTGTATTATTCTGACTTTGATGCCAAAACCATTCGTCGCAACTTTCACTTCTACGAGCCTCGCACATTGCACGAGTCCTCCCTATCGCCTTACATACATTCCATACTGGCTTCGAGGATAGGTGATGTAGAGAAAGCCTACAATCTTTTTTTGCATGCCACCCGACTCGATCTTGACGACTATAATAACGAAGTGGAACAAGGACTCCACATTACCAGCATGGCCGGCAGTTGGTTAGCCATTGTCAGGGGGTTTGGCGGAATGCAGATTAAAAACGATTCGCTGAACTTCAGTCCTGCCATACCAAGCAAATGGAACAGTTATTCGTTCAATATTAATTTCAGAGGACGCACACTACACATCACGGTTGAGAAAGAACTGATTCGCATGGAGCTAAAAACCGGTGAGGAACTAGATGTCGTGATTTACAACCAGGCATACTCCATTCGTCCCAAGAAAGTGATGAATGTTCCGATGAAAAAGTAGAGTAAAAAGGCCATCTCAACCTTATTAAAAATTAAGATGGCCTACAAAAATATTCCACTAGTTGAAACACATCATTCTCTCAATTTAGAAGAAAAAATGCGCAAACTTTTCTTTATACTATCCTTTTTAATTATATTTGTACTCATTCTATACCCAACAGAACAATAACCTTAAAATTTCTTCGTGTTTTGAAAAGCACTCCCAAAATATCAATAGATATCCACCTCTTCCAAAAGTACTACGATTTGTACTATGATTCGCTATTTCGTTTTTTAAGCCTTTATACCCAGGAGACAGATATTATTGAAGATGTACTCCAGGATATCTTCATGAAACTATGGGAAAACAAAGAGATTGTCGAAATACAATATATCAAGACTTATCTTTTTAACGCTGCTAAAAATCGAATATTGAACTATCTGCGCGATGAGCAAAACAGGCATCATCTCTTAGAAAATTGGTTCAATCAACAACAACAGGAAAAAGAAAATAGAGATTGCTTTAATATAGAAACATTTACTATTGCACTAAATAATGCAATCAACCAGCTACCTACTCAATGCCGGGAAATATTCTTGTTGAGCCGCAGAGAGGAACTTTCATATAAACAGATAGCCGAGAAACGAAACATCTCTATAAAAACTGTTGAAACGCAGATAGGTATTGCGTTAAAACGCATACGAAACATTTTAGCCTCTTCTTCCTTTACTTTATTGTTAATGTTACTCAGGCAACACTATTTATTTTTTTTGTAAACTCTTACATAATCAATTTCGAATCGATGTGGAAAGCGCGTATCATCCACACCCTGAATACCTCCCCAATCACCACCAATGGCCAGATTAATTAATAGATGAAAACGTTTATCAAATGGCCATGTTTCACTACCCGTTTTCTCATTTCTAAAAGTAAAATAATGCCTGTTATCCACATACAAACGATATTCCTCCGGTTCCCATTCGAGTGCGTACGTATGAAATTGTTTATATGCATCCGGACAGGCTATACGAGCATTCTTTTGCGTCCCTATAGAGTGATTATATTTTTGAGTATGTGCCGACCCTACAATCGTGTCAGGTTCGTATCCCACATTCTCCATTATATCAATTTCACCACTTGCCGGCCAGCCACCGTATTCCCAATCTGTAGGAAGCATCCAGATAGCCGGCCATGTTCCTTTACCTGTAGGTAATTTAGCACGAATTTCGAATCGACCGTACAGCCAATCCCCCTTCTCCTTTGTTATCAGTCTGGCAGAAGTATACGCTTTACCTTCCATCTGTTGCTTCAGTGCAGTGATAGTCAATATTCCGTTACTCACCCAAGCATTTTGAGAATTTTCTCGGGTATAATATTGCCATTCGTTGTTTCCCCAGCCATGAGCATTCCCTTCTGTATCATAGTTCCATTTTGTACTATCAGGTAACCCGGAATAGTTAAATTCCTCATCCCAAACCAAACTCCAAGTACCGCTAGGTGTACGAACAGTCCGGTAGTCTGTTTCCTTATTCGGAAAAGCAATCAGCCCCAATAAAGCAGCCAAAAGTATAGTAAATTCTTTCATTATAAATATGCTATTTCATCCATTAAAGTTATTTCACACTCGCTTTTATTGCAATATCCTGCTGTCCGCCATCCCATTTCAGAGCCAATGTAAAGTCCACATTTGAATTGACCTTTATCTTAGGCCTTTGTCGGCTGTCTTTTCGGGCTTTGCTGTGCAAACTAACACAACCTTCTTTCCCGAAAGGGTAATTATCCACTCCAAAATCATCTTTTAAACGAACATCCCATACAATCCGATTATTCGGAACATCGGCACGAATTCCGAATACATATTCCATCAAAACCGCAATGGGCGACAGACCGGTCCATCCCACAAAATTCTTCCTATCATTTCCCTGTACCTTCTCAGGAGCATAGTTTTCAAAGAAAGTTCCTGTTTTGCTAAATACCCCGACCACATTATTGAGGTGGTTATAGGCTATTTCATAGGCCAGACTATCCCGATCGATGGCTGTCAGTCCTCTTAACACCATGTATTCCGTAGGAGCCCATACACCACCTTTCCAGTATCCCCCATTCGGATCATACTGCAGATCGCTGGCCGATAAAGAAGGAACCCTGTGTTCCCGGTTAAACTCTTTCGCATTTGTCAGGTGCGACAGATATCTCTCTAATCTGGCAGGAGGCACAACATCCGCCAATAACGACCAATACGAACCGATAGTCATGGTAGAGGACAACGTGTTATCTTCAAACAGATCCGTATAAAAAGAAATCTTATCATTCCACATTTTGCTATTCACAAAATCGGTCAGCGAATTTACTTCCTTTTCCAGCGCCTCTACATCCTTTTCCCGATGGAGTTTTTTTGCCATTTTGATAAGAATCTTAGCGGACATAATCTGTTGCATGTTAGTATCTATCCACGACATATGGGCATTTCCCCACTGCACATCATATCCTTCGGGCACGCGGGGCTGATTGTCCATGCCGCATCCCCAGCCGCTGGAGTAATAACTTCCGTCTTTCCATGTACGATTAATCTGAAACCATTTATAATAAGCCAATAAGGGGGGAAATACCTTTCTCAAGCGAACGGTGTCGTTGAAGTTTTCAAAATACTCCCACTCCGACCAAGGCATAATGTTAGGTCCGGTGCTCGAAACCTCAAAGCGTTCAAAGCAATCGCTGCCGTCCGTGCTGCGTATCTCCCGGCAAATGAAACCATCCGGCTTTTGTTTGGCATAGAAGTTATCCAGTGAGCCTTGGAAATTGAAGGCATGGGTACCGTACTTGCCGAACATACTCATAAAAGAGGTATCCCACATAAACACACATCCGTTAAAAGCTGCATCAATATAAGGAGCTGTAAAGCCACTGGCAGGATTAACCGCCCTTAAATTTGAAAAAGCAATCTCCCAGGCTTTCCAATAAGCGGCAATCACATCTTTACGTACCGACCACGAGGGAGAAGGTAAGTTACTCTTTATTGTCTCGAATACCGGTGGAGTAGACAGATCGGGGTTTGTTTCAATAAACTGATTCTCTTCGACATACGGATTGTGGGTGTACAACTTGTAATAGTTCTCCTGCCCGAAAGAATTTGCCCCCCAACACAGTAAAAAGCCGATTAATATAAATCTGATAACCCTTTTCATTTTTCTAACTTTTTATCTTTGATACTAAACTCTTTTACCATATAATTGGGTTGAAGCACATAATTTGTTTTTTCAACCAATTTACTCTCTCCAAGTGTAAATAGACTCTGGGCACGAATATCCCTGGAAGAACTTCCCAAGCTGAGTTGATAGATTCCGGCATCGGCTATCCAGGAGCTTATGCCACTCCAATAAGAGGCAAGCAGGCGAGCATCAAGTTCAAACACAACCATTTCACTCTCACCGGACTTCAATAATTTTGTTTTAACAAAACCTTTTAGTTCCTGCATAGGCTTCTCTATCTTATCGGATGGAGCGCTAAGATAAGCCTGAACAATTTCTTTTCCAGCTCTCTTACCTATATTTTTTATCGTTACTTCAGCCTTTACCGTCAATGTAGATGCATCAAAAGTCAATTTCATATTTGAATATTGAAAATCCGTATAAGAAAGTCCGTACCCAAATTCGTAAGAAGGCTTCACATTAAATGAATCATAATAACGGTAACCCACATAAATACCTTCATTATAAAAAGAATTTATAGGATTATCGAGTGGCTCTCCGGGAAATGTAGTAGCAGAAGGAACATCACTGTAGTGAAGAGGAAAAGTTACCGGTAGCTTGCCCGAAGGATTGACTGTACCCTTTAGAATATCAGCCAATGCTGCCCCACCCTGCTGTCCGCTTTGCCAAGCCAGAAGTATGGCATCCGGATACTCTTTCCAACTTGCTGTTTCCATCACTCCACCAATATTCAAAACAACAATTACCTTTTTACCGGCTTTATGATAAACTTCGGAAATCTCCTTAATCATTTTTCTTTCTATTGCCGAAAGTAAAAAATAATCCTGCTCCTTTCTGTCCCATCCTTCGCCCGCACTACGTCCGATGGTTATAATAGCCAAATCACTTTTCGCAACCTGTTCTCTAATCTCATCTTTTGAAAGAGCTACTTCATCCATAAAATCGAGCACGTGTTTTTTATCCTTTGTCTCCCTATTTCTCACTGAATCAATGAAATGAACATAGAATTTTTCAAGCGGTTTTACGATACTGAAGCCGTTATTTTCCAAACCTTCCTGAAGCGACACAGCATGTTCATAATTCACTTCACCACTACCTGTCCCTCCAGCTATAAAGTTATAGGAGGTTTTTCCAAATAAGGCAACGCGTCTATTTTTAGAGAGTGGTAATGAATGGTTATCATTTTTAAGTAGAACCATCCCTTCTTCAGCAGCCTGTTGTGCCACCAAAGCATGGGCAGCCAAATCCGGACGATTAGAAAAGCGATAACCCTTGTAACGGGGCGTTTTCATAATGTACTCCAAAATACGGGTTACGTTTCTGTTCAACGTCTTTTCATCCAGACGACGATCTGCAACAGCCTGCATCAATTCTTCCCTTTGATAACATCCTGGCATCAACAAATCATTACCGGCATACATCTGAGAAGTCGCGTCAGTTCCGCTCCACCAATCGGTAGTCACAAGCCCTTTGTACCCCCATTCATCTCGTAGAATGGTCGTTAGAAGTTCACGATTCTCTGCCGTATGAAAACCATTGACTCTGTTATAAGAAGACATCACCGTCCACGGTTCTGATTCTTTAATAGTGATTTCAAAACCTCGTAAGTAGATTTCGCGCAGAGCTCGTTGGCTGATTATCTCATTAATTGATTTACGATTTGTCTCTTGATTATTAGCTACAAAGTGTTTCACCGACGCCCCTATACCGTTCGATTGCAGTCCCCGTACCATTGAGGCTCCCATCTTGCCGCTGATATACGGATCTTCGGAATAATACTCAAAATTTCTTCCGGCCAGTGGATTTCGCTGAATGTTCATAGCAGGCGAGAGTAATACATCACACCCATATTCAAGCACCTCATTTCCCATCGCCTTGCCTACCTTCTCCACCAGCATAGTGTTCCAAGTGGAAGCCAGGCTAGTGGCAGCAGGAAATGCCGTACAGTAACGTGGTAAAGAAGCGTCCTGAAGCAAAGGATCAATACGAAGCCCTGCAGGGCCGTCGGCCATAACAGTCGGAGGAATTCCCAAACGCGGTATATCCCATGTTCGGCCTGCAATTCCGTTTACAATTACTGTTTTATTTCCTTCGGGCGGATTTGTCCAGGTAGCGTCTCCCAACCCCATGACCAACTCTATTTTTTCTTCCAGTGACATAGCAGCAACCACTTCTTCTATTTTATTCTTACCCAATTGCGGCAAAACAGTCGGTGTTCGCTGTGCAAAAAGTTGCCCTGAAACGTAACATATCAATAAAAACACATTTATTCTTTTCATATTATTGCATTTTGTTACTCTTCCAATTGAACAGAAACGTTATAAATTACATCGGAAGAGTTCCGTCCCACATATATCTTGTAATCTCCACTACCCGATTCCCAGCCATGCTGACCATAGTAGGCTAACTGTTCATACGGTATGTGAATAATTACCAGACGACTTTCTCCCTTTTTCAGAAAGACCTGTTCAAAACCTTTAAGTTCTTTCACCGGTGAAGTCGATTCGCCCCACAACTTTTGCAAATAAACCTGTGCTAATTCACTTCCATCATATTTACCCACATTCTTAATGGTCATACTCACTGTCACTTCTTTCTCTGACTTCTTTACTTGAATATTCTCATAAGAGAATTGAGTATATGATAGTCCATAAGCAAAAGGATACTGAGGTTTGTAATCAATATCAATGTAACGCCCCGAATAATTACCTTCCGTATCTACAGGAGGACGTCCGGAATTCTTATGATTATAATAAACAGGAATCTGTCCCATATATTTAGGAAACGACATAGGAACTCTAGCCGAAGGATTATATGCACCACATAGTACATCCACCATAGCATGTCCGGCTTCCGTACCCAACCACCAGCAGTACAAGATAGCCGGAGATTTTTCAGCTATCTGGTTAAAGATCATAGGTCGACCAGCCATGAGCAAAGTCACACAGTTCTTATTGGTTTTGTATATCTCCATCGCCAATTTTTCTTGCAAACCCGGTAAACTGATATCTCCTTTCGATTTAGCTTCGCCACTCATATCCCATGTTTCGCCCAATGCCAAAATAACCAAGTCAGCATCCGAAGCCGCATGAACAGCATCAGTAAAACCTGAAGCGTCTCCACCTGTCACTTCGCATCCCTTTTTATATTCAATCTGACTGGCAGGAAATCTTTCTTTCAAAGCTTCCAGAAGAGTAACAGCTATCGGCTCATTTGCCAACATCACCCAATTACCATCCATATCCCTCTTTGAATCAGCCAAAGGACCAACCACAACTATCTTCTTCGGAGTATTAGTCACGGGCAAAATACTATTTTCATTCTTCAGAAGAATGATCGATTTCCTTGCAACATCCCGTGCTATATATCTATTAGCTTCCGAAAAAAGCGTTTTATGCTCCCTTTGTTCGTCACAATAGCGATACGGATTATCAAAGAGTCCTAATTTCAATTTCTGGACAAGAACATATCGCACGGCCTGATTAAGAGATTGCTCGGACAGCTTTCCTTCCTTAATCAGTTTTTTGAGATAATCAGTGTAGCAATGGCTCTCCATATCAATCGTTACCCCCGCATTGAAAGCTTGTTGTGCAGCCATTTCTCGATCTTTACTGTATCCGTGAACAACCATTTCACTAATAGATCCCCAATCAGAAACCACCAATCCGCCAAAGTTCCAATCCTTATATAACAAATCAAACAGATATTTATTCCCTGAAGAGGGCACCCCGTTTATCTCATTAAAGGAACACATAAAACTCGCTATTCCTGCTTTTGCCGCTTCCCTAAAAGGTGGTAAATAGAGATTGTGCAAAGTCTGCATAGAGACATCAACCGTGTTGTAATCACGCCCACCAATAGCCCCACTATACGCTGCAAAATGTTTGGCGCAAGCCATCAATTGCAAACCGTCGGCAAAAGGTTCCTGATAGCCTTCAACCATAACTTTGGCTATTTTTGATGCAAGAAAAGGGTCTTCGCCCGGTCCCTCCATTACTCGTCCCCAACGCGGGTCTCTTGCTACATCAAGCATAGGCGAGAATACCCAATGGATGCCGGATACGGCACTCTCGCGTGCAGCTACCCGTGTGGCCGATTTTATGGCCGTAAGGTCAAAGCTAGCTGCCTGAGCCAGTGGTACAGGAAAAATAGTTTTGTAACCATGGATCACATCCTGTCCGAACAACAAAGGAATTTTTAATCTTGATCTAAGTGCTATAGACTGAATCTCTCTTGTATTCTTACTGCCTTTGACATTGAGCATGGAACCGATTGCTCCGGACTTTAGTTTCTCCGTTTTATCCACGTCCTGCATCACAGGGCCCGTTGCTTCCCAATTTCCCGTCAACATATTTAGCTGACCAATCTTCTCGTCTATGGTCATTAAGGAAAGAATAGAATCTGCTTTCTGAACTAAATTTTTATTTTGAGAAAACGACGCCGCACTCACAACACAGACCATAGCAAAGACACTTATCTTTTTCATCTTTTATAATTATGTTAATAAAATAGCTCAAGGCGACAGATATCACCTTGAGCTATCCGAGTTAGTAATTCTTATTCTGTTTTAATATACCATAGGACAAGTCTATCTGATTTTGAGGAATCGGATAGAAATTGTTCTTTGGCAATACAAATCCTTTCGATGCCAGAACGGTTTTGGCCTGTCCAGTACGAACAAGGTCAAAGAAATGGTCATTTTCAAAAGCCAGTTCAAAGCGTCTCTCATCCCAAATAAGTTGCATAGTCAGAGTTGCTGTAGTATAAGGAGTAGCATATGCGCGATCACGAACTTTATTAATCGACTTAACAGCTTCATCCACATTGTTAAGGTTGAACTCCGCTTCAGCATCAATAAGCAACACATCTGCATAACGAAACAAACGAGGGTTCTGCTCTATGGAAGTCATCCAGCCACCCAACCCGGTTTCATCGTCTTTAGATATATATACTTTGTAATTGTATCGGGCAGGTTTATATCCGGCTGTTCCCGCATTGGTACCCGACAACGTTTCCGTGCCATCTATGACCCGTCCGTCAGGCAACATATCACCACGAAAGGCAATGGACGATTTATAACGAACTCCATCATCAGCACGCGCTTCCCAATCCGCTATCAATTGATCAGTCGGAACATTAAATCCCCATCCGGCAAAAGAACCGCCACGTACCCACTGATACACTGCATAGGCACTTCTGTTTATTCCTCCAGCCAATTTGGAAGCTCCGCACTGGGCCTCAAAGATGGATTCATCACAGTTCTCGTTTTCCACTCTGAACAGATTGAAGAAACTCTCGGCGCCATCTTTGGTGTACAGAGAATAAATTCCATGCAAAATAATATCATCCGTTAGTGCTTTAACATCACCCCATGTCGCCCCATTGATCGGTTGACCGTCTTCCATAAAATTACTGCCCGAAGCTTCGTACATCTTCACTTTGGCCAATAACGCTTTAGCAGCCCACGAAGTCACACGTCCCTTCATGTTTTCGGGCCAAGCTTCTTTCGGCAAATATTCAATGCCAAATTCAAGGTCTTTCTCTATGAAAGTATAAACTTCAGGAATAGACGATTTAGCAATATTATATGCATTGTTAGCTGGCAGACCATCGTACACAACCACCTCACCAAATGTTCTGACTAATTCAAAATAAAGCCATGCACGCATAAAACGTGCTTCACCCAACAACGGTTCTTTTTTAGCCTCATCAATATTCATTGCTCCAATATTGGTAATAGCCTGATTACACACATTGACAGCACTATATCTTGATTTCCAAAAAGTATCAAAAATGGTCATGGAAGGAGTAAATTGAAACTTCATAATCTTGTCCAAATCCGGTTGGTCGTCGGGCGAACTTCCTTTTGCCGTATTACCCGAAGCCATTTCTTCGAGCGCTAAAGTAGTAGGTTCAAAGAACGGCCAATCACAAAATTTGGCATAACAAGCTACAACAGCCGCCGTTGCATCATCTTCCGACTGCCAGAATTTTTCCTGAGGAACCGTAGCATAAGGGTCAAAATCCATCTCTCCCTGGCAACTAACCAGTATGCTTGAAGAGAAAAATAGGGTATAAAATAATATTTTGTTTTTCATAATGAATGCTATTATGTTTTCTAAAAAAAACACAGATTAAAAAGTAATATTCAATCCAATGCTATACACCGACGAAAGCGGATAAGTATTACGATCCACACCGGACATCAGCGGACTTCCTCCTATTTCAGGAGAAAATCCATTGTATTTAGTAAATGTAAACGGATTTTCCGCATTTAAGTAAAGACGAAGTTGCTTCACATACACTCGAGACAAATAGTCTGTAGGAACAAAATATCCAAGTTGAATACTTTTAATTCTAAGATAGCTTCCGTTTTCCACATAAAAAGAACTTGGAGTCGTTGCATTAGACCATGTAGCAGACGGGTAAGAATTAGAAGTCCCCTCACCATGCCATCTGTTTTTAACAAAATCGGCATCAAAATTCTCCGTACCATACCGAAACATCCGATTAGCATTGAATATCTTATTACCTGCTACACCTTGCAATGAAACGGTTACATCAAATCCTTTATAAGCTACATAAGCATCAAAACCATAAAAGAATGGAATATTAGGATCACCTATATTAGTACGGTCTTGCTCATCTATGACTTTATCCTTATTAATATCCGCATAAATCAAATCACCCGGTTTCACACCCGGCAAGTGGGGAGTGGCTTCTATTTGAGCATTATTTTGAAAGACTCCCGCTACTTTGTATCCATAAAAAGTACCGATAGGATTACCTATGGTGCTATAAGTGATATTGCCACTATCATCATATTTACCATAAATACCATTAGCACCATTGGCATTAATCTTTTTAAGTTTATTGTGATTATAAGTAAAATTGCCCGAAATAGAGTAAGTTATGCCTTTAGTAGTCGTTTCATTCCATCCGAGAGTAAGTTCCACACCCGTATTGTTAATAGTCGCATTATTGCCCCACACGCCACCGGCGTTCAATCCAGAACTTCCCAGATTAGTCAAAGGAAAAACAGCATTTTTAGTGGTTTTTGAATAAAAATCGAATGTGGCAGACAAACGTGAACTAAACATTTTCAAGTCGATACCTCCATCATACTCATGCACCGTTTCCCATTTAAGGTCAGGGTTATACATGTCTGTAATGGTTCCGGAATACATCACTGTTCCGGAACCGGTATTTTGTGCTGGACCAAAAATCACTCCCAGATAATCAGACTGATTAATGGTAGGCACATAAATATTTGATGGAACATTTCCGTTACCTATAATACCCCAGCTTGCTCTCACTTTGAGAAAGTCAATGTTCTTAAAGCGTTTTATGAAATTCTCTTCAGATACTACCCAGCCCAATCCTACTGATGGAAATAAACCCCAGCGATTATAGGAAGGAAACTTAGTGGAACCATCTTCACGCAAGGTAGCATTAAACAAATATTTGCTTTTATAATCATAAGTCACTCGCCCCATATAAGAGATGGAAACATCCTTATTTCCACCATCACTCACAGAAGAAGAATAATCTGCATCTACACGGGGCATATTCAGAAAGAGATAACTATGATTGATCTTGGGCAAATCCTTCAATCCCTGAACAGAAGCATTCAGATAATCGGTCTCAACAGATTGATAAGAAGTACCTAGCATAATTTTTATCTGATGATCTTGAGCTATGCGTTGCGTATACGTCATCGTGTTGTCCCAATACAAATTCAGATTTTGATTTCTTGTTTTAGACATATTATTCTTATCCGAATTCTGGAATTGCGTAATATAATGCTTTGGAGTAAAGCTAATATAATTACTCATGCCCGGATTTAACGAAATGCTAGTCTTCAACGTCAGAAATTTAAAGACATCAGCTTCCAAATAGCCGTTCAGAATACCATCAATCTTAGTTTGCCATTGATAATCATAATAATATCCGGCAGTAGGGTTAGACATTGTTCCTGAAATATTGTCTACATTAGGATCCGTCCATGTGCCATCTGCTTTTTTGGCTGCATAAATAGGTAAAGCCTTATATGCATCAAGAATAACACCGGTGTTGACCGGATTTGATTTTGAGGCTTGCAATATCACACTGATACCCATACGAACCCGTTTGGTAATATCCACATCATATTTGCTACGAAGACCGATTTTAGAGAACTTATTTTTACCGATCAACCCATTGTCCGTTAGATGAGTCACTCCGAAACTGTAACGAGAGTTATTGCTGCCTCCTGTGATGCCTAGATCCTGAGAATTATTCCAACCATTCTCTAATATATCATCATAATAATTGTGCGAGGTGAAATCTTTCGGATCTAAACGACGATCGTTACCTATTTGAGCCATTTTTTCATTATAAAGCGTGATATATTCAGCTCCATTGGCCATATCAACCAAATTAGCAATCTTCTTATAGCCAAAATAAGTATTAAAAGTAACAGTAGGCTTGGTATCTATCTTCCCTTGCCTAGTAGTCACAATAACTACACCGCCTGCAGCACGAATACCATAGATAGCCGCAGAAGAAGCGTCTTTCAATATAGAAATATTTTCGATATCATTCGGCCCTAAATAGTTAATATTATCCACAATGACTCCATCAACCACATAAAGCGGATTAGAGCCGTCAGTAACAGTGCCCAAACCACGGATACGTATCTGCGGTGCGGAACCTGGATCACCTGTATTAGTAATCTGCACACCAGCCACCTTTCCTTGCAAAGCCTGAGCAGCATTTTGAACCGTTTGATTGCTGATTTTTTTAGAATCGACAGTAGTAATAGCTCCCGTTAAATCACGTTTTCTGGAAGAACCATATCCCACCACCACCACCTCATTCAGCAACTTGGATTCTTCTTTAAGGATAACCGTCAGAAATTGTTTTCCATTTACGCTAACGTGTTGATCGGCATAACCAATGAAAGAAATATCCAATATTGCATCTGCAGGGACTGTCAACAAAAAATTCCCGCTCAAATCCGAAATAGTCCCCGAAGAAGAACCTTTCACTTTTACGTTAGCTCCAATAATCGCATTGCCAAGTTCGTCCAAGACCAAGCCGGTGAGCTGTTTTTCAGTTTTAGATACAGCTTTATGTTTCTTCAATATAATCTGTTTTCCAATAATTTCAAAAGAAATATCGATTCCGAGAAAAGCCTGTTTGAGAACAGTATCAATATCGCCAGTTCCCTTCTTTATTGTCACTAACTGATTCTGATCGATGGAATTATCATATACAAATGTGTAATCAGTTTGTTTTTCAATATCTTTAATTAAGTGATTTAAAGTAACCTGTCCGGTTGCTACATTGATTTGCTTCGTATTTTGCGCCCACAGAGACAAAGAAGAAAACAGGCACAGCAAAGCAAAAATGCTACATAATAATTGTTTATGTTTTAACATTGTAAAGTAAATTAAGGTAGAAAAATAAATTTAATTATTATCTTTGCCTGCATAATGCAGGACATTAACTTAGTACCATGCGTCTTTTCATGCGCATAGTTTAGAACTCACAGTTTTGCATTTCGGATGCAGGAGATGGCCGTCTTCTGCATCTACTTTCTTTATATTATTATTGTCTACATGTTATGGTAACCTCCTCTCCATTGATTGAATAAGTGATCGGGGTAATTCGGTTAATAATCTCAAGCATTTCTTTAAAAGATTCGGTTTTCACAGTCATCCAATAACGTTTATCCAAAGGAGGATTATTCAAATGAATTTTCACGCCGTACCATCTTTCCATTTTATGAATGACTGATGTAAGTTCTTCGTTTTGAATTTTCAGTTTTCCCAGATGCCACAATGTTTCTTCTTCGGCATCACAGGCTATCAGCAGGCATTTTTCACTATTAGAGGAAGAAATTATAGCTTTCTGGTCAGGTCTCATATCAGCCAATAGCTTACCTGAGATAGCAGAAAGTATACTAACATGACCGCGTAGCAATGCGACTTCTACTCGTCGGTTATCGGAATACCCGTTAACATCGAATGCCGTACCGTGTACCAGCACCTTCACATTCCCCACAGAAACATCGAATGGATGTTTCAAATCTTTAGCTACATCAAAGAAAGCCTGACCATCCAACTTCACTGAACGGTTTGTGCGACTATAATCTGTGGCATAGGTCAATGACGAACCGGAATTCAGAAGCACAGTTGTTCCATCCGGCAGATTCACTTCCGCCTTTTGTCCGGAAGGAGCTCTGAAAGTAACATATTTACTTATTTCCTGATGCTGGAATAAAAGAGGAAGAGAAAAACCAATCAACAGAGCTATCATAGCAGCAATTCCCGTTACCCGATAAAGCGTGTTGCGGGAATACATTTTCAAAGGTTTTATCTGAGCGATATTCTTTGTGATTCTCTCCCATACTCTTTCCTTGCCCACGACCGTGGGAGGAATTTCAAAATGGGCCAATTTCCAAGTTTCTCGAAGTTCCTGAAATTCATTTTCATTCGCTTCACTTATTTTTCGCCAATTGTTTACTTCATCTATTTCTTGCAGGCTTGCTGTGCCCGAAAAGTATTTGGAAATAAGAGTATACACTTTCATCATGCATTGTTTATTAGTATAGACACTCACCTCAAATAATACCCCTAAAGAAAAAATAATTATTTTTTTAGTCCTACCTCTTTTTTAAGCTCCGCACCGTCATTTCATTCAGAAAAATCCCTATATGCAATATTTGAGGAATTAGATATACTAATTTACAACCAGACATACTCCATTCGTCCCAAGAAAGTGATAAGTGTTTCGATGCAAAAGTAGAGTAAAAAGGCCATCTCAACCCTATTAAAAGTTAAGATGGCCTAAAAAAAATGATAAGAGAGAGAAAAACTATCCTAAGAACGAGATCAGTACTCCCGCTGCAACAGCTGAGCCAATCACACCGGAGATATTACTCGACATACAATATTGTAACACATGATTTTTAGGGTCGTATTTCAACGCTATTTCATTGGCCACACGACTAGCCATAGGCACAGCACTCAACCCCGTGGCACCAATTAGTGGATTGATCTTTTTCTTGGAAAAAAGATTAACCGCTTTCACAAATAAGATACCTCCCGAGATAGAAAGGGCAAAAGCTAAGAAACCTCCTACCACAATGCCTATCGTCGTCCAATTCAGAAAAGCTTCGGTAGTCATTGTTGCCCCCACCGAAAGTCCAAGGAAGATGGTGGCAGCATTCATGATACTGTTTGATGCCGCATCATAGAGGCGGAAAGTATTCGTACCAATCTCTTTCACTAGGTTACCAAACATCAACATACCAATCAATGGCACAGCACTTGGCACAAACAATGCCACAACAGTTGTCACCACAATAGGGAAGATAATCTTCAGCACACGCAAGTTCTTAATTTTGGTTTTCGACGGATACATCTTTTCCTGCTCTTTCATGTTAATGCTAAGCTCCTTCTTCGTACAAAGCAATCTCACTACCAGAGGTATAATGACCGGAACAAGCGCCATATACGAATAAGCGGCAATCGCAATAGGACCAAGCAGATGTGGCGCCAACTTAATTGTGGTAAAGATGGCCGTAGGTCCGTCAGCACCACCAATAATACCCAATGAGGCAGCCTCTTTCGGAGTAAAGCCCATCAGGATGGCTACCAACAATACAGTAAAGATACCTAACTGAGCCGCAGCACCAAAGATGGAAAGCCTCAAATTACGTAGCATCGGTCCAAAGTCCGTCAGAGCACCTACTCCCATAAAGATTATCGGAGGCAAGAAACCTGTTTTGATCAACATGTAGTAAACGAAGTTCATCAATCCCAATTCGTGCGCAATCTCGTGCAAAGGCATTTCCCAAATGTTCCTCATCACGCCATGCACGTTGATTAAACCATTCTCATTTGCCTGAATAACGCCCATTTCACCTCCGGGAAAGTTGGCCAGCAACACCCCGAAAGCAATGGGTACAAGAAGCAAGGGTTCGTATTGTTTCTTGATACCAAGATAGAGCAGAACAAAGGCAATGGCGTACATTATCAGAAACTGCGGTTCGGCAATTATATTGCTGAAGGCAGTCATATTGTATAAGTTCTCAAATATCTCGTTCATTATCCAATCTTCATTATTACATCATCTTCAGAAATCGCATCTCCCGAGGCAAAGTTGATTGCCGTTACCGTTCCGCCAAACTCCGCACGAATAGCATTGTAGGTCTTCATGGCTTCCACATAGCAAATCACATCTCCTTGCTTAACAACATCCCCTACCTGCAGGGCATTTTCAGAAGCATTTTTAGTGAGGAAGAACTTGCCCTCCAACGGAGAAAGAACATCTTTACCCTCACCCGAAGCCACCGGTGTTGAATTTGTAGCAGGTAGTTTGGCATCGCCATAGGCCACCGTCACCTTATAGTCCTGACCGTCTACTTGTACCGTAAGTGTTTTAGGTTTCGTATCTTCTTCCGGAGATTTATCTTTTTCAGCACGACGCTTGGCTACATCTTCCAAGAAATCTTCTTTGGCTTTGCCGCTCTTATATGCTTCATATTGAGCGGGATGCATGGCATACTCAAAGAGCTCTTCGTCATCCTTGCCGACCTCCCACTTATTCTCTTTCATCAATTTACGATACTTATCAAGTGCGTCCGGATAGTTATCTTGTGGGTTACCGTCAAAAAACTTACGACCTTCCCGTTCTGCCTTTTCTATGATTTCTGGAGCCAGCGTTCCCGGAAGTCTTCCTGCTTTTCCGAGCAACATGTCCCAGATATCGTCGGCTATCATCCCCCAACGTTCCTTGTCTTTCTCCATAGCCATTACATTCATCATAGCCAGATTCTTCACATACTGACTGAAAGGGGTAACCAAAGGAGGATAACCCACACGAGGCCACACGTAAGCCACTTCATTAAAAAGTTTAATGAGCAACTCATCTTGCGACATAAAAGGCAAATTATGCTTTGCTTTGTATTTGTTGATCGACTCCAGATTGGAATCCAGGTCGGCCATCAAACTTCCCATCATTCCACCCGGCAGTCCCGGCCCAATGAGTAATGAGTTCATCAAACGGTTCTTCGGGCTGATGTATAATCCAAGGAAGTCGTCCATGAATTCCTGAATCATGCCACGTACTTTCATGTAAGCTTCCATATTGATTTCCGGTACCTGATAACCGGCATCCTTCAACATAGCCTGTACGCTAAGTAGATCGGCATGCCCCGTTCCCCACGAAAGAGGTTCCATGCCTACGTCAATGTAATCGCATCCGGCTTCACAAACTTCCAAAATAGAAGCCATGTTAAATCCAGGACCGGCATGACTATGATACTGCACCGGAATTTCGGGATGTGCTTTCTTTATGTTGGCTACGATTTTCCCCAAAGAAACGGGGCGACCAACACCTGCCATATCTTTCACACAGATTTCGTCCGCCCCGAGTTTAATAAGCTCTAAAGCCATATTGGTGTAATACTCTACCGTGTGGATAGGCGAGTGAGTGATACAAAGAGAACATTGAGAAATCAGACCGGCCTCTTTTGCATATCCTATAGAAGGAGCAATATTACGCACATCATTCAATCCGCAAAAAGTACGGGTAATGTCCGTGCCCTGAGCCATCTTTACCTTATAAAACAACTTGCGTACATCTGCCGGCACAGGACTCATGCGAAGTCCGTTCAAGGCTCTATCCAGCATGTGTGTTTGAATACCTGCTTCGTGAAAAGGCTTTGTCCAGTCACGCACTGCCTTATTCGGATTTTCGCCAAACAGCAAATTTACTTGTTCAAAACCTCCTCCGTTTGTCTCTACACGAGCAAAACAACCCATTTCTATAATAGCCGGCGCAACCTTAACCAGTTGATCTACCCGAGGAACATATTTACCGGCTGATTGCCACATGTCTCTGAATACCAAACTAAACTTTATTTCTTTTTTCATATACTATTAGATGAAATGTTGAACAGCTAAATATTCCAATCACAACCGCTCAACGATTATACATTATAAAGATTATATCTTTTCTATTTTTGAAACTTTCCCCTTACCATGTGTCACCACATTAACGGCAGCCGTAATAGCAGAGAGAATGTTTCCGGGTATTGGAGCCGGACCTTTGGCAGGCACTTGTTTCAGAGGAATTTCTTCTTCAGGGGCATATTTATTCACCAGAAAGATGAGCGATTTCCCCAAATAGATGACCAGTATTAGAATGGCAAAGACAGTGCCCATCCCCACAACCAGCAATAAGAGAGCTGTTTCAATATTTTCCATAAAGTAATAGGATTTAGTATTTGTAAGTAATTTAAGTCGGTTTACAAGAAATCGTCACAATATACCAACTAAATGTAATAGGAAAAAGAAGAAAATGAATAAAAAATGCTAAAGTGTAATAACGTAAAAAAGAAGAAGCACAATTACATGATTTATTCATCCTGTAATTGTGCTTCCAAAAGCTTCTTTTACCTCAAAAGAAGAAGTCTTGAATCAAAATTCGCTTGAGAAGTGGAACTTGATATTCTTAAAGTCTATTTGTGCCATCTGTAGCACGTAATTACTATCAGCCAAGAAGACGTCGCGCCCTTCGCGGTCTTTAGCCATGTATTGGTATTTGCGTTTCTTGAAAGCATCCAGCTGCTCAGCATCATCACTCTCTATCCAACAGGCTTTGTACAGGCTAAGAGGTTCCCAACGACAAGAGGCATTGTATTCATTCAACAAACGGTATTGAATAACTTCGAACTGCAACTGGCCTACCGTACCGATGATTTTACGACCATTGAACTGATTAACAAATAACTGTGCCACACCCTCATCCATCAATTGGTCAATACCTTTGGCCAACTGCTTTTGCTTCATCGGGTCGGCATTCTCAATGTACTTGAACATCTCTGGAGAGAAGCTGGGCAAACCACGGAAGTGCAACAATTCGCCTTCAGTGAGTGTATCACCTATCTTAAAGGTGCCATTATCCGGCAAACCGATAATATCTCCTGCCCAAGCCTCATCAATGGTGGTTTTACGTTGCGCCATAAATTGTGTGGGCGATGAGAAACGCATTGTCTTGCCATGACGAACATGTAAATAAGGAGCATTACGCAAGAACTTACCTGAGCAGATTTTGCAGAAAGCCACGCACGAACGATGGTTCGGGTCAATATTGGCTGTTATCTTAAAGATAAATCCGGTAAACTTAGCATCATTGGGCTTTACTTCACGTTCTTCGGCTTCTACAGGGCGGGGACTGGGAGCTATCTTCACAAAGCAATCCAATAGTTCCTGCACGCCAAAGTTATTGAGTGCCGAACCGAAGAAAACAGGAGCGATTTCGGCTTCCAGATAGTCATCCACGCAGAACTCGCTATAAACGCCGTTAATCAATTCCAAGTCAGCACGGAGCTTTTCGGCCTGTCCCTGCCCGATAATTTTATCTAATTCAGTACTGTTGAGATCCACAGCTACCTTTTCCGTTACCACTTGCTTAGAAGGTTGATAAAGATCCAACTTTTCTTCATATATATTATAGACACCTTTGAAGCGGGCACCCTGATCTATTGGCCATGAAAGCGGGCGAACACTGATATGAAGTTCCTCTTCCAACTCGTCCAGAAGGTCAAACGGGTCACGTCCCTCACGGTCCATCTTGTTGACGAAGATGATTACGGGCGTATTGCGCATGCGGCACACTTCCATCAACTTCCTTGTTTGCGCTTCCACACCTTTGGCACCGTCCACAACGATGATAACACTATCCACCGCCGTAAGCGTACGGAAAGTATCTTCCGCAAAATCCTGGTGACCCGGAGTATCGAGAATGTTCACCTTGTAGTCACGGTAATCAAACTCCATCACCGAAGTGGTAACCGAGATACCGCGTTGTTTCTCAATCTCCATCCAGTCGCTCGTTGCCGTCTTCTTTATTTTATTGCTTTTCACCGCACCGGCTACCTGAATTTGTCCTCCAAACAGAAGAAGTTTTTCTGTCAAAGTAGTTTTACCCGCATCGGGGTGTGAGATAATGGCGAACGTACGCCTTCTTTCTATTTCATTCATAATGATTCGTATCATCCACCCTCTAAAACAAAGAGAACGGATAAACTGATTTTTGTTACTTAATTAATTTCATGTTCAGAAGCTATCATTTCTCAGCAAAAGCGGAAGATAAGATAGTCATGCAATGCCTCAGACTCTCTTCCCAATGGGGAATCTCAAGTCCGAAAGTCTCTTTTATCTTTGTTTTATCGAGCACCGAATAATGCGGACGCGCAGCCTTGGTAGGGTAATCCGCTGTGTGCAGAGGACGAACTTTGCAGGAATCGATGCCTGCCATGCGATGAATAGCCAACGTAAAGTCGTACCATGAACAAACACCTTCATTACTAAAGTGATATACGCCCCGTACTATACCTTTATTTATTATAGCATAGATGGCAACAGCCAAATCATGCGCATAGGTAGGTGTGCCAACCTGATCAAAGATAACACCCAGACTATCACGCTCACGCCCCAAGCGGATCATTGTCTTCACAAAGTTACTTCCATAAATGGAGTACAGCCATGCCGTACGGATCACAACCGATTTCTCACAAAAAGCCAAGACCTTCTCCTCACCCGCCAGTTTGGTCGTTCCATAAACGGAAGCCGGACAAGTCTGTTCTTCTTCGGTATAAGGGATATGGTTTGTCCCGTTAAACACATAATCGGTAGATACTTGTATCATAGCCGCTCCACGACTTTGTGCGGCAGCAGCCAGATAACCGGGAGCAATATTGTTCAATTTATCACAGAGTTCTTTATTATCTTCCGCATTGTCCACTGCTGTATAAGCAGCACAGTTTACAATCATATCTATTTGATTCTCTGCAACATAAGCTTCAATAGCTTGTTGGTTACATATATCAAGTTCCTGCACATCGGTAAAGAAGTACGTATGCTGAGCGTTGTCTTTGGAGAGAACACGCATTTCGTTTCCCAACTGTCCGTTGGCTCCGGTAACAAGTATATTCATATCAATCTAATTTTAATTCTCCTTTTTTATCCTTATCATAATAATTGGCCAGCATCGAGAGCAGATTGGTGATAGATTCAATCGCCTTTAGCGTTCCCTCACTAACCATTTTTTTCTGTAGCCTCAAAAGCATCACCCCATATAAAGCTTCAAAACAAGTTTCTAGTTCAGGCTCTTCTTTCTTTTCACCCTTCGCACGCAGTTCTACAATAAAAGGCAGAGCTTTAAAATAAGCACCATTATAAAAAGGAAACTGGGGTGAATTCAATAAAGTATTATGCAACTCAGTCAGGTTGATAATCACATTCCTGTTTATCTGCAAATGCCCTTTCTCTTTTACTCCCTCCTCGCGCATCATGTTCACCAAGTCAGCATACCACTGCTTCAAAGTACTCCGTTCCTCATCAGACACCTGATAAGCAGAGATTATATTTCGTTCTAATTGGTCTATGTCGCAATCATTGGCTCTTATCAAGTCCTCTATCTGCCACATATATATCAGATATTCAGCTATATTCTTATCTTTCAGTTGTTGCGCTATTTGCATTGCTCTAATTATTATTGAGAAGTCAATTTGTTATAATAGAAAATCGGAAATAGAAAAGAAACCTAATAAAACGAGGCTCCAAGTAATGTAAAGATGAGGCCCAACAATGACACGACAATAACCGCCCCACCAATAATTCGGTTGATAAGCCAGATTCCTCGTAAGTTGAAACGTGTGCGTACCTTACTGACAAAAAATGTCAGACTAAACCACCACGTTAAGGCCCCCATCACAATAGCCGCATAACCTATCACTTCTTCGAAAACAGGGATACCGGGTAGTACAAAAGCAAACCGGGCAAACAAACCGATAAAAAGAAAGATAATAAGTGGATTGGATAGTGTTACGGCAAAAGCCGTTATAAAATTATGGAAATATGTGCCTTTACTGGAAGAAGCAGGCCGAATAGATTGTACCGGATTACTGCGAAAGGTATAATAACCAAAAGCAAGGAGCATCACACTGCCCAATAACTGCAAATAGAAGATATTAGCATTAATAAAGTCGAAGATGAAACTCATGCCATAGCCGGTAAGCAATGCATAGGCTATATCACTAAGCGAAGCGCCAAGTCCGGTTACAAAACCATACCAACGGCCTTTGTTTAAAGTTCGTTGAATGCAAAGTACCCCCACAGGCCCTAGTGGTGCAGAAACCACGACGCCTATAATGAATCCTTTTATCAATAAGTCTAATATGGTGACCTCTATTTGAAACATGGCGCAAATATCGTATTTTTTTGCGAGACGTAGATATTCCGTTAACGTTTTTTCGTGACATAAATACTTTAAAACAGCATATTTCGAGATTAATAGTGAAAGGAGACAACAAATAGATAGTAAAACAAGACCAACGAGAAGCTCATCAATCTATACATCAGAGTGTTTAGTCAATAGTTGTAAAATGTCTAATCAAAGATCATTCATCCCTATCCAGGTAGTTTTTCAATGGAATAAAGTTTAACGAGTTATACTTAAATGCTTAATGACCTAAACATTTTAACTCAACGTGTTAAATTTAAAAGATAACATGTTAACTTGTGTCAGTCTCTCTTCCGCATTAAATTTCAGTATTGTCCACCACCTTATCTCATTTTTCTTTTCTTTTCTTTTCCATCGCCAACCTTTTTTAGCTATCTTTGCAGCATCATTTACAATACGTAATTCATAACTCGTAATTCAATATGATCTTTTTTTTCAGAACTCCTTCCAAAAGCGTGATTGCCGTAGAATGCGGCCACGAGCTCACTGCGAATGATAGTAAGAAACTCTGCTGGCTTTTTGGAGAAGCCAACAAGGAAAGTGAAAAAAACCTGCTCGGATACTTTATCGGTCCACGGCGCGAAATGATTACTCCATGGAGCACGAATGCAGTGGAAATCACCCAAAACATGGGGCTAGAGGGCATCACCCGCATCGAGGAATATTTTCCTGTGAACGATGAGAACGCTGAACGTGACCCAATGTTACAGCGCATGTATCATGGCTTAAACCAAGAGATTTTTGTGACCAATCGCCTACCGGAACCTATCTTATATGTAGATGATCTGGAAGCCTACAATGAAAAAGAGGGGCTTGCTCTTTCGAAAGAAGAGATGGATTATCTGAAAAAGGTAGAGCAGGATTTAGGACGCAAGTTAACAGACTCTGAAGTATTCGGCTTTGCTCAAATCAACTCTGAACACTGCCGCCACAAAATATTTGGAGGTACGTTTGTAATCGACGGAGTAGAAATGGAATCATCGCTCTTTCAGATGATCAAAAAAACAACGCAAGAGAACCCGAATAAGATTATCTCTGCTTATAAAGATAATGTGGCTTTTGCCGAAGGTCCGGTAGTTGAACAATTCGCTCCTGCCGATCATTCCAAATCAGACTATTTCCTTATTAAAGATATTAAAACGGTTATATCGCTAAAAGCGGAGACGCATAACTTTCCTACTACTGTAGAGCCCTTCAATGGTGCATCGACCGGTACGGGTGGTGAAATACGCGACCGTATGGGAGGTGGTAAAGGTTCTTTGCCTATCGCAGGAACTGCGGTATATATGACTTCTTACCCTCGCACCGAAGAAGACCGTGAATGGGAAGAAGTACTGCCTGTACGCAAATGGCTATACCAAACACCGGAACAAATTCTTATTAAAGCTTCTAATGGTGCATCAGACTTTGGAAACAAGTTCGGCCAACCGCTTATCTGTGGTTCGGTACTCACCTTTGAACACAAAGAAAACGATGAAGTTTATGGTTACGACAAAGTGATCATGCTTGCCGGTGGTGTGGGCTATGGTACACAACGAGACTGCCTGAAAGGCAAACCCGAAGTAGGCAACAAAGTAGTGCTGATTGGTGGAGATAATTATCGCATCGGTTTAGGTGGTGGTTCGGTTTCTTCTGTAGATACAGGTCGTTACAGCAGTGGTATTGAACTGAATGCCGTGCAAAGAGCCAATGCGGAAATGCAGAAACGCGCCAATAATGTGGTACGTGCATTGTGCGAAGAAGATGAAAATCCGATTGTTTCTATTCACGACCACGGTTCGGCAGGACACGTAAACTGTCTCTCCGAATTGGTTGAAGAATGTGGTGGATTGATCGACATGAGCAAACTTCCTATCGGAGACAAAACTCTGTCTGCTAAAGAAATCATTGCCAACGAATCGCAAGAACGCATGGGACTCCTTATTAAAGAGGAGGCCATCGAGCATGTTCGTAAGATTGCCGAACGTGAACGTGCCCCAATGTACGTGGTGGGTGAAACAACAGGAGATCAACGTTTCTCATTTCAACAAGCAGATGGCGTTCGTCCATTTGATCTTGCCGTGGAGCAGATGTTCGGTTCTTCACCAAAGACTTACATGATTGATAAAACGGTAGAGCGTCATTACGCCAATCCGACATACGAAATATCACAGCTGCACGAATACCTCACACAGGTACTTCAACTCGAGGCTGTAGCTTGTAAAGACTGGTTGACTAATAAAGTAGACCGCTCGGTAACGGGTAAAGTAGCGCGTCAACAATGTCAGGGAGAAATTCAACTTCCACTAAGCGACTGTGGCGTGGTAGCACTCGACTACCGTGGAGAAAAAGGTATCGCCACCTCCATCGGACATGCACCGCAAGCTGCATTGGCCGATCCGGCTGCCGGCTCAATTCTCTCTGTAGCTGAAGCCCTGACTAACATTGTCTGGGCACCACTTGCCGACGGACTGGATAGTCTGTCACTCTCTGCCAATTGGATGTGGCCTTGCCGTTCTCAAGAAGGAGAAGATGCACGCCTTTACACAGCTGTTAAAGCATTAAGCGACTTCTGTTGCACATTGCAAATCAATGTTCCTACGGGTAAAGACTCCCTCTCGATGACTCAGAAATACCCTGACGGAAGCAAAGTCATTTCTCCGGGAACAGTAATCGTTTCTGCCGGTGCAGAAGTAACCGACGTGAAGAAAGTTGTTTCTCCTGTATTAGTAAACGATGAGAAATCAACCTTATATCACATCGACTTTAGTTTTGATTCATTCAAGCTTGGCGGATCGGCCTTTGCACAATCACTTGGCAAAGTAGGCGACGATGTACCTTGCGTGCAAGATGCCGAATACTTCCGTGATGCCTTCCTTGCCGTACAAGAACTTGTCAACAAAGGTTTTATTCTGGCAGGACACGATATATCTGCCGGTGGACTTATCACTACGCTACTTGAGATGTGCTTTGCCAATGTGGAAGGTGGTATGGAAATCAACCTGGACAAACTACAAGAGGATGATATCATCAAAATATTATTTGCCGAGAACCCGGGTATTGTTATTCAAGTGAAAGACAAGCACAGCGAAGAAGTGAAAAAGATTCTCGAAGAAGCTGGTGTCGGTTTCATAAAATTAGGAAAACCAACTGATGAACGTCATATCCTCGTAACGAAAGACGAGGCTACGTATCAGTTTGGCATCGACTATATGCGCGATGTGTGGTACTCATCTTCTTACCTGCTTGACCGCAAACAGTCTATGAACGGCTGTGCACAAAAACGTTTCGAAAATTATAAGATGCAACCTTTGGAATTGGCATTTGCTTCTACCTTCAAAGGTAAATTCTCACAATACGGCATTACGCCCGAGCGTCGTACTCCTAGCGGAATACGTGCTGCGATCATTCGCGAAAAGGGCACGAACGGTGAACGTGAAATGGCCTACTCACTTTATCTTGCGGGCTTTGACGTGAAAGACGTTACCATGACCGATCTTATCAGCGGTCGCGAAACATTGGAAGATGTAAACATGGTTGTTTATTGTGGTGGATTCTCTAACTCCGACGTTTTAGGCTCTGCCAAAGGGTGGGCAGGTGGCTTCCTCTTCAATGAAAAGGCCAAAACAGCTTTGGATAACTTCTATGCCCGCGAAGACACATTATCACTGGGTATCTGCAACGGTTGCCAATTGATGATGGAGCTTGGACTTATCAATCCGGAACACGAAGCGAAAGGGAAGATGCTTCACAATGAATCGCACAAGTTTGAATCGGCTTTCCTTGGAGTAACCATTCCTGCCAATCGCAGTGTAATGTTCGGTTCGCTAAGTGGAAGCAAACTTGGACTCTGGGTAGCACACGGAGAAGGAAAATTCTCTCTTCCTTATGAAGAAGACAAGTACAACGTGGTAGCTAAGTACAGTTATGATGAATATCCAGCTAACCCCAACGGTTCCGACTATTCAGTGGCCGCTTTGGCTAGTGTTGACGGTAGACATTTGGCGATGATGCCTCACTTGGAGCGCGCCATATTCCCTTGGCAGAACGCTTACTACCCAAGCGAACGTTTGGATAACGACCAAGTCACTCCATGGATAGAAGCCTTTGTCAATGCCCGTAAGTGGATTGATAAGAAGAAAAAATAGTTAATTGTTTTATTAATGACAATTCCCTGGCTATTCCTTATTCTTAAGGATGGTCAGGGATTGTTTATTTATTGTAAAGTTTCTAGATCACTTGGCTAATTTCTTGGATTTATTATCTAACTTTGTAAGCATAAGAACTAATTTTGCTCAACTTTAGAGAAGTCAACTACGATGAAAAGAATTTCAGCTCTCCTTCTCACATTTTATGCTATGCTATGCAACGCCCAAGCACACGACATAGCTAGTGGAAAATCATCCGACTACACAATAGGCGAACTACTACTACTTGGAATAACAACAGGACTTTTGGTTTTTCTCACTGGCCGCATTCTAGCATTAAGAAAAATTAGAAAAAACTCAGACGAGAAACTACAGTCATTTATCGATACCACCCACAATATGCTCACGCCGCTTAGTCTGATAAAAGCTCCTCTTGAAGAGATATTAGATAAAGAAGCATTAACAAGCGAAGGAGCAAGCAACTTAAATACAGCTATCCGTAATGTAGAAACCATGCTTCGTTTAGCAAACACCCTTATTAATACGGGAGAAAATAACAACAACCGTACGCTGACCCATTTGGGAAATGATAATGCCTCATCAGTTGACATTCCCCATGAGAAACATGCTACCACCGATTTCCGGGTTCTCATTATCGAAACCGACGAAGAACTATCCTCCCACCTCGAACAATCCTTGTCCGAACAATACACTGTACAGATAACCAATAACGGAAAAGAAGCACTTGAGATAGTCCAAGAATACAAGCCCGATCTCATAATCTCTGACATGGTACTCTCTTCCGGCATGGATGGAGAAGAGTTGTGTACTACACTCAAAAATGATATTGAAACATCACACATCCCCATTGTATTACTGATCGCTTTAGACGACAAGAAAAGCATCTTGAAAGGATTACGAACCGGTGCAGACGAATATGTGATAAAACCTTTTAATATTGATATATTAAAAGCGACACTCACCAATTTACTAGCCAGCAGGGCACTGTTGCGCAGAAGATATGCCAATCTGGAACTCAATAATCCAAACGAATGCATCAATTGCTCCACAGATATTGACTGGCGATTTGTAGATAGCGTGAAAAAGCACGTAGAGGATAATATGGCAAACCCATCATTCAATGTAGATGTGCTTTGTACATTACTCAATATGAGCCGCACAAGCTTCTATAATAAAATAAAAGCTCTGACCGACCAAGCTCCGGCCGACTACGCCCGCCTCATCCGCCTGAAGCGTGCTGCACAATTATTAAAAGAACAACAACACAGCATCACTGAGGTAGCGGAAATGACCGGATTCAATGACCCCAAGTACTTCCGTGAAGTATTTAAGAAGCATTTCAAAGTAAGTCCTAGTAAATACGCAAAAGGAGAAGACCAGAATTAATAAAAGAACCATGAACATTTACCTTACGGCCCTCAGCATTTTCTTTAAAATAGGGCTTTTCACTATAGGCGGAGGATATGCGATGATCCCCCTTATCGAAAATGAAATCGTAACAAAACGAAATTGGATTAGCAAAGAAGACTTCCTTGATTTACTAGCAATTGCGCAATCAGCTCCCGGAGTAATGGCAATCAATATTGCCATATTTATAGGCTACAAGCTGCGAGGTATCCGTGGAAGTCTAGCTACCACTTTGGGGGTGGTGTTGCCCTCTTTCATTATCATTCTGGCAATAGCCATGTTCTTTCATAATTTCAAAGATAACCTCATCGTTGAACGAATATTCAAAGGTATACGTCCGGCTGTAGTAGCACTCATTGCCGCACCCACATTCAGCATGGCCAAAATGGCTAAGATCAATCGTTATACTATTTGGATTCCTGTTGTTTCGGCTTTGCTCATCTGGCTACTCGATTTCTCTCCGGTATGGATCATTATTGCCGCTGGTGTGGGAGGTTTTCTTTGGGGTAAAATGAATAAAAAGGAATGCTAACAAAATTCATGTAGTAATAATCATTCACAATGCTATACTTACAATTATTTTATACTTTCTTTAAAATCGGACTCTTCGGATTCGGTGGAGGATACGGAATGCTTTCTTTGATTCAGTCCGAAGTCGTGACCAATCATGAATGGATGTCGGCTAAAGAATTCACCGATATTGTAGCTATCAGCCAAATGACACCGGGCCCTATCGGTATCAATGCTGCCACATACGTAGGATTTACCGCAACAGGAAGTTTCTGGGGCTCTTTGGTTGCAACGTTCGCAGTTGTTCTGCCTTCTTTTATCTTGATGATTACTATCAGTAAATTCTTTCTGAAATATCAGAAACATCCCGTTATAGAAGCTGTTTTTACGGGTCTTCGCCCTGCCATTGTCGGGTTGCTAGCCTCAGCGGTACTTGTACTTATGACTTCGGAGAATTTCAGTGCACCAACAGAAGATCTCTATGCATTTATTATCAGCGTTGTGATCTTTGTTGGCACATTTATTGCCAGCTGGCATTTCAAAGTAAACCCTATCTTACTTATAGTACTCTGTGGAGTGATAGGGTTACTCGTCTATTAAAGCTTTATTTTCTTATGAACACTTTTCGATTCGTTATGCAAACGGTCGAGAGCTGTAACCACATACGTGTACTTTGTTTTTCCACCGTCATAAGGAAGTTTATAGAAACTTTCTCTTGTGATAGTCACAATGTGTGAAGGGTCTTCAATATCCACCTTCTCACCTTTTGCGAATCGATAAATGACATACTGCACAGCACGATCCATTTCGGTTTTCGCTTTCGGTGCAGTCCAAAATAACATATAGCCATCTTCCGTCCACACAGCTTTTACCTTTCTCGCCTTTGCCGGAGCTTTATCGTCCATAAAATCGAATACAGGAACAAGAGAAGGATATTTGTGATACTCCTGAATCAAGGCATCACGATAGTTACCTGCATTTTCGACCACCGCACTAGCCGGCCATTGACAACTGCCGCCAATCGTTTGATAAGCACGTTGCAAAGCGATCTTGCGGGGCAACTGATTGATATTCGGGTTCTGAGGATCAGCTTTTTCGACGGTATTCATCACAGACTGTCCGATGAAAAGAGGACGATTTTGTGTGTTACGCGCCCACCACTCTACCAACGTTTGATAGTCGGCACGAGGATGACCTATTTCCCAATACAACTGAGGAATATTATAGTCTATCCAACCCTCACGTGCCCACAAAAGCACATCGGCATACAAATCATCGTAGTTCTGCAGGGCCTGAGTTTTGCTACCCAACGGGTCGCTACTTTGGTTCCGATAAACACCGAAAGGACTAACTCCAAACTTAACCCACGGTTTCAGTTCGCGAACCGTATCGTGTATTTTCTTTATCAGCACGTTCACATTACTGCGACGCCAGTCACCTTTATTATCAAAGCCACCACCATAACGGGCAAAGCTCTCATTGTCAGGAAAATCTTGTCCTTTGATAGGATAAGGATAAAAATAATCATCCATATGTATGGCATCTACATCATAACGAGTCACAATGTCGGTTACCACCATACAGATATGTCTGCGACTTTCGGGCAAAGCAGGGTCAAAAAAGAGTTGGTCACCATATTTCACAAACCATTCGGGGTGAATATTATAGATATGTTCGGGAGCCAATTGACTTTTTAAGGTCGTTTTCACCCGATAAGGATTGATCCATGCATGAAATTCCATTCCCCGCTTGTGGCACTCTTCAATCATAAACTCCATTGGATCCCAGTAAGGATTTGGCACTTCTCCCTGCACACCCGTGAGGAAACGACTCCATGGTTCCAATTTTGAAGCATAAAGTGCATCAGCTTCGGGACGCACCTGAAATATGATTGCATTAATGCCGGCTCCCTGAAGGGAATTGAGTTGATCGATGAGTGTTTGCTTTACTTTTTCTGTTGGCATGCCACGGAACTGCCCGTTCACTGTCTGTATCCATGCAGCTCTGAATTCACGTTTGGGATATCTTTGTGCCTGTATTGTCAATGAAAAAGACAAGGCCGCCAAGAGGAAAAGGAAATTTCTTAGTTTCATATTGCCATTGTTTATTATAAATGCGGAGCAAAGATAAGAGATAATTCATTAACTTTGCACATTCGCAACCAATATATCAGGGCCAAAAGGCAGGTATAGGTTCAGTTACTCACATTAGTACATTAGCATTATGTCAGACAGCAAGTATATCAGCATCAAAGGGGCACGGGTAAATAACCTGAAAAACATTGATGTGAACATTCCTCGTAACAAACTGATCGTTATCACCGGACTCTCAGGCTCGGGAAAATCATCCCTGGCTTTCGATACACTCTACGCCGAAGGTCAGCGTCGCTACGTGGAAAGTCTTTCTTCGTATGCCCGCCAATTTTTAGGAAGAATGAGCAAACCGGAATGTGATTTCATTAAAGGCATTCCACCCGCTATTGCCATCGAACAAAAAGTAAATAGTCGTAACCCACGCTCTACCGTAGGTACAAGCACTGAAATTTACGAATACCTCCGCCTACTCTATGCTCGTGTGGGAAAGACTTTCAGCCCGGTAAGCGGACGTGAAGTAAAGAAACATAGCACGGAAGATATCGTGAACTGTATGTTGTCTTATCCGGAAGGAACAAGATATACAATACTCACCCGTATCTTGTTGCGAGAAGGCCGAACACTGCAAGAACAATTGGAGATAGATCTCAAACAGGGTTTCAATCGCATTGAAGTAAATGGAGAAACCGTACGTATTGATGAATACGTACCGAAGAAAGGTGATGATGTCTATTTATTGGTAGACCGCATGGTGGTAGGTAACAGCAAAGATGCCATGAGCCGCCTCACCGACTCTGCCGAAACAGCGATGTACGAAGGAGATGGCTTCTGTATCCTACGTTTCTATTTAGCGGATGGCAATACAAAGTTGCACACATTCAGCACTAAGTTCGAAGCAGACGGTATCGTGTTTGAAGAACCGACCGACCAGATGTTTTCATTCAACTCGCCTGTAGGTGCTTGCCCCGAATGTGAAGGCTTCGGAAAAGTAATTGGTATCGACGAGCATCTGGTAATCCCTAACCGCTCTTTGTCGGTATATGATGGAGCTATAGTGTGCTGGCGTGGTGAAAAGATAGGGGAATGGAAAGACGACCTGATACACAATGCCGACAAATTCGATTTCCCCATATTCACTCCTTATTATGAATTGACCGACGAGCAACGCAGGGTACTGTGGGAAGGAAATAAATACTTCCAGGGCATTAATGATTTCTTCCGCATGCTGCATGAGAACCAATACAAGATACAATACAGAGTGATGTTGGCTCGTTATCGAGGTAAAACCATTTGTCCCAAATGTCATGGTACCAGGTTGAAGCCCGAAGCCGGTTACGTACTTGTGGATGGGAAAAGTATCAGCGAACTAGTTGATCTTCCTATGACGGAGTTGAAAACATTTTTCGATTCGCTGAAGCTCAATACGCACGACACTAACGTATCTCGTCGCATTCTGACAGAGATAAATAGCCGCATCAGTTTCCTCATCAATGTAGGGCTGGGCTATCTCACACTGAATCGCTTATCCAACTCACTTTCGGGAGGTGAAAGTCAACGTATCAATCTGGCCACATCTTTGGGAAGCAGCTTAGTAGGTAGTCTATATATCCTCGACGAACCAAGTATCGGTCTGCATAGTCGCGACACCGACAAGCTGATACATGTACTCCGTCAACTGCAATCTCTGGGCAACACAGTGGTAGTGGTGGAGCATGACGAAGAGATCATTCGGGCAGCCGATTACATTATTGACATAGGGCCCAATGCGGGACGGTTAGGCGGAGAGGTTGTTTATGAAGGTGACATGAACGACTTGCAGAAAGGAACAAATAGCTACACTGTTCGCTACTTGCTGGGAGAAGAAGAAATTCCCCTCCCACTACATCGCCGTCCGTGGAACAATTACATAGAGATAACCGGAGCTCGCGAGAACAATCTGAAAGGAGTCAACGTTCGCTTCCCGCTCAACGTGATGACAGTCGTTACCGGAGTTTCGGGCTCAGGAAAGAGTACATTGATCAGAGACATCTTCTACCGTGCGCTCAAACGCGAGTTAGATGAATGTAGCGATCGACCAGGAGAGTTTGCAAGCATCGGAGGGGATTTGAAGAACCTACGAAACATCGAGTTTGTAGACCAGAATCCTATCGGAAAATCATCACGTAGCAATCCAGTGACCTATATTAAGGCATACGACGAGATACGTAAGTTATGGGCCGAGCAACCTTTGGCCAAACAAATGGGGTATACCGCAGGACATTTTAGCTTCAACAGCGAAGGCGGACGTTGCGAAGAGTGTAAAGGCGACGGTACCATTACGGTGGAGATGCAGTTCATGGCCGACCTGATATTAGAATGTGAATCTTGCCATGGCAAGCGCTTCAAGACCGATACGCTGGAAGTGAAATTTCACGATGTTAACATTTATGACGTGCTTCAAATGACTGTGAACGAGGCTGTTGAGTTCTTCACCAAGCACGGACAAAAGAAGATCATTAAAAAGTTAGCTCCTTTACAAGAGGTAGGACTGGGTTATGTGAAACTGGGACAATCATCGTCCACACTTTCCGGAGGCGAGAACCAACGTGTGAAGCTGGCCTTCTATCTAAGTCAGGAAAAGGCAGACCCTACGCTATTTATCTTCGATGAGCCGACTACCGGACTACACTTTCACGATATACGTAAGCTGCTCGAAGCTTTCGACGCATTAATCCGTCGTGGGCATACCATCCTGATTATAGAGCATAACATGGATGTGATTAAGTGTGCCGATCATGTGATAGACCTTGGACCGGAAGGCGGCGACAAAGGTGGTAATCTGGTTGTTTGCGGAACGCCCGAGGAAGTAGCTGCTTGCGCTGATAGTTATACCGGACAATTTCTAAAAGAGAAACTAACTAACTGTTTTTGATTTAAGAGAAACAATTTATCAATAAACCCTAGTAATAAAAGAACGTTCTTTTATTACTAGGGTTTATTATTATTCTCCTTCTAAAACAAATATTAGCATCAATTAAAATCCCAACATTGCTGTGGGAGATATATTCAACACTCGACAAAGCAATCTTGCAATTTTCAAAGTGGGTTCCGAACGCCCTGAAATATAATCATTAACACGAGAAGGACTTATTCCAATTTCTCCGGCAAGTTGTCTTTGTGTCATACCTTTTTCTTCTAAAGATAATCCTATCAATTCCGACACTGTTAGTTTTTCTATTGGATAGTGGTCTTTTTCATAAGCTATAACAATATCAGATACCACTGTAAGTTCAACTGCATTCTTATCATTAGCAGGGGTATTATCGTCAACCAAAGGCAAAAGTTCTTCAATTCTTGCCAATGAAAATTCGTATTGTTCTTTTGTAACTTTTTTCATAATCGATCTTTTATATGGTTGAGCAATCTGTTTTATCATATTCTTTGTGAGTGCCAACGAAACGAACAAAAACGTAGCTAATGGTAAACTTGATAGCGACTACCAGTCGATAATTGTTCCCTCTGATATTGAAAACATAATGCTGGTTACCAACATAATCAGTAGAAGGAAAATCAACTTTAATATCTTGTAAGTTTTTCCATTCCGCTTTCTCAGCAATATCATACCAACGTTCAAGGGCAATACGTGAGTCCTCACGTCCTTTCGTTTCGTAGAACTCTTTTAGCTTCTTATGTGATACTACTCTCATGCAATATTTATTTGATGCAAAAATAAACAATAGTATTGAAAAATCAAACAAAACAACTTAAAAATTCTACATTTCAATATATTAGGTTATTATAGCTCTCTACACACCACCCTAATCCTCTTTTGATATACAAATACCTTCCACCCATTTTTTTCCTTCAGTCAATCGTGTTACCAGTATGGAACTAACGACATTACCTGTAGAATTGAGCAACGTGGCAGGCACATCAATGATTGTACTAATCACCATCAACGTTGCCGCCAGTTGAGGTGAAAAACCAAATACCGAGCAAATGAGCAACTCGCCCGTCATACCACCGCTGGGAATGGCCCCCATCACAGCCCCTACGAGCACGGCTACCCCGATAATATAAGCCACATTGCCAGACAAGCCCGTATCTTGCCCAAAGATAGTGAGTAAGAATACAATCTTGATAACTCCACCCATCACCGAACCGTCCTTGTGCATATTAGTGCCCAACGGAATAACAGTCTCGGCAATACTAGCCGGCACCCCCATCCTTTTAGAAGCTTCAATATTAATAGGGATACAAGCCGCACTGGATGAGGTGGCAATGGCTGTAAGCGAAGGAGTTATGATATTTCTCCAGAAAGCCGAAAGCGCCTTGGTGCCTCCCGCCATCCACACGTAGAGAGAGTTAAGTCCCACATAGCAAATCACGGTAAGCACTAAATACAAGACAAACGCATTGAGATAACCATTCAAAATTTGTCCACCTACCCGACCAACCGTATCGGCGAAATAGCATCCCAAGCCAATAGGTGCGGCATACATAATAATACGCATCATGCGTAACACAACCGTCGTGCCTGAGTTGAGAAAGCCTGCTACAACCTTGCCCTGCTCTCCCGAAAAAGCAGTAGCTAATCCGAAAAAGACCGAAAACAGTATAAGTGGCAGCAAGTTGGATTTAGTAAACAGTTGCAAAAAATCGGGCACAGTAAAGGTTTTCACAAACAATTCCCCGGATGATAGCTGTATCATTTCAGCCTGTTCGGGTAAGTTGGCCATCAACGCCGCTTTATCTATTCCCTCAAGCGGATTATAAAATAACGTAAGTCCATAAGCTGTGATAGCTACAACGATAGCTGATCCGAGAAACACAAAGACCATATTTGTAATCACCTTGCCAACCCTATTCATCTGCTTCATATTATAAATGGCAGACGAGACACTCAAGAAGACCAACGGTACAATCAACACAAACATCAGGTTAAGAAACAGATCTCCTATTGGCTTAACAATAGCCGCTCCCTCACCGAAAACAAGTCCACATGCCCCTCCTATCAGAATTCCAACAATCAGGCAGATAGTAAACGCATAATTTCTCAATATACTCATGCAAACAATCATTTTATTACAGTTGGCAAAAGTACACTTTCAAACTGAAATCATGATACTGATAAGCGGAATTATTGGTTTAGTATTGCCTTTAAAACGAAAACAAGCACATAATCAGATGAATGGGCTTATAAAATCAGTATAAAACACCTCTTTGTAACCAAAATGCCACTTTTTGATTACAGTATTAAAAAAACAGCATCTATTACAGCATTGATAGAAACATTTTGAAATCACATAAATACTTTTTGTTTCTTTTTAATCTATATTATTAATATTTCATGTATATTTGTCACGTACTTCTGGCTGTAATGAATATTTTTGATTATTCCAGAAACATTGTAATTGATTGTAGTAACATTAAAATGTAGTTTATGAAAAAAATTGAAGCAATTATCCGAACTTCTAAGTTTGAAGAGGTCAAGAGTGCTCTTCGTGAAGTCGGGATTGAGTTTTTCTCGTACTGGGATTGTACCGGGGTTGGCAATGAAATTAAAAAAGAAGAACATTCTTATCGTGGAACAATGTATGATACCAGTTATATTCCACGGCAACTGTTGACCATTGTAGTCCGAGACAAAAATCTCCAGAAAACTGTTGAATGCATCCGTAAAACCGCAAGAACCGGAGTTATAGGAGACGGCAAGATTTTTGTTAGCGACCTTCTGGATTCCTATCGGATCAGAAACGATGATCAAGGAGACAAATCACTTTACAATACAGACGAAGACGAATAAATTCCTGAAACAAATAGCATCAAGATAAAATTATTATGAAAAAAATTATTATGTTTCTGTTATTGGTTATCATGATGGTGCCGGTAACAACTTCTTTATATGCTGAGAAAGTCGCAGATCCGAGTGGCAATACAACAGGAACCGCAAACGATGTGACCGCCTCTACGGCTGGCCAGCCAACTTTATCGGAAGTTGCCGATAGTGCTGGGCACAACAAAGTATCTATCAATATGGTATGGGTACTTGTCTGCGGATTTCTGGTAATGTTCATGCAGCTGGGTTTTGCCATGGTAGAAGGCGGCCTTACCCGTGCCAAAAATAGTGCTCATACTTTTGCTATGAACTTTATGATTTATCCTTTAGGTATGATCGGCTTCTTCATTTGCGGCTTTGCATTCATGTTTGGAGGTGTCGGTCCACTCGGTACTTTAGGCGGGTACGATGGACTGAATCAGGAGTTTACCATCAATTTATTTGGGCACGCATTCGGATTGTTCGGTACCAAAGGCTTTTTTCTAACCAGTACCTATGACGTCGGCGTTTTTGCCATGTTCCTTTTCCAGATGGTATTTATGGATACCACGGCTACAATACCAACCGGATCAATGGCGGAACGTTGGAAATATGCTTCGTTCTTCGTGTATGGAATAGCAGTAGGTACTATTATCTACCCCATCTTTGGAAACTGGGTATGGGGAGGAGGCTGGTTAGCGCAGCTCGGTAATAACTTCGGGTTGGGTCACGGTCATGTAGATTTCGCCGGATCTTCGGTTGTACACCTAACTGGAGGTGTTTTGGCCTTTATTGGCGCAAAAATGCTTGGTCCTCGTTTGGGTAAATACAATAAAGATGGGTCGGCCAATGCCATTCCCGGTCATAATCTTCCGTATGCAGTTATGGGAAGTTTCGTTTTAGCTTTTGGCTGGTTTGGTTTCAATGCCGGTTCAACTCTAGCCGGTGGCGACCTACGCATCGCAGTTGTCGCTGTAAATACTATGATTGCTTCCGCAACCGGCGCCATAGCTGCTACTCTATACATGTGGTTAGTCAAAACTAAAAAACCAGATGTCAGTATGATGTGCAATGGTTTATTGGCAGGATTAGTAGCTATCACTGCACCTTGCGCCTTTGTAACAGTTCAGTCAGCCGCATTAATAGGCCTTATCTCTGGCATTTTAGTTATTGAAGTGGCTTTATTTGTCGAAAACAAACTAAAAGTAGACGATCCTGTTGGCGCTGTTGCTGTACATGGTGCTAACGGTGCATGGGGATGCTTGGCTCTAGGCCTGTTTGCCGACGGAAAGTATGGAGAAGGCTTGAATGGTATAGCAGGCGGGGTAACCGGTCTATTCTATGGCGATACAGGTCAGTTTCTGGCAGAAGTTATCGGTGTACTATCCAACATTATTTACGTCGGTATTCTCGGATGGATTGTCTTCAAAGTCATAGATAAGCTAATAGGTAACCGCGTTTCCGCAGAGGTCGAACTCTCTGGCCTAGACATACCTGAAATGGGATCAGAAGGATACTCCGGTATAAAAATGGATAAAAACGCAGAAACTCCGCTCTCTAGATAAATTCCACAAAACGATAAAAGAGGCTGTCTACAAAATAAGATAGCCTCTTCTTTTTCTCTAAATATAAATTATTAGTGTAGTATTGGCGATAAACAAAATAAAGCCGTAATTTGCATATCATAAAAACAGTGCAAACCATCACAATACTTCTATGAGAAAAATCATTGTATATCAGATAGACTCTTTCACCAAAGAAAAGTTTAAGGGAAATCCCGCGGGAGTCGTTGTCAATGCAGACGGATTAAGCGAAAGACAAATGCAAATGATTGCCCGCGAGTTAAACAACTCCGAAACAGCATTTCTCTTCTCACCCACAGATACCGGTTGTGATGGCATGATCAGGTATTTTACTCCCACAAAAGAAGTACCCATCTGCGGACATGCCACTATAGCAGCGATGTATGCCAAAGCGCTCGAAGAGGATTTGGAATCTTGCATATTCAATATCAAAACTCAAGTAGGCATTTTGCCTTTTGAGATAATCAGAACCGAAGAGGGCTATCAGGTAGTAATGACTCAGGGAATATTCAGCCTCAGTGACACACTCCCATCAAACGTGAGCAACAGAATAATCAATGCGCTGGGCCTTAACATAGAAGATATGGAGAAGAAGTGCCCTATACAGATAGCCTCTACCGGCCATTCGAAAGTAATGATTGGCATAAACAGCAGAGAAAAGCTGAATCATCTAACGCCTAACTTCAACGAATTGATTCTACTAAGCACAGAAATTCAATGCAATGGCTACTTCGTTTTTACATTCGATTCTGGCAATAAAGACATCCTAACCTACGGCAGAATGTTTGCCCCTGCCATAGGCATAAACGAAGATCCTGTAACCGGCAATGCAAATGGTCCGTTGGGAGGTTATTTCATTCAAAATAAAATTGTAGCTCCGCAACATAATAATTTTTGTTTTAATGCCTGCCAAGGTGAAGCGATCAATCGATTAGGTTGCATGACTGTTTACGTAGAGATTGATAACGACACCCCAAAAACCATTCAAATCAAAGGAGATGCCGTTGTTGCATTTAAGACAGAGATATTTATTTAAGTTCTCTTTTGTCTGTTTTTCAGAAAGCCGCCCACAAGCCTTGTGAGAAGGGTTTGTAGAATGTCCGACTTCAGCGTGTTGAATGCACGTTTTCAACACGCTGAAGTCGGACATTCTACACGCTGAAGTCGGAAGTTATGTTTGAGAAAGGCTACTTGTAAATAAAAGAACAAAAGAGATATGCCCGAAACTCTTTTTTTTGAAAGAGATACTGAAGTAAGACATCATACAGAATATAACATTCCAAATAACTTGCAAATCAAAATTCCGCTTTCTTTCTTCTATGTTCAATTTATTTACTATTTTTCAGATAATCCATTAGAAAAGATGATGTATTTCTCAAAATATTAAGATCTTCCTTAGACGTTTTATCTGGTGAAAAGTGCATTACATCATTTCTTATTTTTCTTATTTTATCAAGATCATTTACAAAATAGGCTTTATCAAAGGGTAAATTTAATTGCTTCCACATACCGTCATTACTAAATAAAACTAGATATCCTCCAAAAGTCAAATCACTAATTGATGCTATTTTTTTGCAATCATCAGTTTTTATTAGTTCTAAAACTTCTTCTAGAATTAATTTGTTATGTAAAATCATTCGGATATAATTTTCTATTTGTTCCAATAAAATATATGGTTCTATTAATTCAATAAATTGAATATTTAAATCAGCTGTAGTAACTGGACCTTTTATTTTATTTTCCTTATTTAACACAAATACAATTTTTGATTGCATTACTTCTTTAATCGCGTCAAAAAGTGGTGTATCTTCTTTTAATATTTTATATTCATTTGTCATATAGTCCTTAACACAAACAGATTCTTTCTTTGCAATCATTCCTTTTGCTATTGATTTCCAGCTGATAACTCCTAAAACCTCTCTATCGTTATTCATCACTGGTAATTGCGAAATGTGATTTTGCCACATCAAGTGGTAAGCTTTTTCCAAATTTGACTCTTTCGTAATTGAGATTGGAGTTTTCGATGCAGCCTCAAGTATTGACAACCGTGTTATTGGATCAAATCCTTCATCTGAATTTACATCAGTTGGAGTTTTTATTCTTGCTTTATCTTTCTCTTTTAATGTAATTTCTTCATCAATCCAACCATTTTGATAATTTGGTTCTACAACTAATTTTTCTTTTTGAAGAAATTCATTTATTCTCCATACATTTCCACTTGTTCTTTTCTCACACCAATCAAATAACCAAATAAAATCTCTTTTAGTCATTTTTCTTGATTTTCCAGTTTTTTTAATTTCAGAAACTAAATCAATAAATTCTTGTCTTGGCATATATTTAAATTTAAGTATTTACAAATTTATAATTTCCCATAAACCACAATTTATAATTTATTGTGACCTAAGGTTAAATCTATCTCTATGAATTGCAATACACAACATATACACTGGCCTACGTATAGCATCTTCAAAGTTTCTTTTCTATATGTATCTTTAGCTTTACTTGGTGAAACATAAGGATTCTTTATTAATTGTTCAATAATCCTTGATCCTTCATGCTCACCCTGATAATTAGTTTCAAGATATAATGTAGATATATGAGTTCCTCCCTTTACAGAATGAATTGTAGTAACCTCAATTTCAACATTATCCATCTTAAATACATTACGATTCTTTAATCCATTTTGGTTCAAAACAACGATCCCTTTCATTATAAATAAATTCACTTACATATTTATAAGAAGGATCAACACCAAATAGTGTATTGAGTATCGATTGACAAAAATACGAATAGTATTTAACAAAACAATTAATTAGAATAAAATATTGAAGATGAAAATTATTTTTGTAGCTGATTGAACGCTCGACGAAGGAAAACGAAAACTCCACCAAGCCTCCGCAAAGGGAAGTCTTAATACTAGAAGTGTATTGGTTGATTTAATACGTGACATGCAAGTCTATACGAAAAGAAGTATTGTCGAGAAAGTTTTGACTAGAAGTATAAATTATACCTACATTTCTTTTCTACATCTATACCACGCCCCATTGCGGGAAGTCTTCACACTACGGCTGTCTATCAAACAAGTCTGAGCATCCTCGAAAGTTCAACTAGTTGCACAAAAAAAAAGCGCTGAGCTCAATCTCATGAACTTCAGCGCTTTCTATATACCTTTTTAATAAGACTTAGAAATAAAATCCAAAGCCTATTTTAAATCCAATCTTAGAATTATCCCCGTTCTTCATGGACAGGTCGTAATAAACTGCTGGTTCTATCGTAACTGTTCTCGATAGAAAATAAGCATATCCGGCTTCCAGACCTAGTGCATAGTCACTGGCATGGCCTTCATCGTTAAGATACCAACGCTTCATTTTAAGTCCGCCGCCTAGGTAAACGCCTGTCTGATCAAAATAGTAACGACCACCGGCACCTAGCGTATAAGTGTCTTTTGCATCACTCCAATCGGCACCCAAAGTAACTAAAAGAGCGATGTTATCTTGCAAAAAAGTTCCTCCTTGAGCTAAAAAGCCTAGATGACCTTTATCACTATCACTATAAGAAAAGTCCATGCCTGTCATGGAGGTGTTGATGATCCATTTCCCTTCTTCAAATTGGGCCTGTGCACCTAAGGAAGCAAGCAACAGGCAAATAATCAATGCTGATTTCTTCATTCGTTTGTTTTTTTATCATTATTTTCTTCTTCACGACGAAGTTTCTGGCGTTTCTCTTTCTTTCTGAGCATCAGCCAGAGGGCAAGCACAACAATGTACCCCCCACCAAGAGTTAGAAACTTCTCGCTATTACTAATTTCATTGTTCCGAGGCAATAGGTAGATGCCTGTTGCGGTCACATAAATAAGGAAAGCAATCGCTATCCATGTTGATTTATTCAGTTTCTTCATGCAATTTTCTATTATATGTTATTCAAATTATCCATGCTTAAGCAAACGTTTTTTCCAAGTAACGAACCATACGACACCTAACAGCGTGCAGGTAGCTCCTACAAAGAAAGAGATATTTTGCGAAAGTCCCAATCCTTCGGGTGCAATACTAATATAAGTAGAGCAAACAGCCGTCATAAACAAGGCAGGAAGAAGCGTAAGCCAATACAATTTCTTTGCCCGCACCAGAAATACGGTGACTGCCCAAAGTGTAAATACGGAAAGTGTCTGATTGGCCCATGCAAAGTAGCGCCAAATAGTATCGAATCCGTCTTTATCTCGAAGACTGTAAAGTAGTAAACCTATGGCAAGAATAAACATCGGTACACAAATGTACAAACGACGACTTATGCTTTTTTGATCCAAACCCAGAAAGTCGGCTACAATGAGACGGGCGGAACGAAAGGCTGTATCACCCGAAGTAATAGGAGCGGCAATAACACCTAAAATAGCCAAAAGACCTCCCACGTTGCCCAACCAACCTTTGGTAATGGCATCGACAATGACGGATGCGTTTGTTTCACCCATACCGTGTTCGTGAAAAAAGTAAGTAGCGGCAGCAGCCCAGATTAAGGCAACGATTCCTTCAGTAATCATTGCTCCATAGAATACAGGGCGACCATAGCGCTCACTCTTCATACATCTAGCCATCAACGGACTTTGTGTGGCATGAAAACCGGAGATGGCGCCACAAGCAATACTCACAAACATGATAGGAAAAATAGGCAACGCCTTTGCATTAGGGTGAGTGTTCTGCAATCCATCCCAGAATTCGGGTAATGCCGGATGATGCACATAAAGCATAACAAGAATGCCTACAGCCATAAATAACAAGGCGACAGCAAACACCGGATATATCTTGCCTATAATCTTATCAATAGGTAACAAAGTAGCCAATATATAATAAATGAAAACAACGATAATCCAAAATGTAGTATCCAAAGATTCGGGCGTCAACTTAGCTAAAAGACCTGCAGGGCCTGCTACAAATACGGAGCCGACTAAAATCATGAGAATAACAGTGAAACCACGCATAACTTGTTTGGTAGGCAACCCCAAATAGCGTCCTATAATTTCGGGAAGGCTCTCGCCATTGTGCCTCAACGAGAGCATACCGGCAAGATAGTCGTGCGTAGCTCCGGCAAAAATACTTCCAAGTACAATCCAAAGATAGGAAGCAGTGCCAAACTTTGCTCCCATAATAGCTCCGAAGATAGGACCTAGTCCGGCTATATTGAGAAACTGTATCATAAAGATCTTCCATGTAGGCAATGGAATAAAATCAACGCCATCGGCTTGGGTCATGGCAGGAGTCGGTCGATCATCAGGTGCAAACATGCGTTCTACGATGCGTCCATAGATGAAATATCCGGCGATAAGGGTCAATAGGCAAATAGTAAACGTAATCATGACGTGGTGTTTTAACTGTCACAAATGTAGTATAATCTCCCGAAACGACACAACAATACCAACACTTTTGCTACCTTTGCAAAAATTAAAAGAACGATAAGCTCATGCATCGCTATATACTTTCTCTACTATTTATACTGTTTATACTGTTTATACTGTGTTTGATTCCGCTCAAAGCGAATCCGAAATATGAAGTTCGGGCAGCTTGGGTCACGGCTGTTTACGGATTAGACTGGCCTCAGGCCAAAGCAACTAGTCCGGAAGGCATCCGTCGCCAACAAACAGAATTAGTTGCTATTCTCGATAAGCTGAAAGCGGCCAATTTCAATACTGTACTTTTTCAGGCCCGCACCCGCGGAGACGTGCTTTATGCCTCGGAGATTGAACCGTTCAATTCTATCCTGACCGGGCAGACAGGAAGAGATCCCGGATACGACCCATTGGCTTTTGCCGTGGAGGAGTGCCACAAGAGAGGAATGGAGTGCCATGCCTGGATCGTTAGCATACCGTTGGGAAACAAAAAGCATGTGGCGGCGTTGGGCAATAAATCGGTAACGGTACAGAATAGAAGTATCTGCGTACCTTATAAAACAGAATGGTTCTTGAATCCGGGTAATCCGGGCACTAAAGAGTATCTGATGAAGTTGGTCAATGAGATGATCACCCGATACGACATAGACGGGGTGCATTTTGACTACCTCCGTTATCCGGAGAATGCTCCACTCTTCCCCGACAACAAGGAATTTCGCCTGTACGGAAAAGGCAGAAACATTGCTCAATGGAGGCGGGACAACCTGACGGATATTGTGCGCTATATATATAAAGGTGTAAAAGCCCAAAAACCATGGGTGAAAGTAAGTAGTTGTCCGGTAGGTAAGTTCCGTGACACATCTCGCTACTCCTCTCGCGGCTTTAATGCTTTCTACACCGTGTATCAAGATGCGCAAGGTTGGCTGGAAGAGGGAATACAAGATCAGATTTACCCGATGATGTACTTTAGAGGCAACAGCTTTTATCCTTTTGCGCTCGACTGGCAGGAACATAGTAACGGCAGACAGATCATTCCCGGACTGGGCATCTATTTTCTAAGTCCTTCTGAAGGCAACTGGAAGCGGGACGAAGTGGAGCGACAAATAAACTTTGTGAGAGCCAACGGACTGGCGGGACAAGGGCACTACCGTGTGAAGTATCTGATAGAAAATATTCAGGGATTGTATGACGAGCTCACTGAAGCCTATTATTCAACTCCGGCTTTGCAGCCGGCCATGCCATGGCTGGACAACGTGCCACCAACAACTCCCAAAGAACTCACCGTAAAATATGAAGGTGGATATACGAGACTAAATTGGGTAGCCTCTCAGGACAATGACAAACGCAACGAGCCGTACTATGTGGTTTATGCTTCCGACATTTATCCGGTGGATACCAGTCAAGCTGAGAATATTATCGATCAGCATGTGCGGGGCAACAACTTCACGTATGCCCCACTTCACCCTTGGGCAGCAAAAGATTATTTTGCAGTGTCGGCTGTAGACCGTTATGGCAACGAGAGCAAAGCTGTACAATTGGATCACCCTTAATCCTTTTATTCCACCAAAACCCAGGCAGAATAATGAGTCTTTCCGGTAACGGGAGTCAATGGCAGATAACCTGACGCTATGCGCCAGCCGGTAACTTGCAGAGGATATTGCCGTGTACGTTCTTGATGTTTACGCAAGGCTTCTCCTGCAGTAGCTGAATATTCAATGCGGAATATGCCTATAGCCTCCGACTGCACATATCGATCATAAAACATCCGAGCCACTAACCCCATATTCATGCGCAGGTTTATCTCCACGCATGGATGAAGGCGATATCGGGGGGCATCACCAAAGACACAAACCATCATATCCACACCCAGATAGCCGTTATAGTCCGCACCGACTATTTGAGAGATTTCCTTTTGCAAACAGACTCGCAATTGACGCAAATCGGGCAGTGGAATATATCGGGTCAGACGTTCCTCTATCGCTTCATCGGATAATAAATCATTGCCTTCGTAAGCACCTCCGCTACCCGTGCGAAAAAGAGAGTAACCCGCAAAGGAAACACAACCCCCTCCATCAGCAAAGAACTCCATTGCAAAATCTTCAGCTTTCTCATACAAAGGTTCGGCTACTACCCCACCCTGCCGCTCAGCCACACGAGCGCACCAACCACTAATGGCCGGAGTAAAAGTCCCTTTGCAGCGGTTTAATCCTTTACCGCTACCGGATAATGGGGCTTTAAGCATACTTTCAGGATGATTTTCCACAAACACCTTCATCACATCTAAAGCTGTCAGGTAAGCGGACTCCCCGCAAAAACCGTCATTCAACTGAAGTTTTGGTAATAGTTCTACTGCTGTGGAACGATGAGACAGCTGCGTCAACCTGCCCAACTGCTCCGGTGCAGGCATTACTACTTCTTCCACACCCAACAGCAAAAGCCGTTTACGCAAAGCTGCATTCCATCCCCAAGGTATCGGTTGTATGTTTACCCCTGCAACTACTTCCGGTTCAGTAATCAAGTTGGCAGGTAACGAAAAAAGCGCTCGCATTTCATTTAGAAAGGTAAGGTTATAAGCCGATGAAGCCAATACGTTGCCATCGGAAACAGCATACCATACAGGGAGCAAAGCAAGGTCGGCCGTCATTTGCCTGGCCGAAGCAGGCGGCATGTAATTCTCGTCGCCATTGGCCAGAGCCAAATCATTATCCGGATTGAAAATATGAAGATTCATTTTTGACATTATGATAGCATAGTAAAGAAAATAAGAGCACAAAACGAACAAACAGCATATTCCACTAACACACA